>CAYNEO010000032.1:0-41236 GCA_964396245.1 uncultured Ignavibacteriales bacterium
CCGGCGGCAGCGTCTGATTCCGATACGACCGGCGAAAAGCAACCCGACCGGGAAATGAAGCCTGCCGCTGAATCAAAACCGGCCGAGCAGACAAAGCCCGGGGCCGAGGCAAAACCGGCGAGCGAAGACAAGCAAGACGAGCCGGTGAAAAAACCTGAAGAACCCAAATCGTCCGACGAATCGTCAGACAACGACGGGAAGGAGACCTGAGCATGGAGATGGGTGTTGGTCCGGTCTTCTGGATCCTGGCGGCGGTGATCTTTATCTCGTCCATCATGGTCGTCAGCCTCAAGAATATTTTTCATTGTGCCTTATTCTTGATCCTCTGCCTGTTCTCGGTAGCCGGCATTTACATTCTCTTGCATGCCGAATTTCTGGCCGCCGCACAGGTGCTCATCTACGTCGGCGCCGTCTCGATATTGATCATCTTCGCGATCATGCTCACCAGCGACCTTGGCTCAAAGAAGATAGTCCAGACAAACAACAACGCCTTCATCGGTTTCTTTGTCTGCCTGCTGTTTGCCTTCGCCGTTATCCAGGTCGTCCGGCACTCGCAGGTATGGCAGGCGGCCAAAGAAGCGCTGCCGGCGCAGAATGTCCTCTTGGTCGGTAAGGCCCTCATGACGAAGTATATGCTGCCGTTTGAAGTGGTTTCGGTGCTCATGCTCGCGGCGCTGATAGGCGCCGTCGTGCTCGCCAGGGAGGAGAGGTCCTGATGTATTACTATCTCGGGTTGGCGGCGGTACTGTTCTCGGTCGGCCTCTTCGGCGTCATCACGCGGCGAAATATCATCGGCATCCTGATGTCGCTCGAACTGATGTTTAATGCCGCCAACATAAATTTCGTGGCCTTCAACAAGTTTATCTTAAACGACGGCCTCGCCGGACAGATATTCGCCATCTTTATAGTGGTTGTCGCCGCCGCCGAGGCAACCGTCGGCCTCGCCATCGTTCTGCTCGTGTACCGGAACTGGCGCGGCATCAGCACCGACAATATTAACGTGATGAAGTGGTAGGATGATACGATGACCCAATACGCATACTTGATGCCCCTGCTTCACCTCTTCGCGCTCGGGATGATCCTTTTCTTCCTCCGCTGGAAGGAAAAGGTCTCCTCGGGCTTCGCCATTGCGATCGGGGTCATCAACTGGGTTATCGCGATCATCATTCTTATCGAGAAAATGATCGACCCGACGCCGTACGAGGCGTACTTCCATATCACCTCGTTCGCCAAAATGAATTTTGAGTTCGGCATCCTGGTCGATCCCCTCACCGCCATCATGTTGTTGGTGGTCATGACCGTTGGCACCAGCGTACTCATCTATTCGGTCGGCTACATGAAGGACGATCCCAGGTACAGCCGCTTCTTTGCCTACCTGTCGCTGTTCATGTTCTCGATGCTCGGGCTCGTTGTCGCCAACAACTTCTTCATGATCTTCATCTTCTGGGAGCTGGTCGGTGTCTCGAGTTACTTCCTTATAGGTTTCTGGTTTGAGAAGAAATCAGCGGCGGACGCCGGCAAGAAAGCGTTTATCACCAACCGCGTCGGCGACTTCGGGTTTATCATCGGTCTGGTGATGATCGGCCTCTACTGCGGCACCTTCAACTATCACGGCGTCTTCGAACACATTGAATCCGGCCTCGTTCCGGCCGGAGTCGTCACGACAATGGCCATCTTCTTGTTCTGCGGTGCCGTCGGTAAATCGGCGCAGTTCCCGCTGCATGTCTGGTTGCCCGATGCCATGGAAGGTCCCACTCCGGTGTCGGCCTTGATCCACGCCGCAACGATGGTTGCCGCCGGCGTCTACATGGTCGCCCGCGCAATGAATATCTTCGCAGCGTCAGCCGATGCCTCGATGGTGGTCGCCATTATCGGTGTCACTACCTCCTTCATGGCCGCCACTATAGGATTAGTACAGAACGATATCAAGCGGGTGCTTGCCTATTCCACCGTCAGTCAGCTCGGGTACATGATCATGGCGCTTGGACTGTATGGCTACGATGTCGCCCACGGCCATCACTCGGCCGGATACACCGCCGGCACCTTCCACCTCATGACACACGCGTTCTTTAAGGGCCTGCTCTTCCTTGGCGCCGGTTCCGTCATCCACGCCGTGCACACCAACGACATTCAGGAAATGGGCGGTCTCTATCCGAAAATGAAAAAGACGAGCATCACCTTTATTATTGCCTCGCTGTCCATTTCCGGAATCTTCCCCTTCGCGGGCTTCTGGTCTAAAGACGAAATTATCGCCGCCACCAACGGCCACCCCATTTTCATGATTCTCACTCTGGCCATCGCCTTCATGACGGCCTTTTACATGTTCCGCCTCTGTTTCCTGACCTTCTTCGGAAAACCGCGCGATCAGCACCGCTATGACCACGCCCACGAATCGCCAAACAACATGACCTACCCGCTGATCTTCCTGTCGATCCTGGCTATCTGCGCCGGTTGGGTCGGCATCCCGGGTATGTATCCCGGCTTCTCGTCGTTCGTGTATCACCACGAAGTGCACATGTCGCTGTTCAACCTGCACTTTGTCGTATTCGCTTTGATCTCGACCGTGGTCGCCGGTTCCGGCATCGGCCTCGCGTACCTGATGTATCGTAAGAAAACGATTTCCCCCGAGAAGATGGCCGTGCGGTTCAAACCGATTTATACTCTGCTGTACAACAAATATTACATAGATGAAATCTACGAAGCCGTCATCATACGGCCGCTTCTGGGCTTTGCCCGGTTCATGTGGTCGTTCGATGCCGGCGTTATCGATGGCGCCGTCAACGGCACCGGATGGCTGACCGTGAAATGGTCCGACATCAAGATGTGGTTCGACAAGTGGATTATCGACGGCGCCGTCAATGGCTCCGGATGGCTGGTCCGCCAGGGCTCGAACGCGCTGCGATACGTCCAGAACGGTTCGGCGCAATTCTACGCGCTGTTCATCCTGACCATGGCGGCCCTCATAGTCGTGCTCAAATATGTCAACTCCGGCGCCGGGTGGCACTTCGACCTGGTCTGGACTGTCGTGGTGGTTGTCGCGCTGGCCGCACTGCTGGCAATCTTTGCCCGTGTCTCCGGCAAGAAAGAAACCGCCCCGCAAACTGTGGAACGAGAAGAATAGCTTGAGCTTGGAGGATAGACTGAAGCATGCTTAACTGGTTGATATATCCACCCCTGGCCGGGATGCTGGTGGTGATGCTGTTGCCGAAAGACAATAAACAACTCATCCGATGGGTTGCGACCGGCTTCAGCTTCATTCCGCTGGTAGTCTCCTTCTGGTTGACCTGGGATTACTTTTTCAATTATGCCCAATCGGCCGCCTTTGCCTATCAGTCAGGCCCGTACAACTGGATTCCCTCGCTGAATATCCAGTACTTTCTCGGCGCCGATGGCATCTCGATCCCGCTGCTCGCCCTGACCGGCTTGTTGTCAACGATTTCGCTGATCGCCTCCTTCAATATCGAAGTTCGCGTCAAGGAGTATTTCGCCTTCTTCCTCCTGCTCGAAGCCGGTATGATGGGCGTATTCGTCGCCCTCGATTTCTTCCTGTTCTATATTTTCTGGGAAGTCATGCTCGTTCCGATGTATTTCCTTATCGGTGTCTGGGGTGGCCCGCGAAAGGAATACGCCGCGATCAAGTTCTTCCTCTACACGTTGTTCGGCTCGATCTTCATGCTCGTCTCGATCCTGATACTCTATTTCACCTCCGAGCCGCACACGCTGAACATGCTGACCCTGATTCAGTCCGGTCCCGGTTTGCCGTATACATTTCAGATGGTCTGCTTCGTGTTCTTCTTCATCGCTTTCGCCATCAAGGTGCCGGTCTGGCCGTTCCACACGTGGTTGCCCGATGCTCACGTTGAGGCGCCCACCGCCGTGTCCGTCATCCTTGCCGGCGTCTTGCTGAAGATGGGGACCTACGGTATGCTTCGTATCAGTTGGCCGATGTTCCCCGAAGCCCTGCAAACGCTCTCGTTCTGGATCGCCCTCCTGGGAGCCATTGCCATCATTTACGGCGCCCTTGTATCGATGGCGCAGAAAGACCTCAAGAAACTGGTCGCGTATTCCTCGGTTTCTCACATGGGCTTCTGTATGCTCGCGCTGGGCGCTTTCACTTCGGTGCAGGCAATCACCGGCACCATGTTCCAGATGATATCTCACGGCTTGCTGACAGGGGCCATGTTCCTTTTGGTGGGCGTGCTCTATGATCGCGCTCACACCCGTGAAATTGCCGCCTTCGGTGGAATCGGATCAAAACTCCCCGTCTACTCGGCATTCATGATTTTCTTCTCGATGGGCTCGCTCGGTTTGCCCGGAATGTCAGGGTTCATCTCCGAGTTCATGATATTTGTTGGGGCTTTCGGTGCCGCCAACAAAGTGCTTGTCGGAATTTCAGTTCTCGGTGTCGTGCTCGGCGCAACCTATATCCTGCGCATGGTTCAGCGGGTATTCCTGGGTGAATTCAATCTCGAGCGCTGGGGCCATTTGACGGAAATCAATTTCCGCGAAATCATAATGGTTTCTCCCCTCGTGATCTTCACCCTCTGGATAGGCATTTACCCGAAACCGTTGAATGACCTGATGCAGGCCACATTACAGAACCTGGTTTCGTTGATGGCAAGGTAACGCGATGAATTTCGAACTGCCCCAGATAAACCTGCTCAGGATGCTCCCGGAGATGTTCCTCTTCTTCTGGGCGCTGGTTGTCTTCACCTATGACCTGGTGACGAAACGGCGTTCTGAATCATCGGCCGGCATTTTGACCCTTATCGGACTGATTCTCACCGGCGTCATCATCGCTATCCTGTCCGCCGCCGGTTCGGTGGAGAAGGGGACAGGGTACTATGGCAGCGGCTTCGGCATGATGTTTGTCAACGATCCGCTCTCGCTGTTCTTCAAAATCATCTTTCTCGGTGCCGCCTTTCTCGCTGTCGCCAGTTCCTTCGGCATCATGAAACAGAAAATCATCAACCACCGGGGCGAGTACTACGGGCTGATTCTTTTCTCGACCGTCGGCATGATGTTCCTCGGGTCATCCAATGAATTACTTTCACTGTACATCGGACTCGAATTGACTACCGTGCCGCTGTTCGTTCTGGCCGCCTTTTTCAAGGATAACAGGCTCTCGGTTGAAGCCGGTATCAAGTATCTCATCATCGGCGCGTTTTCGTCGGCGCTGCTGGTATACGGTCTGTCCTTCCTCTACGGCCTGTCGGCCGGACCCGGGTTGTCTGCTACGACCGACATCCTCCAGGGACGGATAAACATCGGCCTGACGCACATCCGCCAGCTCCAGGCGCACGGTGATCTTGGATTTGTCCTTGTCGTATCGATGATCCTCATGCTGGCCGGTATCGGCTTCAAGCTCGCGCTTCCTCCGTTCCACCAGTGGGCGCCGGATGTATACGAAGGCTCTCCAACGCCGATCGCCGCCTTCCTTTCCATCGGCTCCAAGGGAGCCGGCCTGGTCGCATTCGCCAAGATATTCGTTATCGGATTACCGGCCTTCTTCGACCCGTTCATGGCCCCCAATGACTGGGGTATCCTCGTCTCCATACTGGCAGCGGCCGCCATGATTGTCGGAAACGTCGCCGCTATCCGCCAGACCAATATCAAGCGCATGCTGGCCTATTCCTCGATTGCCCAGGCCGGGTATATTATGGTCGGCATGGTAGCCATGAACAGCCTCGGCCTTTCGTCGGTCGCATTCTATATCTTTGCCTACATGTTCGCCAATATGGGCGCTTTTGCTATCGTGGCGATCTTCGAAGATAAAACCGGATCCACGGAGATTCAGAGCTACACCGGCCTCGCAAAAAGCTCGCCGTTCATGGCGGCTTCCATGTCGGTGTTCCTGCTCTCGCTGGCCGGGATACCGCCGCTCGGCGGCTTTCTTGCCAAATACTACGTCTTTGCGGCCGCCGTCAAACATGCCGCCCTCGTCTCATACAATCAATGGATGTACTGGCTCGTCGGCGTCGGCCTGCTGACATCCGTCTTTGCCCTGTACTACTACGCTAATATCATAAAAACGATGTTTTTCTCGTCAGAGGACTCGCCGTACAAATTGAACTTCATGAACCCCGGTACGATCGTTGTCATCATCGGCCTGCTCGGCGTGTTCTATTGCGGCCTCTTCCCGGAACCGATCCTCAGGTTTGCCCAGAGCATTCCCGCGATCGTCGGATTGGCCGGCAACTGACCGGATAATATCGTTGACTACTATCGGAAGGTCGGCTATTATCACTCTGGAGCGCGGCTGCTAGAAGCAGCCGGACGGAATCCGTTGTGAGCAAGATCGTTGAAGCTATCAAACGGTATTTTATCAGTGGCGTCCTGGTTGTCGTCCCGCTCATCCTGACATACATCGTCCTGCGCTTTCTCTTCGAGGCGATCGACGGCATCCTGCAACCGCTGATTTTCAGGGTATTCGGCATTTACGCGCCCGGGCTCGGGGTCGTAGCAACCCTGATCCTGATTCTTCTTGCCGGTATGCTCACACGCAACCTTATCGGGAATCGCGCCGTTAAGATGGGTGAACGGCTGCTGGCTCGCATGCCGCTCGTCAGACCCATCTATTCGTCGGCCAAGCAATTGCTCGAGGCGATGACCTCGTCGACGACGCAGAGCTTCAAAGAAGTCGGCATCATCGAGTATCCCCGACGAGGCATCTACTCGCTCGGCTTCATTGCCCGGCGCTTCCCGATGGAGATTGACGGGAACCGAAAGTGGTTTGTGTCGATTCTGATTGCATCTACGCCCACGCCGGTCTCCGGCATGGTCGTCATGGTGCCCGAGGAAGAGGTGTATCGGATTAATATGACAGTCGAAGATGGCCTGAAGTTTCTTGTGTCGGGCGGTGTCGTCACCCCCGATATGATTACACACAAAACCCCCAAATTACGGACTGAAACCGAAGAGGTGGATGAGTGAAACTTGCTAATTTGTTAATGGAACGTCGTATCAACATGAACCTGCGGTCCCGCACCAAGGACGAGGCCGTGCAGGAACTGCTCGAAATGTTGACCGCCGAAGGAGTGTCGTTCGATTACGATGCCGTCATGGCCACAATCCGGGAGCGGGAGGAAATCGAGGATACTTCGTACGGGCATGGTTTTGCTTTTCCGCATGGTCGGACCGACGCCGTCAGAGAACTGTACATTCTCATCGGCATCTCGCGCCGGGGTCTGGAAGACAAAACTCCCGATGATATCCCCGTGCATGTCATCTGCCTGCTCCTGACGCCGTCTACCATCGCCAAGCTCTACCTGCAGACACTCTCCGGCCTGGCCACCCTCGGCCGTTTGCCCGGTATCCTCGAGAAAATCCTGGGTATCGAACAGCGCAACGACCTCATCAAGATCGTTTCCGATGCCAACGTCACGGTTGACAAAGAGCTGATGGTCAAGGATGTCATGCGGCACAAGGTCGCCAGCGTCACGCCCGAACATACGCTCAAAGACGTCGCCAACGAAATGTTCCGCTACCGGCTTTCGGCGCTGGCCGTCGTTGATGACAACAATCACCTGCTCGGTGTCATAAACGACCGCGATCTCATCAAGGCCGCTCTGCCGGATTACAAGTCGCTTATTTCCAATTTGAACTACTCGCTCGATGTCGAGCCGTTCGAAGAACTCCTGAAGCAGGAAGACAAGATCAAGGTGTCCCAGCTGTTCCGCGAGGAATACGAGGTCACCACCCCGGAAACGAGAATCGTCGAAGTCGCCGCCATGATGATCTTCAAGGACATCAAACGCGTGTTTGTCGTCTCCAACGGCAACCTCGTCGGCGTTCTCCTGCGCAAAGATATCGTCAACATGATCATTAGAGGGTAATGTCGATCGCAACGAGCACGAGAATTTGATGGAATCGCCTCGCCACAAGTATCACATCACCCCCGCAATCTATTTTGTCCTCCTTCTGGTCGCGCTCGCGACCCTGCCGGGGCTCTTTTTTGGCGTTTCGGGAGAGCATCCCGGCCCGGTCATCAGCGCGATCATATTCGGCATCGCCATCTTCGGGGCCGCCTTCATCCTCTCATGGGCAGCCGAGGCCGCCCAGATAGATATCTCTGAATCACTTGCGGTCGCTATCCTCGCCCTGATAGCTGTCCTTCCCGAGTATGCCGTCGATTTCGTCTTCACGTGGAAAGCCGCCCACGACCCCACCCAGGCCCACTACGCCCTCGCCAACATGACCGGCGCCAACCGGCTGCTTGTCGGTCTCGGGTGGCCGCTGGTTCTCCTGATTTATATCCTGGTCAAAAAGAAGAAGGAGATTGTGCTGGAAAAGTCGCAGCGTGTCGAGATCTTCTATCTCGCCATGGCCACGCTGTACTCCTTCACCATACCGTTGAAAGGCTCCCTGAACCTCATAGACACCTTCATACTCGTCACCATCTTCGGGCTCTACACCCGGCGAGCGGCCCAGATGGAAACGGTGGAGCCGGACTTTGTCGGACCGGTCAAGATCATTGCCAATATGCCCACGGCGGTGCGACGCGCTGTCACGATTCTGCTTTTCCTGTATTCAGGCGCCGTCATCTTCTTTGTGGCCGAACCCTTCGCCGAAGCCCTTGTTGCGGCCGGTTCAATCCTCGGCATCGATGAATTCTTCCTGGTCCAATGGCTGGCGCCGATTGCCTCCGAATCACCGGAGTTCATTATCGCCGCCACCTGGACCCTCCGGGGTGCCGCCGGTCCCGCCCTCAAAGCCCTCATCTCGTCCAAGGTCAACCAATGGACGCTTCTGGTGGGTACAATCCCGCTTGTCTTCGCGATTTCAGGGGGCGCTATCAGGCCCTTCGTGCTGGATCTTCTGCCGCAGTATGGCGCCATCCAGACCCACGAGCTGATATTGACCGCCGCCCAGTCGTTATTCGCGGTAGCTGTCCTGGTAAACCTGAAATTGAGCAGGGTAGAGGGGGTGCTGTTATTTGTGCTCTTTGCCGTCCAGCTGGTGTTTGAGCAGACCCGCATCGAAATAACGATCATCTACATCGTGCTGGCGGCCGTCTACCACGTCATTCAGCGGAAACATCTGCTGCCGGCCATGCGCGACGGGCTCGGGCTGGGGCGCAGGTAACCCGGTCAGGATTCCTGTTTCTTTCTCTTCTCGCGAAATCCAATCCGGGGGAAAGGGTTGACTATTGCACTGGCAATGTTGGTCAGGTGGGCATTGATCCGTTTCAAATACCTCGCATAGAGTGCCAGTCCCACCGAACTGGCCACATTCAGGGTCGGATCCTCCCCGTGCATGCAGGCGGCGACTATCGCCTCACTGTGCTTGCCGAACCAATCTTCCCGCTGCATGATCTCCGAGCCCTGCTTCTTGTTCTGTTCCCGGAGGACCGCGATGGTCTGCGGAAAGATCTCATTCAGGACCTTCTCCAATTCCTCGAGACCGGCTTCGTGCTTACCCCCCTTGAGCTTTTTCGGGTGCTCCTTGGCGAGGTCGTAGATATTCTTCGTGTAATCACCGATTCGCTCCACGTCGATCACGATCGATACCAGCACCAGCCCCGGAACCAGGTCGGTTACCCCCGCCACCGTCAAATGGGTGAGCACGTTTCGCCGGACTTCCCGTTCGAACTTGTTGATCTTCCGATCCGTCTGCTTGATATCAAACGGCAGTTGAGCCGTGTCCGTTTCTCGAAGCGTCTCCCGGGATACCTTGTACATGTCGTAATCGAACTCGAGCATTTTGAGCGTTGTATGAAACGCATCATCCAGAAGATCCTCTGACTTGAACAGTTCTTTGAACTTCTTGAACATGAATCTACTCCGTTAGGAAGATTAGCAACCCCGGGATTATGAAAAATGTTATCGCGACAAATGCGAGCGGGACCAGTTTCGATCTCAAGGTCATCTCGCTCAGCTTCTCCGCCATCCAGATCGGAATACGCTTCAACGGCCAGAATACCGCCGTCCCATATACATTAAACAACAGGTGCGCAAATGCAACGCTTATTGCCTGGGGAGAACCGGTCACAAACGAGGCCAAAAAGGCGGTGATCGTCGTACCAATATTCGCCCCAAGAACATACGGGAATATCTGTGGAACCGTTAGTACGCCCGCGCCGATCAGCGGAACCATCAACGAGGTCGTGATCGAGGACGATTGCACCGTCACTGTCAGCATAATGCCCAGCAAAAAGCCCAGCGCCGGTGTCCTGAAAATATACCTCTGGAAAAACCGCTCCACCTTCGCCAGCACCATCGACTTGAGCGTCTTGACTATGTACCGCAACGCCAGGAAAAGGAAAAGAAACGCAATCGCCGCCGCCACCCAGGTAATATCACCCGTGGCATGGATAATGGCCTTGGCTACCGGTTTCGTAATCATGGCCAGCGGCGAACTGAACTTCACCCCGCCGAATCCCTCGAACACCTGTTCAAGCGCCACTGCGCTCCGCCCGATTATGTTGAACTTTACCTGCAGCGGTAAGAACAGTATCACCGAACAGATATTGAAAAAATCATGTACCGTCGACCCGGAAAACGCCCGCCGAAACTCCTCCGCCCGCGAGATGTGGCCGATTGAAACGATGATGTTGGTTATCGTCGTGCCGATATTCGCGCCCATCACCATCGGAATAGCCGCATCGAACGGCAACACCCCGGAGCCGACCAGGCCGACAATCAGCGACGTAGTCGTCGAAGATGACTGAATTACCGATGTCGTCAGCAGACCAATCATCAGGCCGGTAATCGGATTGGCCGTCGCCTGAAAGATCGACTCGGCCAATCCCTTGCCCGCCATCTTGAATGCTTCCCCAAGAAGCGTGATCGCCAGGATGAAAAGATAGACGAGAAAAAGAGTAAAGATTAGCTTGACGAAAGGAGATTCGATAAACGACTTGCGCGGGGTGATCTTGCGCAGAAAACGAGTCGGTGTCATAGTGCCAGCATCTTCCCTGAAGCCATACCTCTCAAATTCTCGGGGAATATACCGACAGTGACTCCTGTGTCAAGTCAGCGGACGGTTTATATTGGAAATTTGCTGAATTTCCGTTAGTCCTGCCAACGCTATACCACGCAAGAGATTACCGCCCACCATCTCACTTGCCGGCCGTGCCCTCTCGGAGTTTTCCGGCGGTCGCCAGCACATATGCCCCGTCATTGAAATAGACTGCCGCCACTCGCCGAACAGCCTGCACATCGACCGCCGCCAGTTCAGCCAGAAACTCCGGGTCGTAGTCGATCTCTCGACCCAGGTACTCGTCAATTCCGAGATAATACGCCTGGTTAATCCGGGATAGCTTGGCGCTCATCAGGCGCCCCCAGATCTGGTTCCGGGCTTTCTTGACCTCGTCCGGCGTCGGTCCGTCAAGCTTGAGCTTTAGAATCTGAAGGACTATCCCGTCCAGCGCCTTCTGATAATTTTCAGAACCGGTCCCCATCGCCGCGTAGTACCAGCCGAAACTCCGGTCCAGCACCGCCCCGGCCCCGACCGAATAGGCCAGACCTTCCTTTTCCCGCAGATTCAAATACAACCTGTCCGACAGAATTGCCGTTGCTACCTGAAGGGCCGCGGCATCCGGGCTGTTCGCCGACGGCAGCATGCCGCCAAGATAGAGATAAATCTGTTCCTTTTCGAGGTCTTCGTGCGCCTTTTCAATCCCCGTGATCGGCTCCGGTTCCGGTATCTCCGGCTTTTCGAACTCCACCGGCTGTATCCGCCCGAAAGTCTCCCGCAACCAGCCCAGAACTTCCGAAGCCGGGCGACTGCTGCTTACCGAGAGTATGATGTTGTTTGGCGCATAATACCGGCGGTGGTAGTCGCGCAGATCGGCTATCCGTATGGCAGTAACCGTCTCGGGCGTACCCATGATCGGCTTAGCATACGGTCCGTTCGCAAACGCCGTCGCATACCACAGGTTGCCGGCCACGTCCCGCGGCGACTCGGACTGACGAGCCAGTATCCCCAGCATATTCTGCCTGACATTCTCCACCTCCGAAGAATCAAAGGCCGGGTACATCAACATATCATACAGCAGGCCCGCGCCGGTCCGCGCAAATTCATCGATCGTCTCGAACTTCACGAACGAGAACCGCCTCGTCGTATAGCGATCGTCATAAGGAATCCACGGATTGTCGTACAGCGTGACATTGGCCCCGATCCCTGCCAGCGCCCGGCTCAACTGCTCGGCATCGCGTGTGAGTGTGCCCCGCTCGAGACACCGGTTCACGAAATCCGTGATACCCGTCAACCCCTCCGGCTCCATCGCCGAGCGATCCTTTCCGAGCACGTTGATGGCGAACACGCGGCTGCTCGGGCTCGACTTAATCAACACCGTTAGCCCGTTGTCCAGCACCTCCCGTGTGTACTTGGCATCGTCGGTCCATACGAATTTCACCGAATCGGTCGGGGGGAAAGTCATCTGATGATTTGACTTCAAATCGTAGTTCGGGAATGTTGCAGCGGTAAAATAGGCCGTCACCTCCCGTTCCGACATCGTCGGCGGGCTGTAAGCCGGTTCATCCGAGTCTCCCATCGGTCCGACCAGCGTGAGTACGTACTCCGGATCACTCAACCATCTCCTGGCCGCCTTCTGACAGGCGGACCAGCCAACCGCCGCCAGCAGCTCCGGGTATTCCTGGATAAAATCCCACCCGGTCGTGAATATCATCGGTGAAATGATGAACCCGTAGTAATGCAGTTTGTCGGCATTGTAAATATGCTCGGTCTTCACGCTCGTCTTGATTCCGGCAATGGCTTCCGGGTCGGCCATCAGGTTCTGCATCTCTTGCATCTGATCGAGAACCGTCGACACAATGTACTCCCGTGCCTCCCGTTTACTCGTAACGACCGAAATCTCCAGCCGCGAGAACTCTTCGTACGTCACGAGATTCACACTGACCTCGTCCGCCATCGGGTCCGCACCGGTCGTGAGGGCCTTCTTGAGCGGCGACACTGCATCCAGCGCCAGGTAATTGGCCATCAGATCAAACGGCAGATAGTCCGGATCCGTGTGCGGCGGCGCCTTGAATGAGAAATTGATATACACCGAATTCACATTTGCCAGCGTGTCAAACCGAAGTTGGCCGTTCAGCGGATCACCATTGATGATCTCCGAACCGGCCATCTCCGCATGACCCACGCCTTTGCCCGTATCCGACGGGGAAGAGGTAGTATCGACCTCCGACGACAGATATGAGAACTGTCCCATGATCTCGCTGACCATCGTCTTCATGCTGTCGGTCCGGAAATCCCCGATTACGAGCAGGGTCATATTCGATGGTATGTAATACTTCTTCCAGTAGGCGACTATAGCTGCGCGCGGGATATTTTCGATAAATGCCTGATAACCGAGTACCGGACGGGCGTACGGCGTACCCGCATAGGCGTGTTGAATGAAAAATGCCTCCGCCGCTGCGCCGGGAGCGTCATTGCCCCGCTTGATTTCCTCGATCACTACCTTCCGCTCTTTCGGCAGCTCACTCTCCGGGATGATTGAGTTGAATAACATGTCCGCCTGCACCGCCATGCCGTAGTCGATATACTGCTTGGGCAGCAGGACAAAATACGCCGTCAACTCCTTGCGTGTGAATGCGTTGATATAACCGCCCAGGTCGCGGATCGAACCGTCGATCTCTTCCCGCGACAGATTGGCCGTGCCGTCAAAGAGCAGATGCTCCAGAAAATGAGTGATACCGTTCTCGTACCGCGACTCATACTTACTGCCCGATTTGACGAAAACCATACTGGCCACCATCGGGGAGTTGTGATTCTCCTTCAGGATGACCTGCATCCCGTTTTCGAGATGATAGCTCTCCGAAGCCGCGTAGGCAACGCTCGTTACCCCGACTGCCAAAGCCACAATTGCAGCCGACAAAAACAGCCCGATTCGCACCCTGTATCTCATCCGCCTATCCCGCCGTGAAAATGGTCAAATCTCGAACACCTTGTCTATGTAAAAAGGATGTAACAGGTTAACATATCGGTGACCGACGTCACTGTCAAGAACCGAGCCAGATTTACATTGACATAATCCGATATTGATCTATATTGGCGCAACTTGAGATGAAACTCAAAACCAGACATAAAAAACGGCTTGCGCTCGGGCTGAAAGCGACGATAATCATGTTCGGGCTCTTCGCGCTGGCATTTACCGGCGCATCGACCACCGCGCGTGCTTTTGCCGACCAGCACCGACCTGAGAAGGCTCAACGGTCCGATACCCCCACCCTTGCCACCGATATCTCTCCCGATGAAGCCGGCGGCGAGATGGCGCCCGGGTCCGGCCCGACCACCGAACAGGCCGGCGTGTTCTCTATCCCGATTCTCGTCAAGACACTCGAACAGAATTCCCGCGATGAGAACCGGCAGGAGTCTGACAATGCTGTCGAACCGGGCTTAGCGTACCGCGCCATAGTTGATCATCCGGTGGGCACCACCAGTCTGGTGTGTCCTTCCCTCGGACGACAGTTCACCCTCGTCGGCGCCAAACCGTCCGGGACCGGTTAAGCACCCTCCGACCACCCGCCGCAGCGCGGGCATTTCCCTGTAATTTTCGAGAATTTCAATTTTTTGCCAGTATCGTATACCTAAGAAAGGATTTGGTATGTCCAAACAGCAATGGCGTCTTGGCTTGACGTTTGTTCTCATCATCGTTGCTGTCCTTGCCTTCTGGGACACGTTCAGAGTCTGGACGATGAGTCCTCAGGAGAAAGCGCAGCTCGAGGAAAACGACCCCGGCAAGCTCCTCGAAATGGAGCAGAGTGCCATACGGCTCGGCCTCGATCTTCAGGGTGGAATCCACGTGGTTTTGCGCGTCAAGACCGAGGACATCGAAAGAGCCGCCAGGGAGGGCGCGGTCGATCGCGCCATTCAGATCATCCGCACCCGTGTTGACGGCCTCGGGGTCGCCGAACCCGTCATCCAGAAACAGGGGGATGACAGAATCATTGTCGATCTGCCCGGCTATACCGATGCCAACCGGGCCGAAGAACTCATCGGTCAGACCGCGGTGCTCGAGTTCAAGCTGCTCGAGAATATGGATAACGCCCAGCTCGTACTCGATCGCATCGATTCCGTGGTCTATGCGTACGAGACCGCTAAAGAAGCGGGAGAAGACACCACCGGCGCACCTGCCGCCGCAAGGACCGACACCGGTGCCGTGCAGGACACCTCTGGCGCCGAACACTCCGCCTCCGATGTCCTTTCGGAGCTGATGGGCGACAGCGCGGCAGCGGCGGAGTCACTCGACTTCAGCTACGACGAAGAGCTCAACCCGGAAGAAAACACGCATCCGTTCACCAGCCTTCTGGAACCTTCCCTCTATGATGCCTCCACCGCCACCAACTGGCCCGGCTTCATGGTCACCAAAAGGAACAAGCCGAAACTCGACAAGTGGCTCGCCCTGCCGCAGGTCCAGAAAGTCATTCCGGTCGATGTCGAGTTTGCCTGGTCCACGCGCTCTGAAATCCGCAATAACCAGGAAGTTTATGAGATCTACCTGCTCAAGCGCAAGGTCCAGTTCCTCGGCAAGTTCCTCGAGGACATCAGCCTCGGCCGCGCCGGCAACGGCATCGATTACGCCGTGAACTTCAAGCTCTCCGGCGATGGTGCGGCACGGTTCGCCCAGCTTACCGGATCGAATCTCCATAAACCGCTGGCCATCGTGATCGACAATCGCGTGGAATCGGCCGCGTTCATCAACTCGAAAATCCGCACCCGCGGCGAGATCACCATGGGCGCCTCGGCCACGATACAGGACGCCAACAACCTTTCTATCGTTCTCAAAGCCGGTGCCCTTCCCGCACCCGTCGAGATCATCGAAAAGAACGTCGTGGGCGCCACCCTCGGCGAGGATTCCATCCGCAAGGGATTCTATTCCTCTCTCGTGGGCCTTGCCCTCGTCCTGCTGTACATCGGTATCTACTACCGTGTTTCCGGCGTCATTGCCGATGTCGGTTTGCTGTTCAACATCTTCTTCCTGCTGGCGGTGATGGCCGGTCTCGGCGCCACGCTGACCATGCCGGGGATTGCGGGGATTATCCTCACCATTGGTATCTCCGTCGATGCCAACATCCTGATATTCGAGCGAATACGAGAAGAACTCAGAACCGGTAAAACCGTGCGGGCGGCGATCGATGCCGGCTATGAACGAGCCTTTGTGGCCATCTTTGACTCGCACGTTACCACCCTGATCACCGCCGGCGCCCTGTTCCTCCTCGGTTCCGGCCCCATCAAGGGTTTTGCTGTCACCCTGTTCTGGGGTGTTACCATTTCGCTGTACACCGCCTACGTGATCACCAAGGCGATTTTCGACATTCGCAAAGGGTATCGGACCCTGAGCATTTAACGGAGAGAATGTAATGTTTAGATTAATTCCAGATACAAAGATCGACTTCATCGGGAAACGGAAGTACGCCTTCGTGCTCTCGGCCATCCTGATCGCTCTCGGGTTGTTCGCTTTCGTGATGATATCGCTGGGCAAGGGTAACCTCGGGATCGACTTTGCCGGTGGAGTCATGTTGCAGGGTCACTTCGAAAATACGGTCACCATCGATCAGCTGCGAAACGCCCTCGGCGGCGAGTTCCCCGACGCCCAGGTGACCCAGATCGAGGACTTCCAGGAGCCCAATGCCTTTATCATCAAGGTAAAAGCCCCGGGGCAGGAGGGCGAGGGCGAGCAGAGACTGAACGATATCAATGCCCTGCTTGAAAATAAGTTCGCCGGTAACAAGTTCATCACGGATTCCGAACATGTGATAGGACCGGCAGTTGGACAGACCCTCCGGAAAGATGCCCGGTGGGCGGTCATCATCTCGTTGATCGGGATCCTTGGCTACATTGCCCTCCGTTTCGACTTCCGCTCCGGAGTGGCGGCAACTGTTGCGACCTTCCACGACGTGCTCGCCGTTCTCGGGATAACCTTCTTCCTTGGTCTCGAGTTCGACCTGCTGATAGTCACGGCGCTCCTGACCCTGGCGGGATACTCACTCACCGACACGGTGGTCGTCTACGACCGTATCCGCGAGAACCTGAGAAAATTCCGCGCACGGGGTGAGTTCGTGGGCGCTGTCAATAAGTCCATCAACGACGTGCTGTCCCGTACGTTCAACACGTCCATCACCGTGCTGGTCGTGGTAATCATCCTGTTCTTCTTCGGCGGCGAAGTTCTCCGTAACTTCTCGCTGTCGCTCATCCTCGGGGTGATCATCGGGACTTACAGCTCGGTATTCGTGGCCAGCCCGATCGTTGTCGAATGGGAAGCCCGTTCACCGAAACGGTTCAAATAAGCTGATACCGGCTTTCGATACAGCCGCCCGCTACTCGCGGGCGGCTTTTTTGTGTTGCCCGTGTGTCAATTCTGTGCGCCACCCAGAAAATATCAACGAAAAAGCCGGTTCCCCTGTATATTATAGTGATGAGGAGAAGTATGCTCAAAATCCCCGCTTTACTGCTAATCTCAGCCGTTTTCACGGTCTCGGCGGCAGTCGGTCAGAATAACCTCATGCAGCGCTTCCAATACACGCCCAATGCCTACGTTCAGGACAAAGGGTATAACCCCGACCCTTCTGCCATCAAAGTCGCCCGACTGCACTACGGCGGCGGCGGTGATTGGTACTGGGGCAACTCAGCGATTCCCAACTTTCTCCAATTCATTCGGGAAAACACGAACTTTCCGGTCGATACCATCGAACGACAGGTCAAAATCATGGATCCTGACCTGTTTCAATACCCGTTTTTGTTCGCTACCGGACACGGCGTCATAAGCTTCTCCGCCGAGGAAAAAGAACGCCTCCGGCAGTACCTGCTCGGCGGCGGGTTCCTCTTCGTCAACGACTCGTACGGCATGGACAAAACCTTCCGCAAGGAAATGCAGGACCTGTTCCCGGAAAGGGAAGTAGTCGAACTTCCGTTCGATCACCCGATCTACCACTCGTTTTATGACTTCCCGAACGGCCCGCCGAAAATCCACGAGCACGACGGCAAACCGCCGCGCGGCTACGCTATTATCCTGAACGGGCGGGTGGCAATGTATTTTCTTGTCGAGTCGGATATCGGCGATGGTTGGGAGGACCCGCAGGTCCACAACGATCCCGAAGCCAAGCGGCTCGAAGCCCTCAAGATGGGCTTGAACCTGTTGACATACGCACTGTTATATTGAGTACTTCAGACTTTTATGCCGATTATACCGGCATGCGGCATAGATTACCATATAGATTCCGGGCGATATAACACAGCAACCTCGAGGGCAGAGTCATGAAAGAGATACTTTCCAGCACATCGCTCATCTCCAGGCTGAAAGCCGTTCTCCTCAAACAGCGCATCGTGCTTTTCTCGGCCGGTCTTCTGACCACTGTCGCCGTCATCGCCGCGATCGCTATCGGCTTCTCGCTTCTGGCCAACGTCATGATTCTCCCCGTCTGGCTGAAAATCGCCCTCCTTGCCGCCGCCGGGATGACTACCGTCTATTTCTTCGCTCGGTATGCCCTTGTCCGCCTTTTCCGCGGCAATGTTGATCAGGTGGCCGTCCGACTCGAGGAAAAGCACCCCGACCTCAAGGGAAGACTCATCGCCGCCGTCCAGTTCGTGCGCATGAAAGACAGCCCGGGATACTCCCATGAGCTAATCCAGATAACCGAGAGGCAGGCGCTTAAAGAAGCCGGTCTGATTAACTTCAACGAAGTCGTCTCTTACTTCCCGGTGCTCCGAACTTCGCGACTGGTAGGTATCGCCGCTGTCGTCGCCGTAGCGCTCCTCTTTATGTTCCCCGGTCTGTTCAGCTACTCGTACGAAGTCTACTCCAACCCGACCACCGAGGTCGCGCCGCCCCTCGCTTACAGCGTTGTTCCGACTCCCGCCTCCGGCGAATGGGTCAAGTACCGCGATATTGAAATCGGCGCCTCCGTGTTCGGTCTCCGCCTCCCCGAGGTGGCGTATATTCACTACCGGCTTGCCGACGGTCAGTGGCAAAAGTCAAAGGTAGACCTCAAAAAACTGAACGCCGTTTCCAACGAAACCGGCGACTCCCTGGCCTTCGCCATCACGCTTCGCCAGATCAACAAATCTTTCGACTATTACGTGGAAGCCGGCCGGATCAAAACCGAGATGCAGAAGATCGATGTTGTCGACCGTCCCCGCGTCAATGATATCCAGCTGTCAATCTTCTATCCCGACTACACCGGCCTGCCGCCGTCCACCATCAATGAAAACAACGGTTCCTTCTCGGCCGTCGTCGGCAGCCGCGTGAATATGAAAGTCGAATCCAACCTGCCGGTCGAGCACACTTCGCTGGTATTCGATGACTCCAGCCGGATCCAGCTCAAATCCGCCGGGAAGACCGCCGAGGCGTCGCTCGTAGTCGACAAATCTCGCTCATACTACATAGAACTCCTCGATCATCTCGGTGAGAAAAACCCGGATCCGATCCAATACTACATCACCGCCGTACCCGATGAGTACCCGTCTGTCGAGGTCCTCTATCCCGGCTTTAATGTTAATCTGACCGAGGACATGCTGCTGCCGCTGAAAGTGCATATCTACGATGATTACGGATTCTCGTCGCTTGTCCTCAAATACACCATCGTCGCGCAGGGGAGACCCGCCGATGAAAATGTAGCGGTCATCCACTATCCGGAAAAGATCAAAACCGAAGGTGAAGTGGAATTCAACTGGGACCTGAACCAGTTCGCGCTCTATCCCGGTGATTATGTGGTGTACTATTTCGAGATCGCCGACAACGACCGTATCTCCGGACCCAAGATTTCAAAGTCACGCCAATACATTGCCCGCCTGCCCTCGCTCGATGAAATGATCGCCCAGACCGACCAGGAAAGCCGCCAGCGTATCAGCGAAACCGAAAACCTCATCAAGAGCGGCAAGGATCTGGCCGAGCGTTTGAAACAGGCGGTGCGGAAATTCGAGGCCGAATCCCGCCGCGGGGAAAAATCCGACTGGCAGCAACAGAAAGAGCTGGAATCGATCGCCGACAAGAATGCCGAGATGATGAAACAGGTCGACCAGATGGCGGACAAAATGCAGTCATCCCTCGACAAGATGCAGGATAATGCCCTGATGAGCCGCGAGATCATGGAAAAGCTGCAGGAAATCCAGAAGCTTTTCGAAGAAGTCGCCACCCCGGAAATGAAAGAAGCCCAGAGACAGCTCCAGGAAGCGCTCAAGAACATGGATCGCGATAAACTGGAACAGGCCCTCAAGGACTTCGAAATGTCCCAGCAGGAACTCCTCGACCGACTCGAGCGAACCCTCGCTCTGCTCAAAAAGTTGCAGGTTGAACAGAAAATGGAAGCCATGGTTCGCAAGGCTGAACAGCTTGTCGAAAGACAGGGTCAGGTCAACGACCAGACCGAATCCGGCCAGTCCGAGCAGCTCCCCAAGCTGAGCAAGTCCGAGGAAGAGATCAAGGCCTCCCTCGACGGCCTCAAAAAGGATGTCGATGACCTCAACAAGCTTCTCGAGGAAGCCAAAATGCAGGATTCGGAGGAAGCCCGGAAGTTTTCCGAGGCGGTCAAAAATTCTACTGCTGATCAGAATATGCAGCAGATGTCGCAGCTCCTCCAGCAGCAGAAAAAAGATCCGGCCCTCAACGAAGGTCAGCAATCGCGGAGCAAGCTGCTCGATATGCTCGACCAGATGCGTGAACAGCAGATGGCAATGAAAAACGATCAGGGCGAAGAGCTCAAACAGGCCATGAAACGCGCTATCGATGACGCCAATCAGCTGTCCAAGGACCAGGAAGATCTCCTGCGCCGCGCCGCTGAAATGAGCGCGGCCTCCATGACCATCAGGGATCTGGCCCGATCCCAGCAGGATATCGAGAACGCCTGCAGCGGCTTGAGAAACACTCTCTCCGAACTCGGGAAAGCCTCACCGTTTCTCGCTAACGAGATGTCCATGCTCATGGATCAAACTATCAAGAGCATGGAAGCGGCGACCGGCCAGCTCGATTCCCGGAGAGGACCCGCCGCCGTCCAGCAGCAGCGCGACGCCATGGCCCGCCTGAACCGCGTCTCGCTTCGCCTCATGGAATCGCTCGAAAAGCAGAGCCAGTGCCAGAATCCGAATAATTGCAACAGCGGCATTGCCAAGCTCGAATCGCTCTGCAACAAGCAGAACAACCTCAATACCCAGACGCAGAAACAATGCAACAACCCGAAAATGTCTTCCGAAGCCAAACAGCAGATGAGAGCCGGGATGGAACGTCTCGCCGGCGAACAGGCCGCCATCAGAAAATCAATGCAGGAACTCGAAAAGGAATTCGGCAATTCCCGACAGGTCCTCGGCCGCCTCTCGGACATCGCCGACGAAATGAAAAAGGTCGAAGAAGAACTCGCTAACGGCGAAGCCGGCCAGCACACGACCGAGCGCCAGTTACAGATATACTCGCGCATGCTCGAGGCCACGCGGTCATTGCAGCGAAAAGACTATACCAACCAGCGCCAGGCAACCACTGCCAAAGAGAACATCTACTACGTACCGCCGGCCCTGTCATCGGAGATCCTCAACGACCAGACAAAAATCGAGGATCGTCTGCGGCAGTATCTCGGCGACGATTACCCGGCGCAATACGAGGAACAGATCAAAGCCTACTTCCGGGCCTTGCTCCAGCTTCAGTATCAAAACTCTCCCGAGCAGCCATAGGAGTCGGTTAACAGGGCGCAATTATGATTCGACAGTATAAACAACTCATCATATTGATGCTGGCTTTCTCTCTGGCACTCGGGAGTATTGGACGGGCGCAGACTACCAAAGTGGTCAGCCCCGAGGCCCGTCCGCTCAGGATACAGAATGTCGATAATTACAGTCGCAAGCTCATGGTCGCCCGACAGACCATGGGACAGCAAAACTACGAAGGCGCCGCCGCCCTGCTCGAGACGCTCCTCGATGAACGACCGGATGATAACGTTGTCAGCAATTTACTGTTGCAGTGCTACCAGCAGTTGAAGCAGTATTTCAAGGCCGAAGTATTCGCCAGGCGCCTGGTCGACCGATATCCGGCCAACCTCGCCTATCGAATGACCTACGCCGAATTGCTGGCCCAGCAGGGGAAAAACGACGAGGCCGTCGCTGCGTACCGCGACGCCCGGGCATTGATCACACCATTCGATGAAATGCGGTTCTCCCAGTTGATCTCGAGCATGATGAATTCGGGCTTCGATGACCTCACGCTGCATCTGATAGATTCGCTCCGGACCGGGCGCAACGACACTGTTCTCTTCGCCCTCCCCAAGGGCGCCATTCTCGAAAAACAACAGGAGTATGCCGCCGCCGTTCAGGAGTACTATCCGTTGCTTCTCGAAGATACCACCATGAAAGCGGTCAACGCCGAGAAACGCATCCTGTCGCTCCTCGGTTTCGTGGACTCCGCAGACAAGACGGAAAAAGCTCTGTTAGCGCTCTCCGGGAATATGGTCAACGAACGTATTCTCGATCTGCTCGCCGCCCACTATATACGCTCCGAGCAATTCGACAAAGCCTACGACTTCTCCGTCCGCCAGGACTCAATTCAAAACTCCGGCGGTAAGCCGCTCATGCACTACATGCAGCAGTGTCAGGAGCGCAGACTCTGGCCGGAAGTCATCCGCATGGGCGAATATATGCTGTCCAGATACCCCGGAGGTGTTTATCACATCCAGTCGATGTTTGTCTATGCCGAGGCGCTTGCCGGCGTCGGACAAACCGACAGCGCCATTGCCGTCTACAGCCGGATTGCCTCCGATGTCCCCGCCGACCGTGACAGAGCCGAAGCGCTGTATCGGATGGGCGAATTGTACCTCAGCGGTATTCACGACTACTCGACGGCGCTCACATACTTCGATTCCGTGGCCGCTAACTACCGCCAGGGGATGGGGTACCTGCAATCTCTCCGTCGTATCCCGTATTGCTACCTGCGTCTCGGTGATCTTGAAACCGCCTCGGCCAAATTCGGTCAGTTGCTCAACATGCGACTGCCGGAGGATATGCAGGAGGAAGTCCACTACTACCTCGCACTGATATCATTCTTCAGGCATGATTTTGACACCGCTGACGCCGCCCTTCGCAAGCTCGTTCTCGACTACCCCGAAGGATTCTACGTTAACGACGCCCTTGAACTTGTTTCGCTGAAGACAGAAGCCGGCGGTGCTGCGGATCTGCTCGGACACTACGCCAATGCGCTTTTCTACAGCGAGCGAATGATGACTGATTCTGCGGGGGAAGAATTGATGGCTGTGGTGGATGCCGAGAACAAGGCGCTGGCCGACATCGCCCTGTATAGATTGACCCGGATGGAATTGAACCGGCAGGACTCCAGCCAGGCGCTGGTCTTTATCGATCAGTTAGCGACTGATTACCCCGACTCGTACTATCTGCCGTATGGCCTCAACATCAAGGCCGACATTCTCGTCCACCGGGCCGGGTCAATCGATGAGGCCAAATCTATCTACCGGATGTTACTCGAGAAGTACCCCAATTACCCGTTTATTTCCGACGTAAGAAAGAAACTTCGCCGGCTCGAGGCCGATGTCCTCGTCGGCTAGCGCGGCTCCGCCAGCTGACGTTCACCTTCTCTCAACACCGCCAGCTGCTGCTCCAGAGCACGAATCTTCTTCTGGTACTGCTCCTTGGCCTTCTCCTTCGCCTTGGTCGTCGTCCGAATCAACAGTCCCAGCGATATCAACATGAAGAGGACGGAATTTACCTGGCGGAAGATGTTGCCCATATTGTAGATAGAATCCAGAAACGCGAGTACCCCCAGCGCAAACAATAACGAACACCAAACAAACATGGTTGCCTCCGGTTTATTAATCTCTGTGTGCTCTTCCGAGTAAAAATTCTTGTGGTATGCGGTGATAGCCCTATATTGTTGCCGGACTATCCGTCGCAATGCCTATGTTCTAACTAATCGGTAACTTAACAGGGTCTCTTTAGAGTGGGAATTATGGTTTGAACTCAACTGAATCTTCCTCCGGTTTCGACAGGGTCAACGCCCTTCTGGCAATTCTGGTTTTCCTCGGATCGATCGTGGCGTATATCTTAACGGTCCAGCCGACAATACCTTTTTGGGATTCCGGTGAATTTATCGCCTGTGCCGCTATTCTCGGGATTCCCCACCCGCCGGGATTCCCCCTCTATATGCTTCTGGCCAGAATCGCCGCCGTAATTCCCTCAGCCGCAGACATCGCCCACAGGATAAACCTCCTGTCGGCTTTCGCCTCGGCATTCACCGCTATGTTCAGCTACCTGCTTGTGGTAAAACTGGTTAACCACATTACCCAGGAGCGAACCGCCCTCGCAAAATATATCGGGTACATTAGCGGTCTGGTCGGAGGATTCTTCGTCGCCTTTTCCAACACCAACTGGTCAAACTCGGTCGAGGCCGAAGTCTACGGCCTGTCACTGGCCGTCATGGTCCTCATTGCCTGGTTGACCGTCAAATACTTCGAGGCGGGGAATACCCGCCGAGCCCGGCAAATTCTTGTCCTGGTGGCATATCTGGCCTTCCTGGGAGTCGGCATCCACCTGACCGTATTTCTCGTTGTTCCATTCAGCGCGATCCTGTTCATCCTCAATCGTGATGCCACCAAACGAGAATACTGGCTCCTCTGCGGCTTCATCCTCCTCGAGCTGCTGATGATTGTCATATTTGCCAACGGCCGGGGAGGGGAGAAGGCCTTCTTCCTGTTCTCCGCCGTCGCCGGTATTGGCTTAATCTCTATGATATACCGCTACGTCAACTGGGCGGTCACGCTGGCCTGGGTTTTCCTCGGTTCCATCATGATCGGATTCGGCCTGTTCTTCTGGATCGCCCCGGCCGGACTGATTTTCTTGATAATTCTGGCCATACTCGCCGAAAAATTCCGGTGGAGATTCGATTGGCGTACCGCCATTGCCATAATGGTCGTCGGGTTCATCGGCTTCTCGGTCCACCTGTTTATCCCGATTCGTTCCAGCCTGCACCCGCGCCTCAATATGAACAACCCGTCGCGCGATTTCCGCACCTTTGTCAGTTTCCTCGACCGCAAGCAGTACGGCGAGGAATCCATGGTCCACCGCATGTTCATCCGCCGAGGTACCTGGGAAAACCAGTTCTTCCGTCATCCCAACATGGGTTTCTGGTCCTACTTCGAAGAACAGTATTCACCGCCCGGTTGGGCATTCATTCCCTTTCTGCTTCTCGGCCTGATAGGGCTGTACGTGGCCCTGAGGAAACGTCTGGAACTTGGGTTGCCGTTCCTCACCCTGTTCTTGATCTGCACGGTAGGTCTCATTCTGTACATGAATTTCGCCGATGGCACCAAGTTTAACCCGCAAACGGGCGATGCTTATCTCGAAGTCCGCAACCGCGATTATTTCTTCACGCCCGCCTTCGTGTTTTTTGGCGTCGCAATGGGCGTCGGCGTGGCCGGCTTGATCACCCTCCTCAAAGACTGGGTGGCGAAGGAAAACCGCGAGCTTACCCGCAGTATTGCATATGCCGCTTCCATCCTTGTCCTCCTGCCGGCAGTAAGCCTGGCGCGCAACTTTCATCTCAACGACAGGCACGACAATTACCTGCCGTACATTTTCGGGCGCAATATCCTCGATTCCTGCCTGCCGAACGCCCTTCTGTTCACGACCGGGGACAACGAGACCTACCCTTTGTGGGCCCTCCAGGAAGCATACAATTATCGAAAAGATATCAGGGTGGTGAATCAGTCGCTTCTCAATATCGACTGGTATATCCTGCAGATGAAGAACGAGTACCACGTCCCCATGTCATTCACCGACGCCCAGATACGGCGGTATCCCACCGAAGTCCAGCCCGGCGTCTTTACCGACCGGCCGCGTGAGATGATCAACGACCGACCCCGCGGCGTCCGCACCTACCTGATGCCGTACCGCTTGCAGGACCGGTTTGTGACCGTGGCCGACATAGTCGTAGACGACATCGTCATCGCCAATCGCTGGCAGTATCCCATGTACTTCACTTCCCCGCCCAGTCCGGAATCGCCGCTGAAACTGAACGAGCACACGGCCATGGTCGGGGTAGTAGATCGCCTTGATCGTGAGCCGCCGCCGTCGGGTGTCGACATAGACACCAGCTTCACCCTGCTTACCAGGAGCTACCACTACCGAAGTCTCGGCGATCCCTTTGTGTACCGCGATCCGGATGTCAGCCGCGATTTCATCATCACGCTCGGCTCCGCGTCAGGTAGCGTTCTGGACGCAATGCTCCGCGCTGGAGACACCGCCCGGTATCGGGAATTGCTGGTCCACCTCACCGACGTTTACCCGCAGTTCGCACAGGCGTATGGTCTGCTCGCCGGCATGTACGAGCGTAAAGGTGACACCGCGAAAGCGGACTCGATAGCAAATCGAGGTATGGACACTCTGCGCGTCTTCATCAAAGAAAACCCGGATAACCGCTACTACCTCATGGACCTTGGTATTTTGATCCTGGACCGGGGGCTCCGCAACCGGAATGAGGCTCAGGTTGATCAGGCGATAGACCTTATGTGGAAAGCGTTTCTGACCAAACCCAACGATAGTTACATCTACCGTCGGTTGGTCATGACGCTCACCCAGCAACGGCGCTACGCGGAAGTGCGCAGGGCGGCTCAGATAATCGCTCAATATAAGCGGTATCTCTACGATCCCTTCGTGCAACAATCTCTCCATGCCGGGGAGCCGGCCGATTCGCCATAATCCGTCTTCTATCGCTGCATTCTTCGGAAGTCGGTAAGAACTTATTGGACGGTCGGGTGTAATTATCTATATTGGAGCGATTTTGCTCGCCTGGGCCAATATCCGGCCAACGGGATAGTGCCCCGTCGTCCGTCGGCAATTAGACATCGAGGGAAGTGGAGTTCACCGCATGAAAAATTTCGACAGAACCAACGCCGTCATCGCCGGTGTCGTGTATCTCGGTTCGTTTATAGTATACGCTATGACAGTTCAGCCGTCGATCCCCTTCTGGGATTGCGGCGAGTTCATAGCCTGCTCCTATATACTCGGCATACCCCATCCTCCCGGCACCCCGCTCTTTATTTTGATCGGGAGGATCTTTTCGCTTATTCCCCTGTCCGCGGATATCTCTCACCGCGTCAATTTCATCTCGGTGTTTTCCTCGGCCCTGGCGGCTATGTTCAGCTATCTGCTGACCGTCCGCCTGGTGGGATACTTCTTCGGCAGCGATAAAGACAAGCCCCTCAACCGGATCATTGCCTACATCGGCGGTATCGCCGGCGGTTTCTTCGCCGCCTTTTCCGAAACCAACTGGTCCAACTCGGTCGAGGCGGAGGTCTACGGGCTGGCCATGGCTCTTATGACCATGATCGCCTGGCTCACCCTCAAGTACTATGAAATCAGGGGGACCAAAAAAGCGTCCCGCCTCATGGTTCTCGTTTTCTATCTCGCCATGCTCGGGATCGGTATTCACATGACCGTGTATCTGATCGTGCCGATCGTGGCCCTCTTCTTTATCCTCGATAAGGGGGCCGACCGCCGCGACTGGATCGCTATCTGCAGCTTCATTATCCTCGAGCTGGCTTTCATCATCATCTTCGCCAACGGCAGGGGAGGTGTCGAGGGCTTTTTCCTTGTTTCAGCGTTGATGGGCACGGTACTGATGGTGATGCTCTACCGAAAGATAAACTGGGCCGTCCTTATCGCCATCGGAAGTCTGAGCCTCGTGATGATTCAGTTCAGCACTTTCTTCGAGCTGGCCCCGTTTGGCGTGCTCCTGCTTCTCGTCCTCGGGTATCTTTCGCACCGATTCGGCTGGAACTTCAAATGGAAAACCGCCCTCGCGGTGCTGTTGATCGGATTTGTCGGCTTTTCGGTTCATCTGTATCTGCCGATCCGCTCTGCCCTCAACCCGCGTATCGATCAGAATAACCCGTCGCGTGACTTCCGCACCTTCGTCAACTACCTCGACCGAAAGCAGTATGGCCAGGAATCGATGGTCGACCGCATGTTCCATCGACGTGGAAGCTGGGAAAATCAGTTTGGCCGACATCCCAATATGGGGTTCTGGTCATACTTCGAGGAACAATATGCCGGCGGCGGATGGTGGTTTGTGCCCCTCTTTGCCCTCGGTCTGCTCGGCATGACTGTCGCCATCTTGAAACGACTCGAGATCGGCCTGCCTTTCTTCACGCTCTTCTTAATCTGTTCGGTGGGCCTCATCCTGTATATGAACTTCGCCGACGGCACTAAGTACGATTTTATGACGGGCGACGCCTATCTCGAGGTCCGTAACCGAGACTACTTTTTCACACCCGCCTTCGTTTTCTTCGGCATCGCCATGGGGATGGGTGTCTCGGCTTTAATTACGATCGTTCGGGACTTTGTCAGCCGTCACAATCCCGGTCTCCAGAAAGCTGTCGTCTATGGCGGCATTGTCCTTGCCCTCCTGCCCGGCTTTTCCCTCGCGAACAACTACCATACCAATGATCGCAGTGGAAATTACCTGGCATACAACTACTCGAAAAACATTCTCGACTCCTGTGACAAAGACGCCATTCTGTTCACGACCGGAGATAACGACACCTTCCCTGTCTGGTGTCTCCAGGAAGTTTACAACTACCGCAAGGATGTACGCGTCGTCAACCTGTCGCTTCTCAATACCGACTGGTACGTCGCCCAGATGAAGAATCAGTACGACGTCCCGATCTCCCTGAGCGATGACCAGATTCTCTGGTATCCGTACGAGGTCAGACCGGGCGTCGAGGGAGATCGACCCAAAATGATGTTCAACGACCGCCCCAGAGGGGTTCGGGCCTATCTTCAGGCCTACCAGTTGCCCGGCACAAATCAGGTGGTCAGGGTGGCCGATATGGTGGTCGATGAAATCGTCATAGAAAACCGCTGGCGGTCGCCCATCTACTTTAGTTCGCCGCCCTATGCCGCGTCGCCGCTCAAACTCCGCGATCACACCACCGCTGTCGGCATTCTCTACCGCCTTGACCGTGAACCGGAAGAGGGCCGGCTCGACGTTGCCAAAAGCTATGACCTGTTCATGCATTCTTATTCGTTCAAGGGACTTCAGGATTCGAAGGTGTTCCGCGATGATAACGCCACCGGCGTCTTCATGCCCCTCGGCTCACGTGCGGTCACCGTCTGGGATGCGCTCTTGAAAGACAGCACCGCCGCCGCCACCGACAGCGCCCTGGCGCTCATGAATATGGTCACCACCGACTATCCGGAATACTGGCAGGCGTCCGCCGTTTTCGCCGACTACTATGAGTCAAAGGGAGACTCCGCGAAGGGCATCGAAATTGCCTGGAAACTGCACGACACCCTCTCCGCCTTCCTCGATTCCAACCCGAGAAACCGGTATTACCGCCAGGACCTCGGAATGGCAAAAGTCGAGCTTGGCCAGAGGTTGAAAGACTCAGCCATGGTCGACCGCGGTGTGGAGTTGGTCTGGGAAGGATTCCGTGAGAATGAAAACGACGCCTTTGCTTTCCGGAAACTGGCGACCACCCTCTACCAGATAGGACGGTACGGTGAACTTCAGGATGCCGCCAAACTGCACGCGCAATACAAGAAGAATCTCGAGGATCCCTTCCTCCAGCAGTTCGTCGGCAGTCCCCAGCAGGGCAATATGCCGCCGCCTGTCGGTCCCTGATCGCAGGTAATGATGAGAAACGGGATGGTTCCCTCACGCGGAATTCATCCCGTTTTTTTATTTGTGGTTTAATCCGAGAACTGGTACCCGGTCCGCCGGCGGAAATGCCCGTTGACTTTCTCCATCATCTGCTCCGCCAAAAATTCCTGTCGCACCATACCATAATCCTCGTGGTAGCGACTGATCGTCCGGTTGACCTCGTCTTCGCTGTAATCTCGATTGGGCTCGAATTGAGCCAGGATATACTCGAGAAGGTACTTGCGATTCGTTCGCGGCGGCGAAGGCTTCGCTTCTTCCTCGGACGGGGCTCCTGTGCCGTTGGAGTTCTTTGCCCGCCTCGACTTGTCGTTAGCGTTGCTCTCCAGCCACTGAAACACCGAAAACTCGGGAATACGCCAGTCCTTGCCGATCTTGTACGCGAATATAACACCCGCCTGTATCTTGCGAGTGATCACCTGCACATTCATCTTCAGCTTCTTGGCAAGCTCCGCCGTCGTGAAAAACTCCGTCTCCTTGATGATACCCTTATTGTAGTCCAATCGGAAATCCTCCTCTCCAAAGGGCACAATGCAGCACTGTACGCGACTGTCATACGTTTTGTCTTATTGTTCGGTATGGTATAACCGAACACCTCGCCGAGTCTATTAAAAACTTTGAAAAAATCTCCTCGACCCAAATAGCGCAAAGTGTTTGACACCGATTCACTTTCCTCCGTACCATCTTTCCCATGGCAGCACTCGTGTACGTCCTTCTCTGTCTCATCTGGGGTTCGAGCTGGATAGCAATCAAGATCGGGGTCTCGAATGCACCCCCGTTCTTCACGGCCGGGACGAGATTCGTCATCGCGGTATTGATTCTCGGCGCCATCGCCCTCGTGCGCCGCTATTCCTTCCCCTCCGATTTGAAAACAGCCCTCAAAGTCGCCTACCCCGGGCTGTATATGTACGGGCTCCATTTCGCTTTCATTTACACCGCCGAACAGTACATCGACTCGTCCCTTACCGCCGTCCTCTTCGGGTCTTTTCCGTTCTTCGTTGCCGTACTTTCACACTGGCGGTTGAAAAAAGACAGGATCAGGGGCTGGGCGTGGCTTGGCCTGATGATCGGCTTTGTCGGTGTTGTCGTCATCACTTACCGCCAGTGGGAAGCGTCCGGCAACCTCTTTCTCGGCACGATCCTGGCCCTCGTCGGCACCTATGTCGCCGCCCATGGCCTCGTCATTCACACCGTTTATCACGTGAAGCAAAATATCATCATCAGCGCCATCCTCCAGATGACCCTCGGCGGGGTGCCGCTGATTCTCGCCGCCCTCATTTTCGAGCACCCGTCCGACTTCACCGTAAATACGGCGTCGGTCGGCTCGATACTCTACCTGGCCGTCTTCGCAACCGTATTTACTTTTCTCAGCTACTACTGGCTGCTCAGGAAAACTACCGCCGTTGTCGTGTCGCTGGTTGCGTTTGTCACTCCCGTAGTTGCCATCGTCATTGGAGTCGTCTTTTTCGGCGAATCGATGTCTCCGCTGATTATCCTCGGCACCGTCCTCATTCTTTCCGGCATTGTCCTCGTGATCCGCAAACCGAAACCGCCCAAAATCCTGGAAGCCGACACACCCTGAGAGGCTCCGACCGGCTCAACGGTCTATCCCAACGCCTATCTCGTATGGATTCGGGTTCTCGGCATCCGATTTTGGGCCGACCCACCTGGATCCGTTTGCCGCGTAATCAACATCATACGAATCCTCGCCGCCGCCGTCGACGAACACCCCGAACGTATGCAAATACACTCTCGGTCCCTGATTCGCCGCCGTGCTGGCGCGGCCAAGTGTTACTCCGCCCTTGGTCCGGTACACGTCATCACCGGAGTAGTCATGAAATATCCCGATCCCGTCGGCGTTCCCGCCGCCAAGTGAGAGGTTAGGCACCGTATACTCGTCGTTACCGCCCCGCTCGTTGAAATAGCCGATGGTGAAATCGTGCCCCGCGCCGACCGCCATGTTGTTCGTCGCGTGATACGCATCATCGCCGCCGAAATCATCGAGGTATCCAACCCCGAAATGCGCCCCGGCGCCCTGTACGTACCAGACCCCGTTATACCGATCGTTGCCGCCCCCATCGATAAGCATGCCGACCGAGAACCAGTACGCGCATCCCTGCGCAAACAAACCGGCGCAGTATTCATCATCGCCGCTGACATCGCAGAGCACCGCCGCCCCGCCCGCCCAGCTGTGACCGTCCACAAAATCGGCCCGCTTCCCGAACGCCGACCCCTGCGCCAGCGAAAGGTTATGCTCCCCGGTCTGCGACGATGGATTTATCAGTGTGTCATCTTCGGCAACATATATGTCGTTTCCCTCGAAATTCACCAGCGTCCCGCACCCCCGCGTGTAGGCATACGCCTGCGACGAGATTATGCAATACATTGAATCCGCCCCTGCGCTGTCGGCAAGGATGCCGATTCCGAATGAACCCGCCCCCTGGCACAGGCTCCTGCCGATATACACGTCATCGCCCGTGTAATCCAGTACAATACCGACCCCGAACACGCCGCTGCCTTCACCGACATTCGCGGCCTCATACCGGTCGTTGCCGCTCTTGTCGATGACCACCGACATCCCGATAACCGCCCCTCCGATTCCGGGCATGGTCGTGTCCCCTGACACATACCGGTCATTCCCCGCTACATCGACAATCGCGGACAGGGGAGAGGCTGCCGGGTATCCGTCAAACGAATACACGTCATCACCGCCGCCGTCGACAATCAACAGCGGCGGTTTCGCGTATTCATAAGTGTCATTACCGGTCGTGCCCACCACGATTAGCCCGTGTGGCGTTTCCATCTCCGTCACCTTTTCCGGAAAACCACCATACTCAACCGAATCCGCCAGCCGCCTGATCGCCTCCGCAAAATCCTCAGCGCCCGCATACAGTCGGTCAAAGTCCGTCTTGCCTGCCAGCTCAACCACGAGATCATCGTAGTCTTCATTCTCATGCACGAAATAGTCGAACAACTTCTGACGATTGCTGTCGCTGTTGATCTCCTCCATCCCGCGCATGAAATAACTGTTGTCATCATCCACCAACCGATACAGCACGTCGATCTTTTCTCTCACAATTGCAAATTCCTCCCCCTTGAGGAGGTTTGTCTCGTCCGTAATCGATGGCTTTGGCGTCGAATCCGGATAATTGACATACGCCGCAAGCTGGTCGCCGATTAACCCTCTCCGAATCGGATGATCAATCCGCCGTGCCGCCCCGCTTAGCAGCGCCGTGATATTGGTCACATTCCGTGTCAGTTCCTCCAGCGTCAGTTCACCGTACTTGGGCAGCTTGAACGGGTTTCTGTGCAGCATCGTGAAATAACTCGTCCGCCACAGATCACCGCCCCACGTCGCCATCTCATCGAAATCAAACCGCACGCTGTCCCGGTTCATCCCGACCTGCGCCAGGGCGCTGTCAAACAGCCCCAGGTTCCAATCATCAGGGTCCTGCCCATACGCCGACCACCCGGAACAAACAAACAAAACCAGGATTGTATACATTATTCGTTTCATGGAGCGCTTCTCCCATTGCTAAAAATGCCGATTGGAACCCAATTAATACGAAACGTATCCTTCCGGAAAGCCTTAAATTCCCGTTCCGGAACGTCTTGCGCCTTTGCGAAAATGTATTACCTTCTCAGCAGTAATTCTCATGCTCGCGGTGATTGAAAGGAGTCGCTGATGCCCCTCGCTAAGCTGACAAAATTGATCAAAGACCAGAATATCGAATTCCTCGACTTGAAATTCTGTGACCTGCCCGGATCCTGGCGCCACATCACGCTGCCCGTCGATTCACTCAACGACAACCTCTTCAAAGTCGGCGTCGGCGTCGATGGCTCTTCCATGCCCGGCTTCTCATCCATCGAACGCGGCGATATGATTCTCATTCCCGATGTTGACACCGTCTTCATCGATCCTTTCTTCGAGCGTCCCACCCTGTCGATGATCGGTGATATCATGGAAATCGAGGAGAAGATTCTGCCGTACTCCCGCAACCCCCGCCGCGTGGCGTCCGATGCCGAGAAATACCTCGCCAAAACCGTCAAAGGCACGAAGGCCATCCTCGGGCCCGAATTCGAATTCTATGTCTTCGACAAAGTCGATTTCTTCAATGGCCCCGAAACCGCTTTCTACCAGCTTGACACCGCCGAAGCAGAGTGGAACGCCGGCAAGGACGAAGAGAGTCTCGGCTATAAAATCCCGTACAAGCGCGGCTACCATGTCGCTCCGCCGATGGACCGCACTTACAACCTCCGCTCCGAAATAGCAGCGATGCTCGCCGCGGTCGGTATCGGCCTGAAATACCACCACCACGAGGTCGGCGGCGGGGGACAGCATGAAATCGAGGTCAGCTTCACGCCCCTGAAAAAGACCGGCGACAACGCCATGCTGATCAAATACATCATCAAGAACGAGTGCTTCCGCGTCAAAAAATCAGCCACCTTTATGCCCAAGCCGCTCTTCAATGAACCCGGCTCCGGCCTGCACGTGCACCAGTACCTGTCCGATGAAAAAGGCTCCGTATTCTTCGACAAAAACGGCCCCGCCCGCTTCTCCAAAATCGGCCTGCATTACATCGGCGGCCTGCTCAAGCACGTCGATTCCGTGCTGGCCTTCACCAACCCGTCGACCAACTCCTTCAAGCGTCTTGTGCCCGGCTTCGAGGCCCCCGTAGCCGGAACCTACGGCGTCGGCAACCGCACCGCCTGCATCCGCATCCCCGGATACCAGCGCGACCCAAGAGAGATGCGCCTCGAGTTCCGGCCGCCCGACGGTACTATGAACCCGTACCTGGCTTTCGCGGCCATGCTGATGGCCGGTATCGACGGAATCAAGAACAAGATCGATCCCGGCAGGCCGCTCGACCGCAATCTCGAGGACCTCTCGCCGGAAGAATTCGCAAAAATACACCAGTTGCCGACTTCCCTCAACAAATCCCTCAATGCGCTGGAACAAGATTATGATTATCTGCTCCAGGGCGGCGTCTTTACCGAGGATTTGATCGAAAACTGGATCAAGGTGAAACGTAAAGAAGTAAACGAGATTCGCGTCAGGCCGACCCCGTACGAATTCCAGATGTACTACGACCTGTAATCGAATCTGATACTCTGATAAATCACGGCCGATGACCCCATAGAATCACCGGCCGTTTGCTTTGTCGACTCCGATGAAGACCGATACGGTCTACTGCTCCTTATGCACCACCATCGATCCCGCCTGCGCTGTCGGAAGCACGACCATGTCGGCAATCTGTACGTGCGCCGGGCGCGTCGCCGACCACACGATAGCATCCGCAATATCCTCAGGCTCCAGCGGCTTGTATCCCTGATACACTGTCTTTGCCCGTTCGGTATCGCCGTAAAAACGCACTTCCGAGAATTCCGTCTCCACCAGCCCGGGGTCAATCGATGTTACCCTTACCGGCGTATCGACCAGGTCGATCAACATCCCTTTGGTCAGCGCCCGGACCGCAAACTTAGTCGCGCAGTACACATTCCCGCCCGGATACAACTCATGTCCCGCGATCGAACCGATATTGATCACGTGCCCGCGCTTCCGCTCCACCATTCCCGGAATCACCGTCCGGCTGACATACAGTAACCCCTTCACATTCGTATCGATCATCTGGTCCCACCCCTCGGGATTGCCCTCGTACAGCTTCCACAAGCCGCGGCTCAATCCCGCGTTGTTCACCAGTATATCAATCGCTTTCCACTCATCCGGCAAACCGGCGATTGCTTTCTCGACCGCACCGCGATCGCGTACATCCAGCTCGATAGCCAGCACCGGCCCCGGTAATTCGTTTTTCAACTTCTCCAGCCGTTCCAACCGGCGTGCCGTCATGATTACTTTCGCTCCCGCCTGGGAAAATTTACGCGCCGTTGCCTCACCTATCCCGGCCGACGCTCCGGTTATGAGCACGATCTTGTCTTTAAGGTCAGTCATCTGTTCCTCATCTGTGTCTGGTTCGTGTTCAACGACGATAAGGTATCAGCGCAGGGACTCGATGTCAAACGCCGTATCAATCGCCTGGTTGACCGTCGTAACGCCGTTCATCACGGCCGTCGAATACCCGATACATGCGACAAAATGAACAATCCATACCTCAACGTGTTATTCTATAAACAGGCTCTGTATCCTGGCTGCTCCTGGAAAAATCCCACTTTGACCTAACAACAGAAACGGAAAGGAGACCAATCATGGCACATGTACGTGACATTATGACAACCAGACTCAAACTGGTACATCCGGGCGACAACATAAACACGGCGGCCGAAGAAATGAAAAACTTCAACATCGGCGCGCTACCGGTCGTGGACAACGACAAAGTCGTCGGCATGCTCACCGACAGGGACATCACCCTGCGCGTCGTAGCCGAAAACGGCGACCCCAAAACCATGACCGTGAGAGACGTTATGTCCCCCGACGTTACCTATTGCAAGGAAAATCAAGACGTCGGCGAAGTCATGGATTTGATGAAAAAGAACCGGGTGCGCCGCGTGGTCGTACTGAACGACCAGGACAAACTGGCCGGAATCGTCTCGCTCGGCGACCTGGCGTTGTCAACGTCGAAAGAAGAAGGCGGCGATGTCCTCAAGGAAGTATCCAAGCCGCCGAACGAAAAAAAACAGTAACCGCAAATCGAACCGAAAACGGCGGGCGGATCATTCCCGGTCCGCCGTTTTCATAGTGTAGATTCACCAGAGGAGGGTACCTCGATGACAGAAAAATCACGCGTTATATGGGTCAGCCTGATATTGTTCTCCGCACTGGCGCTGATTCTGGCGGGCTGCTCGAATTCCGGTCAGGAGCGCAAACTCCTGCCCAAGGACCTCGCCGTCCAGAAAGCCCAGCTGCGAATCTCCATGGAATCCACCGTCGGCAACATCGATACGCTCGTCGACACCCTTCAGCAACGAGCATCCGGCGCAACCCGGCCAATCGCAGAGGAATTCCAGGCGAAAATCGACAGCCTCAATAACTGGAAAGCGGAAATCAACAAACGGATTGACGCCATCGAAAACGTCACCGCTGAAAACTGGGGACCGTTTGAGGCCGATGCGCGCGGCTTCATTAATCGCATCGACGAAAAAGTGAACCGGATGAAACCCTGACCCGACACCAATCCCGCCCCGGTCGTCCTAACGTGCCAGCTGGAACCAAGCATCGCGGAATTATCACGGATGATCGGGCTGATGGGTAAATGAATGCCCGCGTCAAATACATCACCGCCGTCCGAACCATGGACACTCACGGCCGAGGACGTGCTGGAAAAACTGCAGGTAGACCCGCAAACCGGTCTGACCCCGGATACCGTCAAGTCCCGCCGTAAGAAATTCGGACGCAACCGCCTGCGGGAGGCCGAACAGCGAAGCGCTTTTTCCATACTCATCGCCCAGTTCAAGAGCATCATCATCGGCCTGCTCGCCCTCGCCGCCATTGCCTCATTTTTCTTCGGGCAGTGGGTCGAGGGTATCGCCATTGCAGTCGCCATCATAGTCAACACCGCCATCGGCTTCGTCACCGAACTCAAAGCCGTCCGTTCCATGGATGCCCTCCGCGAACTCAGCCGCGTCACCACCGTGGTTCGCCGCGATGGCTCCGCCAGAGAAATCCCCGCCGAACAACTCGTCGTCGGCGATATCGTCCTGCTCGATGGCGGTGACATCGTCACCGCCGACATCAGGCTCATCGAGGCCTCGAAAATGCAGGTCGATGAATCCGCGCTCACCGGTGAGTCCGTCCCCGTCAGCAAGAACATCGACCCGGTCGAAAGCGGCACACCCCTCGCGGAACGTCGTAACATGCTTTACAAGGGGACCGCCGTCACCCGTGGAAGCGGCGAAGCTGTCGTCGTCGCCGTCGGCATGCGGACCGAACTCGGCAACATCTCCGAACTCGTCCGGCAGGCCGAAGACGAGGCTACGCCGCTCGAAGAACACCTCGACCGTCTCGGACGCAACCTCGTCTGGGTCACCCTCGCCCTGACTGCCGTCGTTGCCGGAATCGGCATCGCCCGCGGTAAAGACACCCTTCTTATGATCGAAAGCGCCGTTGCCCTCGCTGTCGCCGCCGTCCCTGAAGGTCTCCCTATCGTCGCCACCATCGCCCTCGCGCGCGGCATGATGCGCATGGCCCGGCGTAATGCCCTTATCAACCGCCTGGCCTCGGTCGAAACCCTCGGAGCCACCAGCATTATCTGCACCGACAAAACCGGCACCCTGACCGAAAACGAAATGACCGTCACCCGCCTGCTCCTTGACTCCGGCGAAATCCGCGTCAACGACAATGAGACCCAACCCGCCTTCCGGCGCGACAACCAACCTGTCGACCCCGACGACGATCACACCCTCACCCGCGCCCTCGAAATCGCCGTCCTCTGCAACAACGCCGACCTCCGGCAGTCCGATGACTCTGATCAAAACGGGAGCGGCGTCGGCGACCCCGTCGAGATCGCCCTCCTGCAATTAGGACGTCTCGCCGGCATGGAGCGACCCGGGATGCTCGAGCAACACCCCGAAGAGAGGGAAGAGGCTTTCGACTCCGACACCAAAATGATGGCCACCTTCAACCGCTTCGACAACACCCTCCGTGTGCTCGTCAAAGGAGCCCCCGAAGCCGTCCTCGAACATTGCCGGAGCGTCTTGACCGCCGATGGTCCCCGCGACCTCGACGACAAACTCCGCGACCAATGGAACGACCGCAACGTGCAGATGGCCGAAGACGGTCTGCGCGTGCTCGCCCTTGCCACCGGGGAGGCACAGTCAGCCGACGAAACCCCCTACCAGGATCTCTCATTCGTCGGCCTCGTCGGTTTTCTCGATCCGCCCCGCGACGACGTCGCCGACGCTATCGACGAGTGTCGCCGAGCCGGCATTCGCGTCATCATGGTCACCGGCGATCAGGCCCTCACCGCCCGAAATGTCGCCCGGGCCGTCCGCCTCTCGGAGAACGATGATATCACCGTCCTGCCGGGCAAGAGACTGCACGATATCGATCGACTCGATGACCGCGAGCGTGCCGAACTCATCAACACCGCCGTCTTCGCCCGCGTCAGCCCGTCGGAGAAACTGCAACTGATCTCGCTTCACCAGGGCAACGGCTCCATTGTTGCCATGACCGGCGACGGTGTCAACGACGCTCCGGCCCTCAAAAAAGCCGACATCGGCGTCGCCATGGGTCAGCGCGGCACCCAGGTCGCCCGCGAGGCCGCCGACATGATTCTCAAAGACGACGCTTTCGCCACTATCGTCACCGCCGTCGAACAGGGCCGCGTTATCTTCGGCAATATCCGCAAATTCGTCCTCTATCTGCTCTCCGGAAACGTCGCCGAAATCTTTGCCGTCGCCGCCGCGTCGCTGGCCGATATCCCCCTGCCGCTCTTGCCCCTGCAAATTCTCTTCTTGAATTTCGTCCTCGATGTATTCCCGGCGCTGGCCCTCGGCGTGGGGGAGGGCTACCCGAACATCATGCAACGCCCGCCCCGCGATCCCGAAGAACCCGTCCTCGCCCGTTCCCACTGGATTTTCATCGGCGGCTTCGGCGCCCTCATCGCCGTCAGCTCCCTCGGCGGTCTCGGCGCCGCCATCATTATCCTGGGGATGTCCGCCGCCGACGCCGTCACCGTCTCATTTCTGGCGCTCGCCTTCGGCAGGCTCTGGCACGTCTTCAACATGCGCAGCCCCCGTTCACACATCCTCTACAATGAAATCACCCGCAACAAATGGGTCCTCGGCGCCCTCGCGCTCTGTTCGGCCCTGCTCGTGCTGGCCGTGCACATCCCCGGCTTCTCCGGCGTCCTCGGACTCGCGCCGCCCGGCATCGACGGCTGGATAGTGGCCTTGCTTCTCAGCCTTCTGCCGGTTACTATAGGGCAGGTACTCAAAGCTTTCGGGCGGGGTGGCCCGTGATGGTTAACGCCAAGCTCAGACGAGGCAGATGAGATCGCCATGAATATGACCGATAACGTCCGAAAATTCAGCTTCACCAAACGGACCCTGGCCGCCGTTGCCCTGGTCGCTGCCCTCGTCATATTCGTGTTCGTCCTCAAGAAAGTCGACCACGTCCTCCTGTCCGTGTTCGCCGGTGTCCTTCTCGCCGTCTTTTTCGACGGCGTCGCGGCATGGATCACCGAGCGCCTCCCCGTGCCCCACGGCCTCTCGCTGACCTTCGTCATCCTCGCCTTTGCCGGTATCCTCTTTTCCGTCGCATGGTTCGGCGGCCCCGGTATCGTCGATCAGGCAAGCAAACTCACCGAACGTCTCAGCGCCGGTCTCGCCGACATACGGCAGGAGCTCGACAAATTTGACTGGGGGAAACAGATCGTTCAGCATGTCACCGAGCTCAAAGATGTCGGCTCCCTCGGCACCGCCATCCTCGGGCAGGTAGAACAGGTCGTCTCGGGCGTCTTCAGCGCTATCGGCACCATCTTCCTGGTCTTCTTCGTCGGTACCTACCTCTCCGTCCAGCCCGGCCTCTACATCGACAGCATCGTTCACCTCATCCCGATATCCCGTCGAAAGCGCGGTCGCGAGGTCATCGCCGGCGTCGGCAACGCCCTCAGGTGGTGGCTCGTCGGGAGAGTCAGCTCCATGGTCGTCGTCGGGGTACTCACCAGCGCCGGGCTGTGGGCCATCGGCGCGCCGCTCCCTGTCACTCTCGGCGCCATCGCCGCCCTCTTTTCGTTTGTCCCCATTCTTGGACCGGCCGCCGCCATGATCCCCGCCATCCTCGTCGGACTGGCCGAAAGCTTCGGCCTCGCCATCTGGGTCGTCGTCATATTCCTCGGGGTCCAGGGGCTGGAAAGCTATCTCATTACCCCCCTGATACAGCAAAAAGCCGTTTCAATTCCTCCCGCCCTGTTGCTCAGTGTGCAAATCGTCTTTGGCACCCTTTTCGGTATCATGGGCATGCTGTTGGCGACCCCTATCGCCGTCACCGTCATTGTCGTCATCCAGATGCTCTATATCAACGATGCCCTCGAGGACCACGTCAGCCCCATGGGCGAGCATTAGCCCCCTTCATTTCTCCTTTGGGCGACCCGGTCCTACCATATCGGCGGCAGCACTGATCCGAGACGCTGTCCGGTCTTGCCGTCGAAACAGATCGTGAGCGACGTCCTCTGTTCGATGGGAACTGCATCCTTGTCGGGTCCGAAGGGCTCTGAGGGCGTCGTTCCGCGAAGCGTGACATACCACCTGATAACGGGCTCCTTGTATCGCTCATCACTTTGCACCACATATAGAGCCTCCAACTCAGCTGCCAGATACGGTGTGGCGTAGCATTTGCGCAGTATCTCGCTGAATGGAACGTACAGACTGTCCGGCAAGTCAACGAACTCCATGCGCCCTGCATACGAGCTTTCGATCTCCTCCGGTGGTGCCGGATGTTCATAAGGCCATGGACTAACGACAGACTTGGCTTTGATTTTCAGCAGTTTTCCTGTCGTTTGTTCAATGTACACGAGGAAATCCCGTGAGTATTTCCGGAGGCTGTCTTTGGGCAATCCCGCGTAATCGATCATGACGTCGTGGAACGTTACTTGCCACACATTTTGGTTGTTCATCCTCTGACGAAGCCATGGCGTGCTGTCGTTCTCGATCACCGTCAGCGATGCCATTTCCGCC
>CAYNEO010000033.1:0-41034 GCA_964396245.1 uncultured Ignavibacteriales bacterium
ATTGTCCCCAATCCGCTTTTGTCGGCGAGAACGATATGGTTTACTCTCTCAGCGGACAGCCCCAGAAATTCACAGGCGCGGGCATCCGCAGCTACCAGATCCGTGGAGCAAACGATAGAGTCTTCTCTCCTGACGTCATCCAGCGATCCCCCGGTTGGTCCGCCGCGGAACATAACCCGCGTGCAGTCGACAACCGTCAGTGTGGGACGGCAGAAAGCGGCGAGATCGACTATCGACTGATCGATTTCCTGGTGAAGGCGATGGCGCTGCCCGCCGAGTATGCCGTAGAAATTCTTCATCCCGATGGTGCACGATGAGAGCGAATGCTGTTTGGTGATCGGCATGTTGATCAACCGGTCGGTTTCGATAAAATACTTGAGAACGGGCCACGAAGTGAGCAACTCACCGTTGATATTCGTTGTGATGAAATCCTCCTGCACGGGCAGGATGACTTTGGCGCCGGCTTTTTCGGCGGCATCACGGATCCCCGAACGAAGAAAACACCGCCGCGGGTCATTGCAACTGATATCCGTGACGATAACTTCAGACGCCCCCGCCGCAATCGCCTGCCGGACCATTTCGGCCACCAGCAGCGGGTTGGTGTTGGCGCCCTGTTCCGGGGTGCGATCCCAGCCGATATTTGGCTTTATCGTCACTCGCTCGCCCGGTTTGATGAAACGCTTGATGCCGCCCACGGCATCGAGCGATGATCTCAATGCCGCAAGGTGATCTTCATTCCGGGCAAGTGCGAGACGAGGCAGATCCGGGTCGTGCGGAACCTCGAAGGAACCCGTCTTGATGTGCGGGGCGCGGATTGTACCAGTGTCTCGACCGGCAAATACCCAGCCTGTGCCGCCAGCCACGGCGGCCAGGGCAAGAGCTTTACCGGTTTGTTTGATGAAGTCCCGTCGTTCCATGACACCCTTTCGTGCACCGTAAATATACCCGATATCAATCAATCAGGCAACATTACCTTCTACGTTTGAATGCCCAAAAGTCGCCCGTCGACAATTTTGCGTTTTCGAATAAGTCGCGATTGTATTATCTTCACCCACCACAGCGTAACCGCACAATGCGGGGTTAGCTGCACGCCCTACTTTTCTATGGTGCTAGAGTAGTGTAATGAGGCATTTTCCATACGAATACGAGTCGCGTCGGGAGGTCCTGTTTTACCCGGAAAAACCGGATCGGGTTACGGGCGATGTCCTCGAAATCGGGCCGGGGAGGGGAGATCTGCTGTTTTCGCTGGCAGAGCGTTTTCCGGAGAAGCAATTCGTCGCAATCGAGTTTCTCAAGAAGCGGCATTTCAAGTTGATCAAAAGAATCGAGCGGCGTGGACTGACGAACATTACCCTGATTCAGGGACGAGCACAGATTGTCATGCCGAAATATTTCCGGTGCGGGATGTTCAATCGCGTGTATGTCATGTTCCCCGACCCGTGGCCGAAAGAGCGGCATATCCCGCACCGCCTGCTGACCGAGGACTTTATATCAATCCTGGCCTGCGTTCTCCGCGCCGGTGGTGATCTGGTTGTGGCGACCGATTACCGACCGTATGCCGAGTGGGTTGTGGAGAATTGTCGTGAAGTTCCGTCATTACGGTCTCTCGGTGAACCGTTCTGTGAGGCACCAGACATCCCCGATTATATCCCGACTTTTTTCGAACAGAAATGGCGTGAGGAAGGACGGGACATCTACTATCTGAGGTACCGCCGGGAGGATATTCCTGTTTCTATGCCCCGCTGACATTCTGCCAACTACGGAACTGAATGTCAGGCATCCGGTGATACGAAAAAAGGCCCTCTCCGAGAGAGGGCCTTTTCCTATAAGAAAGAATGAGGAATGACGATTGTTAGTGTGACGGCAGAAGTGTCACCGGTTTGCTCGCTGTCGGCGCCGGCGGGTTGTTCTGCACATAGTCAATCGAGGCTTCCAGCAGATCGCGGGCGTAATCGAAGTTATGCACGCCTTCTGAGCGGTCTTCCTCGACCATCAGGAAGTTGAACATGGCGCCAGCCAGATTCGGATCGGCAATGCTGCCACTGACCGGGTGATTCGTAGCATCGAAAAGCCCCACACTCTGAAGTTCGGTGCCCAGTTCTTCAAGAAGGGCCTCGATATGGGTCTGCGCAGAGTCAACGTTGTAAGATTCTGCGTCGGAGTGACACTCCTGGCAGACCTCGACGAGACTGCTTCCCGTTTCTTCGTACATCATGTTCCATGTATGGCCGCCCACCTTATAGCCGTCGTGTATCTCCGCGGTGGCCATGTGGCAACCGACGCAGGCATTCTGTACGGCGTTCCGGTGCGGCGAGCTGCCGAATGTGTATCCTTCACCGGGGAATTCAAAGCCGTTCGAACCATTGAGCATATCTGATTGTGGTCCATGGTGCGGTCCCCAGTATGTCGAAACAGATATGCCGGCGCTGATGCTGCTGGCGTCGATACGCGAGTGGTGGCAGTTGGCGCACAGATTGCCTTTGCCGTGATCAAACACGTCACCGTTCAGCAGTGTGAACGGGGCGTCGGTGCGAAGTGCCATGGTGCCGAGCTCGTGAGGGTTGTGGCAGGTAAAGCAGCCGATCGCGGCCGGATTATCAAACGGGGTGGGAGTCGGCTCACCATTAGCCAGGAAGTAAATGAACCCCTGCTGATCGTGGCACCGGGTGCAGTCCTGGCCGCCGCCGCGGTTGGTGTAGTCGACATTGTCGCCCGAAGCGTGAACCGAGTTAGCCCACTCGCCTTGCGCGGCATCAAGATAACCGGCATGGCAGGTGAAGCAGTTGACAGCGCTGAAGTCCTCATTTCCCTGCGCGTTGCCCGTGATCTCACGCTCACAACCTGCCAGCAACAGGGCCAGTGCCACAAGCGCAAATGTTAGCAGTTTAACCTTTCCCATTATGTCCCTCCTTCGGACAGTGGAATTATTATGTGATTCTTGCTTCATTTTTTTCTTCGCTATCTATCAATGTAAGCTGTCACTAAAAGTCTTTGATCAGGTTAAGCTCGACGACGTTCGAGGTATAATACTGGGTATATACCGGGAACCGATCATTGAGGTTGTCGTAATTGTATGCCGAGTACTTGACCTCGATCTTATATGACGGCCAGAACTCGTAGCGGCCAAGGAAACTGAGGGTGAAACTCTCCACGTTGAGATCACATTTGGTCCGATAGTATGTGCCGCTGAAACCGGCCTGGGCTTTCCAGCGTTCGACACTCAGCAGGTTCCAGCTCAGGACATGCTGCTTGAAATCGAAACTGCCGTTGGTATTGTCGTAATCGCCGTCCAGATATGCATACGCCACCGTCACTGTGCCGTATTTGTCGTAAGTGGCCGATACGTCGGTCGCAAGTCTCAGGTAATCCGTACTCGTGGAGATATCGTCGTTATCAACCTGGCGGCTTTCCGCCTTGAAACGCGCCGTACCATACTTGTACTTGTATTGGACCGATCCCCAGAACCTGGTGTAGTCGCGGTCACCGGTCAGCGTACGTCCGGACTGCACTTCCATGTTGTCCGTACCAAACCCGGCTCGAACTCTCACGTCCGTGATCGGTTGAACCCAGCCGGAGAAGAAGTAGCTGTTAGTTCGTAGCTCATAGGTGGCGTCGTCATTGGTCTTCCAATGATACCCTACGGTCGCACCGCCGATGCCGAGCCAGTTCCGACCGGCGTACACCGAATGAGTGATGTTGTCGGTCGATGTCAGGTCAGTCGTACGGTGGGCGCGATCCCAGATGAAGCTGTAGCGTCCGAAAAAGCCCATCCGGTCATAGTAACGGACCCCGCCCCAGACGGTGTTGGCTGAGAGGGTATCATCGCGATTCTCGACCCTGTTGGTGTAGTGCTGGAAACCGCCGTTGAGAATGAAGTTCTTCTCGTAACGGGGCACCGGCGTTACGGCTGTCACGCGAAAACGGTTATAGTTGCGGTCGCCGAGCTCGTTCAGTTCGTCCGAAAATGTCGAGCCGCGGTATTCCGCCTGCAGATAGCTGCGCTCGTAGCCAAGTTTCACGCCGGCATTGTAGTACTGTTGCTTGTAGTCAAAATTCGTGAGGGTTGTCAGGTCGCTTATGTCATACAGCCTGACCAGATCACCCTCTTTGTTGGTGATCCCATATCCACCGAATATCTTGACATACTCGATCGGCTGGAACCATACGTCGCCCATCGTCTGGTTGCGACGGGTAAACCGGTCACCGTCGAAGGTATATGTACGGCGGTACTGGTTGTTGGTGAAACTCACGCCGAACATACCCGGCTTCATCACATTGAGCACGGCATTCCGATTGTTGAGGGTCAGGTTTCTCAGGTTGCCAAAGAACTGTACGCCGTTGTCGAAGCGATAATTGAATCTCTCGAGAGAGAACGACGGACCTTCGTAGAGATTGTAAGTTGGCTGGTACACGCTCTGGTTGCCGTCAATATCCATCAGCACCCAGCCCAGTTTGGCAGTGCCTTTGAATCCGGATCCACTGGCGCTGACGCCCAGGACGGCGAGCAAGGAGAGTACCGCCAAGATCTTCATTATCTTTCGTATCTTCATGGTCACCCTCCTTAATTATCCACGTTATGGCAGTAGCAGGTTGACGGACCGATGCTGATTTTGGAGCCGAGATTAGGATCCAGCAGTTTGGCATTGTCGAACGAACCGTGGATACCGGTGTGGCAGTCAACGCAGCCGAACTTGCTCCCGATGCCATCGTGTACTGTCAAGTGTCCCGGCGGAATGCCGTGGCACTGGGTGCACAACCCGTTTCCGGGCTGCTTCAGCAACCGCTCGTTCGGACTCCCGTGCGGCATGTGGCAGGCCGTACAACCCTCGCCCTGCGGGATAAATGAACTGGTAGCGTCGTGATTATAGAGAAACGGGCCGCCATACTCGGCATGGCACTTGTAGCAGTTGGCGTCGGCGCCGTGTCCATAATCGGGCTCATTCTTGTCCGTAAAGACGTGGCAGCTGAGACAGGTCACGTTGCCGTCCGTGAGCGGATGGTTCGAATTGCGCTGGAATTCGTTGACCACACTCACGTGGCAATCCCCGCAGAAATTGGCGTATTCGTCCAGAAGCAGGTCCTCCTGGTTGCCATTATGAATCTTGTGGCAGGATGTGCAGGAGAAATTCTCGCTGACATGGGGATCAAAACCGATGTTATCCAGTTCCATGTGCGGCTGGTGGCACTTGGTGCAAGTTGCGAAGACGCCCTGGCTCACCATATTGCCCGGGTTACCGATGGTCTCAGGTGAGGGATTGTCGACATGCGCGGCACCGCCTTCGTGGCAACTCGTGCACTTGATCTCAATTTTGGCGTCCTTAACCTCCGAGCTCAGCTCATGGACCAGAAGGGTCTGATCCATCCCCTCGTGACACATCAGACAGGTCTCGTCATCGGGTCCGCTTGACTGAGCCAATAGTGAAGGTGCTAGAAGGATGAGGAAAACCGCCAGCAGGAGACAGGTGCTTCTCAAGCTACCGAGCCGGTCGATTTTGGTCATGAATCACCTCTGAGTGTATGTAAAATGTCATTGTATTGTCATTTTCGGCCCATATTATCGTGCTGCCTTTTAAGAAGCAAGCAGAAATCGTGATATTTTTCACCTGAATTGTGCCGGTGCCGCGCCAATCGCCAGAAGGCCACCATTGACTCGACGCAAGGTCTTGATCCATAGTTTGTTACGACATCAATATCGGACAGAATAAATCTATTATTGGGACTCGAATTTTTTTGGTCAGAAAAGAGGTTTTTCCCTGCTTTTTTGACCGCTGCGGTCAATATAACCAGATTTGAATGAACATCGACTGAATTGTAGTTATTAGGTCGGCGGACTTGAAATCGCGGTCCGATCCTCATAAACACCATACCCCGAACGCTATTTCCCCGTTTTTTTCAGGTTTCTAGCTGTTTGCTGTTCATGAAGAAAGGGCTGTTGGTGAGCGCGTTCCGTTGCCGGCCGATTTTGCCGCTGATCGAAAGGAACGCCGAAACAGCTGCTTGACTGTCTAACGCAACAACATGGTTAATGTGCCCCATTTTTTCGCCGAAGGCAAGAAAAATCTTAAGCCCGGTTGATTCAGCGATCTTTTCTGCCCATATTAGTGTTTACGAATCGTGAACAGTTTCTAACCTTTCCTTAAAACACTAAAGGACATAGCACCAGATGGAAGAGCTATTCAAGCAGATGCTCGAGCAGATAGGCGAGGATTTAACCCGGGAGGGGCTGCGCAAGACCCCGGAACGTGCGGCCAAGGCGTTTGAGTACCTTACCAGGGGTTACCGTGAAAATATCGCCGAAGTTGTCAATAATGCCATTTTCGAGTCGGATACAAGCGAGATGGTCCTGGTCAAGAATATTGAATTGTATTCCCTGTGCGAGCATCATCTGCTGCCGTTTATCGGCAAGGCGCACGTGGCGTATATCCCGAACGGAAAGGTCATCGGCGTATCAAAACTGGCCCGCATCGTGGATGTTTTTGCGCGGCGCCTCCAGATACAGGAATCGTTGACCCGCCAGATTGCCGATACCGTCCAGAAGTACACCGAGGCCAGGGGTACCGCGGTGGTGATCGAGGCCAAGCATCTTTGCATGATGATGCGGGGTGTGCAGAAGCAGAATTCGATAATGACGACTTCCTGCGTTCTGGGTGAATTCCACGAGGATCCTTCCACCCGAGCCGAGTTCTTCAGCCTGGTCAACAGCAAGTGCGATTAACCACACCGCCCTCAAGGAAAGCGATCGTGACATGTACCTGACACTGAGCAAACGATTCGAGTTTTCAGCGTCCCATCGGTATCACAATCCTGGCTGGTCGGCGGAGAAGAATGCCGCCGTATTCGGACCGGCTGCCGGCACCGAGCACGGCTACGGGCAAAACTACGTAGCGTACTTTGTCTTTCACGGGGATATCAACCCGGAGACCGGGATGGTCATAAATGTGACCGACATCAAGGAGCGCATCAATTCGTTCCTTAATGTCCGTTACGACCACAAGTTTCTCAACCTTGACACCGCTCCCTTCAATTCGTTGCAGCCAACTCCCGAGAATATCGCCACACGACTTCTCGAGGAAGCCATACCGCTGTTTGCCGACGAACAGGCTCGGCCGGTCGTCTGCCACCTCTCCGAGAGCCCGTCGCGGGCGGCGACGGCTTATGCCGACGGTCGGGTGGAGTCTCATTATTGCATGGAATTCTCCGCCGCAAGGCGGACATTCTCGCCCCTGCTCTCCGAACAGGAGAACCGAAGGCTTTTCGGGATCGCGGCAGAACCGGGCGGACACGGCCATGGCTATCAGCTTCGGATTTCCCTTGAGGGGCCGGTAAGTTCCGATACCGGCATGATAGTCAATGACATAGAGGCCGACGCTATCCTTCGCGACCTCCGTGAGCTGCTCGACCACAAGAACCTGAGCACCGATATTGCCGACCTCAAGAGCCGACCCGTGACTACGGAAAACCTGTCCCGCTATATCTGGACCAAACTGGCCGGCAGTCTGCCGCTGAAACGAGTGCGACTACACGAGAGAAGCGACTTCTTCGCGGAATACCACGGAAGTGGTCAGTTTTACATGGGAGTAAAGGCCGGATTTAACGCCGCGCATCGGCTCCATAGCCCTCTTTTGAGCGAAGCCGAGAACCGGCGGATATACGAGAAGTGCAATAACCCCAACGGACACGGCCACTTATACTGCCTGGAGGCTACTATCGGCGGTGAGCTGGACGAACGCAGTGGCGCGTTATACCCGCTCGATCAGCTCGTTAAGGGAGTGGACACCGCCATCACATCCTGGAAATTCAAGCACCTCGATTTCGATACGGAAGATTTCAACGAGAAGCCCAGCACCAGCGAAAATATGATTAACATACTCTGGCCCAGGATCGATAATGTCGTCGGTGATTCTCTTCACCGGCTTCGACTCTGGGAGACTCCGAACAATCGTTTCACGCTTCGCCGAGAAGTCAATTCGTAACGACCGGGCGAGAGATTTTGACAGAGAATACTCAGCAATACCTGATCACCGGAGCGAGCCGGGGAATAGGCCAGGCAATCGCCGGAAAATTGGCTCGAGAAGGCAGAAAGCTGCTGCTTCACGGTCGCGACCGCTCCGCGCTGGAAGAGACAGCCGAACTAGTAAAGGCGCAGGGAGCTTCGACCTCAGTGATAGTGGCAGACCTCGCACTTGTCGGCGGTGTCGAGGAGGTCATCGAGGCGGTCGGGGCGGGGCCGTTGCACGGACTGATCAACAACGCCGGGATAGCAATTGTTAAGCCTCTGGCGGAAATTACGCCGGCAGAGTGGCAGCAAACCCTGGCGATAAATGTTACCGCGCCGTTTCTGCTCTGCAGTCGGTTGCTTCCCCTGATGCCGTCCGGCGCTACCATCGTCAATATCCTTTCGATCGCGGCTAAAGTCGGATTCCCGGGTTGGAGCAGTTACTGTATGAGCAAGTTTGCGATAGAGGGGTTTTCCCGGAGTATCAGGGAAGAGTTGAGACCGCTGGGGGTACGTGTCGTGAATATCTATCCTGCCGCCACACTCACTGAGATGTGGGAGAATGTGTCCGGGGAGTGGTCCGAAGAAAGAATGCTTGACCCGGAAGAAGTGGCCGGTGCGGTTGTGTACGCGTTGGAACGGCCATCTGATGTTTCGGTCGACTCAATCAATATAGGCAATATTGCCGGTCCCATGTAGACCGGCTGCCGGCCCGAGTCTAACTCAAATCCTGTCCACTTTACTGGCGACAACAAAATCGTTTATCGACAATCCACCGATGGCATGAGTCCACAGGGTGATACGCACTTTATTCCAGTCATGGACAAAGATGTCGGGGTGGTGACCTTCTTCTTCAGCGATTGCCCCGACCTTATTGACAAACTCCAGCGCGCCGCGAAAATCCTTGAACTCAAATTGTCGCTCGATTTTCTTGTCATTTTCAATAACGTTCCACTTACTCAGTTGCTCGAGGTAAACCTCGAACTGGTCCCTGGTGAGCGGGTCAACGCCGCCCTCGCATGGTACGCAGTGTTTTTCGGTCAGTTTTTCCATCAGTCGATCCTATACGGTTTTATTTCCCTGGGGGCAAGCTCGAGGCCGTCGCGAATGACCTTAGTCAACGCCGGTTCTTTTTCAGCGCGGGAGGTCAGGCGGTCTTTGATCTCAGCCCCGATTTCCGGATGCTTTCCTGATTTAGTGAGCAGTTCCACGATTTCGAGCGGAAGCAGCCAGTCGCGCGGGTGATTTGTTTTCAACTCATCCCACACGGCCGGAATGACATCATCTAAAATAAGTCTTTCGCGGCAGTCGCGAATAGTCTGATATAGCTTGTGAAGCTCTCGTTGCTTCGGCGTGTAGTCTATTTTCACCGTCCGTGTCCTGGACACCATTGACGGTTCTTCGTAGGCATCCTTGTCGGCGGCGCCGGCGAACACGGAGGATACGCTTTCACCGACGGCCATATCATAGGCGCCCCACGATGGCTGGAATAGCGTTTCGCCACGATATGTGACGGAACAGTCAAGGAAAGTCATGAGGACAACTTTGCCGTCTTTACGATCAACTCGCCCGAGCCGCCCCTCGATGACAACACCGCTCTCGAACTCAAGCCTTATTGTCTGCGTCGGCTCGATGCCGATATCGGCAAGTTCCGATTCAGACATTACCTCGAGCGGTTTGTCGATTCCCTTCAGCTTCCCGACCGGTGACCCGAAACCGCCGCTGTGGTAGTCCTTACCATGACCGGGCAGTTCCTTGCCGCGCCACGCCAGCTGGGTAGGTCCGGCAGTCTTAATGTATATGGGATGGTTTTTTTCGTCAGTCAGCATGTCGGAAAAAATCCCGGATACTTGAAGACCGGAGTTGAAGACACACGTGGACGGGTTTTCGCATTCGATTGCCTTGCGGATCCCGTTCAATCCGCCGACCTTGTACGCCATGGTTTTGCTGAACTCGGTCAGTACATTGATCAGGTGCTTGAAATCCGGCGTGACGAACAGGTGGGGCTGCTCAGACGTGATATCGAAAGGGTAGTTAACCGCGTCGAGCGTGTATGGAATCTTCTTGACCTTTGGCGTCATGCATCGAAACGACTCCCCAATCGATGAAAGCAACCCGGCGCCGTATATTTTGTAATTTTCAAGATCACCGATAAGCCCAAATTCCACGGTCCACCAGTGTAGCCGGCTGAGCTGAGCCATTTCCGAGGGCTTGCCGAGATTGTCCTGCTTATAGTGGACGTCTTTTTCAGCCTCGTCGATTTGCTCCTGAGGTGTACCCGGAGTTTCCTTCAAAATAGAGAGTTTTCGGATAGCCTCGTACAGTTCAAAGTCTTTCTTGGACGACATCGCCCTGGCGCCGATCTCTCCGAACAGGCGCAAGTACTCGGCGTACTCCGGGTCGGCTATCACCGGCGCGTGACCGGCAGCCTCATGGACAATATCCGGAGAGGGAGTGTATTCGATATGTTCGATCTGGCGCATATCCGATGCGATAACAAGCACCCGGTGAGCCTGGAAGCCCATGAAAGCGGCGGGGGGAATAAATCCGTTAACGGACACGGCGGCCCAGCCGATTTTGCCAAGAATCTGGTTCATCTCCTGAATGCTGGGAATTCGCTCAATTTCAAGACCGGTTTTTTCGAGACCTTCAAAGTATATCAGGTGGGCGTATTTTTTCAGAAATTCGTGGTTCTGGCGAAGGATGTAGCGCCAGACGGAGTGGTCAACCGGCGTATAGCTGGTGTAATTCTGGTCGACAATGAACTGCTTCAGGTAGTTAGGCAGGGTGTCAATGATTGGATTGTTCAGCTTTTCCCAGGCAGGTTTTTCCGTGCCATCAGCCGGCGTCGATCCGGCCCCGGCCGGGCCGGCGGCTTTCAAGTGCCGGTCGCGGTTTCTTTGATCGAACTGTTTCATGACAGTTTCCTTTCGGCTGTTCGGCAGGAACACCGGCTGTGGTTCGATATCATTTACCGAATTGGTCCACTATCCATGGTACAATAACAAGCCGGTGAGCGCAAGTGTTTCCCGAAGAAAGCGAGCCGGGGAAGGCGGGCACTGAGGGTGTTCCTGCCTACATCCTGAGCAGTTCACGCAGCTCCCGGAACTGATCCAGGGATTCCGGATTGGCCAGGGCATCGCGATTGGGCACGTCAAGCCCGTGCATGATTCGCGCAACGGCCATTTCTACTTTTTTACCGTTCAACGTGTGGGGCACGGCGGTTATCGGCAGGATAACCGCCGGTACGTGACGCGGCGTCTGCTGCTCGCGGATAGTGGCCCTGATTTTGTCCCGCAATTCGTCTGTAAGCGCTACGCCGGCAGAGGGGACAACGAATAGCACGATTCGGCTGTCGCCGTTGGGTTTGTACTCGATAACGAGGCTGTCCTCGATCTCCTCCATCGCCTCGACCGGGGCATAAATCTCGGCCGTACCGATTCGAACGCCCCCGGGGTTAAGGGTAGCATCGGAACGACCATAAACAATCACGCCTCCACGGGGCGTGATCTTGATGTAATCTCCATGCCGCCAGACACCTTGAAAATCCTCGAAGTAAGCCGCGTGGTATTTACGACCGTCAGGGTCGTTCCAGAAGTGGACCGGCATGGAAACAAACGGGGCTGTGCAAACCAGCTCGCCAACCTCATCGACAACGCTTTCACCCTTGTCGTTGTAGGTCTCGACCTTCATCCCCAGTCCTCGACATTGAATCTCACCCGAATAGACCGGCAGGTTCGGGTTGCCGAGCATGAAGCAGGAAATGATGTCGGTTCCCCCGGATATCGACGACAGCTGAAGGTCCGATTTGACGTCGGAGTACACCCATGCAAAGTTGTCCCGGGACAAGGGAGCGCCGGTAGACAGGATTGCTCTCAACGACGACAGATCATGGTCCGTGCCGGGCTCGAGTCCCATATTCTGGCAACTGCTCAGGAACTTGGGGCTGGTACCGAAAACGGAGATGCCTTCGCCCTCGATTGCCTCCCACAAAACATGGAGATTTGGGTGCGACGGGCTGCCGTCGTACAAGAAAATAGCTGAACCGACCTGCAAGGCGCTCACCAGCCAGTTCCACATCATCCAGCCGCAGGTCGTGAAGTAGGTGATAACATCTTCCCGGCGAAGGTCGGTATGGAGGACATGTTCCTTATAATGCTGGAGTAGCGTGCCGCCGGCTCCGTGAACGATGCACTTCGGTATGCCGGTGGTTCCAGATGAGTACATTATGTATACGGGATGGTCGAACGGCGCCTGTTCGAATTCGATTTCGGTTGCGTCGCTGTCCAGCAGCTCCTCCCATGTCATAGCATTCTCGACAGCCGATATGGATCTTTGGTCACGGGACCGAATGAGCACGACCTTCTCGATCTCAGGAATCTCACGGGTCAACTGATTGATTCGTTCAAGTGCTGAAAACTGTCGACCATTGTACTGGTAACTGTTAATTGTGAACAACACCTTCGGTTTTATCTGGCCAAAACGATCGAAGACACCCTTGAACCCAAAATCGGGTGAGGTGGAGGACCAGATAGCCCCGATACTGGTAGTCGCCAGCATCGCGATAATTGCCTCCGGAATGTTCGTGATATATCCGGCTACGCGGTCACCTTTCCGCACGCCGAGCCGCTTCAGTCCCTCCGCACAACATGCCACCCGTCGGTAAAGGTCACCGTATGTTATCTGGGAGGATGTACCATCCTCGGACTGGCCGATCAGGGCGGTGCGGTCATCGCGGTATCTCAGCAGGTTCTCGGCAAAGTTGAGTCGCGCTCCCTCGAACCATTTTGTGCCGAACATTTCCACACCGGTCCGGACGCTATCGTATTTTCGGGAGTGAACGAGCCGGGAGAATTCCCACATGGACTCCCAGAAAGTATCGATATTGTCAACCGACCACTGGTACAACTCCTGCGGCGAAGCTAAGGACAAACCGAATTGTTTGTTCAGCAAGTGGGTGTACGCCGTGAGTTGAGTGTTGGCGACGCGGTCGGACGACGGTGTCCAGAGAGGTTCCGGCATGAATGCTCCCTCTTAGTATGCTGAGCGTAAACGAGACACGAGATATCAACCGGGGCGGGCCATTGTTAGATACACGACAACGTTCCAGGCAAATTCAAGGTTGTTCTCGTCGAGCGCAAACTTGATAGTCTGCTCCAGGAACGTGCGGGCCTTTGGATGGCCGGCTCGTTCGAGTGCCAGCGCCACCGACAGCATCTCCTGGTATCTGGCGAGCCGCAAATAGCGATAGAAAGCGCCCTCGTCCGGGTCGCTCTCCGGCTGCTCCTCGATGAATGAGATGACCCGATCGGCGTCTGGAATCGTCTCGGCGTTGGCAAGCTGTGCAAGATTGTTTGCGCTCAGAATATGGGACACCTTGATTTGCTCAGGCAACCGGTCAAAGCCGACTCCGAGATGTCCGGTTATCGGCTTGGCGACGGCGAATATCGCCTTCCCGCTGGCCCGGGTATAATAGTCCGCGCTGTTTCGACCGACCAGGTCAATGAGATCCGGCTCGATGACCCCGTTCAGAATGATGTCTTCCGCGACGTGAAACTTGACCACCTCGCAGATCGCCAGATTGCCGGATGCCGGACCATCGCCAAGAGACACCATCTTGCTCAGGACACATTCCATCTGAAAAGGTGATTCCTGGACCCGGAAAGGCTTGACGATATCCGAAGGGATCGGGGTCAGTCCGCTCTTGACGAATTCATCAACATCCGATGGATATTCCGTGGAGGCCAGGTTGACCTGCTGAACCATTGAATACGTCACCGCTTGAATGACACACTCCCTGGTGTCCACCAAATTTGCATAGGTGTCTTTGAAACTGCCGTCCCGGCCACGGCGGGAAGCGGAGAAGGCGACTGTCGGCGGATTGGCGCCAAAAGCATTAAAGAACGAAAACGGCGACAGGTTTCTGGTACCCGCCTTCGACAGAGTCGATACCAGCGCGATCGGACGTGGTCCGACACCTCCCAGAAGAATCTGATGTACTTCTCGTCTCGGCCGGTCTTTTGGTTCAAAATCAAGCATATCGTCACACGTTCTTCTTTTTCGCCAGGATGGAGTAATTATCCGCCGATTTCAGCAGACGGTTCTTGAGGCGGCCGAGGCTGTCAATCTCGAGTTCGATCGTATCACCGTCCTTCAGCCAGGTCGGCGAGAATTCTTCGCCCTTTTCTTTTGCCTGAAGCGCCCGGGTCCCATTGAGCTCAAGGTAGCATCCGGTCCCTACCGTACCTGAACCAATCACATCGCCGGGAAATATGTCCACTCCGTAGGACACGCGCTCGATAATCTCGGCGAATGTCCAGTTCATATCTTTCAGGTTACCGTCGGAAACAAGCTTTCCGTTGTGGTAGGCGGTCATGCGCAGGTCATACTTGTCGCCGCTCGATGTCGTTATCTTCTTATTCTCCAGTTCATCGACCGTTACCAGCCAGGGGCCAAAGGTGTTGGCGAAGTCCTTACCTTTTGCAGGTCCGAGATTGAGCTTCATTTCTTCCATTTGCAATTGCCGCGCTGACAGATCGTTGAGAATCATATAGCCGGCGATGTACGAGTCAGCGTCCTCGGCCGCTATGTTGCGGCCTTGCTTACCAATAACCACGGCACATTCCAATTCGAAATCCAGCCGGTGGAAATGATCCGCTTCGAGGAAAATATCGCCTTCTCCGAAAGTCGCGTTATGGTTGGTGAAATAAAAGACCGGGAATTGATCGAACTCGGGGATCATGTCAACGCCGCGATTGCGGCGTGCGGTGGCTACATGCTGCCGAAACGCGTAGGCGTCGCGGCAAGATGTTGGATGCGGCACGGGGGAGAGCAGTTGCGTGGAGGCCCGGTCCCACACCGGTTCCACTTTGCTGTCGGAGGCCGCTTCATTCACTTTTCGAGCAAGATCCATCGCCGGTTCCCCACCCCATAAAAAAGCCGCCATATTATCGGGCAAATCGATATTGATTTTGGCGGCGCTTGCCTGCAAGTCATAAACTTTATCGTCAACAAGTAATCCTGATTTCTCTTCTTTCTCAGGCGTCAGAAACGATACCAGCTTCATTCAAGAGTCCTTCTGTCTATGGGGTCTTTTCCGTCTGCAGTTTCTTTGACAGTTTGTGGTAGACATCCTCAATGATGTCCATCGCGAAATTGGTTTCATCCTCAGTGCCGGAATTAATCCTGACGGCGTTGGGAATCCCGAAGGAAACCAGATGGCGGAGTATCAATCCTCGATTGAGGCATTCCTGGAAGAATGTTGCGGCGAATTGCTCGGAAGGCATAACCATCATGATGAAATTAGCCGCCGTCGGGACATGGCGAATGCCCAGGTCGTCGAGTCGTGACTGAATCTGTTTCAATGAGGCACGGTTCGTTTCGACAGTTCGCTCGAGAAATTCGTCGTCATCCAGCGCGGCCATGGCGGCGATTTGGGCAAGTTCATTCGGTTCGAACGGCAGCCGCACTTTGTACAGCTCATGGATAAGGTATTCCGGTCCGACGGCAAAACCGACCCTGAGACCGGCCAGTCCATACGCTTTCGAGAGCGTGCGCGTGACAATCAAATTCTCGTAATTGTACCGCAGTCCGTCGGGATAATCAGGCCGGTCACCGGCATATGTCCAGTACGCCTCGTCCAGTATGACCAGCACGTCGCGCGGAACACCTGCCATGAACGATTCGAATTCATCGGCAGTAAACATGGTGCCGGTCGGATTGTTGGGATTGGCCAGGTAGACAATTCGCGTGCTTTCGGATAATGCATCGAGGAGAGCGTCGAGGTCGAAAGCATACTCCTTCAGCGGCACCTGCTTGACGCCCCGGGCAAGTTTATCGATGCTCACATATATGCCGATAAACGTGCCCCGCGAAGTGAGAATTTCGTCCCCCTCAACGGTGAACGCGTTGATGATATACGCCAGCAGTGCATCGGTGCCGTGTCCGCAGATGATTTCGTTTGGCGCCCGTCCGGTCTTCTCCGCTAGCTTCAAGACGAGATCCGTGGAGGCCGGATCTACATAGCGGTGAAGGCTTACACTGGCGCTAACATCGGCCAGCGCGGCCAGCGCTTTCGGCGATGTGCCCAGCGGGTTCTCGTTAGATGCCAGCTTGACGATGCGAGAGAGTTTCTTCTCCCGAGCCAGTTCTTCGATCGGTTTGCCTGCTTTGTAGGGCTTCAAATTCCGGGTGTGGGGCGGTATGCGAATCATCGGTTCCTCGAGGTTAATGGACAATTTGCTCTACCTCAGTATACTACAAAATCAGGGTTACCGCCAGCATGTCGTCATGAAAATGCGTGGCAAAACTAGCTCCCTATTCAGCCAGCCAGGATTGCGCGTAACCTTCGTCGAGCGTTTTTCGCACATTAAGCGTCGGCCTGAGCGGGCTGTAGGTGTCGATCATGATTGCGTACTCCTCGGTCCCTTTGGCCCCAATCGACTCCTCGGTCTTCCCGGGTTGCGGACCGTGTGGCATGCCTCCGGGGTGCAGCGTAATGGAGCCCTCTTCTACGCCCTTTCGGGACATAAAATCTCCCTCGACATAGTACAGAACTTCGTCGCTGTCGATGTTGGAGTGGTAATAAGGCGCCGGAATGGCGTTTGGATACCAGTCAAACGGACGGGGATTGAAATTGCACATTATGAAATGACCGGTTTTGAATACCAGGTGAACCGGCGGCGGCAGATGAATCCGGCCAACCTTGGGATGGAAGCTCCTGATATTGAAGGCAAACGGGAAGAGATACCCGTCCCATCCGACGACATCGAACGGGTGGTGGGGCACGATATGCTCGAAGTACTTGTCGCCGGCCTTCAGGACAACGCGAAACTCGCCGGCTTCATCCTGCGGCTCGATTTCCTGCGGCGGCTTGAAATCCCGCTCGGCGTAAGGCGCATGCTCGGCGAACTGACCATAATCGGTGCGGTAGTGATTCGGAATCTCAAAGGCGGTATCCGACTCGACTATGAGCATCTTGTTCCCGCCGTACGTGTCGAATTTGAACTGGTGCGTTACGGCGCGGGGAATGATGAACTGATCACCGGGCTCAAACCGAATCTTACCATACTCGCTCAGGAATGTGCCGGAGCCGTGGTGGATGAAAACGTACTCGGCCCCGTACGCATTACGGTAGAAATCATCGGTGTCCTCACCCGGATGGGCCGTCGAAATAATGCAGTGCGGGTTGCGGAGGAACACGTTACGTGCCGTAATGAAGTTGCCTTTGGACTGCATCTTGTCGGTGAAGAAGTGCATCCAGAGAACCGGCGCCTCGGGCCAATCGACATTCTTCCGCGGCGGAAGAGGTCGCGATTTTTTCAACTCGGTCGGCAGGTGTATGTGGTACAGGTTCGAGTAAATGCCCGAGAAGCCCTTGCTGGAAACCAGCTCTTCTCGATACAGCGACTTTCCATCCGGCTTCAAAAACGCCGTATGTTTGACCCGCGGTATGTCTCCCAGCTTATGATAGAACGGCATGTTATATATTCCTCCTCATGTTTGGCTTCTGTTGCTTCATCCGTGATCGATCACAGACGCCGCTGCCGTCAGCAGGGCGGCATCACGTCTTCCGGCTCTCGCTCGAGATTGCCGCGGAGTTTCTGATCCAGCTCGATGGATTCAAACAGCGCCTGGAAATTACCCTTACCGAATCCCTGGCTGTTGCCCTTTCGCTGGATGAACTCAAAGAAGAATGTCGGGCGATCCCCGGTTGGCTTCGTGAACAGCTGCAGCAAATAGCCGTCGCTCTCCTTATCACAGAGAATGCCGTGTTTGTGAAGGTCGTCAATGCTTTCGTCGATATTCAGGTCTTTGCGCTCGCGCAGCTTATCGTAATACGTATCCGGGACGGTCAAAAACTCGACGCCGTTTTTGCGCAGATTCGCGATTGAAGTAACGATGTCGTCGGTGGCGATAGCTATGTGCTGAACGCCGGAGCCGTTGTACTGCTCGATATACTCTTCGATTTGCGACTTTTTGAGACCCTCAAACGGTTCGTTGATCGGATTACGAATCTTGCTGTCTTTCGTCCGCACGACCTTGGACAGGAGGGCCGAATACTTCGTACCGATATCGCCCGCTTTGAAATCGACGAACGTTTCAAAATTCATGGTCTTGTTGAAATAGTCCGCCCAGAGATTCATCTCGTTTTCGCGGACATTGCCCACGATATGGTCGATATTCTGGAGCTTGGTGTCCAGCGCGGATGTCTCAATCTCCTGTCGCGGTGCGCAGTAGCGGGGGCGAAAGATGCCCTTGTAGTTGTCGCGGTTGACATACACGAGTTCGGTGTCATCGTAGAGCCGAATGGCGGCTTTCTCGACATACCCTTTGTCATCCTCGATGCGATGTGGCCGCTCTACCATCACGGCGCCGTGCTGGGTCGCGAACTTGAAAGCAGCATCGACATCGTCCACCTCGACCGCCCACCGTTTAATGCCGTCGCCGTGCAGGTTGACGAAGCCGAGGACATCCCACGTGCCCGGCTGGACAGCCGACGTGACGACAAATTGCAGGTCATTCTTGGTGAGGTAGTAAGAGACGCGGTCCCGAACGCCGGTCTCCGGACCGAGATATCCGGTGATATCCATGCTGAGCGCCTTGGCGAACCAGTACGCGGTCGCCTTGGCGGAACCGACATAAAACTCGACGTAATCATATTTGCGTATTTTCACACCGTTGGACATCGTAAGCTCCTATTTTTCGCATTGAATGTATCAACTTTGTCGGTGTTCATCATAACAGCATCAGACAGGGAATTGTTCTGGAAAGAGTGCTTCCCACGGGCGTCGCGAATATACGAAACCGGTATTGCAGGTGCAAGCCGGATGTTGGACGATCAGCACGGCCGACGCCGACCCCTTGTGCGGCAATCGGTTACGCGAACGACGCGTGGTGCGTTATCGTGGTGAACATAGACCGTCGTAAGAAAAATTGAGAGTGCGGCCGATTGCGAAGACTTTCAGCGTGTCCCCCATAAGGCGGTAGGATTCGATCGCAGCGCTGTCTTCAGGAGACGGAGCCGATGACGGTCGACTTTCGAATTTGGCATCGTACTCATCCGGGGGGTATATCATACACGATCGCGCGAGATACGCCGACGGCAAATCCGGCAACGGCAAACGCCAGGACGAAGCAACCCGAAAACAGAACCTGGACCAACCCCTTCATACACTTCCTCCCAGGCAATTGAGGCTAACTGAATTTGGATAGGACAATCTGATGTAATACCAGGATTAAGGTACTTGATCAGGGTTGTGTTGCATATTTCATTTTTCTCCCGGTAATGAGATAAGTCAGCAACCTCATCTTGTCCAGCGTTAAGAAATGGTGGGCGAGTGGCAACACCGGGATCGGCCTGTGTCGCCGGTCCGTCGCAGCCTACCGAAAACCGTTGATTTTTCGAATCAAAACGTCAATATTGCGGTCGATTGGTCGTTCTGAAACAGGAAATCGGGCGGTCGGCCGTCTCAGCGGGCTCGGAGGCGTGTAAGATGAAATGGCTCCCCAGATTCTTCGGCGGAAAACATGGCGATTCCGATTTTGTCCTCAAGCAGTTGCGTGAGAAATTCTCCCATTTCCTGAATATCCTCGAGAAAAACAACCAGGTTCTCAAGGCAATCTCCGACATGGAGGAAAAAGCGCGCGGCGAGTACCTGTTTGACCTCAATTACATCCGCAGTAGTCTCGCGGCGATACAGGCCGGTGTTCACAGCATGATTGAGGAAATGGTGCTGCTCGGCGGACCGGGATACGCGACGTTGAGAGAGCCATTTTATGAAATCGAGTCGGAAATTGATCACATTCTGCCAACCTGCCGGCCAATCCAGGAAGACCAGTACACGCTGTTCTTTGACGCACTGAATCGAAAGCGGGCATGCAGCGTAGGCGGCAAGAACGCACAACTCGGCGAGATGAAAGTGGAGCTGGGACTGCCGGTACCCGACGGGTTCGCCATCAGTGTGGCGGCTTATCGACGTTTTGTCAACGCCAACAATCTTCAGTCACGCATAAGCGAGCACCTGCAAGCACTCAATATCCGCAGTTACCAGGACCTGGTGAAGGTCAGCGAGGAGATTCAGCAAATTGTCAATTCCTGTCCGGTTCCGGACGATGTCGCTGAGGCGATTACCGGCAGCTACCATAAGCTGAAGGAGTCAAGGCCGGACGGGCGATTCTCCCTGCGCTCGAGTGCCATCGGTGAGGACGCGCTATACAGCTTTGCCGGTCAATATCGAACGTTCTTGAATGTCCGCGGCGATCAACTGGTAGAGAAGTACCGGGAAGTCCTCGCAGGCAAGTTTACGCCGCAGGCAATCTATTACATAATCAGCCACTCGCTGTCCGAGGCTGACATGGCGATGGCCGTGGGCTGCGTCGCCATGGTGGACGCCAAAGCGAGCGGCGTTATCTACACCCGCGACCCGGTCTGGCCGGATGAGGACTGCGTCCTGGTTAACGCTATCTATGGACTCGGGCGATACCTCGTCGAGGGCACCCTCACTCCTGACGTGTTCTGTGTGACTCGAGACGGCAAACAGGTCGAGAAACTGCAAGTCGCCGTCAAGCCGGTACGTCTGGTTTTGAATCCTGGCGGCGGGACAATCGAGGAAGCGGTGCCCCGGGAAGAACAACGTCTGCCGTCAATCAGCGCTGAAGATTTGAACCGTCTGGCCGAATATGCGCTCAAAATAGAAGAGCATTACGATTCTCCGCAGGATATCGAGTGGGCGCTCGACCACGACGGCAATATCTACCTGCTGCAGACGCGACCGTTAAGAGTGCTTGGATCCCGTCCGAGCGGCAAGCTGCCCGATGTCTCTCAGTGGGAAGTGCTGAGGTCAAAAGGCACGATCGTGTGCCCCGGGGCGGGTGCGGGGAAAGTCCGTCACGTGGCCTCGGCGGAGGACCTGACCGACATTTCGGAGGACAGCGTTTTGGTGACTCACAGCTCCTTTCCCGGCCTTGTAACCGCCATGGCCCGGGCGAGAGCGATTGTGGTCGAGATCGGCGGTGCGGCGAGCCACATGGCGACGCTTGCCCGCGAGTACCGGGTACCCACCATAAGCGGCATAGAAGATGCCACCCGGTTACCCGAGGCTGCGCCTGTCACGGTGGATGCAACCGCGGGCGTGGTCTATGCCGGATTACATGATGAACTCGTCAGTGCGCGGAGTTTCGACGAAGACCTGTTCAGCGATATGCCGATATTTCAGCTTTTCGATGATATCCTGAAGCGGACAGCACCGCTGAACCTGCTGCGACCGGGAGAGGCCGACCGGGCACCGTCTGAATGCCGTACCTACCATGATATCACGCGGTACATCCACCAGAAGGCAATGGAGGAGATGTTCCATTACGCCAAGGACATCGAATCCACCAGTGAAATCAGCTCGCAGCTCGAGAGTGATTTCCCGCTCAAAATCAACGTCGTATGCATAGATCCCGATCGACCATGCGGGAAGAGCATGAAGGAAGAAGATATCCGTTCACAGCCCATGTCGGCATTCTGGAGCGGCTTCAAGAAGGAAGGCTGGCCGCGACCTATCGCGCCTGACGGGATGGGCGGGTTTATGGGCGTGCTGGTCACCACGGCGGCCAATACCAACCGCCAGGCATTTTCTGATAAGAGCTTCGCCATCGTGAGTCAGGAGTATATGTTGTTGAGCCTTCGAATGGGATATCATTTCACCACAATCGAGGCCGTGTGTACTCTCGATGACAACATGAATTACATTCGCATGCAGTACAAGGAAGGCGGAGCGGCCCTGGATCGACGCGTCAGGCGGATTAACCTGATATCCGAAATCCTCACCCGCATGGGCTTCGAACATTCGTCTCGCGGCGATTACCTTGATAGCAAGATCGCGTACATCGATGATCAATCGGTGTGCGACAAGTTATACCTCCTGGGTCGACTCAACATGTTGACGAAACAACTCGACATGGCCCTGTCGAACGACGAAGTCGCACGATGGTACGCGGATGATATTATGAAGAAGCTTGGACTGTTGAAACCCGAAGAACAGAATAATGCCTCGAGTACTGAGCAGGACTGATCAAACGGCGGTATCGCCGTCGCAGTCACGCGCCTTGTTTATCACCGCCGCCGTTTTGCTCTTTCTGCTTCTGGGAGCCGCCCTCTTCATTGTGTACCACGATACCGTGGTCGTTCGAGAGCAGATTAATTCCGACTTCAATCGTCAGCAACTCGTGCTTGCCCGTCAGTTGGCAGTGGCGGTGTCGAGCAATCTTCACGACATCGAGTCCGAGGTTGTGCGAATCGGATGGATCGTTGAGCACACTCGCAATCAGAGCACCATGGATACGGTCATCGGGCAGGCACTGGTGCATTACAGGTCGCACGGCGTGGCGGCGCTGGTTATCGATAGTTCGGGAAACGTAGATTGCCGAGCCGGTGCCGATGATCACATCCATCTAGAGACGTTTGAAATTCGACGCGACTCGCTTGGTCAGAGAGCGATGGAGGGACGGTTGTGTCTCCCGCTGACGACTGCTTCCGGGAAGACGGCGGTGTTGAATGCGACGATAAACGCCACGGCAGTACTGGCCGATGTGATTGCTGACGTGCGGCCGGGTCGCACCGGATACACGTGGGCCGTCGACCGTGACGGTCTTCTCCTGTTTCATCCCGACCGGGAGCTGGTGGGTCAGGATGCATTCGCCGGATTTGACAACGAGTCCTCCGGGGCAAGCTATGCCGGCATTAGCCGCATTACGGAAGCGCAGGTGACCTCGGGCGAGCCGGGAACGGGCACCTATGTCAGCGGCTGGCATGGTGCCGAAGAAATGGAAGTGCCCAAACTGGTTGCCTTCGCTCCGGTGACAGGGCCAATTCTGCCGCCCGACCGTCCGTGGATCATCGCCGTAGCCACACCGGTGACCGAAGTGGCGGAATCGGTGCACGATATTGAAAGCCGGCATGTCGCGGCGGAGGCTGCCATTATCGGCGGCATGTTTCTTTTCGGTTTGCTGGTTCTTGCCTATCAGCGTCGGCGGTCACAAACCTTGCGGGAAGAGGTTACCGAAAAAGAAAAAGTCCTTGCGAGTATTCTCCGCAGTTCGGTTGATGCCATCATTTTCATCGATAATCAGAACCGCGTACAGGTGTGGAACAAAGGGGCAGAACTGGTTTTCGGGTATACTGCCGAAGAAATGATAGGCCAGTCATTCCATCGATTGATCCCTCCGGAAATAGACGCTGATGAGGAATTGAATCGCATCGCCGAGGAGGTCCGGCGCATCGGATTTATTCGCAATTACCGGGCGCAGCGCATCACCAGGGCAGGTAAACGTATCACGGTCGATATCTCGCGCACTGTAATCATTGGCGAGGATGGATCCCCGCTGGGCAGCACCGCGATCATCAAGGATATCACCGAAAAAGAAGAGATGGATAAGCTCATATACAGTACTGAGAAACTGGCGTCCATCGGTACGCTGGCGGCCGGCGTGGCGCACGAGATCAACAACCCGCTGGGCGTGATACTGGGATTTACCGACCTGCTCAGAGAACGATTTCCCAAGGGTTCGCCCGAATACAGGGATCTGGTCATCATCGAAGAAAACGCCAACAATGCCAAGCGAATCGTAGAGGACATGCTCGGGTTCGCACGGGTGTCCGAAGGGCTGGAAGACAGTGTAGACATCGGACATTGTATCGATCGGGTTCTCAGTATTGCCCAAGTAACTCTCAAACAGGATGACATACGGATTGTCGCCGACGTAGCTGAGAATTTGCCCGATGTCCAGGGGGATGCCCGGGAGTTTCAGCAGGTGGCATTCAACCTGATATCAAACGCCATGGATGCCATGGCCGGTACCGGAGGAACCCTGACTGTCAGGGCATGGCACGACAACGATCGGGTGTATTTCAGCGTCAGCGACACCGGAATCGGGATTCCTGACCGTCTCAAGGGCCAGATTTTCGACCCCTTCTTCACCACGAAGAAGGTCGGCAAAGGGACAGGTCTCGGGCTGTCGCTCTGCTACGGGATAGTCAAGAAACATGGCGGGACGATCGAATTTACGAGTACTTCCAAACAGGATCATCCGGACCAGACCAGCGGCACGACCTTCACCGTCAGCATGCCTGTCGTCGGGTCACAAACCGGAAAAGAAGGAGAGAACTGATGCGCCAGAGTATCCTGGCTGTCGACGATGAACCTCATATGCTCACCCTTCTGGAGCGGATAATCGCCGAAAAAACCAATTACGGCATTACCACCACCAGTAATTCCCTCGAGATTCCCCGGCTGCTCGCGGAAAAGGAGTATGATGTAATCATCTCCGACCTGAGAATGCCCGGTATGAACGGTATCGACATACTTCGGTACGTGAATGAAAACCGACGGCCCGAGGTGGTGGTGCTCATCACGGCATTTGGTTCTCTTGAAAGTGCCACCGAGGCCCTCAAAGCCGGCGTCTTCGACTACATAGTCAAACCGTTCAAGAAAGAGCAGATCATATTTACCGTCGAGCGAGCCATGCACTGGCAACAGATAAAAAAACAGGCTACGACACTCGGTGCGTGCTGCGATGCCCGGCCGTTTGATGAGGCCGTGGAGTTGTTCAAGGTCGAGTATGTGCGGCGAATGGCGGGACGGACGGGCGGTACACTCGAAGAAATAGCTGCACAGTCGGGCCTTCCCGTGGACCAGGTAGCCGGAATCCTCCAGAAAAGCCGCTGATACGGATCGGCCCGGGGTCCTAACACAATTCTAACCAAAATGACGTTTATCATGGGAGCCTGTGGACGTATATTGGCGTTGGCACAGCAAGCCCAAGGATTATCGGAGGAAAATCAATGGCCAAAGAGAACATCCTCATTGTTGAAGATGAGGAAGACATCCTGGAGCTCGTGAGATACAACCTCTCCCGGGAGGGCTACCAGACGACAGGAGCGTCTTCCGGAGAAGAAGCTCTCAAGCTGGTAAAATCGTCGTCGCCCGATCTTGTGCTGCTCGATCTCATGCTTCCCGGTATTGACGGTCTCGAGGTATGCCGCCAGTTGAAAAATAACGAACGTACCAAATCGGTCCCGGTTGTTATGCTGACCGCCAGGGGGGAAGAATCGGACGTAGTCACCGGCCTGGAAATGGGCGCCGACGACTATATTACAAAGCCGTTCAGTCCCCGCGTACTGGCAGCTCGCGTGAAGGCAGTACTCCGCCGACGAGAGGCAGCTCCTCACGATGAGACGCTTCCCCTGCGGATACGCAATATTATCATTCATCCGGGTCGCCACGAGGTCACGATTGACGGTGACCAGGTGGATCTGACTCTCACCGAATTCCGTATTCTCCATTTTCTGGCATCGCATCCGGGATGGGTATTCACCCGGTACCAGATTGTCGAAGCCGTACACGGAGATAATTATCCGGTTACTGATCGGTCGGTGGACGTTCAGATTGTCGGGCTCCGAAAAAAACTGGGTTTAACAGGGGACCTGATCGAGACCGTTCGGGGTATCGGCTATCGCTTCAAAGAGTGACGTCCCCGAGCGCCGCCAAACCGGGGGAATCCGCTTTTTCGCTTGACATTACAACGGTTTAGAGTCACTCTGTACCGATGAAACAGGGCCAAAATTGAGCCTGTATTCGCGTAAGGATGCATGGGTGGCTATGAGCAGGCAAACACCGGAGCGACCGGGCGGTCGGAAGAACGGCTTCGCTGAGAACGGCGATGCTTTTCTGTTGACGCGGCGGATTGTCAATCAGGCCAACCAGGGTATTCCGAGGGTCGATTTTCTCCGCGAAGCTTCGGCTCTTCTCCTGGAATTCTGCCGATGCGATTGTGTCGAGTTGTGGCTGGTAGAGGACAGTAAGTGTACCCGCTGCCGTGCCCGGAACCAGCCCGCCGGATTTTTCGAATACAAGAACATCCCGTGTTTCCTTGTCGGGGAGAAAGTAGATGCGTCTATCAGCGAGAACATGACCAATCTCGACTGGCTTGGACGCGATGTGATGTTGGGCCGGTTTGATTCCACCTTGCCCTTCTTCACGAAGCGGGGCAGCTTTTTCACGGGCAATCTCGAGGCCGCTCTCAGTATCTGGTGGACTCACTGCCACCGGGACGAGAAAGTCACGCGACGTACATCTGAAGTCATGCAGTCGGTCGCTATTATTCCACTCGTATTCATTCGCGACAATATCGGCCTTCTGGTCCTCAAAAGTAACGCCCGTGACTTTTTCACAAAGGAGAAAGTACAGGGGTATCAGTCCCTTGCCCGCGACCTGGGCTTTGCTCTCGTAAATCAAAAGGCTCAAGCGGCGCTTCGTGAAAGAGTGAAGGAGCAGACGTGTCTGTACGGGATCGCTCAACTGGCGGCGACTCCGGATATCACGGTGAAACAGATTTTGCAGGGAATAGTTGAACTGCTGCCGCCCGGGTGGCAATACCCGGAGATTACCGCCGCCCGGATCACGTTCGATGGTGACGAGTACACGTCGCCGGGTTTTGTCGACATTGGTGATAAACAGTCTGCCCGCATTATTGTCAATGGGCAATACCGGGGGCTGATAGAGGTCGTGTACCGTGAGAAGATGCCGGAACTGGACGAAGGGCCGTTCCTCAAGGAAGAGCGCAAATTGATCGATGTCATTGCGCGCGAAGTGGCGCTAATCGTGGAGCAGAAGTTGGCGGCGGAAGAGCAGGCGCGACTGCAGGGACAGCTAATCCATGCCGACCGGCTGGCCACCATCGGGCAGCTGGCTGCCGGCGTGGCGCACGAGCTGAATGAACCCCTTGGCAATATCCTCGGTTTCGCCCAATTGGCCGAAAAACACCCGGGTACGTCACCGCAAGTGATCGAAGACGTCGAGAAGATCGTCAAGGCCTCTCTCCATGCCCGTGAAGTCGTCAAAAAACTTCTCCTGTTTGCCCGGCAGACACCTCCGAAAAAGCAACCGGTGAACCTGAATCATCTCGTGGCCGACGGTCTGTATTTCCTGGAGTCGCGATGCGCGAAGGCGAGCATCAAGCTGGTGCGTGATCTCGCCGAAGGCCTGCCTGATTTTGTCGGCGATCCTTCCCAGCTTCATCAAGTGCTGGTCAATCTTGTGGTCAACGCTATCCAGGCCATGGAGGGCGGCGGTACGCTGACTATCCGGACAAGAGCCCTGAATGGCTCCCTGCAGCTGGTTGTCGAAGATACGGGAGTCGGTATCGACGAAGAGGTCATCAAGAAGATTTTTCTACCGTTCTACACCACCAAAGACGTTCACGAAGGGACCGGTCTCGGGCTCGCAGTCGTGCACGGCATTGTGATGGCTCACGGGGGATCAATTAACGTGCAGAGTAAGCCGGGCGGCGGCTCGCGCTTTGAAGTTACTTTTCCGATAAACGGCGGTTCTCAAACAGAGGAATTACAGGACGATGGCGGAAGCCAATGAAAAGGAACGCATACTGGTCGTCGATGACGCTCCGGATACCCTTGAGGTTCTTCAACGCAATCTGATTTCGCAGGGATACCAGGTCTTCACCGCGCCCGGTGTCGCCGAAGCGATTCGCCTGCTCGAGACGACCAGTGTCGACCTTGTCATTACTGACTTGAAAATGCCCGGTATCAGCGGGCTCGATCTGGTCAGACACGTTCGGGAGAACCTGCCCAGCACCGAGGTGATCATGATCACCGGCTATGCATCGGTTTCCGGAGCGGTCGAGGCGGTGAAATCCGGCGCCGAAGAATACCTTTCCAAGCCGTTCACGGATGAAGAATTGTACACCGCGGTGAAAAGCGCCCTCGAGAAACTGCATTTGCGACTGGCCGCACAGGAAAGTCAGCAACGAGTGCCGGCCGACCGGTTCGGACTGATCGGGGATTCCACCGCGATGCGGCGCGTGTTCAACGCCATCACCAAGGCTGCAACCGTGCCTACCACGGTGTTGATTACGGGCGAAAGCGGCACCGGTAAAGAAATTGTAGCTCGCGCCATCCACTACAACAGTTCTCGTGGGTCGGCCCGGTTTGTACCGATTAACTGTGGCGCTATCCCACACGAGTTATTCGAGAGTGAGCTGTTCGGTCATGTGAAGGGCGCCTTCACCGGAGCCACCGAGTCACGGGCAGGTTTCTTCCAGACCGCCGACGGCGGTACGATCTTCCTTGACGAGATAAGTGAGATCAGCCCGTCGCTTCAGGTCAAATTGCTGCGCGTTCTCCAGGACAAAGAAGTCTGGATGGTGGGTTCGCAACGACCACAGAAGGTTGATGTCAGAATCGTTGCCGCCACAAACAAGGACCTCACCGAACTGATCAAAAAGGGCTCGTTCCGCGAAGATCTTTATTTCCGATTGAGCGTCATAACCATTCCCATTCCGCCGCTGCGGGAGCGTGACGACGATAAGCTCCAGCTCGCCCACCACTTCCTTCACAAATACGCCGAGGAGATGGGAGTCGAGGTTCCCAGGCTCTCCGATCGCGCGCTCGATATGATCAATCGATACGACTGGCCCGGCAACGTCCGCGAACTTGAGAATCTCATGCAGCGTGTGATTGTCATGTCCGAAGGCGGTGTCATAGACATATCCGATTTCCCCTCCCAGATGCGATTCACCCTCGCCCGGGAAGCCGGGCTTAACCGCACGCTTGCCGATGTCGAGGCCGAGCATATCCAGAATGTTCTGGCCAGCGTCAACGGCAATAAGACCCGTGCGGCCGAGATTCTCGGTATCGACCGTAAGACCCTTCGAGAACGCCTGAAAAGCATGGATCGACAATCCGAATAACCTCCAATCCTCCGGTGCAAAACTCCCCGGTGGTTCAATAGTCCCCGCCAAATACCGGGTTCGTCTCCGCACTGTCCGATTCACCCGTCACTTTTCAGGCTCTTCTGCGATTAGCGTAATCAATTATAGCATAAGCAGATAAGTCGACCCCAGCGTCTTTCGCCGTCACTCCCGCCAAGTCCCTTGTTGCGGAAATTCGCTCCACTTTGGATTGGCACAGCAGTTGCCTTAGTTATGTGCGGAGATCATCGACAGATGACTCGACATAACGGAAAGAGACTGAAAGGAGTTGATAGAGATGCACAGAACAGCAGCTTACAGAACCGAAGAGGATGTCAAGAAGATCCGCCGCGAAGTGGTTCGAACCGACTTTGAGTCGCAGCACACTGAGAAAGAGTTCCCGGAGAACCCGGCCGACCTGGTCCTGTTCACACACGTTCTCGATGGGGCGATGAAGCCGCCCAAGATGCACATGAGTCTGCCGCTCGAACCGAGTCACACTCGGCCGCAGCCCACGGTTGCCAAACCAAGAACCGATCTTAAGGGTCTTTGTGTAAACTGTGCGCAGAACGCCGACTGTATCTTCGCGCAGGCCGATGGCGGCGTCTGGCAGTGTGAGATGTTCGAATAAGACATCGCGCGAGATATAAAATCTCTGGGCGGTGATAGGCTGAAGCTCAAAAACAGCTGATCGTCCGACCAAAAGAAACGGAAACGGGTGTATGAGGTAAATTATACACCCGTTTTTTTTGACATTTGGTTTCTCCAGATCGTCTGGGTGCTGTATAATTAGGGATTCCCGCGGTTCAATGATGGGACGGGACAGCAGAGAGGACAGCCAGGGCGGTTTATGACCGCCCTGGCGTCGTTTTTATCCGGACTGCTTCTTGAGCTTCTTGTACAGGTGCGACCGTTCAATTCCCAGTTGCCGGGCGGCTTCGGTGATATTGCCGCCGTTGCGTGCGATTGCGGATTCTATATAGTCACGCTCAAAATTGGCGACAGCCTCCTTCAACGTTGTTACTGACCCGGTCGAGACGCGGGGCATAACCGATTTGAGATCCTCGGTTGTAACCGTGGACCCTTCGCAGTAGATGTTTATCCGCTCCATGAGGTTTTTCAACTCGCGGATGTTCCCTTGAAACCGGCAGGTTTTCAAGAATTCAAGGGCATCTTTCGACAACGATTTTTGTGGCGTGCCGGTGTCACTGGCAAATCTCGCCAGGAAATACTCGGACAGTGGCCCAATATCCTCTGTGTGATCGCGTAAAGGCGGAATGCGAAATTCCACGACATTCAGCCGGTACAAGAGGTCCTCTCGGAATTTGCCGTCCGCCACCAGCTGATGGAGGTCCTTGTTCGACGCTGCGATAATCTGGCAGTCAACGTTCTGCGTTTTATCCGAACCAACCGGCGTTATCTGCCTGGTTTCAATCACACGAAGTATCTTCGCCTGTGCATCCAGCGACATTTCGCTGATCTCGTCGAGAAAAATCGACCCCTTGTCGGCTTCGACAAACTTGCCCGTGCGAGATTTGGAGGCGCCGGTGAATGCCCCCGCGGTATGACCGAATAATTCTGATTCTATCAGCTCCGACGGCAGCGCGGCGCAGTTGACGGCAATAAATGGTCCGTCGGCATTCCGGCTGTGACTGTGAATCATGTGCGCCGCAAGTTCCTTGCCAGTGCCGCTCTCACCGAGGATCAGGAAACGAGTCGTTTTGGGGGCTGTCCGAGCGATGTCCTCCTTGAGCTTACGAATCGCGGGCGACTCGCCAACCATCTCGCCGTAAAGAAGCGAAGACAACCTCGTCTTCTCATTGACCAGTTGGTTGGTCCGGGTGGCATTATCGATTGTGATCAGCACCCTGTCCAGGGAGAGGGGTTTCTCGATGAAATCATATGCGCCGGCGCGGATTGCCTCGACAGCGGTATCGATATGGGCCTGGCCGGATATCATAATGACAATCTGCCGCGGGTCTTTGATGAGAATGTCTCTGAGCAGATCCACTCCGTTACCGTCCGGAAGCATGACATCGAGGAAAATGACATCGAAATTAGCTCTCGAAAACTCGCGACCTTCCGCGAAGTCTTTTGCGGTAACGGTGTCATGGCCGCGTCGCTCCAGGGCGGCTTTGAGCGAACTTCGGATATTAACTTCATCGTCGACGATCAAAACCTTAGCCATGACTGAACGGCAGGGTAATCGAAACCCCGGCTCCTCCTGCTTTGCGGTTATAGAGTTCGATGGTCCCGCCGTGATCGTGTACGATGCGCTGACTGATCACGAGCCCCAGTCCGGTGCCGTCAGCCTTCTTCGACAGGTACGGCTGAAACCCGGCGTGCAGTACTTCGTCCGGAAAACCGGGGCCGGTATCCTCGACCCGAATCGTAATTCCGTCACGCGAATCTGTTATATCGACGGTCACCTGTGCTCCCTCTGCGGACTCGAAACCGTTTTTGATCAGATTTATCAGTACCTGCCGAATCTGCTCGGGGTCGACCTGCCAGTAGTCTCGCCCACTCATGTTGTTAAATTTCAATTGATGGTCCGCAATTGAGGATCTATAGAGTGCCTTGACGGGATCGATGACTTCCTCCGGTCGCATTGCCGTGATTTCCGGCGGGTTCATCCGGGCAAAGTCAACAAATTGGTCGATCAGTTTCGTCAGTCGATTGATTTCATTTTTTGTCGTAGCCGTTGTTTCTTTCAGGATCTGCTCGAACTCGGGTCGGTGTTCCGAATATGATCGTCGCAAATCATCGATCGAGATAGATATCGGCGTCAGCGGATTCTTGACCTCATGCGCCAGCTTACGTCCCATCGCCTGCCAGGCGGCAATCTTTTCAGCCATGGCCAGTTTTGACTGGCTTGTTTTCAGTTTTAGCATCATATCTGAGAAAGAATCGGCCAACTGGGAGAACTCGCCTTCCTCGTACGCCATCACGGGCGTGCTGAAGTCGCCTTCGGCAATTCGCGACGTAGCCGTTACGAGGTTGTCAATCTCGCGTTTCGCGTGTGAAGTGATGTAGAAACCGAGCAGCACGGCCAACACTACAGAGGCTGCGGCCACCACGCTGCTGACTTTCAGAAACGACCGAAACACCGGCCGGGCATTCTCCTCAGGAAAACGGGCTACCAGGTAGAATCCGGCCCGGGTGCTGCCGTCAATGACGGCGACCAGCGAATCGTCTCTGCTATATAATTTACCTTGCGTCATCCGGGACAGAATGCTCCCGCTCTCCGCAGGCATAGTGATGTTTACCGTAGCTCCGAGAATTTCGGCAGCAACCGTAAGGTAATCGCCTGACAGATACTTGCCGGCGTACAAGTAAAGCCCGCCGCCTATGGGGAGTACGAAAGCACGAGCAGGGTGGGCGCCCTCAGTGTCGACCTCCACCGTTTCCAGCATAGTAGCGGAAGTCGCCGGTCCGTTCTTTTCTATGCCCCGTATTCGTTCACCCACTAAACCGGGGCGATGTGCGCTCGCCAGCACGCGAGAGTTGCTGTCCACGATCTCGACAAAATCTACTTCCGGCCGAAACAGCCTCAGATCAACTCGTCCGGCGCGATTGGATTTTATTAAGAGGACCGCGCGTTCTACCTGCTGCGAAGACGAAATATTCTCGACCGTGTGCTTCAATTCATCGGTAAACCGAGTATCGTACCGCTCAAATTTCGAGAGCGCGTCCGCGGCCGCCTGTTTGTCGGCGTGCTCAATTTCCGCCAGTGACTGGAAATAGACGACAAGCATGACCGCAATTACAGGCAACAGCGCAGCCAGAATGAGGTAGAGACGGATCTTACCGGTGAAGCTCATTGGTTTTTCTCCGTCATCGAAGTGGGAGGGCGAATCTTCAGCAGGATCGCGGTGTCAAATGCGCCCTCGGAGCCGAATCGACAGCCTTTCAGTTTATCATCGGCCACAAAATAGACTACCGGGCGAAAGAGCGGAAATACTCCGATATCCTCAAGCAGGCTCTTCTGCGCCAGTTGGAAGAACCTTTCCTTAACCGTTTCATTGCGTGCGGTCCTGCCCAGTTCGATGTATTTCCCAACTACCGCGATCGTCTTATTAATCTCGTTTCCCGGCACCGTATCAGCTGCAAGAAATTGGTATATGAAATCCAGTGAGCTGTCCGCGTGACCATCGAACAGCGGGACATAGATGAGGTGGCAAGCGCAGTCATTGTCGTCGGCCATGATTTCAGTATGCAGCCGGTCACGGGAAAGAATATCTGACAGGAACACGGCAGCCGGATGAAGGCTTTCGTCGCGTGCACATATTCCAAAAGTCCTGTCCCGGTCGGATATGTGCTGAAGAAGACTTCGCCCCCGCGAAGGGTCGAATGGATAGGACCGCAGGCAGTCCTGCGTACCATTATAGAGGCAGTTGGCCGGCACCACCCTCTCACCGTCGAACATGACAGCGTATTTGCTGCTGTCGATGCGGTAGTACAGCGACGTTGTCAGGAAACTGTTGTCTTCGGGATGTGAGGAAACGTCCGGTACCAGAGCGGCATAGTAACCCGCCTCGGAACTCTCGGTCATCGCCACTTCTGACGAAAGATATCTCGAGTAAGAAAAAAAGCCATCCAGTTTGCCGGACTCGAAATCCAATGCCATTGGAAGCTGGGACCGGTAAGAGACGAATTCTATCGGCTGCCGGGGGGGACCCAAAGTGTCGGCTGTTTCCCCGGCCTCCTGCGTATCCCTTTCGGCCCGGTTGATACAATTGGGCTTCGGCCCGGTGTAGCCGAGCCGGATAGTGTCGTTCGCATGGACATCGGCGGTCCGGATAACGACGCGCAAGGTGGAGAGTTGTAGACTGTCATACGCCCTATCCAGAGGGAAGCTGTAGGAAATCGCGGGGCCGGCGAACGCGATACTGCCTGATGTCATGCTGTCGGCGTCCGAGTAGACAACGAACGGCGCGCCTTTGTAAACCTGTTGCTCTTCGCCGACAGGGAAGTACAACCGCCCGAGTTGATATTGGAGTACCGTTGTCTGCACCTCGGCGGCTTCGCAAACCGCCCCGACTAAGAGTGCGACCAGAATTGAAACGAGCTTACTCATTGATTTACTTGGTGATAACTCAAGTGCTGCTACTTATACAATCAAACCTGCCTCAACTAATCAGACAAGCTTTTTATTTGCAGCCAATCTCTGTGTCAATATTGACACAACATAATTACCAAGACCCCAGCCGGTTACGATGACGACACTAACATTGTGTCAAATTTGACACAATTTATTCACTCCCTCCGCCTGGTGGATCTGTCTAAGCTATTGTATGTCAATAGATTAAATTCTCGGCACGTCCTTTGATATGGGGTCGGCCGAACCGACAACCCAGTAACTTCGGAGGATACAATGAAAAAGCAAAGTCTTCTGACCATCGCCGCAGTGCTGACTCTCGCAGCTGCATTCACTTTCGCCGGTTGTTCCGATAAGGACCAGTCAGCCAAAAGGCCGGGGATGGTCGAACAGGTGGTGGACACCTTCGCCGACAAGCTGGCCGACAATCTGGTGAATGCGCGGCTGGCCAACGCCACGGCTGAGGATACCGCATCGGCAGTAGCGGTCGACAGCCAAACCGATCTGACCGGCGTATCGGACATGATCATCCTGGGATCAAAGATCTACGCCGTACACAGCAAAGGAGTGGTGATTCACGATCTCGCCGATAACTCGACGACCAATCTCCTTTCAGGCTCACGCCTTAACGCCATCGCCTACTACGACGGCAAGATCTATGTCGGCGGCGATAAGCTGTACGTACTCGACGGTATCAATTTCAAGCCGGTCGACATGCAGTTCGAGGGCACCATATACGCGTTGGCGCCAACCAATACGAGTCTGCTGATCGGGACCGACCTCGGTTTGTACACGCACGGAATCTTTGGTAATGACATTCTGATGGACCAGGTATCGGTCAGTGCAATCGTACCCGACTCCGAGGGTGTTTGGATCGGGACTTTCGGCCAGGGGCTCTATCGGTGGGACGGTGCCAATTTCAAGAAGCGCTATTTGTTTCGTGATCCGTGCCTTTTCGATTTCGTCAACGCTCTCGATTTCAACTACGGCCATCTCTATGTAGGCACGGACTCCGGTTTGTTCATATTCGATGGCGGCGCGTGGGAGACGCTCACGACGGGGGAGGGGCTGCCCTCGAATTCGATCAAGTCAATCGACGCTTCCGGCTGGGTCGTCCTCATCGCAACGGACAGCGGCGTGACATCCTATTTCAACGGCGACGTGATGCCTGTGAGGCGACTCTCCTCCACGCCCGCCAACGTAGTCAAGCGTCTCGACCAGAGAATCATCGCCGGCACGCAAAAAGAGGGTATTCTTATGAAATCCGGCCCCGTATTGAAAACACTCGTTAACCCCGACAACCCCGATGACTCCACCCGAGTCGATATCTTCTCACTCTCATTCTGATCCTCTGAACGCCGCACGTAGGGGAGGAAAATCCTCCGGGGAAACCCGGAGGATTTTTTGATCAGACTCATCAATATATTGTCCCATAAATGGTTATGGGTATAATATTAGCTGCGGAGTTATATTATGCCTTGTATTAGCGGTAATCCGACAGAAAAAAACATCCGATAATTTGTCTGTGATCTTGACAAGATAGTGTAGAAAAGATATACTGGATTGTCAACGATAGAGGTTGGCAGGAAGTGGTCTATGACCTTTTTTCTTGGCGAAGAAAGAGAAAAATTTCACAAACTCGGCGATGCCGACAACGGTGAGCAGATCGACTGGGAGCCGATCATTTCAATCGGCACGGCCGCCAGGAAGGTGAACCTGTCGGTTTCGGCGTTGCGGAAATACGAGCGTGAAGGCTTGTTGATTTTCCACCGCACCGAGACCGGCCGACGGCTGCTGTCCCGTTCCGACATTCAGAGAATACAACTGATCCAGCACATGATCAACGATGTCGGCTTGAACATGGAGGGTATCCGGCGGCTGCTCGCGCTGTTACCCTGCTGGGATCTCAAACCCTGTTCGCACGAGTGTGACCGACGCTCCTCTACTGAGTGTCAGGCGCGCACAGAGCCGCGCTATCCCTGCTGGATGCTCGACCGGAGTCTCTGCGCCTGCCAGGGAGAAGACTGCCGGAACTGCAACGTTTATCGCTACGGAGCATATCGCGCCGAGACCATGAAATCATTTCTTCATTCGCACCGTGACAGGAACGAACGTAATGCTGACACATAGATTGTTCTGGAGGAGTTCATGTTTGCACTGCAGCTTGTGATGTACATTTCGCTGGTGGTATTCTTCGTCGGCACTGTCTACAAGTTGATTCGAATTGCGAGAATGCCGCTGCACATCCGATGGGACCTGTATCCGATTCCTCACGAGAGAGGACGCGGGTCGTACGGCGGCTCGTATTTTGAAGAAGTCGATTGGTGGACCAAACCGGCTGAGGTTTCGAATGTCGGCGAACTGAAAGCGATGGGTAAAGAGATATTTTTCATCCAGTCCATGTTTGAACATAACCGGCCGCTCTGGGTTTTCTCGTTTCCGTTCCACATCGGTCTTTATTTCTCAGTGGGTTTTGTGATTATGGCGTTTCTGGGCGGTGCCCTGGAACTGGGCGGACTGGCCGTTGCACCGGGTGGCAACGTGGCCGGCGCCCTGGTCTATTACATTACGATCATCTGCGCTCTTGCCGGTGCGGTGCTCGGGACTTTCGGAGCAATCGGGCTGTTTTTCAGCAGGATGGGCAAGCGCGAGCTACGCAACAGCACTGTCTGGGCAGACTATTTCAACCTGATTCTGATCGCGGCCATCCTCGTGACAACGATCTGGACATGGCTTGCAGCCGACCAGTCGTTTGCACAACTTCGAGCGTTCACGGCAGGAATGATCTCCTTCTCGCGTGTACCATCACTTCCGGCAATAGAGGTCGTCTTCCTGGCGTTGTCATCGCTGTTTTTGCTCTGGCTGCCGATGACGCACATGACGCATTTCGTAGGCAAGTACTTCACATACCACAAGGTGAGATGGGAAGACCATCCAAATCTCAAGGGCAGCAAGCTTGAAGAGGCGGTTACGGAAGCCCTGGGTTACAAGATCACCTGGTCGGCTCCGCATATCAAGAGCGGCGGTTCCTGGGCCGAGGCCGCTACCGCTTCCGACACCAAGGAGGCCAAGAAAGATGAGTAACGAAAAAGTCACTATAAAGGAGTTCTGTTCGCGTACCGGCCAGCTCGTTCACCTGGACGCCGACGGTTTTCTGCCGCTACCGCCGCCGTATGACAACCTCGACAGCCAACCGACGGTAAAGGACCTGACGGAGGAACAGAAACAACGATTTGAGACCGACCTCGACGGCGTGACCGCTCTCAAATTGCCCCGTCCCGAGACCGAAGAAGAGAAGCAGGAACTGGTCCAGAAGTTTCTCAGCGGACTGAAGAAATTATTCGAGCGTGAAAACAACTGGACATTCATGCAGCCGCTATTCCTGACGATGGAGTATTGCGCCAAGTGCCAGACGTGCGCTGACGCCTGTCCGATATACAACGAATCCGGCAGGCTGGATATCTACCGACCGACGTTTCGATCCGATATTCTCCGGCGTCTGTACCGCACCTATGTCAAGAACGGTGGCAGGTTCCTGGCGAAATTGACCGGCAACGACATCGAGGCGACATGGCAGATGATATCGCGCCTGATGGAACTCTCGTATCGCTGTACGATTTGCCGTCGCTGCGCGCAGACATGTCCGATCGGCGTTGACAACGGCCTGGTTACCCGCGAATTGCGTAAGATCTTCAGCCAGGAGATGGGTATCGCTGTCGAGCCGTTGCACAAGAAAGGTTCGGTGCAGCAGCTGGAAAAGGGCTCGTCGACCGGCATGACGCCCGCGGCCTTTCTCGACAATGTCGAGTTTCTCGAAGAAGAAGTCGAAGAACGCACCGGCATGAAATTCAAGTGGCCGGTGGACAAGGCGGGCGCCGACATCCTGCTGATCCACAACGCGGGTGAGTTCCTCGCCTGGCCGGAAAATCCGGAAGCTTTTGCCGTCATTCTCGAGGCCGCCGGGATTTCGTACACGCTTTCGAGCGAGCTGGCCGGTTACGACAGTGTCAACTACGGCGTCTGGTATGACGACGTGCAGTTCGCGAAAGTGGCCCTCAAACATGCCGAGGCCGCCAAGAAACTCGGGGTCAAGAAAATTGTCCTCGGCGAATGCGGACACGCCCACAAAGCGCTGACCGTCATCGCCGACCGCGTTTTCGCCGGCGAGTACAATATCCCGCGTGAAAGCTCACTGACCTTGATGAATGAGATTATCAAGCAAGGTCGCTTGAAACTCGATGCTTCCCGCAACGATGATATTACAACAACGTTGCACGACCCGTGCAACCTGGTCCGTCTGATGGGTATAGTCAAGCCGCAGCGCGAGATACTGACAGCGGTCTGCAACCATTTCCGGGAGATGGAGCCACATGGCGTCTACAACTACTGCTGCGGCGGTGGCAGCGGATTCGCCATCACCCAGGATCTGAACTTCCCCGATTGGCGCCACGCGATCTCCAGCCGGGCGAAGCTCCGCCAGATACTGGATGTGTTTTCGGACATCATCGGTCCCGAACACAAGAAATATGTCTGCGCTCCTTGCTCGAATTGCAAGGGAGCGCTGAGAGACATGTTTGCCGCCTACGGCTTATTTGAGCGGTGCAACATTCTTTACGGTGGCCTGGTGGAACTGATTGTCAATGCCATGGTCGATTTGCCGGAAGGTTATCTCGAGTGGGAATGGCATTGAGATAGATTGTAACGAAGTCGGCGATATTTACTCGCGCGCATAAGTGCACGGTGAATATCACCCCGTCGAGTCACCGAAGGGTGGGCTTCATTGTAATTGTCATGCCCCCGGAATACACATTCCGGGGGTTATTCTTTTTCGATAATTGCGAGGTATACCGGTCCCTCGCAGTCGATGAAGCGCTTTACGCCCCAACCGGTGCCGGCCAGCAGGTCGCGCATTTCATCGCGCGAGACGAAGAGGTAATCGAAGTAAGGCGTCTTGTATTTCCGATATCGGACTCTGATGCGCACCTGTCCGCCCATCCTGCCTCGCTCTTTATTTCGGCGATGATATTCCAGATGTTCAGGTAAGTTGGTCTGATACGGATCAAGCGTTTCCGCAATAATTCTACCATCGGCGGTCGTCATGCGATGAAAACGGCGCAACAGTGTCCGAGCGCGACGATAATTGCTGAACAGCCCAAAGTTGTTTCCATACATAATGATGGTATCGAAAGTGCCCAGAGCCTTGTTGACTTTCGTGATCGGAACCAGCTGCGCATTTTCCAGACCGCGCTCGCGGCAGGTCTTTATGGCCATGGGAGAATTGTCTATCCCGAGAGCGTCGATCCCCTGTCTTTTCAAGTACAGAAGTACGCGCCCGGCGCCGCAGCCGATGTCAAGCACTCTTTTCTGCGCGTAGCTGATAGCCTCCTTCTCACACAACCACCAGTCGGTGTATTCGGCAAAGTAAATCGATCGATAACCACTGGCTTCAATGTAGCCGTCGTCCCGCTCTACGATCTCGGAACTGGATATGCCCTTCCAGTAGTCATACATCCCGTGTCCCTGCGCATCCTGTGCATCTGTCAGTATCATCAATATCTCCCCTTGTTAATATTCATCCGCTATTTAACAAGATCGCGTCACTGTTGAATAAATCGCAAACAAAAAAAGCAGGCCGGGGACCTGCTTTTCGGGTTTTGTGCGAATAGCCGATTTATTGCGGACGGATGTCCTGAATCGGGGTGTGAGGCGATACGTGAACGTGCCGTTCCGGAGCGTCCGCTGACACAAGATCATCGAGCCAGAAGGCGCGGTCATTGCGATAGAAGGACATGAAACGGCCCTCGTTCTCGGGATTGCGCGCGCGATGATATCTCAGGTACATATGGTGATCGGTCAATCCGACCATCTCGATTTTACCGGTCGCGTGTGACATGACAAGACGGGCGCGTTTCGCGAGACCGCTGACTCGTTTTTTTGCTTCCTCAACCGCCCGGTATGAATCGACCAGCGGAAGTTGATACGGTTCGTTGCCGCGCGTGGGACGGCACTGGAAAAAGTAGTAAGGCGGCACACCAATCCAGGACAGCTTCGCCATCAGTTCTCTGAGTACCTCGGGAGAATCATTGATGCCGCGCAGGACCGGCGTCTGGTTGGCAACAATCACACCGGCTTTCATGAGCATATCCAGTCCGAGCGCCGACTCATCCGTGATTTCATTCGGTACATTGAAATGCGACATGATGTATATCCGACCGTTGCGTGTGCTGTATCGCGAAAGCATCGCCGGGAGTTCCGGATCATTGATAATGCGATAAGGATTGAATGCCGGAATTTTCGAGCCGATTCGAATGACACGAACGTGATCAATCTTCCGAATGGCGGCGATAATCTTTTCCAGCTTGCGCGTTGACATCAACAACGGATCGCCGCCCGTCAGCAGGACATTCGTTATCTGTTTATTGCGTGCGATGTACTCTATACCTTTGGAGACATCCGTCACGACTTCATCGTTCTCGTCCATGAACAATCGCTTGCGGAAGCAGAAGCGACAGTATCCCGCGCAGGTTTCGATCACGAGAAGCAGTGCCGTGTGAGGATACTTATGCTGAAGGCCCGGAGCGACATAATTGGCGCTCTCGTTAGACGGATCGAGTTCGCCGTACTCCTGTAACTCACTCACCTGCGGCACGATGATTTTCCTGATTGGATCATCCGGATCGTCCCAGTTGATCAGCCCCAGGTAGTAGTCATTTGCCCGGAATCGGAATCGTTCTGCCACCGGTTGAAGCAGGGAACGTTCCGTGTCATCTAATTGCCCAACCTGACCCAGATCCCGGATGTATTTTACTTTGTACACAGAACCCTCCTTTCCAGCCCTATGATAGCGCGAGTTGAACCCCGCGTTACCCCGAAAGGTTCAGCCAACGTCAGAGCGAGTCTGCAGCTTATGAGGGGTTGTAGTGGGCTACAAGCAGTGCGTTCGATAGTAATATACACATATTCTACGCTTGGGCAAAGCAAAAAGTTGACCAATGCGGTGAACAAATAAGCGCTTATGTGTGACATGCCTGCGCAAGGCGTGAACAGTGTGCTGCGCGGGCAACTTAAGTCGTGTACAGACAAAAGACTAGCAACTGCCATATTGACATACTCGGTTAAGGACAATATGTTCTTCTGAGCACTGTGTGCGTTTCTTCGACATCCCACGCGTCTTAAGCTTCAATGGAAC
>CAYNEO010000034.1:0-39425 GCA_964396245.1 uncultured Ignavibacteriales bacterium
TCATGCTGTATGCTCCTTCGCCGTAAGGAAGATCAACCATCTGCAGTTCGGGAGTCTGGTAGTAGCTCAAATCCCGCTTGATATGCATCATCTTGATTGGCTGTTTCTCGCCGGAACGGGGCATGAAGAAATCATCGGTTGTCAGGCTGTCCGCAAACTGGTAGGTCCATGTCCCCTTGAAATAGATTGCGTTGATGAGAAACAATGCCATGCTCGGATCCAGCGGCTTTGCCACGATCTCGCTGATCTTGCCGTTGGTGCTTCTGTCCACCCAATTGTTAATCGTATCAGCGGCCGCTCCGCTTCCAAAGTTCAGCGATGCGACTTCCGCTCCGAAATACTTTTGATTCGTCTCGATAAAACTGCTCTTGAACGTATATGTGTTGTTGTACCAGATCGAGTTGGCAATCTTCATCTGGACGTTTGAATCCAGTCCGGTCAGGTATGAAAACAGTTGCTGGTAGGATTGATTGATCTGCTCGGGGGTCAATCCCAGGAACCCCAGCGTCTGCTTCATCTGTTCGCGCGTCTCGCCGCCCGCTCCATTGTACGTCATGCCAAGCGCCGCGGAGACCGAGAGGGGAGATATAAAAATATTCTCGCCCGGTTCTTCTTGAATCAACTGCTGGAATAAATACAGACCGAACGTATTGCCCGATGACGACAACTGTGACTCGGCTTTGGTAAACTCGGCCGCGGTCGTATCGCCGGCGGCAGGCTTGTCGCCCCCGGAATTGTCGCCGTTTTCCGCCGAGCAATAGACCAGCGAAATTCCCAGCATCGCTAGTGCGACAACAACGATCTTCTTCACCATATCGGTAACCTCCGTCTGTGTTTTTTCTGTCGGGAAGCTTCGAAAGTAGTCAGTCCGCTATGATAAGGACCTGCGTAATCCACCCCTTGTCAAGTGAATTGCGGCGTTTCACAGAAAGCCGTTCCATCCGCCTCAGGACGGCGCTATATTTGGCTATCGTAACCTTTTTCGGGATGACACGGGCAACCGGAATTCCGTTTGACGTGTCTTAGTGATGTATGAAGATCGACAGAGACCGGTTCTGGACACTCCTCGAGCCGGAGCACTCCCGCGCGGAGGCGTTTTGCCGCAAGCTCATGGGCGCCCGTGACGACGGCGACGACCTCTACCAGGAAGCGCTCCTGACAGCGATGCTGAAGTTCGATTCACTTCGCGATGAAGCATCGTTCCGACCCTGGCTCTACCGGATCGTGGTCAACACGCACAAGAATCGCCTCCGGCGGCCGTGGTGGCGCCGCCTGGTGCCCCTGGAACGCGATCTTGTCGAAAGTCGGGCCACCGATCACCCCGAAGACGGGTTCTCCGCAAAGCGCTGGCTGGAGCGGGCATTCCGAGCGCTCTCCGCTCCGGAAAAAGCGCTGATCACCCTCTTCGAGCTGGAGTCATGGAGTGTCGCCGAACTGAGTGAATTGTACCGGGCGCCCGAGGGAACCATCAAGGCACGGTTGTCGCGGGCCCGGCGGAAGATGCGCCGCGAGATCGAGCGGTATCTTCCGGAGAACACGACCGAACACAGACTGAATGAGGCCGATTATGCGTTACCGCAAAAAAAACCATCGGGTGAATAACCCCGACCGTGAGATGCTCGCCGAACGGATTCTCAGCACCGCCTTCCACGCCGCGCGGGACGAGGAGCCGAACACCAGCGACCCGGCCGCAATCCGGATGAAAGTGGAAGCGCGTGCGGCCCGTTCCACCCGAAAGGAACATACGATCATGTCACGCATAACAGATTCCATGAAAACACATCCCGCCCTCGGCACCTCTGTCATCGCCGTGGCGGCTATCCTTCTCTTTGCCGTTCTCGTGCCCCTGCCGTATTCGTCAATCGTGGGCTACAACGTAACGCTCAGCGGTTTCGAGAGCGGGACCGCTGTGAACGTCGCGAAGGTATCCGAAGCTCTCTCCGGCCTCGGCTATGACCAGGCATCGGTGAATTACCGGAAGGCCGAATCAGCAATCGAGTTCACGGTCAGCGGACTGCCGACACGACAGGCCGCCCGCGAGACTGCCGCCATTTTCCGCGCCTTCACCGGCGCCACGCCGCAATACACTATCGAACCGGTGAGAAAGGAGGTCTCCGGGACGCTCTACGCCCAGGTTACCGACCGGTTCTTCCGGGTCGAAGTCGATGGTTCGGGCAAAACCGATGAACAGATAGCGGCTGAAATCGCCGGTCAGCTTCAGGCTCAGGGCCTGACTAACGCCAATGTGGTATTTGAATCGACGGCCGACGGCCAGAAGCAGATCACGGTCGAATACGAGGGAGAGGGAACCAGCACGATCGAATTTGATTTCGACGGCACGAAATAATCCCTCACAGTACAATCTTGGACAAGAACGGCGCTCTCACGAGCGCCGTTCTTGTTTGACCTCGCACTCAGTTGACTCTCAAGGACATAAGAGGAACCGTCACACGCCAATCGGTGCGCATTTCCCATAAACCTTTTGCCCCTCCGCGCGTATATGCGTATTATAGAATCTTACATCTTCTAACCCCGCCATGGGAAAGGTCTTGCAGTTATGAGAAAATGGTCAGTCACGTCTCTCCTGATCCTCCTTCTGGCTCTCGCTATCTCCACCTCCGCGTTCGCGGAAAACTACTTCGAGAGCCTCAAGCCGGATCAAGACATCAACGGGTTCACGGTTGCCAATGTCTACGAGAACGCCTCCGGCAACGGGATGGGAGCGCGATTCGTATCGGCGAAAAATGGATTTATCCTCGATCTGCTCCAGATTCAGTCCGTGCCCCAGGGATTCTTCTGGGTCAACTCGCCCATATACGACGACATGGGTGAGCCGCACGCCTGCGAGCACCTCTTGCTCGGCAAAGGCAATCGCGGACGCTACGTTGCTACGCTCGAGGATATGTCACTCGGCAGCAGCAGCGCCTATACCTCGCAATTTTACACCTGCTATCATTTCAACACCACGGCAGGGGAGGATACGTTTTATAAGCTGTTCGAAGCTAAACTGAACGCGCTGGTCAACCCTGATTTCACCGACGAGGAAATCCGGCGCGAAGTCTGCAATATCGGCGTAACCGAAGATCCTGAATCTCACGAGCTCGTTCTCGAGGAAAAGGGTACGGTTTACACCGAGATGGTAAGCACGTTCGAAAAATACTGGTACCACCTGTGGCACCCGATGGACGCCATGACATATGGCGCCGAGCATCCGGCCGCCAGGATTACCGGTGGCGATCCCGACGCAATGCGGAATATGGTCCCCAAAGACCTCTGGGACTTCCACAAAGCCACGTATCACCTCGGCAATATGGGCGTGATCGTGTCTATCCCGGAAGATATCGATGTCAACGCTTTCCTGGCGAAAGCCAACGCCATCCTCGACCGGATCCAGTCGCGGCCCGAGCCTGATGCTGTTCCCAGCATGCGTCCGCTCGACCTGCCGCAACCGAACATCTCTCAGCCGTATGGCCAGACCAAACTGGCCAGCTATCCCAGTGACAATCCCGAAGACCCTGCTTATATGCTCTTTGGCTATCCGCCGTACCTGAAGCTGGACAACCGGGATTATTTCATGTTCGATCTGTTCCTGACCGCCTTTGCCAGCGGCCAGACTTCGAATCTCTATGACCTGTTCATCAATTCACAGACCCGCAAGATTGATCTTGGCGGAAATGCCGCGTGGGGGAGTGTCAGCGATGAACAGGGCAATCCGGTGTATTTCGGCCTCAACGGGATCAAGGGCAATTTCGTTTCGGAGAAGATGCTCGACAGCGTGCGAACGATCATCATGGGAGAGATTCAACGAATTCATGATCTTCCCGATGGTTCTGAGGAGCTCGCGAAATTCAACGAGAATGTCAGAGCCCGTCTCATGCAGAGTGCCAAGCAGTTCGACCAGTTCATGAATTCACCGCCCATGTTCGGTTTCCGTGGCGGACCCGGCGGCCGGTGGTACAGCAACCTCCGCTTCATCGAAAACGACACCGGTTTCAACAAGTCACTCGTACAGAAACCGTACTTCGATTACGCCGGGGAACTGCTTAATTCCAGCCGGAACGTGTGGCGCGATTACATCGACCAGTGGAAACTGCTGGCCGTCAAGCCCTATGCGGTCGGTTGTGCGCCCAACGCCGACATGATGGCCCGTCTTGCAGAAGACAAAAAAGAACGTCTCGCCGATTATGCCGTTGAGTTCGAGAAAAAGTACGGCGTCGATGATGCTCAACAGGCCATTGCCAAATACAAAGAGGAATTCGACGCCAACACCGCCGAACTCGAAGCAATCGCTTCGAAAGAGACTATCCCCGGGTTCATCGATAATCCTCCGATGACCCTCGATGACCAGCTGAAATACGAGGTCTTGACGATGCCGGGGAATGTCCCGATGGTGGCATCCACATTCGATAACATGACTTCATCGCGCGTCGGTATCGCCATGCGGCTGGATGTCCTGCCGGAATCGCTGCTCGTATATGTTCCGTATCTGCCGGATGTCCTGACCGATATCGGCGTCGTGGATAACGACAAGGTTATTCCGTACGATGACATGCAGAACCGCCTGCGACGGGAAGTGCTCGGTCTCGATGCATCGTTCAGTTCCAACGGCATGACCGGACGCGTCGAACTCGTCCTCCGGGGAAGCGGCAGCAATCTCGACGAATTACACAATGCCATCGGGTGGATGAACAAGGCGCTGTATTCACCTTACCTGAGCGAAGACAATCTCCCTCGAATGAAAGACGTCATCGACCAGAAGCTGGTCTCACTGCGAAATCGCATGAAGGGCAGCGAGGAAAACTGGGTTGGCGATCCCGCCGGCGCCTACCGCTACCAGGCAAATCCGCTGTATTTGTCGGCTCAGAGCTTCCTGACCCAGATCCACCATGCCCAGCGCCTCAAATGGTTGCTGACCGACCCTGGAACCGAACAGGACCAGCAGGCCCTCTCCGAGTTTCTCGATGATCTAAAGGCTTTCGGTAAGGACCGCCCGAGAGAGAAGTTCACGGAATTGTTCGAGGTCGCCGACAACCCCGAGGCGGCCGCCTCCGGCGAACTCAAGCCGGTCCTGACAATCTTTACCAGCGAATATGTCTCCGACGACGCCAGAGGAACGGCGCGGCAGATACTGTCGTCACTCAAGTCAACCCTGCCGGACATCCCCGATGCCAACCTGACCGGCGATTGGGCCTACCTCTGCGATGAAATCAAGGCCGACCTTATGGTCCGGCCTGATCAGACCATCGCCGGTCTGAAACAGACTCTTGACCTGATTCGTCGTGCCGATAACGCGCGGATGTTTATGATCTCGTCAAGCACCGACCGCGACGCTACTCTCGATCAGATCAAGCAGCTTGCCGGACAGCTCGGCGCCGCACCATCAAAGCACGTCGAATACGCCGATACCTACCGGATCGTCAAGCGTGCCCACAGCCGCAATTCCGAAGAAGACAAACCGGTGTACGCAGGATTGATGAATGAAGGCACTCGTAACGGTGTCCTGATATTCTCTGCGGTGAATGCCGGGCGGTACGATACCAGCCGCACCGCCGTTCTCGATGCCCTTTCGGGTAAGCTCTATGGCGGCAGCGGAGCCCACGGCCTCTTTATGAAGACGTGGGGTGCCGGTCTCGCCTACAGCAACGGTTTCGGCTACAGCGATGCCACCGGTCGTGTCAGCTATTATGCGGAGCGCTGCCCGGATGTTTCCCAGACCATGTCGTTTGTTGTCGACGTCCTCAAGAACGCGGAGGACGATCCGTACTTGAAAGAGTACGCCATAGCCCAGGCATTCCTTGCCAGCCGCGCCGCATCAAAGTATGAATCTCGTGGCGAAGCTATGGCCGCCGACCTTGCCGACGGCATCACTCCCGAGGTTGTCCGCCGCTACCGTCAGGCAATTCTGGATGTCCGCGACATGGACAACTTGTACGAAACCATCAAGGAACGGATGCCCAGCGTGTACGGCAAAGTCCTTATCGGGTACGGCCCGTCTCTGGCCCAAAGCATGAATGCGACCCTGTTCATGATCGGCCCGGAATCTCAGTTCGAAAGCCTTCAGCGGTATATCGAAACGACGGAAGGCAAGGAAGATATCTGGCGCCTCTATCCCAGGGATTTCTGGCTGACCCGGACCAACGGCAAGTCGTGATCCTCGAAAAATACTGAGATTATCGAAGGTGCCCGGTTACTGGCCGGGCACCTTCTTTTGTTTCAGAAGCGGCAGCTTCACGCGCTGCCGCTCCGAGGGGGGCCGAAGTCATCCTCAATCCCGGAGGACGACTTCCTGACGGTCAAGCAACACGGGAGGATCGTCGTCGTGAAAACCGACCTTCTGATAGACCTCGGCAATATAGGTTCCCGCCGGGACCTGGACCGATGTCGCTTCTAAATTGTAATAGCAGTCGCATCCCGGCGAATAATCCTGGATATTATGTTCGTAAAATCTCAGCGTGTCGCCCGCACGGGCGTACTGTATGACAAAATCCGCCTCGCAGTTGGAGGCGACATTAGCATGGCTCATGCGCACCGAATCACGGTGAAACCAGTAAGTGATTTCGTCGGCGGCCGATGGGTCGACATCGGTCAGGCAGCCCTCCTGATCATAGTACAGAAGCCCGTTTCCACGCTCGATGATCACGGTATCAAGTCCGAGCGTGTCGCCCATCATGTCGTATACCATCACGGTATACTCTCCATCCTTCAAGTTGTACAGGACCGACTCGAGATCAAAAAACAATTTGAACGAAAAATTGGGGCCATCACTGTACTCGTATCCGTCTATCCGATCTTCAAACACCCGGAAATACACGTGGTAAATGAGGTCGTGATAGTGGTGCACATTCAAATGATGGATATGCAGGTTGCCGTTCGTCACTTCGACAAACCAGTGGACAACAGTATCCTGTGGATCGAGTTCTTCCAGTGTGTCCTGACTGTCGATATTGAAGAACGGGCACTGAAGCGAGACACCGCCGTCGGTATAGATCCCGTCAAATAGAGTGATCACGTCCGCCGCTGTAGGTCCCGTTACTGTGTCGCTGACTACCAGTGCCATATGAAACAGGGGAGGCGTTGGCCGTCCCAGGTATACGTAACCTATCACGCTGACAACATCACTAATCGTCAGCAGGCCGTCGGGCGACCCGTCGGCGTTCCCGCACCGGTACATTAAATCGTCGCTGCCCCGCGTCATTGTTGGCGCCAGCATGATAAGCGCAAGCACCACAATAGCACATGCTTTCGTCATGTTTTCCCTCCTCCGCTAATGGGAGATTATTTGGATGTGGAAGCGCGCACCCCGGGCGCTATCATCGACACCAATATCTGCATTCGACAGATGCTTGTCAACGATTTATTTGGGCTCGTCGACGATTGAGTCTGACATTTCTCCGTTCCTCGCCAAAGCGAAACGGAGGGCCGTGATTTTTATTGACTACCGCCCATAAATGATCATTTTTGAATTGTATTCGAGTAAACCATGACGATCGGAACACCACCGCCATGAGTATCATGCGAAATCCACCACACCGTCTTCTCGGGGTGTGTCCGAATCCACCGTCAAAGTTACGAGGTATCCCGCTATGGAACATAGTACGCTCGTCCTGATATCGTTTATCGTCTACTCATTGTTCATCATCAGCGTCGGCCTGTATTCCACACGCCGGCGGAAGAAGACCGTAGCGGACTACGTACTGGCCAACCGCGAACTCGGACCATGGGTCTCTGCTTTCTCCGCATCAGCAAGTGCCGAGTCCGGATGGGTTATGCTGGGATTGGTTGGCGTCGCATTCACCGACGGGCTCGCGGCCTTCTGGATCATGCCCGGTATCGCCGCCGGATATCTCTTCAACTGGTTCGTTCTCGCCGAACGTCTCAGAAAGTCGACGGTGGACACGGGCGCCGTGACTCTGCCACAGTATATCATGCATCGCTTCGGGTGAAGTTCCTCGGCCCTTCGGGTCGTCTCCATAGTGATAATCACCGCTGCCATGCTCGGATATGTCGCCGCGCAAATGAACGCCGCCGGCAAGGCGTTCGACGCTGTGTTTGAATTACCGTACTGGCTTGGTGTTGTCGCCGGAGCTTTCATAATCCTGGCGTACACGGTCACCGGCGGTTTTCGAGCCGTCGCCTGGACCGATCTTATCCAGGCCTCATTCATGGTCGTAGCCCTTATCGGCATGCCGTTACTCATGCTCGCCGATGTCGGCGGTTACTCTACCGCCATGTATACCCTCGCCGCTCAAAATCCCGAATTGCTGACTTTCTCCGCAGGCAACACCGGATGGGTGCTGTTCGGATTCGTTGTCGGATTTCTGGGAATCGGGCTTGGCTATCCCGGACAGCCGCACGTTCTCGCTCGTTTCATGGCCGCGAAGGACACGAAAACCGTCAGGGAAGGCGGCTTTATTGCATTTGGATGGTTCTTTCTCGTATACGTCGGCGCAATCTTCTTCGGCCTCTTCGCGCGCGCCTATTTCGGCGACCTCGCTGACCCGGAACAGGCCCTGCCGCTCGCGACGACCGAGCTGCTGCCGTCGGTCATTGCCGGTTTTGTCATCGCGGCTATCGTTGCCGCTATCTGCTCCACCGCCGACTCCCAGTTGATTGTGGTTTCATCCACCTTTTCTCGCGATGTATTCCGGCGGGACAAGGGAAAAGCCGAACATTCTCCCGCCGAGATGCGGCGCTATCAATTGTGGGATTCCGGCACGCTCCTCGTCCTCGGGTTGATCTCCGTGTTCTTCGCCCTCACCAAAAACCGGGTAATTTTCGAATTTGTCCTGTACGCCTGGGCTGTCCTCGGCGCCTGCTTCGGGCCGGTCGTCATGCTGGGCCTTTTATGGAAACGGGCCAACAAAGCCGGTGCCCTTGCCGGGATGATCACCGGACTTGTCGTCGTCCTCATCTGGCGAAACGTCACCGTCCTCAAAAGCGCCGTCTACGAACTCGTGCCGGCCTTTTTCCTCGCCCTTCTGGCCATGGTGGTTTTCAGTCTGGCAACCGGAAAAGCGGATGACGCGAACCGGGCATAAGCCCCGGTTGTTCTACTACCACGGACATTCACTGACAATCGAACCCGATTGAACCGGGTTTTGAAAATTTCGGCCAAACGGGACATACGATGAATTATCTGCGAACTCTGATTCCATTAGCGAGCCTTATGCTCGTCGTTGCCTGCGGCAACGACAGTCAGTCACAGAACGGCCCCGTCACTCTCGAGCGGGCCTTTCCATCTCTCACTTTCAACCACCCGCTGGATCTGCAATTTCCGGACGACGGAACCAATCGGCTGTTTGTGGTCGAACAGCCGGGCACAATCAAAGTCTTCGACAACGACTCGGCGGTAACATCCGCGAAAACCTTCCTCGATATCACCGGCCGCGTCAACAATACCGGCACCGAGGAAGGTCTGCTCGGCCTTGCATTCCACCCGGACTACGGCAACAACGGCTATTTCTATGTCAACTACACGGCTTCCAATCCCCGGCGTACCGTGATCGGTCGTTTCTCCGTCAGTGCCGCCAATCCCGACAGCGCCGATCCCGGCGGCGAATTTGTCGTGCTCGAATACGATCAGCCGTACAGCAACCACAACGGAGGCTGCCTGGCATTTGGCCCCGATGGATACCTGTATATCGCGGTTGGCGACGGCGGCTCGGGCGGCGATCCGCAGGGAAACGGTCAGAATCGCAAGACCCTGCTCGGCTCGATCCTCCGCATCGATGTAGACAATCCGTCGGGCGGCAACAACTACGGCATCCCGCCGGATAATCCCTTTGTCGGGAACGATTCCGGCTACCGGGAAGAGATCTACGCCTATGGACTGCGCAATCCGTGGCGTTTCAGCTTCGACCCGCAAAACGGCCGGCTCTGGGCAGCGGATGTGGGGCAGAACCGCTACGAGGAAGTCGATATCATCGAAAGCGGCAAGAACTACGGATGGAATATCATGGAAGGCCGGCACTGTTATGATCCGCCGACCGGATGCGACACAGCCGGTTTGACCATGCCGATCGTCGAATACGACCACTCCGTCGGCAATTCCATCACCGGCGGTGTTGTCTATCACTATCCGGCCATATCGCAACTGCAGGGGCAGTACCTGTATGCGGATTTTGTCACCGGTCGATTCTGGGCGCTCAGCTATGAACCCGGAAAAACGCCGATAGTGACCAATTTGACTGACAGCGATCTGAATCCGGCTTCATTTGGGGTGGATCAACACGGGCAGGTCTATGTCTGCGCCTTCGACGGTCACCTCTACAGGTTTGCCGCATCGGGGCAGGACTGAGGGGGCTGTGCCCGACGATGGGTCATCGTCACAGCATATTGCCATTGGTATCGATAAGCCCGTCTTTCAACTTTACTATCCGTTGCGTCTTCCTGGCGATATTCATGTCATGCGTGATGATGACTATCGTCTTGCCGAGCGCGTGGAGGTCCTGAAACAGATTGACAATAGCCGCACCTGATTTGGTATCGAGGTTACCGGTCGGTTCGTCGGCCAGGATAATATCCGGCTCATTGGCCATTGCCCGCGCGATTGCCACCCGCTGCATCTCGCCGCCCGACATCTCCGTCGGTTTATTCGCCGCCTTATCGGCCAACCCCACCTGCGAAAGCAGTTCATTGACACGTTCGCGACGCTTCCGGCCGTTCACCTTCGCGAACAGCAGTGGCACTTCTACATTTTCATAGGCAGTGGCATACGGAAGCAGGTTGAACGCCTGGAAGACAAACCCGACTCTGCGATTGCGGATATCGGCCAGCTGATTCGAGTTGAGCGTGGTAACCGGGGTTCCTTCCAGAAGATACTCGCCGCCCGTGGGCACATCCAGACATCCCATCAGGTTCATCAGTGTGGATTTCCCCGAACCGGACGGCCCCACCACCGCGATAAATTCGCCGCGTTCCACCTGGCAGTCGACTCCTTTGAGCGCCTCAAAGGTCACTTTGCCCGTTTTGTAGGCCTTGCGGACCTTCCTCATGTCAATTATCGTGTTCATCTATTGCCACTCCACTTCTCGTATTCTCTCTTGCATTACTCGTATCGCAGTGATTCGACCGGGTTGGTCGATGCCGCTTTCATCGCCGGGAAAAGCCCTGCGAGAAGCCCCAGCGTCCCGAGAATGATCACCACTGTCACGCCCACTTCCATCGATACCGTCGGACGTCCCATAAACTCCATGATATCCGCGGACTCCGGGCCGAGCGGAACCCGCTTGAATGCCTCTGTCATCCCGTACGCTATCAGCATTCCCGATGATCCGCCAATGAACGTTATCAGTATTGCCTCGATAAGGAACTGGAAAAGGATCAGGGATTTCTTGGCCCCGACCGCCATCTTGATGCCGATTTCGCGCGTGCGCTCTTTTATCGAAACGTACATGATATTCGCCACGCCAACCCCGGCGATCAACAGCGTCAGCGAGCCGATTATTCCCAGGAACACCTTGATACCGAGCATCATGTTGTTGAACTCTTTGCCCATCGACACGGTGTCCCAGATCGACAGTGCCCGGTCATCGGTCGGGTCGAACCGATATTTTGCTCCCATCGCCTCGTAGATCTTCTTCTCAACCACCGGCATCTGGTCCGGATTTCTCGGCTGATACACGATATCGTCAAGGTACGGATCGCCAAAAAGCGCGTGGAACGTGGTTGCCGGAATGACCACCCGGTCTGCATCCATCCCCCCGTAGTTGCCCATCTGAATCTTTTCGATCATGACGCCGACAACCGTGAATGGGATATCGTTTATCGTAATCCGCTTGCCGATAGGGTCCTCATCGCCGAATAAGTTTTCTTTCGTCTCATTTCCGAGGAAAGCGACCCGCCGGCGTTCCTCCATATCGCGCTGGTTGATCATCCGTCCGCCTTCTTGAGGGATATGGTACCGGATAATCTCGTAAACCGGCGGCACGCCTGAAATATGCTCGTTCAACACTATGTCTTCGTACTTGACCTTCTGGCTCCAGCGGGAATACTCGCCGCCGGCATACTTCAGTTCCGGTATGCGATCCAGAAGGTACTGCGGATCTTCCTTGAGAAGCTGGATCGGGCGTCCTTTGCCCATGCCCTTGAACGCCTTCGTCGTCTGGCCTGACCACATCACGCCGATATTGCTCCCCATTCCCTTCTGGTTAAGCGCCATCTGGCGGTGAAGTCCCTCACCGAAAGCAAGCAGAAGCATAATCGAAATGGTTCCCCACGACAGCGCTACCATCGTCAGGGTGATACGCTTCTTCTGTTTCCGGAATTCGCGTATGAACAAATTGAATATCGTTGTCAGATTCATAATATCTAAAATAGTTTAAGGGCTTGTACAGGCTGAAGGTTGGCGGCTCGCCGCGCGGGGAAGAAGCCCGCGGCCACCCCTACCAGGCCGAGCAAAACGGTCACCAGCAGTCCGGTCATAAGGTCAACACGCGGATGGCCGATGATACTTTCCAATCCCGCCGCCGGCACCGCGAGGATGACCAGCCAGGCAAAGATAAATCCCAAAAATCCGCCCACCGCCGTGATCAACAGCGTCTCCGTAAGGAACTGGAACAGGACGAATCCCTTCCGCGCACCCAGTGCCATCTTGATTCCGATTTCTTTGGTCCGTTCCTCCAGCACCACATTCATGATATTCGACACGCCGATACCGCCGGTAATCAACGTCGAGATACCGATACCGACCAGGAACCATTTGAACGCCAGGAAGAACTTGCGCAGAAATTCAAAACCGCGGGCCGTATCCCAGATCATGAGCGCTTCCTTGTCGGCCGGATCAAACCGGTATTTGGAGCCGAGAATCTTGAACACGTCGTGCCTGGCGTCGCTCGTTGTGTATCCTTCGGCCGGTTGCAGCACGATATCATCCACGTATCGCTGGCTGTACATGCTGGTGAAGGTCGATGTCGGGATGAACGCGAGTCGGCTGTCGCGTCCGCCGTACGATGAATTCTGATTTTTTTCTTTCATCACGCCGATCACCGTGAACGGCATGCCATTAATCAGGATTCGCTTTCCGACCGCTTCAGCCGCGCCGAAAAGGTCTGTTTTGAGAATGTTGCCGATAAATACCACCCGGCGGCGCTCCTTCTGATCGAGGTCATTGATAAACCGCGAGCCTTCCTGCGGTATCAGGTTGCGCATCCCGCCGAATTCCGGCCAGATTCCGATGACCGGTCGGAGCGTCGTATTCCGTCCGTATCGAATCGGCACGCTCCATTTCCTGAATTCAGGAGAAATCGTTCCGATTGCCGGTCCCGTCGCCTTGAGCAGCTCCGCGTCCTGCTCGGTCGGTCGAATTGACCTTCCCTTGGAAAGCCCCTGGTACTCGATGCTGGTTATTCCGGGCCAGAAAATGACGATATTGTCGCCCATGCCCTTCATCGATGTCATCTGCGCTTCGGTCAGTCCCTGCCCGAACGCCATCAGCAGGACGATCGAGCAGCTCCCCCAGAATATGCCGAACATTGTCAGCAGGCTGCGGAGTTTCTGGCGACGCAGGTCGTTGAAAAACTGCTTTATGGTAATCAGAGGTAGCATAATATCAGTCCGTCCCAACCATTAATCCCAGGGTTTGATTTCTCGCGGCGGGCGCTCGACAACCAGTTCACCCTCCTGCAGACCCGATACTATCTCGAGGTTGATTCCATCGGACAGCCCGGTCTCGATCCTGCGCACCTCGACATTGCCGAGCGTGTCGGCTATCTCAACCGTCGTGGCAGTGTCGGTCATTGTCACCAGCCGCTCCGGGACCATCAGAATGTCTTCTCGCTTGGAAATAATAATGTCGGCATTGGCGCTGTAGCCCGCCCGGAGGAAACTCTGTCCGAGGTCATCGAACCTGATCTCCACATCGAACAACGTCGCACCCTGGTCCTTGTGCGCCTTGGGGGAGATGCTGTACAGCGTCCCGGTCACTTTTTCATTCGGCAGAGCGCCAATCTGGATTTCTACCGGCATTCCTGCCGAGAGCTTGCCGACATCGATCTCGTCGACCGTCCCCTTGAAAATGAGGTCATCCATCTTCGCCAGTGTCATCAGTTCTGTTCCGGCCTGATACGATGTCAGCGGGACTACCGGATTGCCCGGCTCCACGAGCAGCGAAAGCACTGTGCCGGAAATGGGCGATTTGATAATGTTGTCAACTTCGAAATCGGCAACGTTCGTCTTGCCGGATTGGATCAACGCCAGTTTTTCCCGGGCCAGCTTCAGGCGAAGCTCCGCTTCTTCGTGATCGGCGGCCTTCGACTCAAATTCCTGCGCCGATATCAGTTGCTTGTCACGCATCGACTTCGTGCGGTCGTACTCCTGCTTGATATTGTTGTACGTCACCTCGGCCAGTTCAACCTGACGTTTGGCCTCGGCAAACTCGACCGGAGTCGGGTCCGGTTTCACATCAAACAGCGGGTCACCGGCGTCGACCTTGTCGCCGACCTCGACGAACACATCGCGCACGATCCCGGAGATTTTTGATTTGACCGCGATTTCGTTTTCGGGCTCGACCTGTCCGACAGCCAGCGCTTTGTCAACTATCGAACCGCGTTCGACCTTCACCGTCTTGAAATCGGTGTCTTTCTTCGCCGAGCCATTAATCGCAAAAAACGCCACAACGGCCACGAGAACGACCACAGGGATCCCTATGAACAGTACTTTTTTGAGCATGATGATCAACTCCCGAGTATCTTATTGCAGTCCATATCTAACGGTTTTAATGTACGTGATCCGCGCGGGCATTGTTGCGTATGCCCGCTGATTCGTGTATCACGTACTCCTCTTTTCATAATTTGTCTCACATACATCAGACCGCCCGGTCGGCGATGAGGTTGCAGGATTGCCCAAAGCAATTCGAGCGATTATGGTATCTTGTTGCTAGGTGATGAGTTAGGATGCGCTTAGCGGTGCAGGTTGACCACGCACTCGCCCTGAGTGGTCCCGTTGATCAGCACCTCGAACCGGTGTGCTCCCGGCTGATGCTTTCGGGTAGAACGATCCTTGAACGAATGACCGGTCGAAATGGAGATCGTCTCTTTGGGGGGAATTGTCTTCTCGGTGAGCTTGAACACTTTCGGCGATGTTTTCCCGTTCTTCTTGACATAATGCACGCGATAATCGATCACGAGCTTCTGCTTTTTGCTCGCCCGCGACACGATATCGAACGACAGCCCGATGTCCTCCCCGGTTTTGACCTGCTTTTTCGTACTTTTCACATTTATGACATCCAGCTTCGGATGCGACGTATAGCCGAACACCGCAAATACCTCGGGATGTCCCTGCTTGATCAGACTGCGGCAGGCATGCTTGATTATCCATTCGGTGTGAGCGTTGCCGCTGTTTTTCCATTTGAGCGCCGTGGCGATGGCTATATCCGGATGATCTTTGGAAATGTCATTGAGATTATTGGCGACCGCCTTGCGGACATACAGCGACTCATCCGCCTTTAACAACTCCAGGATGTTCAGAACCGGTCTCGGATCACGCTTGAATTGTTCGATATGAATCGTCCAGACCCCGCGCGGTCGCGAACCCTCCGCCGCCAGGCGACGAACATCCTCATTCGAATCGCGCGCCCATTCAGACAGCGTAGCCAGCATGAGCTTCGGATATCTGACAATGAACGGCCGCACGGCAAACTCGCTGCTGCCGTACCTGGTGAGTTCCTTGAGTGCCCGAATCGAACTGTCCGGATCATCGAGCCCGAACTGCTCGACATAACTCGTGAGCGCCCAGTTGCCGAAACCGCGAAGTTCCGGCGCGACCTGCATGACAATCTCCACCGCCCTGGAATACTCGCGGGGCAGAAAATCTCTCAAACGCCGGGCGATCATCGTGAGCCGGTCTTTCAACTCGCGCTCAGTGAGCCGGTCATCTACAACCGCCCTGACAAATCCGGCCGGGTCAAATTTGGGGTAGACCCGGCCGAACGTCTTCGCAAGTGATCTGACAAACGCGACGTCAACCCGGTCCTTCCACAGACCCGAATCCGGCGCGTCTTCTTTAGGGGACATATACTATCCGTCTATACGCTCTCGGCGAGCTTCACGAATTCCTCGACATCGAGCAGCGACCGATTCACCGCATCGGCCCAGAAACGATCCTTTGTCAGTTCCACACCGAGGTGTTTCTGCGCTACCTCTTCGGTTGTCATCCGTCCGGTATCGGCCAGCAGCTCGCGATAATTCGCAGCGAACGGCTTGCCTTCCTTGCGCGCGCGATCGTACACGCCGCCCGCAAACAGGAATCCGAATGTATACGGGAAGTTGTAGAAACCGAGTTCGGTGATGTAGAAGTGCAGCTTCGATGCCCAGAACAGCGGGTGATAGCCCGATTCATCCAGGAGTCCGGCAAAGGCCTCCTTCTGCGCCGCTGTCATCAGCTCGTTCAGCTTCTCGGTGCTCACCAGCCCCTTCCTGCGGGCTTCATAGAATGACCGCTCGAACAGATACCGGCTGTGGATATTGCAGAACATCGTATAGGGTCCCTGCAACTTCTGGTCGAGCAGCATGAGCTTCTCCTGCGGATCGGTCGTCATCTTGAGCGCCGCATCGGTGACCAGCAACTCGCTGAAAATTGAAGCCGTCTCCGCCAGCGTCATTGGGTACCGGTTGGCGAACGGCGGGTGCTCTTTCAGCACGTAACCGTGATACAGGTGCCCCAGCTCGTGCGCCAGCGTCAGGAGGTTTTCGTAGGTCCCCGCATAAGTCATGAATATACGGCCTTCCTTGAACGGCCCGAACCTCGTGCAGTAACCGCCCCCGGCCTTGCCCGGTCGGTCCTCGGCCTCGATCCAGTGCTTGTCGAGCGCCATCTGCATGAAATCCGCCATGTCGTCGGAAAAACTGCGGACATTCTCGACAATGAACTTGCCCGCCTCCTCGAACGAGTACAGCTTGTCGGCCTTACCGCACGGCGCGGACTGATCGTACCACGAGAACTTATCGATTTTGAGCAGCTTCTTCTTCGCATTGATATACGGCTCCAACTTGGGTGTCTCCACCGAGATAACCCGCCACATGCAATCAAGCGTGCTCTGCTTCAGCCTCGCCTGGTTGAGCGGCTCGTGAAGCGCCGAGTCCCAGCGGCGCCGTTCGTACAGCGTCCAGCGGTAGCCCGAAAGCGAATTGAGCGCCATACCGGCCAGCTCCTGCCGCGACTTCCAGGCTTCCGTCATCTTCTCGAATGCCTGCGCCCGCACACTTCGGTCGGTATCGGACATCTTGGTCGCCAACTGCCCGAGCGAGATCGTCTTCTTCTCACCCTTTTCTTCGAATTCCACCCTGAGATCACCGGCCATCTTTTCATACAGGCGATTCCAGGCGTGGAAACCGTTGACTCCGAGATCGAGCGCCAGTGATTCGAGGTCAACGGACATCTTCTCCCGGGCCAGCCGGCGCATCTCGTTGAGACTGAATTGTATATCCTTGAGCTCCTTGGTCTCGACGAGCTTCTTCCAGGCTTCGTCCGGTTGCTGCATCGCCAGGAACGCAAACGCGGTCCGAAGTTTCTCCCATTCCGATTGGTACACCATCCCCTCGGCCTCGATACCGTGCCCCTTGGCGTCGGAAACATCCTGTGATATCAGGCAGTGCGAAAACGACAGGATCATCTCGACATTGTCCATGGACTCCTGAAGCTTGAGCGCGAACTCGATCCACTGGTCCACCGTGCCGTCATCGAGATGTTTCGGCAGTGACTTCATCAGCGTTCTGAGATCGTCGATACTGCACTTGGTCTTATAGCGGAATTGTTCAAATTCATTGGAGGCGCTGCCGCCGGGAAATATCGAATCGAGGTCCCATGTCGGCGCCGGAGGTATGACTTTTGTCGTCGGCATATCTGTACTCCATTCGTAAGTGTTTGTCAGTAAGCGCCAACATAGCCAAAATCACTCCGATAGGCAAGCCGGGCGGCGAGAAAACGGCAACTCCTCGAAATCGAGCGCCTGCAGGTCAGGACCCTCGCGGTCCTGAAGTCGTTGTCCGCCTCCGAGGCACAGCGACAAGTAACCCGACATACCAGCCCCCCTCAAAAAATCCCCGAACGCCAAAAATACTGTGGTGTTTAACCGGCAGTGCCCGTATGTTTATTAAGGAAACCCGAATTTCGGAAGGATCAGGACATGACGGAGGATAGCGGCAGATCAATTGAGTACCCGGTTGACGGCACTCTCGACCTGCATCAGTTCGCCCCCCGGGACACCAGGGAGGTGGTTCTGGCCTACATCGATACCTGCCTCGAGAAAAACATCTACAAGATCCGTATCGTGCATGGCAAAGGGATTGGTGTCCAGCGAGAAATCGTGCACAGCATCCTGCGGACTCACCCGAATATCTCGGCATTTCGCCACGAAGGCGGCACGGGCGGCGGATGGGGAGCCACCGTCGTTGACTTGCGCGGATAAACACACCTTCAGTCAGGACAGCATAACAAAAAGCCCCCGCGTTGCGGAGGCTTCTTGTTCAATCGAAAAGTGGTATTTACTTGAGTAATACCATTTTTCGCGTGGCGCTGTATTCACCAGCCCTCAGACGATAGAAGTAGACACCAGAGGCGTATCTACCGGCATCCCACTCCACCTTATAATATCCTGCTTGTCCTTCCTCATTCCACTGATCGACTACCTGCCCGAGAATGTTGTAAATCACGAGTTCCCATTCGCCCGGCTCCGGAAGCGCAAACTCGATAGTCGTGACCGGGTTAAACGGATTAGGATAATTCTGTGAGAGCGAGTAGGTTTCCGGCAGGCTGTTGAGTCGCGCCGCCATGACATATCCGTCGAAACTGCCGACCTCGATACTCTTGATTCGTCCCGATGTCCCTAAATCGAGTATCGGACCTTCCGCCAGATACGCCGAGGCATTACGATTATATATCAAAACACGAGTGTCCGCGCCGTCGAACCGGTACTGAAGTTCCATATCGGTGACGTGTTCGTCGAGCGATGGCCTCGCATCTCCGGCTATGACCAGGTGTATCGCGCCAATCTCCGTGGATGCTTGCGAGACGGTCAGCACGTTGTTGACCACGCTGAATTCCGCCTCATACGCGGCGCCCGGATTCGGTTTGGGCATACGCTGCGCGTCACCCACAACCACCCTGATGAGGTAGACGAGGTCGGCCACACTCAGCGAAATACCGTCAGCATTGACATCGGAGGCCGCAATAGCCGCTTCGACCTGCTGACCGGTGCCGAAAGCGTCGAGACCGTTGACGAAGTAGTTCGAGAACATCACCGCATCGGCGACTTCGTACGCCAGGCCGTTGAGATTGATATCCCCACGGTCGTCGATAGAATCGGCGCAGATAATATCGATACCGCCGTTCGTGAAATCGACACACCGCATCGGCGTCGGTTTGCCCGGTCCGCCACCCTCGAGACAGGCGTCCGGAGCGCCGTACTTGCCCGGGAAACCGTAAGTGTTATCAGTGATATTATCCAGTTCGAAGCCGTACACCTCACGCGATATCCACATCGTGTCGCCGGCCATCGACGAGAACGTATTGTCGGCGCAGTTGGCCCAGAAGAACTCGATCGGCACGAACTGACATTCATAATTGCGGTTATTCGAGACAAGGAATTCCATCGAGGCCAGTGTCCCGACCATGCCGTCGAAGAAACACCCCGGGTGGTATGCGCCGTTGTTGGTCTCGGCCAGGCCGACAATCTTGATCAGGCCCGACGGACAGGCGCCGGTGCAATTGCCGTCAATTCCGTACCGGTATGTGAAATACTCCCAACCGCAGGATTCGAACAGCTGACCGGGAGCGGCCGTGAGAGCCGTCAGCACCGAGGCGTCATACGAGATCAGGAATTCGAATCCGCCGAGTTTCTTCCCTGAACCATTCAGATTGATATCGACCGATTCGATATGCCCCTGAAGTGTATTGTGCACTTTCTCAATCTGCACGTGGACGCACTCGTCGATCTCCACGTTCACGCAGATCACCTCGACCGTCTGGAGCCCGCAGGCATCCGTGGCGGTTACCGTGAAGCAATAGGTTCCGGTCGTATCGGCGTCAAAGCAGATCTGGCCGGTCTGGGAACTGTACGTCCCAGTCGGAGAGACCGTAACGCCGGTCAGGTTGTCGTCCTGATCGCTGATTGCAACATCGAAACAGAGCTCACCCGGCTGCTCGATAAAGGCCGTGAAATCAGGCGGACCCTGAACGACCGGGGGAGAGTTGAAATCGACATAGATCTTCGCCGTATCGACATCGACTGCTCCGCACGAATCAGTGGCCCGCATGATAAGCGTGTACATCTTGTCGACCCCGTAAGTGGTCGCGAAGCACAATTCGCCGGTCGACGGATTGTAGTTACCGCCCGTGGACAGCTTCTCGACCAGCATCAGGTTGTTGTCCTCGTCGCTCACATCGACATCGATACACAGCGAGTCGGCCCGGCACAGGAAGACGGTCGTATCGGCGCCAAGGTCAACCACCGGCGGAGCATTGATCCGGAACGTAACCGTAAAGGAGTCCGTGCAACTTGCCCCGCATTCGTCAAGACACATCACCACGACTTTCACCGTCTGATCGGCTGTCGGCGTGTATGTCCACTGTCCGCCGGCAATTGATCCCGGACCACGAAGCAATTCGCAGTGGTCAAAATTGCCGTCGGGATCGGCGCCGCTGACCGGCAGTGAAACTTCGGCGGCCCCACACTGGAAGATGCTGGTATCGTTCGGCACCTGGCAGACCGGTGAGGAATTCAAGTCAACCGTCACCAGCGCCGTATCCATGTCAACCTCGCCGCACTCATCGACCGCCCTCAGGATGAACGTATACGTCCCGGCGGTGTCGGGGGTGAAGCAGATCTGCGAACCGTCGTACGAGCCAACCGGCGTCACGAGGTAACAGCTGTCGAGTCCGAAATCATCGGTGCAGCCGGCCGGCCAGCAGATCGATGCCGACGCGCACTGTTCGACAGTCTGATCGCTCCCGGCATTCGCGACCGGCGGACTGTTGAAATGTACATTGAGTCCAAGCAGCGCGGTTGCGTAGCCGCCGCAGTCGTCGGTCACCGTGACGATCAACTCGTAATACCCGGCCGTATCGGCATATATGCAGATTTCATTCGCTACCGTATCGATCGTCGCGCCGGGTGTCCCAACCTCCTCGAGGACAATATTGTCGTTAGCGTCGCTCGTGATATACGTCCGACAGATCTCTTCCGGTCCGCACAGGTAGACATCTTCCACCGGCGGAAGGGGCGGCGTTGTCTTCGTTGATTCAAAACTGACCGTCGGGTCGCTATTAATAACCACATTATATATCAGGTTCGTCGTATCCGACTTTCCACACTCATCCGTCACCGCTACCGTTACGGTGTAGGGGAAAGCGCCCGTCGGCGTGAAACACCACAATCCGTCAGCCGTTACCGAGCCGTTGCCGCTGAGTTTTGACCAGGTCAACTGCTGGCCGTCGGCATCCGACGCCTCGAACTGGTAGCAGATCTCCGCCGGATCACACAGGAAGGTATCAACCGGGCTCGCGGGGTCGACTGCCACCGGCGGGCTGTTTATCGTAATATCCGCCACCACCAGGCAGGTATCGGCGCCGCAGGCGGTGGTCGCAATCACTTCGAGCTCGTAATGACCCGATGTATCCGCCGGGAAACAGATATTGCCGCTGGCGTATGTCCCAATTGGGCTGACCGTCACTGTCGCAACGGCCCCCATCACGCCGACCGGTATGCAGACCGAACCGGCCTGGCAGATGAACTTGTTCTGGGGCGACGGACACGTGATCTGGGGCGCCGTGCCGATATCGACATTGAATACCAACTGGCACTCATCAGTCCCGCAGTCCGTTTCCGCGGTCAGTTGAATCACGTAAATGCCGCTCGTATCGGCCTGGAAACACAGATCGCCGCCGCTGTATGTACCGAATGAAGTCGTGACGACCGCTGACGACGGTGTGATATTTATGGTCTGGCACACCTCGTCGGGATCGCACAGGGAGACGTCGATCGCCCCGGCCGGGCAGTCAATATTGGCTGCCGCACCGTAAGTTACGCTCACAAGAATCGTATCCTCGTCATATGCGCCGCAACTGTCGGTGGCTCGCACTATGAACTCATAGTCACCACTTGCAGTCGGTGTGAAACAAATGTTGTTGGCGGCAGTGTCGAGCGTGCCGTAACCGGCCACCATCGTCTCGAGAACCTTGCCGTGACCGTCGGGATCATCCACCGTATAATTGAGACAGATTTGCTGTTGCGCACAGAGAGCCAGACTGGTGTCATTGCCGAATGCCACCGTCGGCTCCTCGTTCAGCACCACCGTGATCACCGCTTCGTCGACATCAAACAGGCCGCAGTCATCTTCCGCCCTGAGCGTGAACGTGTACGTACCCGACGCCGTCGGCGTGAAGCATATCTGGGAACCGTCATACGAGCCGGGACCGTTGAAAATACAATCAGTCAGGTTGCCGTCGGGGTCCGAGCACGACGCCGCCCAGCAAACCTGAGTTGAACTGCAGAGGAACAACGTCTGGTCTGCCCCGGCATTGGCCACCGGTTCGCTGTTGAGCGTCACCGTGACGTTGATCGTGTCTTCATCGGTCCGCCCGCATTCATCTTCGATTCCCACGATAAACTGGTAAGTCCCGTTTGCCGACGGTGTGAAGCAGACCCGTGAATTGGCCAGATCGAGCGTCCCCGGTCCCGCTATCAGCGACACGGTCGTCGGGCGCGGATCATTCGGGTCGCTGTACGTGAACGGCAGGCAGATCTGCTCGGGAGTGCAAAGGTCGACCGTCCGGTCCGCACCGAACGCGATAGTCGGCGCCTGGTTAATTTCGAACTGAACATTGAACGTCGACTCGCAGAATGCGCCGCAGGCATCCTCACAACGGACTGTCACGCTTACTGCCTGGCTCGAAGTCGGCGTGTAGCACCAGTTGCCGCCGGCAAGCGAGCCCGGGCCGGATACGATATGACAGCCGCTCAGATTATTGTCGATATCTGTGGCGTAAGCCGGCAGGCATACTTGCGAAGCCGTGCACTGGAATATGGTCGTGTCGTTGGGAATGACACAGACCGGATCGGAATTTATCGTTACATTAATCACTGCCGTGTCCAGATCCGTCGCACCGCAGGCGTCGGTAGCCTGAAGCACGAACGCATAGGTTCCGGAGGCAGCCGGCGTGAAACAGATACTGCTGCCGTCGTACACTCCCGGTCCCGAGATGAGCGTTCCGCTGGAGAGATTCCCGTTAATATCGGTGCACGATGCCGGCCAGCATATCTGGGCGGGCGCACACTGGGTGACTGTCTGATCGGGCCCGGCATTCGCTACCGGCGGGCTGTTCAGCGTGTAGTACACCACCACGGTATCATAGCTGACCGCGCCGCACTCATCGGTCGCCTTCAGTACGAACTCGTAATTCCAGGTCTTGTCCGGCGTGAAACAAATATTCGTGCCGTCGAACGTCCCCGGTCCGGTGATCATTTCCACCGACACGAGATTGTCGTCAGGGTCGCCGGCGCTGGTTGCCCAGCATATCGGCTGGAACGAGCACTGGAATATCGTCTGGTCGGCGCCGGCATCGACCACCGGAGGCGAGTTGAATTCCACCGGTATCTGGTAGGTTTTCGTACTGTACGCGCCGCACGAGTCGGTCACCGTGACCGTGAACGAATACGTACCGGCCGTATCCGGCGTGAAACAGACCGTGTTGGCGGCGGTGTCAATGGTGCCATAGCCCGAGGTCAGCACTTCCGACTCAATATTGTCGTCCGGGTCGGTGGCGGTATAATTGATACACACCTGCTCCTCGTCGCACAGGAACAGGATCGGAACACTCCGGGTAAAGGCCAGGACCGGCGGGCTATTAATGGTTACATTGTAGGTGAGCGAGGTCGTATCGGCCTTGCCGCAGGCATCGGTCACAACCGCCGTGACCGTCTTGACCGAAGTCACCGTCGGATTACAGCACCAGAGGCCGTCGCTGGTAACCGTTCCGTTCCCCGACAGACGTGTCCACGTCAATGGATCACCATCGGGATCGGTCGCCGTAAATTGGTAACATATCTGATCCGCGGCGCACAGGAATGTATCCACCGGCGTGCTCGGATCATCCGCGATCGGCGCACTGTCGATCGTAACATCGACTACCACCGTGCAATTCGCCGTTCCGCAATCCGTGGTCGCCTGGATTTGAATTTCGTAGTGGCCCGATGTATCGGCCGGGAAACAAAGATTCCCGCCGCTGTAACTGCCTATCGGGCTGACCGTGACCAGCGCGCCCGCACCCATGATGCCGACCGGTATGCAGACCGTCCCGGGCTCGCATATCTCCCTGGTCTGCGGTTCGGGACAGCTAATCTGCGGCGCTTCGCCGATCGTCACGTCGAACACCAGCACGCACTCATCAGTGCCGCAATCGGATTCGGCTGTGACAGTAATCTCGTAGGTTCCCGTGGTATCCGCCACAAAACAGAGCTCGCCGGCTGACCAGGTGCCGAACGACGTGGCCACGGTTGCGGTAGTCGGCGCAATACCAAGCGTCTGACACACCTGGTCCGGGCTGCACAGGGCTACCGATATCGGTCCCGTCGGGCAATCGATAGCGGCATAGGTCCCGAATGTTACCGACACGACAACCGTATCCTCATCAACCTCGCCGCAGTCGTCGGTGACGCTCACGATGAACTCATACGTACCGGCCGTCGTCGGAGTGAAACAGACCCGGTTCTGCGCCGTGTCAATTGTGCCGAAACCGGACACCATCGCCTCGATCAGCCCGCTCGGTCCGTCGGGATCGGATACGGTATAATCGAGGCAGATCTCCTGCGGATCGCACAGGGACAGCGATGAGTCGTTGCCAAGTGCGATCGTCGGCGGGGAATTGACAGTGACATTGTACGTCAGCGTGGTCGTGTCCTTATCGTTACACGCATCGGATACGACCGCCGTGGCCGTGTAGGCGCCGCTGGTGGTCGGAGTGAAACACCACAGACCCGTGGGAGTAATCGTGCCGGGACCGGAGAGCAGACTCCAGGTCAACGCGCCGCCGTTTACATCCGTCGCCGAGAACTGGTAACAGATTTCCTCCGGATCGCACTGGGTGACATCCACGGGGCTGGTCGGATTGACCGCAACCGGATTCGAGTTGAGCGTCACGTTGTAAGTGATCGATGTCGTGGCATACGCGCCGCAGGAATCGGTCACCTGCACCTCGGCGGTGTAACTCCCGGTCGCCGTCGGTGTAAAGCAGTACTGGCCGCCCGTGGTGATACTCCCGGGACCGCTGATCAGCGACCATGTGAGCGTACCGCCGTCGGGATCGGTGGCCGTGAACGTGTGACACAACTGCTGCGGGTCACACAAGAATTGATTGACCGTGGACGGAGCCGACGCGACCGGGGGGCTGTTCTTGTCAACAGTGACAAGCACCGTATCGCGATCCTCGAGGCCGCACTCATCAACGGCACGGATGATAAAGGTGTACGTCCCCTCACTTGCGGGTGTGAAACATACTTCGGTCCCGTTGAGTGTGCCCGGTCCCGAGACCAATTCCGCCACGGTCAAATTATTATCTGGATCCGAAAAACTTACCGGTATGCAAATCTGCGAAAAGTCGCAGACGAAAATTTGCTGGTCCGCTCCCGCGTTCGCTACCGGCGGGCTGTTACGGGTAACAGTGACATACATCACGTCGGAGCCGACATTCCCGCAGGCGTCGGTGGCCGTTGCTGTGATCTCGTAGACCCCCGTAGTATCCAGCGTCACACAGATGTCGGTGCTGCTCGGCGACGGCGCCGTCCGGGCCGCCACCGCATCGATCTCAAAAGTCCCGCTCACACAGTACAGGCGGACCGCATCGAACTGAACGCCGTCCGGCAGATCGAATGTCACCCCGCCCGTGCCCGAACCGACCGTTCCACCCGGCACGACATGACTCGTCGTATAGACCGTCGAGCCGTCGTTCATGAACTGCGCTTCCGCTGTGCCGCCGCCGCCCGTGTTCGAGAACAGGACAAAATCGACATTGGCCCCGTTACAGGTCGTGATTTCCTGAGCAAACCCCAGTATGCAGTAGTTGCCGACCGCAAATGCCACCGAGCCGTCGCCGTCGCCGCCGTCCGGTCCGCCTGGACCGGGCGTGGTGTAGGTCAGGTCAGTTGGCGCATCCAGCATATAGTAGACCGAGTTGCCCGGTTCGACTCCCGTGGGGAAGGAACCGTTATTGACAGAGTGGTCGGCGAAAACAAAATTGGGCAGGTTCACATCCACGCCGGAGAGCGAATTGACCGGCGGGACAAAATCGGATGCTTCGTAAAGCACCTTGCCCGGATCACCCCCCCCGAGTTGTGTCACCGTGCCGCCCAGCTCGTTGATCCTTCCAACCTGGTCGAAATTCGAAACTGTCCCGCTGTACTGGTCGAGATTCGTGACCACCGAGGTGACATCGCAATCGTTGTCGAAAATCTCCAGCGGGACACAGAGCTGCTCAGGGGAACAGATGAACAAGCTCGTGTCATCGGGCAGGCTTACTGCCGGCGCGGTGCTGATCGTGATATCATAAACCACCGTGATTGTATCCACACCACCCGCGCCGTCGTCGACGGTAAAAACAACCGTGTAGAGACCGGTCGCGAGCGGAGTAAACTCATAGTAACCCGTGACAGGGGAGGCCGACGGAGCCGAGGTAAACGTGCCGGGGCCGGAAACCTTCGTCAGGGTGAGAATGTCCGATGGATTCGGGTCGGTGGCCGTGACTGTGTCGTATATGGTCTCGCCGTCGCAGATGGTCAGTGTCAGTGTATCGTCATCCAGGGGCGTCACAAAATTCGGCGGGTTGTTGAGCGGGCAGAAGAGAGTGGAGAACTGAACCCCGTTTGCCTCATACGCCCAGCTCCCGGCATACCGATCCCCGTAGGTGGTGCCGGTCGTAATAAGGCCGTTAGCGTTGTAGCTTGCCCCGGGCAGATTTTTCGCCGTAAAACGAGTTGTATTCGGATCATTGACGTCATTGCCCACCTGGTACTGGTCGGTCACTCCGACATACGTATCCACGAATCCCGGTACGTCCGAGAGCATGATCTTGTCATCGCCAAGATAGATGTTATCTCCGCTGAAATGCGTTCCCCCGGCTACGCCGGACGACCAGATATTGAAGTCCACAGCACAGCCGGCGACAATCACCCCCATGGTATCACGATAATCGCCGATATTATTCGGTTTGGCATAGTCCAGCGTGAAGTCCCACCAGATTTCATAGAGATTCTCGGCGATGGAATCCGGCCACTTTACCCAGCCCCAGCGGTCGTTCTGGTAGAGGTCCGGCGTCAGCTCGAACCCCTGCGCCCAGAAATTGACATTCGGCTGCGGGTCCTGATCCATGATCGCCAGGATCGATCCGTGAAACTGCGATTGCGACTCACCTCGAGTGAAGTTGAAATTGGCAATATGCCACGTGCCGCCGATCGTGTCATTCCAGATGTAATATCCGCCCACATGATTGGTGAGCGGATCCGGGAGATCCGGTATTCCCTGGAAATACGACGAATCCACTAGATTGTAGTTCGGCGGAGAACCCGGCGGGTTGTTGTCGTACGGCCAGTAGAAATTCGTGTCGGCGAAACTCAGCGATGCCCCCGTGCTGATAACGATGGCCAAACAGACCAATAGTTTCTTGAAAATCATAGAAACGCGTTCCCCTGTGTGTCTGACAGGATTATTGTATGCCAATGAGTCGGTTCAGGCGTGGAAATAACATGATACGCGCCGGACGAACCTCGTCTATCTGTTCTGATTTGGGAGTGTGCTATGTCAGTGGAAATTCGCGAGCATGAACAATCTTCCATGCTACCTTCCTGTGGCTTACCTGTTACCTAATACCGTCGATGCAGCACCAAACGGTGCTTCATACCAAAAACACACTTATTTGAGTCACCTACAACTGCTGTGTGCTTTCAATACAGCTATAATTAAGGTAAAAATACTAATATTGTCAAGCAAAAAGGCGTCTTCGGCGCCTTCCGGAGGCTCTCCGGCGGCACTTTTTTGATATCAGGATCGTGGGTTGGAATGGTCCATTTATTCCCGCTCGCGTATCACGCCGTCAAATGTGAGGTGATTAGCATGAAACATGCAAGCAATTGCATCAGCAGGCGGCAGCCCCGGCCACTGCTCACTTGAGGTCACGCATGCGATCCAGCTTCTCGAGAAATTCCCGTGCTTCGCGTTTTGACAGCCCCTGCTCCGCGAGCTCGGCAAGGTCAGGCTCGAAATCTCCCAACCGCTCCCTGATAATCTTCAATTCGGGAGCCGAGAAATATTCCGCGCGAAGATGATAGTCCTCGAAAGCCTCATAGGCGACCGGGCAAACCGCCTTGACCATCTTCGCCATCACCTCCGCATATGCGCGAATCTCCTGCTGTGCATGCGAGTCCAGCCGCAATTTCAGGAAATGAAACAGATTGTGCAGGTCAATCTTCCAGTACCACTCGGTGTAGAGCGACAGCGGCAGGCCAATTCTGGCCAGCTCGCGCGCCAGACCGTGATCGATCAACTCGAGATACTTCCCGTATACCTGGTGATTTGTCTCCTTCAGAAACTCGACAAATTCCGTTTTTAAATCGTCAGGTACGGCTTCCTCCGAGCTCCCCTGCTTGTTCGACATTGACTGGAAATGGATATCGCCGGGCTCGGGAATGTAGAACTCCTCTTTCATCACCGAATAGCGCCCGGAATACTCGTTGACATTGGCGGTTCGGTGACGAATCCACTGACGCGCCACGAAAATCGGCAGCTTGACGTGAAATTTGAGTTCCACCATTTCGAAAGGGGTCGTGTGACGGTGACGGAACAAATAGCGGATCAGCCCTCGATCTTCAGAGACTTTTTTTGTCCCCTTTCCGTAGCTCACCCGCGCGGCCTGGACTATCGATTCATCCGACCCCATGTAATCCACCAACCGTACAAAACCGTGGTCGAGTACCTTGAATTCTTTATCGAGAATTGCATCTGCTTCCGGATTGTCAACGTGCGCCATGGAACTCCCTTTCGATTTACGCGTGAATATACGCCCTCGGTCAGCCGCCGACAATCGCTTTTTGTCTGCTGCCGAAAACGAGCACTTTTCGTATGCAAAAGTGATCCGGATGGCTTGCGCTTTTGGCCCGATTGACATATCTTGGGCACCACAAAACGACGAAGATCACACTCGTGCCCGCGGGTCGGGTGACAGACAGTTAATAAGCCGGCAACACCCCGGTCTCGGAGGAGAAAATATATGTCCCCGCAACAAGCCTATGATGAGTTGATACGGGAAATTAAGGAAATAGCCCTGCTCGAATCCTGTGCGTCCGTGCTGTTCTGGGATGAACGCACATACATGCCCCGCGGCGGAGCCGCCCATCGTTCCGCCCAGGTGTCGATGCTGGCCGGGATGGGACACGAAAGATTCACCGATCCGCGTATCGGGGAACTGCTCACCGAGGTCGAAGCTTCCGATATCATCAAAGATCCCGAATCGGAAGCCGCCGTCAACGTCAGGGAACTTCGACGCGCCTACGATAAGGAGACCAAGCTCCCCAAAAAACTGGTCGAAGAAATCACGCGGGTAACCACCCTCGCCCAGGGGGAATGGGTCACGGCGCGCAAGAATTCCGATTTCAAGCATTTCGAGCCGTGGCTCGAGAAAGTGCTGAAACTCGAACGCGAAAAGGCCGAGGCCTACGGCTACGAGGGCGAACCCTACAACGCCCTGCTCGATAACTACGAGCCCGGCGCCACTGTCCAACAGATCGAGAAAGTCTTCAAGGAGCTGCGGGAAGATCTCGTGGTCCTCGTTCAGAAAATCGAAAATGCCCCGAAAAGACCCGATTACAGGATTGTCGAACGAACCTACCCGGTCGAGCTCCAGCGAATCTTCGGCGAGGCCGTCGCCTCTGCCATGGGGTTTTCGTTCGATTCCGGACGGCTCGATATCACCACCCATCCGTTCTGCACCGGCCTCGGCGTCGGCGATACCCGTATCACCACCCGCTATAATCCCCACCGACTCAACGATGCCCTCTTCGGCATCATGCACGAGGCCGGTCACGGTCTGTACGAGATGGGGCTCGAGAAAGAAAAGCATTTCGGCACGCCCATGGGCGAGTCGGTTTCCTTGGGCATCCACGAGTCACAGTCCCGCATGTGGGAGAATCAGGTCGGGCGCTCCAAATCCTTCTGGGTCTATTTCTTCCCTCAGGCCCAGCGGATCTTCCGCGAGGCACTCGACGGCGTCTCGCTGGACGATTTTTATGGTGCAATCAATTACGTAACACCTTCGTATATTAGAGTAGAAGCCGACGAGGCGACCTACAATCTGCATATCCTGCTTCGATTCGAGCTGGAGAGGGCGATGCTCAAAGGTGATTTGAAACCGGCCGATGTCGCGGGCGAATGGAACCGCCGCTTCAAAGACTATTTCGGTATCGAGGTGGACAAGGATGCTAACGGCGCCCTGCAGGATGTGCACTGGTCGGCCGGGCTGGTTGGGTACTTCCCGACCTATACGCTCGGAAACCTCTACTCGGCACAGTTCTTTGCAAAGGCCCTGGAAGAAGTTCCGGATATGATGAAGCAGTTCGAACTGGGCGATTACTCCGGCCTTTTGAACTGGCTTCGTGATAGAATTCATCGGCACGGTCAGCGCTACCGCGCGGCGGACCTGTGTGAGAAAGTCACCGGCAAACCGCTTTCGCACAAGCCGCTGATAGACTACATGAGCAAAAAGTACGGAGAAATCTACGGATTTTAGAGAAAAACAAAAGGCGGCATAGTTGCAACACGGCGGCATAGTTGCTAGAAGAAGCCGGCCCTCAAAGGCCGGCTTTAATTTTCGCCTGTTTTCGTGAAAGACCCCCGGTCAAGACTGAAGCTCCAAAGTCGGTGCCCGCAATTAGGGTTGACTTTGCCGAGCCGTCTTCGTATTGCTATAACTTCAGAGGCCTGAAAAACGGGACACTCTCCAATGAAGATAATTATCACAGGAGGTGGCGTCGTCGGTTACGCTCTCGCCGAACACCTCCTTGCCGACAACCATCAGTTGACCATGATCGAACAGGACGAGAAGCTCTGTCAGGCCATCAGCGCCAAGCTCGACGTCCAGATCATACAGGGAAACGCGTCCTCGCCCGAGCTTCTCAAGGAAGCCGGTATCGCCTCGACCGACATGGTCCTGGCCGTGACCCCGAACGACGAGGTCAACATGGTTGTCTGCGCCCTCGCTGCCCAGTACAATGTCGGCCAGCGAATCGCCCGTCTCCGGAGCGAGGAGTTCATCAAGGAAAATGCCGCCGTCGACCTCGGCGGAATCGGCATCACCTCCGTGATTCATCCCGAAAAGGTACTGGCCGACCAGATTCTGCAATATGTCGGCTCGCCGCACGCTGTCGAGGCGGCCAATTTCGAAGAAGGGCGTATTCTTCTGAGGGGATACTGCGTCAGGGAAAACATGGCGCTCGCCGGCCGTACGCCGCAGGAGATTCGCGAGATGATCGCGCCCGCGGTTGTCCTGTTTGCCGCTATCGACCGCAGCGGTACCGGCATGATTCCCACCGGAAATACGCGCATAGAGCCGGGAGATATCGTCTACTCTCTCTTCCCGAAAGATTCGCTCGATACCTTCCTCAAGCTGGTCGGAATCGAACACAAGAAGAACCGCAAAGTCATCATGACCGGCGATACCTTCGCCACCTACGCCGTCGCCCAGGCGCTCGACCGGACGGACCATAAGGTCACCTTTGTCGACCCCAATATCAGGCATGCCGAAAAAGTCGCCGGCTCGCTGGGCGGCATGGAGATCATCCACGGTGACTGCACCGACGACGACCTGCTGCGAGAACTGAATATCGACAAGGCGTCGTTTTTCATCTCGGTTTCCGACGCTTCCGACTACAACATCCTCTCCGCACTCCTCGCGAAAGTAGAGGGAGCCCACGAAGTCATCGCCACCACCACCGACACCCGGCACGACAAACTGTACCGTTCCATCGGTATCGATCATACGATCAATCCCCGACTGACCGCCGCAAGGGCGATTCTCGACATCATTTCCCGCGGTCATATCGGCGCCGCTGTCCAACTCTCAGGCATTGACATCGAGGCCGTCCGGTACACCGTCGAAACGGGCAGCGATATCGCCGGGCTCAAAGTCAAGCAGGTGGCCCGAAAACTCAAACGAGGTTCGATCATCGGCGTCATCGTTCGGCACAACCAGATGATTCTTCCCGGCGGCGAGACGGTGGTCGAAGAAGGCGATCACGTCATCGTCATCACCCATCATAAAAACCTCTCGGCGCTGGCAAAATTGTTCAAGCCGCGAGGGCTCTTCACCAAAGGATAACCGCATGCATAAGAGTGCGGTCGGGTATGCACTGGGCAAACTGATGCAGGTCATGGGGGTCATTCTCGTCGTCCCCCTGGCAATTTCGATCTTCGATTATCGTGACCTCCCGATCTCCGAGATGGCTAACACCCCCGAAGTGATCGGCTTCATCGTCAGTATTCTCATGGCGCTGACCGTAGGTTCCCTGCTGGTCATCTTCTTTCGCGAAGGCCGCGAGTCGCAGGGAATCAAGGAAGGATATGCCATCGTCACCATCGGTTGGGCGGTTATGGCCTTCCTCTGCGCGATACCGCTCTTCGCCTATTTCTGGGGAGCCTCGGGGACGACCGGAGGGACCCTGATACGTTCCTTCACCGATGCCTACTTCGAGGTGATGTCGGGCTTCACCACGACCGGAGCCACCATCCTCTATGATATCGAATCCCTGCCCCGGTCACTGCTGTTTCTCCGCGCCCTGACCCACTGGCTCGGCGGCATGGGTATCATAACCCTGGCGCTCGTGATTTTCCCTTCGATGGGCGTTGCGGCCTATCAGATTTTCCGCGGTGAAGTACCGGGACCAAGCAAGGACAAGCTGAAACCAAGGCTCTCCCAGACCGTGTCAATTCTCTGGGGCGTGTATGTGCTCTTCACCGGCGCCGAGATTGCCCTGCTGCTGATCGGCGGCATGAGCTTCTTCGACTCTGTGTGCCACTCGTTTGCCACCATGGCGACCGGGGGCTTTTCCACCAAGAATGCCTCCATCGCAGCCTACGGAGACTATATCCAGTGGGTTATCGTGGTCTTTATGTACCTCGCGGGAGTGAATTTCGTGCTGCATTTTCGAGCCCTGCGAGGTGAGGTCGGCTCGATGATCCGCAATCGCGAGTTCGTCTTTTACAATGGCGTCCTGATAACCTGTGTCGTCATCACCACCGCCGTCCTGTATATCGGCGGACCGGCGTCTATCGAGCACGGCGCCCGCCAGTTTCGTCACGATCCCATGACCGAGGAGGCGTTCGAGGCCCATCACGCCGAGCAAAATCAGCCGCTGGGGAGCTTCTATGGTTCTGTCCGGCTCGCGACATTCCAGACGGTATCGATCGTTACCACCACCGGTTTCGTCACCGCCGATTATGACCTCTGGCCCGATATCCTGAGAATCACGCTGGTCCTGCTGATGTTCTTCGGGGGGTGCGCCGGTTCTACCGGCGGCGGCATGAAAATGATACGGATACTCATCGCCTTCAAAGTCGCCTTCAACACCCTGCGCAAGCTCACCCAGCCGAAGCTTGTCGCGCCGGTCAAAGTGGGGGATCAGGTACTCGAGAATGACACTATTGTTAGCGTCGTGGTCTTTTTCATCCTCTACGTCGGGCTGTTCGTTATTACCGGCATGGCGATGACCCTGTTCGTCCATGACCTCACCACCGCCGTCGCCTGCTCCGCCGCCACGATCGGCAACATCGGCCCCGGACTGGCCGGCATTGGTCCGGTCGAACATTACGGATGGATTCCCATCGGCGGGAAATGGGTGCTGATTCTCTCTATGCTGCTCGGTCGACTCGAGATCTTCACTGTCCTGATTGTCCTGCGACCGTCGGTCTGGAGGAAGTAAATGCCCCGGCTTTCGCCGTGCGATATTATGGAACCAATGCGGACACCGGGCGTTTGAAAAGCGTGACAAGTGGAGAACTCAACCCGGGCGCTTACGGAGAAGGCTGAAACCCCGTAGCATATCATGCGTAATTTCTTTCCCATCATTTTCGGCGCGGCCGTTATCCTGATCTTTGGACTGCTGGAAGTCGCCCTCGTTCGTGTGCTCAACAAACCCTGGTGGCACAAACAGTGGATCAGGCGCGCCGCCTGGGGGCTCCCTGTTGCCGGCATGGCCGCGGTCATTCTCTGGGGTATTGGCGAGTACCATAAATGGACCGTCCTCTCCGTCCCGGCCGCAACAGCGGCGGCGCTGGCATTTGTGCTCGAGTTGGCCTTGATGCTCTCACTGCCCATTTCAGGATTTTTCCATCTGGTCAACCGGCTGCTCGACCGTTTTCTTCGCCACATCAGATCGGAAGAGGCCGAACGACCGGTTGATCGCAAACGGCGGATGGCCCTCAAAGGAGTGGCGGCCGCTGTTCCCCTCGTGACCCTCGGCACCGCCGCCAGTGGTATCGCCCGGGGATTCTCGACTGCGAGAGTCTACCGAAAACCGATCCCCATCGAGAATCTTCCGCCCGACCTGAACGGTCTGCGAATCCTCCAGCTCTCCGATTTGCACCTCAGGACATATGTCACTCTCGATGATCTCGAACCGGTGCTCGAGAAAGTCAGGCCGTTCTCTCCCCATATCGTCCTCGTCACGGGTGATATCGCCGACGATCTCACGCAGCTTCCCGGCGCCCTGGATATGATTCACGAGCTCAATGCCCCTCTCGGAACCTACGCCTCACTGGGCAACCACGAGTATTTTCGGGGGATCCAGAACGTGCGCCGCATCTTCGATCGCTCGCCGGTGCCCCTGTTCGTCAACGAGGGAACCCGTATCAAAGTGGGACATACCGATCTGTATGTCAGCGGAATCGATGATCCCAGGCGAATGAATGTGGATAACTCCGAGTTCTTCAGGAAAACCATCGATTCCACTCTGTTGGATTCACGCTCCGATGATTTTGTCATCCTTATGAGCCACCGCCCGTACGCCTTCGATCACGCTGTCGAGAGGAACATTCGCCTCACAGTCTCGGGACATACGCACGGGGGACAGATTGGCCTGTTTGATCGTTCGCTCTTCGAGGAATTGTCTCTGGGAAAGTACTTCTGGGGTCACTACCACCGTAAACAGAGCCATCTCTACACCACGTCGGGCGTGGGTCACTGGTTCCCGTTTAGACTGAACTGCCCTGCCGAGGCACCGATCATTGAACTCGTGGCCGCTTGATACTGCCGCCCTCCCCTCGGGAACCCCCCTTTTCCCCTATGAAAAAAAGTGAAAAAAAACATCCAGAATGTATATTTTTCCTTGCTAAAAAACTTTTTACAGGGGTATTTTTCATTTGTGTAAATTGTCGCGCAATGCACCAGGACAAGAGTGGTCGTCTCAGTAACACAGAAAAAACAACACGACAGTTAACTAAAACCAACCACTAATGCTAAAGGAGCAACCAATGCCAGTAGCAAAGAAGAAGAAAACCGCGACGAAGAAGAAGGCGGCCAAGAAGAAAGCTGCCCCGAAGAAGAAGACGGCGAAGAAGAAAGTCGCCAAGAAGAAAACCGCGAAGAAGAAAGTCGCCAAGAAGAAAGCGCCGGCCCGAAAGAAAGCCGCCAAGAAGAAAGTCGCGAAGAAGAAAACGGCCAAGAAGAAAGTAGCTAAGAAGAAAACCGCGAAGAAGAAAGCGCCGGCAAGAAAGAAAGCGGCTAAAAAAAAAGTAGCTAAAAAGGCCAAGACCAAAAGGAAACCGAATCCTTCCTTCATGAGACCCATGTCGCTCTCACCGGAGCTGGGTGACGTCGTCGGAAAGAACATGATGCCCCGTACTGAGGTGACCAAGAAGATCTGGGATTACATCAAGAAGAACGGTCTTCAGGATTCCCAGAACAAGCGCATGATCAACGCCGACGATAAACTCAAGAAGGTCTTCGGAGGAAAGAAGAAGGTTTCCATGTTTGAAATGACCAAACTGGTCAGCAAGCACATGAAATAACTTTCTTCTCGCAATTCGTGCTAGGGTAAGGACCGGTATCGCGCCGGTCCTTCTTTTTTCCCCGAAAAACACGGCCGCTCCATTGTTCGCCCCGTATGCGGATAACCCGTCCTCCAGCCGAATTTCCGCTGCCGGCGCCCGATCCCAACCACGCTTGCTTTTTTGGTCAAGGCGCCTAAATTCAGTTGAAATATCACGTCCGTTTGTTATATTGGCGCGTTGTGAAATCGTTCACAAATATGGATTCCGAAAGAGAGGTTTGCAGTGGCTATCGTTCGTCCCTTCCGGGGATTGCGACCAAAAGCCGATAAGGCAAAACAGGTGGCGTCCCCTCCCTATGATGTCCTCAACACCGAAGAAGCCAGAGAAATGGCCCGGAACAACCCCTATTCCTTCCTGCGCGTCAATAAGGCTGAACTGGAATTCGACGATGGCACCGATGTGTACGGCGAGGAAGTCTACAACCGCGCGAAGGAGAACCTCCGGAAGTTTCAGGACGACGGCGTCATGGTCCGCGATCCCGAGCAATCATTTTACCTCTATCGGCTGACCATGAACAACCGCAGCCAGACCGGTCTGGTCGCGCTGACATCGGTCGATGAGTATGATCGCGGCATCATCAAAAAACACGAGCATATCAGGCCCGACAAAATGAATGACCGCGCCACTCATATCCAGCATCTCAATGCCCAGGTCGGACCGGTGCTCTCAACGTTTCGCCATAGTGACCGGATACGCGCCGCTTTTAATAAAATCACCGGCCAACCGCCCAAAATCGATTTTGTCGCCGATGACAACGTCAGGCACGAGCTGTGGGTGGTCGATAACCAGGCGGACATCAACGAAATAACCGCTGCCTTCGCCGAATTGAAAGAGCTCTATATCGCCGACGGACACCACCGAAGCGCCGCCGCGAGCGAAGTCTGCCGCCGCATGAAAGCCAAAAACCTCGAACATACCGGCAACGAGAAGTACAATTACTTCATGAACGTGCTGTTCCCCGACGATGAGTTGCATATCCTGCCCTACAACCGCGTCGTGGCCGATCTTAACGGCCTGTCCCTGGATGACTTCCTTACGAAAGTCGGCGACAAGTTCAGCGTCGCTCCCCACGACGGACCGGTCGAACCGGAGCAACCCCACAGGTTCGGCATGTACTCCGAAAAGCACTGGTATGCTCTCGATGCCGGACCCGGTACCTTCGATGAAACCAGCGCCACGAAATCCATCGATGCCTCCATCTTGCAGGAAAATCTCATCGCACCGGTGCTGGGCATTCAAAATCCTAAGACGGACAGCCGGATCGATTTCGTCGGTGGAATACGAGGGACCGCCGAATTGGTCCGACTCGTCGACTCAGGAAAATACAAACTCGCCTTTTCGCTATATCCGACAACCATCGAACAACTGCTCAATGTGGCCGATGCCGGCGAGGTCATGCCGCCCAAATCGACCTGGTTCGAGCCGAAACTGCGCAGCGGTATGGTAGTTAACCTGCTAACTGATTAACCTGATGAGGTGGATGACATATGCTGATTCTCATTTCCGATGCCTTCGATGCCACCCTGCCGAAAGTCCTCGAAAAGTACGGCGAGGTGACCGACGACCACAACCGCCTCCCCGAGGCTGAAATTGTGCTGGTTCGCAGCAAGACGAAGGTGACCAAAGATTATATCGACATGGCCCGGAACCTCAAGATGGTCATCCGTGGCGGAGTCGGACTCGACAACATCGACCGCATCTACGCCCAGGACAAAGGCATCATCGTGCGGAATACCGCCGATGCCTCCACGACCGCGGTAGCCGAACACGCTTTCGCCTTAATGATCGCTCTCACATGCCACATAAATACCGGCGATCAGTCGATGCGCGAGGGCAAATGGCTCAAGAAAGAACTTACCAGGACCGAACTCCACGGCAAAACCCTCGGTATTCTCGGCCTTGGAAGAATCGGTCTGGCCCTTGCCGTCCGCGCCCGCGCCTTCCAGATGAAAGTCCTCGGATGGCACCCGGATGTCTATTTCACCGACTGGGCCGAGATTCTCGACACCATGGAAGAAGTCCTCGAGCAGTCCGATTATATCTCTGTCCATATGCCGCTTCTGCCGGACACCAAGGGCGTCATCAACAAAGAGACGCTCAAGCGCTTCAAAGACGGAGCCTATCTCATCAACACCGCCCGGGCCGGCATCGTGGTGGAAGAAGACATCGTCGAAGCTCTCAAGAGCGGCAAACTGGCCGGATTCGCCACCGACGTCTGGCCGTCGGATCCGCCCAAGGAAAGAACCGCGATCTTCGATGCTCCCAACACCGTTTTCTCGCCGCATCTGGGAGCGTCCACCAAGGAGAATATGCTCAGGATCGGTATGATCATCGATCGCCTGATCGGCGACTACGTGGAGCATAACAGCTAAAGAGAAAACAAGAGCCTAAACTCAGTGAGGCGTAAGTATGGCTAATAGAGTTTTCAATTTCAACCCGGGTCCGGCCGCCATTCCGCTCGATGTGCTCAAGATCATCCAGGATGAGCTCCTGGACTACCACGGCACCGGGATGTCAATCATGGAATCCTCGCACCGTGCGGCGGAATTCGATGAAATCAACGAAACCACCATGGCGCTCGTGCGCGAACTCATGGGACTCGATGAAAAGTATCACGTGCTTTTCATGACCGGCGGGGCATCCACCCAGTTTGCCCTCATCCCCATGAATTTCCTAAGCGAAGGTCAGGTCGGCGCCTATGTCGACACCGGCTCATGGTCTGCCAAGGCGATCAAGGAGTGCCAGATTCAGGGCGAGATGCACCTGGCCGCCTCTTCGAAAGAAGAGAGCTACCGCCGGATACCGAAACCGGAAGAAATCAACATCCCGGATAACGCGGCCTATCTGCACTTTACCTCGAACAACACCATCAAGGGAACCCAGTGGCACTGGCTGCCGAACGCGGGCAAAACCCCGCTGGTGTGCGATATGTCGTCCGATATCATGTCGCGGAACATGGATTTTAAGAAATTCTCCCTGATTTACGCCGGGGCCCAGAAAAACCTTGGCCCTTCCGGTGTGACACTGGTCGTTATCCACGATGATTTGCTCACTAAGGGCAAGGACGGCCTGCCCACCATGTTCACCTACAAGACCTATGCCGAGAAGAAATCACTCTATAACACGCCGCCCGCTTTTGGCATCTATGTCATGAAGCTGGTGCTCGAGTGGGTCAAGAAACAGGGCGGCTTGTTCGGTATCGAAAAAGTCAACACCGCCAAACAGGAACGAATCTACCAGGTCATGGACCTCAATTCCGATTTCTTCAAAGGGACGGCCGACAAGGACAGCCGCAGCTGGATGAATATCACCATGCGTCTGCCCAACGAAGATCTCGAGAAGAAATTC
>CAYNEO010000035.1:0-38394 GCA_964396245.1 uncultured Ignavibacteriales bacterium
ACGGCATCGAGAATCATGAAATCGCCGACCGCCGCCGGCACGCGAATACCGCTCGCGATAGTCTCGGGATCCGGAAATGGTTCCGCAAACCGCTCGCCTGCCTCGAACGCCCGCACTATCGGCGCGCATCCGTCGGACTGTACTGAAACCATGCGCGGCCGCCGCGATGTCTTCAGCCATCCAATCTCGGCCAATTCGGCAAAGGCTTTCCACATGCCGATCAATCCCGTCCCGCCGCCGGTCGGGTAGACAATCACGTCCGGCAGATCCCAGTCGAATTGCTCCGCCAGCTCCAGGCCCATCGTTTTCTTTCCTTCGATCCGGTACGGCTCCTTGAGGGTCGAGAAATCAAACCACCCGATCTTCTCCTTGCCCTCGCGAACAATCTTGCCGCAATCCGTGATCAACCCATTAACCAGAAATGTCGCCGCACCATACAGGTGGCATTCGTATTTGTTGATCACCGGAGTATCGTCCGGCATGAACACGTATGCTTTCATTCCCGCCCGGGCGGCATACGCCGCCATCGCACCGCCTGCATTTCCCGCAGTGGGGATAGCAACGTCGGTAACCCCGAATGTCCGCGCCATAGTGACTGCCATAGCGAGACCGCGGCTCTTGAAACTCCCGGTCGGAAGTTGCGATTCATCTTTGATCCACAGTTGACGCAATCCGAGGCGCTCGCCGAGCCGCGCACACCGAAGCAGGGGAGAGGTATTTTCACCGAGCGAGACAATATCACCCTCGTTCGCCGGCGGAAGCATCTCGCGATAGCGCCACATCGTGTGCGGACGGTCGCGAAGATCATCGCGGCTGACAGCATGCTTGACCTTCTCAAGGTCATAGCGAACCCAGAGCGGACGATCCTTGTGAACTGTCTGGAGTACGTCGGCGGGCAACCGGGCGCCGTCGATAGCCCCCTCGAGATGCGTGATAAAGGGCGAGATCATGATATTCTGAGTTCCTTCTGTGAGAGAGTCATATTGGATGTGAGAATACGGCACGCGAAAGGGGTTGTCAAGGAAGGCGTCTTATCCCCGGGGACGCTCAGACCACGCGGGTGCGTTTATCGACGATCTCTTTTGAAATTTCCTCGATCGCACGTCGGGTCACATCGATCACGTCGATATTCAATTCCTGGAAAAACATACGCGAAAATCGCACTTCATCTCTGATCGCGCGGAGGTCGGTGTAATCATCGAGGTCGCGGGTGAGGTGATTGATGGTCTCGAGATATACCCGGCGTTCCTCGCGAACGAGCATCAGTACTTCCGGTTTCATGGCCAGGCCAAAAATGATGTGACGCGGCACCAGTGATATTCGGCGCTGAAGCTGCTCGATAGCGGCATCCTCGGCGACAATCGGTATGTTGGCGACTTTCATCCCGAAATTGCACGCCAGGTACATGCTGATAGGTGTCTTGCACGTGCGCGAAACGCCAAGCAGAATGATATCAGCCTGCTCTATCAAGTGCCCCTGACCGTCATCGTGCTCGACCGTGTACCCGATGGCATCGACCCGACGATAATAACGGTCATCGATAATCTGCAACAGGCCGGGTTCGTAGTCCGGATGTACTCCGAGAAACTTGGACATGGTGCTGAGCATGGGACCAAGGACATTGAGATGAAGGATGTTGCGCTCCTCCAACCGCTCGTGGAATTGGTCACTCATGGACGATGAGATCAACGAATAGAGAACGAGATAATCCGAGTCGATATCATCGAGTATTGTGTCGAGCTGTGATCTGGTCCGGACCTCCTGGTAGATCCTCTCCAGCGTAAAATCGACTTCTTTCCTGGCGTATTGGGCCAGCACAGCGTCCATAAGCCGCTTGGCGGTCTTGCCGGTCCCGTCGGAGACGATAATGATCTTCTTGAGTTCTTGTTTCATGCTTCCCGATGTCACCTCTTGCATGCGGCCCTCGTCCCACTCAGCCTGTAAGTACGCATTTCAAATCAGAAGTGGCAAGCAGAAAGGACCCTGGAGCCCCCGTCTCATGGGTTTCAGTGTCGATTTTCACGCAGGGGGACCTCGAACTCTTTGACAGTCGGTCGCAATATTGAATTGACCCGGATGGCGAGTAATTATATACTATGGCGGACAGGCTGATATCCTCTTGATCTATCCTTCGGATGTCGGTGTGCCTCAGACGGTTTCAGGCGGGACGACATGCCGGGGTACGGACAGAAAGGACAGGTGTGATGGAAATCAGGCAAGCCGGCGATATCATGATACCGCTGGATAAGTATCCTCATATCCCTTACTGGTTTACAATGCGCCAGGCACTGGCCGAGATGGAACACACCGAATTCGATATCGGTGGCCGAAAATCTCTGCCCAGAGTGGTACTGGTTTTCGATGAAGAGTACAACCTTCTCGGTATCGTCCGGCGGCGCGATATTCTCCGCGGAATCGAACCGGATTATCTGGCCAAAACGCTGGCCGACGGAATCGGCAAGAAGAAGTATCAGGAAACAACGGGTGAAGCCGCCGTACAGAAGGTTCAGGATTTCATCAAGGAACGGGTAGAGCGGCCGGTCAGCGATGTCATGATGCGGCTGGAGTCGGCCGTCGATTTCGAGGACAACATCGCGGAAATTGCCGCCAAGATTGTCGACAATAACGTAAGTCTTATGCCCGTTCTGAAAGACGGCGAGGTTGTGGGCGTTGTCCGGACGGTGGAACTCATCGACGAACTCGCCCGGGCGGTGTTCGAATAGTGCATGACGGCGGTCGGTACGAAGGCGGCCGGTCGCACTCCCTGTCAGGGCACGCCTTCAAAGCTGGGACGGTCATCGGGTCTGTATGCTGACACGTATTTTCCCCTTCATAGAGTGGCTGCGGAAGTATAACGTCGCCGAACTTCGGGTTGACTTTGTCGCCGGTCTGACGGTTGCGCTGGTACTGATTCCGCAGTCGATGGCCTACGCGCAGCTGGCCGGTCTGCCCGCCTATTACGGCCTGTACGCAGCCTTTCTTCCGCCGCTGATCGCCGCGCTCTTCGGCTCGAGCCGGCAACTTGCCACCGGTCCGGTAGCGGTTGTCTCGCTGATGACTGCAACCGCCCTCGAACCGCTCGCCACCGCCGGCAGCGAGAGTTTCATCGCCTATGCCATCGTGCTGGCGCTGATGGTCGGCGTCTTCCAGTTACTGCTCGGCGTGTTTCGCCTCGGGCTCGTTGTCAACTTCCTGTCGCACCCGGTCGTCAACGGCTTCACCAACGCCGCCGCCATCATTATCGCCACCTCCCAGTTATCCAAGCTCTTTGGCGTATCGGTGGAGAGCGCGGACCACCACTACGAAACCGTGTACCGGGTCATCGTCGAGGCCGTTCGCTCAACCCACTGGGAGACCTTTGGGCTGGCTGTGCTGGCGTTCGTCATTATGATCGGCGCCAAGCGCGTCAACCCCAAAATCCCGGGTGTGCTTATTGCCGTGGGGCTGACAACGGTAATCGCCTGGTCGACCGGTTACGAGCACAACCGGCAGGTGAGCCTCGAACAGATTCAATCATCACAGTTCGCGAATCTTGTCGAAGATTTTAACAATACCCTGGACAATATCGACCGAAAGTCCGAGGAACGTGTCCGGTTGAGTGCCGAAATCCAGGTGAAAGAACAATCGCTCGGCGAGCAGACAATACCCGTGGTTGAGCTGAAAAACCAGCGGGTCCTGCTGAATCTGGAAATCGAAGAGCAAAAGGAGGAAGCTGCCACTTACCGGACACAACTACGCTCGTATCGATTTACGGGTGTAAAGACCGATCAGGGGACGCTGGCGCTCTACCCGAGAGACCGGGTGCCGCCCAGTGTCGAGACCGACGGCCGCACGTGGCGTATCAAGGTCGGCAACAGCAAGCTCAATGAAGCCGGTATGCTCATGATTGGCGGCGGGGCCGTGGTCGGCAGGATTCCTGAAGGTCTGCCGAGCTTTATCGTGCCGAAAGTCAATTCCGGCATAATCTTCAATCTGCTCTCGATGGCCATCATCATTTCGTTTCTCGGATTTATGGAAGCGATATCGATTGCCAAGGCGATGGCCGCCAAAACCGGCCAGCGGCTCGACCCGAATCAGGAGCTCATCGGCCAGGGGCTCGGCAACATTGTCGGTTCATTTAACCAGAGCTATGCCGTTTCCGGCTCGTTTTCACGGTCGGCGGTCAATATCCAGTCAGGGGCTAAAACCGGCCTGTCGAGCGTCTTCAGCTCAGTCGTGGTCGTAATCACCCTGTTGCTGTTGACGCCCCTGCTCTATCACCTGCCGCAGGCGGTACTCGCGGCTATCATCATGATGGCGGTAGTCGGCCTTATCAATGTTCGCGGATTCATTCATGCCTGGAAAGCGCAGAAATACGACGGTATTATCGGCATCGTGACATTTGTCGGAACCCTCGGCTTTGCGCCGCATCTCGACCGCGGCATCATCATCGGCGTTATTCTCTCGCTCGGTCTGTACTTGATACGTAATATCCGGCCCCATATCGCCCTGCTGTCGCTCTATACCGACGGTACCTACCGCAACGCCGAGCGAATGGGCCTTCAACAATGCCGGTATGTCAGCGTCATCCGCTTCAACGGCTCGCTCATCTTTGCCAATGTCGCTTACCTCGAGGACCAGGTGCTCGAACAGGTGCGAACAATGCCGGACCTCAAGTATGTCCTGATCGTCGGCAACGGCATAAACGAGATGGATGCTTCCGGCGAGGAAAAACTCTCTGAACTTGTCGACCGTCTGCGCGAGGACGGCTATGATCTCTTCTTGAGCGGATTAAATGACTCCGTGCTCGACGTCATGCGGCGGACCTACCTCTACCAGAAAATCGGCGAGGACCACCTCTTCCGGAACGCCACGAGGGCCATCGATGCCATCTACGAGTCGGCTCACCGAAATTCGATGGAGAAAATCTGCCCGCTCCGGAAAGTGGCTTTTAAGGGTCTGCCGGTTTCCGCCAAGGTCAAGCGGAGAGGTATTTTCGAGGGAAGCCGCGAACGCCTGCAGAAAAAATCCGAACGCCCGGCGCCGGACAAAACGGCCGAGACTTTCAAAAAAGACGAGTAGCCTCTCCGCCCGGTCAGATCCCACCCGTAAAAAGTATGTGACAAACAACTCAACCGGTGGTTGATTGATCCCGTGGCCGATCCTTTGAAGAGATATTTCCGGTTCGGTGAACTTCGGACCTCCTACCGACGCGAGTTCATCGGCGGTATCACCACCTTCGTGACCATGGCCTATATCGTCATCGTCAATCCCAAAATCCTCCAGGCAGCCGGCATCCCTCTGGGACCGTCGATGGTGGCGACCATTATCATCGCCGTATTCGGTACCCTCTCGATGGGTGTCTATGCGCGGCGGCCGTTTGCCGTGGCGCCATACATGGGGGAGAATGCCTTCATCGCCTACACCGTCGTCACCGTCCTGCACTACAGCTGGCAGACCGCCCTTGGCGCCATTTTCATTGGCGGCGTTCTGTTCACCCTCGTGAGCGCGCTCCGCCTTCGCAGCTGGCTGGCCAATGCCATCCCGGAGTCGATGAAAATCGCCTTCGCCGTTGGAATAGGATTGTTCCTGACATTTATCGGCCTGAACGAAACCGGTATCGTCACGCTCGGCGTCCCCGGGGCCCCCGTGGCTATCGGTAATTTCGGCGAGCCGCAGGTGCTGCTCGCCATTTTCTGCTTCTTGTTCATGGCCCTGCTGATGATTCGCAATGTCACCGGCGCATTGTTGATAGGAATACTCGTCACGACATTTTTGGCTTTCATTTTCAAGGTTGTCGCCGCCCCGGAAACTTGGGTCAGCGCCCCGCCAAGTCTTGCCCCCATATTCCTTCAGCTCGATATTGCCGGCGCCTTCACATGGGGGATGTTCTCCGTCGTGCTCACCGTTTTCGTGATGGACTTTGTCGACACTACCGGCACCCTGCTCGGCCTTGCCTTAAAAGCAGATATGCTCGATGCCGACGGCAATCTGCCGGAAGTGGAAAAGCCGATGTTGTGTGATTCGGTCTCGACCGTCGTGGCGGCATTGGTCGGGACGACAACGGCGGGAACGTTTGTGGAATCAGCTACCGGCATACAGGCGGGAGCGCGGTCGGGTTTTGCCTCGGTCGTGACGGCGGTCCTGTTCGGTCTGACGTTATTCTTTGCGCCGTTCCTGACAATCGTCCCCGCGGCGGCCTATGGTCCGGCGTTGATCGTCGTGGGGCTTTTGATGTTCTCTCCCGTCAAGCGGCTCAATTTCGATGACCTCACCGAAGTAATCCCGGCCTTCGCCGTGATCATCCTGATGACCTTCACCTACAATCTGGGAATTGGCATTACCGCCGGGTTTGTGACCTACCCGCTCGCCAAGCTATTCGCCGGACGGGTGCGGGAAGTCCACGCCGGCATGTGGGTTCTCGCCGCCCTCTCAGTTTTATTCTTTGTGTTCTATCCGTATTGAAGCGCGAGATATTGAATTATCTCCCCCTATATCTTCCTCATTCTTCGGAGCAGCTTCAACGCATCGCGCTGGCGCTTTTCGACCGATTTCGGGATATAACTCTCATATTTGTCCAGACGACGGGCCACCTCAACGGCACTGTCCTGGTCATGTAGTCCCAGGTAACACTGCACTATCATGTAATCGCACTGGACCACATTGAAGTAATTGCCCGGGTTGGCTTCGAGACGGTCCCGAATTTTCTCGTACATCTTGCGCGCGCGGTAATACTTGTTCTGCGCGTAATACGCCTGTGCAATCGGCCACATGTATGTCTTGCCGTCCGGAAAACGGTCAAGAAATTGCCGCGAAATGGTGAACACCGAATCATAGTAACCCTCATTCTTCCATACCCAGATCAAGGAACTCCGCGCCGCCTCGGAGAATAGCCGTCCCCGCCTGTGGCAGAGATACAATTCCTCGATCCCCTTGTCCTTCTCATCCTTGATAATGCCGAAGAACTTGAGAATCCCGGCCTTGACCGATTTCCAGTAATGGTACAATCCGATTCCCAGGTACAGGTCGTAGTTGGTACTGTCGAAATCGAGCCCGTCTTCGTAATACTGGTCCGACTTCATGCCCGTCTTCACCGCCTGAATAAACGAGCCGAAACGCGCCTCATAGAGCGAGCGGTATGCATAAGTGTGGCCGATGAAGAAATACAACCATGACTTCTTGTCCGGTGACGCGGAGTCCATCTGGCTCTCGGACAGCTCGATTATACTGTCGAGCAGCGCCGTAAATCGCCCGCCATAGAGGTTCTGTTCGCGTTCCACCATCCGCGTGACCATGTTCGTCGCCCGAAACAGGTGGCAACCGGGATTGGTCGGGTCGGCGGCGAGAATCGAATCGATGATCGCGTCGGCGGAGTCATACTTTTCATCGTGAATCAGGTCCTGAATATGACGGTAGATATCGGCGCGGGCGCTGTCGATATACGGTCCGGACCGGGCAATGGCGGGGGGGATTAGAAGCAAAGCGAGCACAAAAAAGCCGGCACGAAAAATCATGCCGGCAACATATCAGCTAACCGGGCCATACGCAAGACCAAATGGGCGGCTGGGTCTCTTATATGGCGCTATGGCCCGGGATAAAATCGAGCAACTCTATATCTTTCTCGGTGGTGGCCGTTACCACGACCACGTCACCGACCTTGTGATACACCAGCCGGCAGCCCCGACAGAAGTGATCGTAAAAATTGTAGTTGTCGTGAACCACCGCGTCTTTCATTACTTCCGGCGGAATGGCAAATTCTCCGGCCGGCGCAATAAACACCGAAACGAACCGGCCGCCGTCCGTATACAGGAACTGCCCCATCTGCACTCCCATGACTTCCCGCATGTTGCCACCGACGAGCGAGAACTCATTCACGCTCGGCGACATCTCGTAATGGAAGTTCGTAAGTATCTGACTGAGGGTTAGGTCGGTGTGACCGTTGTCTGCAAACTGGGCCATATCATTTTCAGCGGCCCAGTGCGCCTGTTCCAGCGGGACATTATCTGTCTGGTGCTTGTAGAAGTCGGAGGCCAGAAACGCGGCACTGACCAGCAGCACCAGCGATGCTGCCGCGGCCAGCATTAAGGTCAGGCTTCTAAAGGGGACTTTTTTTTTACCCGAGTGGCCCTTGCCGTCGACTTCGTCGAGTTGCGTGAGAATTTTGCTCTTCAGCCCCTCGAGTTCAGGAGCGGGAACGTCCTTCTGCAATTTAGCGTGGAGGAATTCATTCACCACACTCTCTACCCGGTAGATCTCGCTGCAGTGTCGGCAGTGTTCGATGTGCTCTCGAACAGCCTTCTCGTCAATCTCTGAAGCTTCCTTGTCAATTATGTCATAAAGAAGATTCAGTGCTTCCTGGCAGTTCATTAGGCTTTTTCCTTGATGTAACCATTCCTGATGGCGTAGTCCAGGAGTTGCTTCTGCAGCAGCTTCCTCCCGCGATGGAGCCGCGATTTCACCGTCCCGAGTTGCAGGTCGGCGATGTCAGCGATCTCCTGATAGGAGAAGCCCTCCAGGAACGATAAAACCACCACCAATCTAAAATCGTCAGGCAATTCCTCTATGGCTTTTTTGACGTCATCGTCAAAAATCTTCGCGAACAAATGACGCTCCGGATCATCGTCGTCGGCGAAATTCGTTATGTGCCGGTACAGGTAATTATCATCGATATCGTCAACGTTCACCGCTGTCGGCGCCCGGGATTTCGAACGGTAGTCGTTGATAAAGATGTTGGTCATTATCTTGAACAACCACGCTCGACAGTTCGAGCCGGGCTCAAACTTGTCCCAGAACCGGTACGCTTTGGTGTACGCTTCCTGTACTAAATCCTCAGCGTCGCTTTCGTTCTTCGTCATGCGCAAGGCGGTCCGGTACAGCGCGTCCATATGTGGCAACGCTTCCTGTTCGAACGCCTTCCGCTTGTCAGCTTTCTGAACCGTTCGGTCGGTCATCGCATATCTTTCGTTTTGATCGACCGGAAAAGTTCACCCAAGTTATATTGGAGAACATTTCCCCGCGTCGTATTGTTCCCTTTCTCCGAGGTTCCTCACCGCCTGGCCCGGATCAGGATTTTTTGTCCATGGAGAATGTGTAGAGAAGTGATGAGGATCTCGAGAATCATGCGTTTTTTGTCATCCCGGACTTATCTAACATAGGTAATCTCACTCCCAAAAACAAGCTAATTCCCAGCCTCCAACCATCATGGTGTTTATAATCTATGTTACTGCCGTGCAGGTAATTACATGCGAGCACCCGGACACATAGTAACATCCGGCCGCCCGTATTCAGACGGACTATCCCCCGATGTAAATATCGAATATACTTCCCCTGTTCAAAATCTGCACATCGCTATCCGATACTCTGTCCCGATTGCCTTACGGTACCGGGAAATCGATCTTGAAAGTCACCCAGCAGGCCACCGGCTCGCCGTCGACCGTCGCCGCCGCGAACTTGTATTCGCTAACGGCCTCTTGGGCGGCTTCATCGAGACCACATTCGGACCCGGATGGACGGGCTATCAGAACCTGCCGGACTTTCCCGCAGCAGTCGACCAGCGCCTGCACCCAGACACAACCGGTACTGCCCTCAGTCTGACATAAATCAGGATACACCGGCGCCACTTCTTTGATCACTTTCGGCTGGACATCGACGGCAACAAATTCTCCCGGCTCCGGGAGCGATTCCTCCGCGGTCTCGGGTTGCGCCGACAGGCGGAACGGCACGCGGAAATAGCACCAGCATGTCGTCGGTTGACCATCTTTTGTCCGCGGCTCAAATTCCCAGCTCGCGGCAGCCGACTGTGCCGAGTACTCAAACCCGAGGCCCTTCTGATCACAATAGACGACCCCGGCTTCGGCAACCTTTCCCTCTTTGCTCAGCAGCGCCTTCAGCCAGACATCCGCCTCGACTCCCTGCTTCTTTGCTTCAGGAGGATATATCGGAGCGACGGTCTTGACTGGAACAGCCAGCTCGTAGATTTTTACATGGGCCAGTTCGGTCGGGAGTTTGCTGTACTCCTCATTCAAATCTGCGAACAGGCCGGGAGCGAGCAGGATGCAGAGACTGATGGCGCGTGCGGCGATGCGAAACAACGTTTTACACATAGGTCCTCCCAGAAATCTGGCGGTAACCTCTTAGTGAATCGCCGTTTGATTGAACTTGGTATGGGTCCACTCATAATATGGTGTAAAAGGTCCGATTCGTCAACCTCTAACACCGTGTCTTCATCCTGCATTACGGCATATCGCCGTGACAGTTTCACATAAAAAAGCGGCACCGGTTTTACCGATACCGCTCAATTTGCGTAGTGATTTGGCTATTGTGAACTGCCGTCATGCCTCTTCGTCGGAAACGGACTCTGATTCGTCAGAGGATATTGCCGCCGGCGTGATTCCCAATACCTCCTTGACCTTGCCAAGAACTTCGACGCGAATGTCCTCATTATCACTCAGGAACTGCTTGGCGTTCTCGCGTCCCTGCCCGAGTCGGTCATTGCCGTAACTGAACCATGAACCGGATTTCGAAATGATATCGTGATTGACGGCGATATCCAGCAATTCGCCCGTGTTGGAAATGCCCTTTCCATAGATAATATCAAACTCGGCCTCGCGGAACGGAGGCGCCACCTTGTTCTTGACCACCCGTACCCGGGTGCGCGAACCGATCATCTGATCGCCTTCCTTTATCGAAGCGATTCGGCGGATGTCCAGGCGAACTGTCGAATAAAACTTCAGCGCATTACCGCCGGTGGTTGTCTCCGGATTACCGAACATGACGCCGATTTTCATACGGATCTGATTGATGAATATGATTGCCGTGTGTGACTTTGACGTGATCGCTGTCAGCTTCCGAAGCGCCTGGGACATGAGCCGCGCCTGCAGACCCATATGGCTGTCGCCCATCTCGCCCTCGATCTCAGAGCGCGGCGTCAGGGCGGCGACCGAGTCAATCACCACGATATCCACGCCGCCCGATCGAACCAGCGTCTCGGTGATTTCCAGCGCCTGCTCACCGTTGTCCGGCTGCGATATGAGGAGGTTCTCGGTGTCCACACCGAGCGACCGGGCATAGTTTGCGTCGAAGGCATGCTCGGCATCGATAAACGCCGCGATTCCGCCCGCCTTCTGTGCCTCGGCAATAACGTGAAGAGTAAGGGTCGTCTTTCCGGACGCCTCCGGACCGAAAATCTCGGTCACCCGTCCGCGCGGAATCCCGCCGACCCCGAGAGCATGATCGAGACCGATAGACCCGGTCGGGATGACTTCCACCTCGAGTACGTTGTCGTCGCCGAGCCGCATGATCGACCCCTTGCCGAATGCCCGTTCTATCTGGGTCAACGCGGCTTCCAGGGCCTTCTTACGATCAGGAACTGTGCTGGAACCGGTAGCCATTTCTGATCTGCCTTTCCGTATCTGTACTTTTTTGTTTGCCATAATTACCAATGATAACGCGTGATGTTAAACGAATGTATCACATTTTGACCTTGATTATTCTACTATTGCGGGGTGACAGACAGTGTCAGTAAAACCGCCCCGAATCTCACCATAATAGGGGAGACCGGCCTTCGGTGCAACCGAAAACCTTGTTTTCCCTGATCCCGGATACCAAAAGAACAGCCGGGACCGACCCGGCTGCTCATCACTCCAATCGAATCTGCTCGTTTAGACTTCTTTTCGACGGCGCAGACGATGGGCCATCAGCCCTAATCCTGCCGTGAGCAGTATTACCGTCGCCGGCTCAGGGACCGCTTCGATACTGACATTGTCGAGTAAAGCCGCGGAACGCCCTAAGTCGGTTTCAGGGTTGTTACCGATCACGAGAAACTGCAACAGGAACTCGTCCGTACCTTGCCAGTCAGACAGGTCATACGTGAAGTCGGTGAGCGAGAATTACCGTAGTCCTGTCCCCGTACTTATCCAGTCACTGCCTCCGGTCCCCTTGGAGAAGATCGGATTGTAACCGCCACCGCCCGGGTAGCCGACATTGATCTGAGCACGGAAATCGTCGCTGTACGACAATTCCTCTGTTACGAATGTCAGATCGAATTTCAGCACCAGGTCGCTGACAGGCAGATCGAGTTTCTGCCTGAGGTAAGGGTTGAACACGGTATTGTCACTCAAGAGAACACCAAACGCAGATGCGTCTCCGGAAGGGCTGGCAAATCCCCAGAAATCCGTGGCTGTGAATACATTGTCGCTGTACTCCCAGCCGGTGAGATCGCTCGAGAAATTGCCATTGACGAGCAGATTCGGGGCAGCCAAGGCGCTCGCCGCCAGAAATACAACGGCAATGGCCAGGGACATACCCAGTTTGCGTTCAATCATTAAAAGGTGCTCTCAGCAAAGAGTGTGGTATTCTGGAGTACGCTTTTGTTGCAGCAATAGCGATGTCGATAGGCTAACTCCTTATGGCACAGTAAGACTCGCCACAAGGGGCGGCATTGGCCTGCAACCACTGTTCAAAACATGAACACTTAGGTGCAAGCCCGTTCATATCAGGCTGTGTAATTGCACCTCCCGCGGTCACGGATACGCCGATCCGTCGGAGACCGAGGCTTCCTGTCCGCGCCGGAAGCATGATTCGTCATTGGCCGCGAGTCTCGAACCGGCCGATGCGGAGTCGTTGCAAGATCGGATGTTAGCTTCCATATCATCCTGACGCCCCAGTCAGCAGTATATTATTGTAAATCAAATGACATTCCTTACTCCTTTCAGAGGGCGATCCGGTGACGATCGCCCTTTTTTTGCTTCTCCCGTAATCTACTAATCAAGGGTTGCGTCAAGATGACACGACAATGTGTCCTGACAGACCTGCCGGGAATTGGAGGTAATTACAATGTCTGTTTGCCCTTTCACCTCTCCGAACAGCATTGCGGGCGCAACCGTAATATGGACTATATCGATGCACGTTATTGAATATTGTCTGCGATCAAAGTGCAGAGCTTTGCATACTCACGTTTAGATACCGGGATGCGTCAGCTCGATCGAAAAATCCGAAGGAATAACATATTATCTTACAATGAATTGCGCGAAGCAAATGGGCGAGCCTTTTGACCGGAGCTATGGCATGGAACTTGCTCATTTTTGCTCTAATAGAGCCAAACACAGAACATTCTAACTGACTGGAATACCTTATGAAGCGTACCCTGCTAATTCTTGGGCTGGTGTTAGTGGTTAGTTCGGGGGCCATGGCCGTACCTTCGTTGCAACTATACATCGACGGCGCCACCTATGATTACGGTAGTGAAACCTGGATTTCCTACACGAATGATTTCGACCTGTACGTTATCGGCAATGGTAATCTGGGTAACGTACTGGTCAGCATGGCGTTGAGCACACCCGAAGGTACAACCCCGACCGGTATCTCCGTAGATGTTGACGGTTCGACGTATAACTCGTGGACCTGGGGTTATGCGCCACTGTCAAACGACCCGCTGGTGTGGGATGGCGGCAACGACGATTTACAGACCCACGGGATCTATCCCGCCTGGTATACTGAATTCAACGCCGGCAATTTCGGACTTGTGGACGGTGTTGGTGATGTCCAGCCACCCTCGACTTGGAATCCGACGATGGGATATATTCTCGGAGGCAATCACGTCGGCGAATTCAGGTCGTACCACATCTCGGTCACCGGTGATGCCTTCGTGCACTTCGATGCCTACACGTTGAATGAGGACGGTAGTATAGATGAGTTTGCGAAGTTCTCACACGACGCCGGTACGGGGATTCCGGAGCCGGCCACGATGTTGCTCTTCGGTCTCGGACTGGCAGGCGCTGGAGTAGTGCGAAAACTGCGGAAGTAAGCTGCAACAAATTTGGTAGTCACGAAAGAGCGGCTTCGACTGAAGCCGCTCTTTCTATTTGAACTTTTCGGGGGCCCTGAATAGCGCCTCGTGGAGACGCGTGTAGATTGGCCCCGATGGTGTCAGGGTCGATTTGAATAGCGTCAGGCGGTCCAGTTTCAATGGTACCGGGGTGAAATCGAACCGCTGAAGATACTCTGTCAGTTCATCCAGACCCCGATCAACTTTCACTCTCCCCAGCGTCAGGTGGCTCTTGAATGCCTTGCTCTCCGGTTCAAAGCCAAGGTCCTGGACCGCGAGCTCCACCCGCGAGGCCATTTGAGTCAAAATCTCGACATGTTCATTGAATCCTGCCCAGATGACCCGCGGCCGCCTCAGGTTCGGAAACGCCCCGACCCGGTTGACCACTGTATCCACCGGACCGAAATCTGCGGCCACCGTGTCAAGTATTTGTGATAGAGGCGCCACCAGCTTTTCGTCGGTGTCTCCCAGGAAGCGCACGGTGAGGTGAATGTTCTTCGGCGCGACCCACTTGACCGCGCCGCCCTTTTGTTTGAGAATGAAAATCAGTCGCCCCAGTTCTTCTTCGACTGCCGGCGGCAGGGGGCAGGCAATAAACAAACGCATCATTGTATATCCAGAATCTCCCGTCGTAACAACTCGAGCGCGATGTAGACCGCCCGGCTTCGGTTGATATTACGATCGGTCCCCAGCCGGAACAATTTCGCATACGTGGCGTGCGCCGACGCCAGGCCGACCCAGGTGGTGCCGACCGGTTTCTCGTCGGTTCCACCTTCCGGACCGGCAATGCCGGTCACCGAGAGGGCATAGTCGCTCTGGAGCAATTTCCGACAGCCGACAGCCATAGCAACCGCGCATTCCTCCGAAACCGCTCCATGCTTCTCAATAAGGGCGGCGTCAACGCCGAGCTGATGTATCTTTACCTCATTCGAATACGAAATGATCCCACCGAGGAAATAGTCCGATGAACCGGGTACCGAAGTAATAGCCTGTCCGAGTTGCCCCCCCGTGCAGGATTCCGCCACGGCCACAGTCTTGTCGTTGTCGCGCAGAAGCCGCCCCACAGTCGCCTCGAGCGTCTCTTCGTCGTGGGCATAAATATACTTGCCGCAAACTGACTCGAGATACCGCACCAGCTCCTGCGCCTTTTCGTCGGCGTCCTCCGGTGACTCGCCGGCGGCGATAACCCGCAAATCGACTCCGCTGTACGACGGCAGGTACGCCAGCCGGACGCCCGACGGAAGTTTCATCTCGGGCGTGATCATCTCGGCCAGGCGTGATTCGACGATTCCGGTCGTGCGGAGCTTGTAGACCTTGAGATACTCGTCCGTTTGAAGTCCCCGAAGATACGGAATGACCGAATCTGTCAGGATCTGGCGCATTTCATCGGGCACGCCCGGCAAAGCGACAAACACCTTACCATTCTCGGCAATACAGATACCGACTGCCGAACCGATCTTGTTCGGAAAGAAGACCGCTCCCTGCGGCAGCAGCGCCTGGTTTTGATTGATCGCCGGCATCTCTATACCGCGCCGGGCATACCGCCTTTTGATATCCTCGAGCACGTCGTCATGAAAGACCAGATTGCGCCGGAAGACCTTAACGATCGCCCGCTTGGTTATATCATCGTCCGTCGGTCCCAACCCGCCGGTGACAATAATCACCTGCGAGCGTTTCAGCGCCGTACGGAAAGCCTCTTCCATTTCGGGCTGAGAATCGGCCACTGAGCTCTTGAACCGGACCGACATCCCTGCATCGGTGAGTGATTGCGCGATGAAAGTGGAGTTGGTATCGACCGTATGACCGGTCATCAATTCATCGCCGACTGTAATGATTTCAACGTCCATGCTTACCTTTTCTCTATCCGGACTCAAGCCGGCCGGCTGAAAAATATCCAGATCACAATCTGCGTAAAGACGTTTGCCTGTATCCCCGCGACGATATCATCCATCGTAACTCCCCAGCCGATCGGGAGCCTTTCCGACTGGGCCGCCGGCGGTAACTTGATGACATCGAATGCCCGGAACGCGACAAACGCAATCAGGTAATTGGTCAGGGTCACCGGCACAAACAGCAACGCCACGAACATCCCGGCCCACTCGTCAATCACGATCTTCCGTGAATCGTGTCCGAATACATGTTCCGCGGCGGATGCCGACCAGACCGAAACAAAAAACGTCAATACCGTCACGATAGCAAGGGCAAGCGTGTTGTCTCCAATCAAAAACCAGGCAATCAGCCAGGCGGGTATCGTGCCGACGGTGCCGGGGACAGTCGGCGAATAACCGGTATACAGGCCGGTGGCGATCATCGTGGAAAACCAGTTCTTCATCGAGGGAGCCTATTTTAATGCAGTTTTGATCATGTAGAAGTACTTTACGATATAGTCGATGCCCGTCCAGACCGTGATAGCGGCCGTGACCCAGAGCAGAATGTTGAAATACAGACGCGAGTCGAATTGCGCGAGCGTCGCCGGATTAACGTTGTAAAAATGCAGCGCCGTGACAACACTGATATATGCCATCACCACGCCGACAACCGTCATCTGTAAGAATGTCTTGACCTTCGCGCCCCACGACGGCGGAATCACCACGCCGCGATACGCCGCAAGCAGCCGCAATCCCGTAATAGAAAACTCCCGACCGATTATCAGTATCACCGGCAGGGGAGATACGTAGTTGAGGGCGATGAACGTAATCAACGCCGAGGACACAAGAATCTTGTCGGCGAGGGGATCCATAAACTTCCCGAAGCCGGTAATAATGCCGTATTTGCGGGCGTAATACCCGTCGGCGAGATCTGTTAGCGCGGCTATGATGAACAGTCCCAACGCGATCAACCGCATATAGAAGTTGTCGATGAGAAAGAAAAACATGAAGAATGGCGCGAGGACAACCCGCAGGAGAGTCAACTTGTTGGGAGTGTTCATAGGAATCGAAAGTATGCCGTATGCCGGAGGGTGTCAATCGGGAATTTGACCACACTCGTCTTCACATCGCTGGTTGAACAGGGGAAAACCGTTGCCGGACGGGCGCTCTGCGCCCGAAATTTACACCATAAAAAAACCCAAGCAGGTAGGTGGCCTGCCTGGGTGGACGATATTAGGTAATCCACAGAAAGAGTAACACTTTCCGATTGCACCATCAATCTACGCATTTTTTCATTTTTGTCAAGAAAAAAAACGCATTTTTGACCTGCCCGGGCCCGCCTGCCGCGGCAACTTAACTCACTAAAAGGGAATAACTTATAAACGTCCCGGGCGACTTCCTGTCGTCATCCGTCACTTTTTTGACGGATCTGAATGCCTTTTCGTTACACCATAGGCCCGGGACTACTGATACTTTACCGGTTTCCGCGATCACGCGGATTGCCGCGCCCTGAGCCGATTTTCAGGGCATGGGCGCCGGGCGCTAACCCGACGCCCAACAGAGAAGGAGGTCTGTTTGGTTAAGAATTAACTGCAACCACTCGTGGCGCCGCAGGTCGTGCACTTCAGGCAGGTTCCATTCCGTACCATCGTGAACTGCCCGCACTCACCACACATGTCGCCTTCGAATCCTTTCAGCCGAGCGTTACGGATTTTGAGCCTAAGTTCTCGTTGGCCTTCTTGACCATTTGACGGACCTTGTGTGCCGGCATACTCATAGACCGCCGACGGTTCCTGGTTCGAATGAGCTGCAGCCGTATTCTCCATCTGCTGACCACTACCGTTTCCTCCATGGCTATTGCCGTTGCCGCCGTCTGTGAACGGGAACTGCAAATGATCGGTGTGTATGTCATCCGGCTTTCTGCTGGCCGTGGTTACCTGTCCGGTTATCAGTGACGTGGCCGGTTCCTCGTCTTCGTACTCGATCGACTCACCGTCCGGTGTGCCCAGCGTATCCCCGCGAAGATCTTCGTCGGATACATGCGCAAGGTCGGTCCGGCCAAGATACGTGATCGCCAGCTCGCGGAAAATGTAGTCGATAATCGACGTGCTCATCTTGATCGACTTGTTGCCGCTGACCATGCCGTTCGGCTCGAACCGGCTGAACAGGAACGCCTCGACAAATTCCTCGAGCGGTACGCCGTGCTGCAATCCGAGAGAAATGGCAATCGCGAAACAATTCATCAGCGACCGGAACGCCGCGCCCTCGCGGTGCATATCGAGAAATATCTCGCCCAGCGTACCGTCCGAATACTCTCCCGTCCGCAGGTACAGCTTGTGTCCGCCGATCGTGGCTTTCTGTGTGTATCCCGCGCGGCGATGCGGAAGTTTCCGGCGTTTCGCCAGGTAACGGTACACGATCTGCTGACTCATTCTCTCGGCCGCCCGATCGACACTCATCTCCTCGCTCGACTCGTCATCGTCGACCAGCGTCGCACTGAGCGGCTGGCTGAGCTTTGACCCGTCGCGATACAGCGCCACCGCCTTGTTCATCGTTTCCCATGCCAGCCGGTACGCCTTCTTGACGTCATCGATAGTTGCTTCGGCCGGCATGTTGATCGTTTTCGATATCGCCCCGGAAATAAACGGCTGGGCCGCCGCCATCATCCGTATGTGCGCCTCGTAACTGATGAACCGCGTGCCGGTTCGCCCGCAACGATTGGCACAGTCGAATATCGGCAGGTGCGCCGGCTTCAGGTGCGGCGCGTTCTCCAGCGTCATCGTCCCGCAGCAGAATTCGTTGGCCGTCTCGATCTGCTTGGCGGTGAAGCCCAGCTCGCGAAGCAGATTGAAATCCCACTGGTCGATGACCTTCTCGGAGAATCCGAGCGTGTCAGTGATGAATTCTTCGCCCAGGACGTGCTTGTTGAAAGCAAACGAAATATCGAAGACATGCTCGAGGTTGGACTCGATGTTTTCGAGCTCGGCCCCGGTGAACCCTTTTGCTTTCAGTGACTCGTGGTTGATAAACGGGGCATTGCGCAAAGTTTTTCGGCCGGTGGCATAGGTGACGATCTCTCTGATCTGGTCGTCATCATAGCCCAGTCGCGACAATGCTACGGGGACAGATCGGTTGATAATCTTGAAATATCCGCCACCGGCCAGTTTTTTGAATTTTACCAGCGCGAAATCCGGCTCGATACCGGTCGTATCGCAGTCCATCAGGAGCCCGATAGTGCCGGTCGGCGCGATAACCGACACCTGCGCGTTGCGGTAGCCGTATACCTCGCCCATCTCGGCGGCTTTGTCCCACACGGCCCGGGTCGTGGCAACGATGCTGTCCGGAAGATAATTCGGGTTGATGCCTTTCGGCTTGATTGTCAGACCCTCGTATTCCGACTTGTCGGCATTGTAGGCCGCCCGGCGATGGTTGTGCATGACTCGCAACATATGGTCGCGGTTGCGATAGAAACCGGGGAAGGGGCCGAGTTGCTTGGCCATCTCAGCCGATGTCGCGTACGCCTGACCCGTCAGCATGGCCGTCAGCGCGCCGCACCAGGCCTGCCCCTGCGGCGAATCATACGAAATCCCCATCTGCATGAGGACCGTGCCGAGATTCGCATACCCGAGACCCAGCGTGCGGAATTCATAACTCTTCTGAGCGATCGCTTTCGACGGAAACGACGCCATCAGGACCGAGATCTCCAGCACAATCGTCCAGACGCGGATTGCGTGAAGGTAACCTTCGATATCGAACGTGCCGTCCTCGCAAATAAATTTCCCGAGATTCAGTGACGCCAGATTGCAGGCCGTGTCATCGAGAAACATGTATTCCGAACACGGATTGGAGGCATTGATACGGCCGTCCTCGGGACAGGTATGCCACTCGTTGATTGTGGTGTCGTACTGAAGCCCCGGATCGGCGCAGGCCCAAGCCGAGTAGCAGATGTCTTCCCACAATTGCGAGGCAGGCACTTCTTTGGCAACAGCGCTGTCGGTGCGGCGTCGCAACTGCCAATCGCCGCCTTCCTTCAAGGCTTCAAAGAAGCTGTTCGGCACTCGCAATGAGTTGTTGGAATTCTGTCCCGACACCGTGAGATACGCCTCGCTGTCCCAGTTGGTGTCGAGCTGCACGAACTCGATATCGTCGATACCCTGTGAGGCCAGCTCCAGCACTTTCTTGGCGTATTCCTGCGGCACCCCGTAATTGCGGGCCTGCCTCAGAGCCGACTTGAGCTTCTTGTTCTTCTCCGGGTCAACTTCAAACACGCTCGAGCCGTTCGAGCCGGCGACACGGGCGGCCTCGAAGATATTCTTCAGCTGCCGGCGCATGATCCGGGAACCGGTGACAAGCGACGCCACCTTCTGCTCCTCGGTGACTTTCCACTTGATAAACAACTCGACATCGGGATGATCCAGGTCGAGACAAACCATCTTGGCCGCCCGGCGGGTCGTACCGCCCGACTTGATAGCCCCGGCGGCGCGATCGCCGATCCGCAGGAACGACATCAGCCCCGATGAATTCCCGCCGCCCGAAAGCGGTTCGCCCTCGCCGCGGATATTGGAGAAGTTGGTGCCGGTGCCCGAGCCATACTTGAACAGACGCGCCTCGCGCATCCAGAGGTCCATGATGCCGCCCTCGTTGACGAGGTCGTCGTTCACCGACTGAATGAAACAGGCATGGGGCTGAGGGTGCTTGTAGGCGTCCTCCGCCTGCGTCAGCGTATGCGTGTCCGGGTCGACATAATAATGACCCTGCGGTTTGCCGCTGATATTGTAGGCGTACTGAAGGCCGGTGTTGAACCACTGCGGCGAATTGGGGGCGGCTATCTGGCCGGCCAGCATATAACGAAGCTCGTCGTAGAACGCCTCGGCATCCGCCGACGTATCGAAATATCCGTATTTCTCGCCCCATTGGCGCCAGCATCCGGCGAGCCGGTGAAACACCTGGCGCGAGTCAATCTCCCCGCCGGTGACCGGGTTGCCGTTCTCGTCGAATTTGGGATCGCCCTTCGCGTCGTACTGCGGTACCCCGGCCTTCCGGAAATACTTCTGTGCGAGAATGTCGACCGCAACCTGCGACCAGCTCTCCGGCACCTCGATATTCTCGAGTCTGAATACCAGCGAACCGTCCGGATTCTTGATTTCGCTCGTTCGTTTGGTGAAATTTATCCTGGAGTATGGCGACTCCCCCTCATGTGTGAAATGTCTGCCAATCTTCAAGTCTAACCTCCTGTTGCTAATCCCCTCGACAGCTCAGGAATTACCAATACCGCCATTCCTTCGGCACGTATTTCGGATACCCTTGAACTTCAGCGGGTGAAAAATCCCTATATCATTTCTGCCTGCTACCCCGTGCTCCGGCTTGACCTCATGTGGGAGTAGGCTCGCAAGAGGACACAATATATTGTGTGTAGAACCTCCCGCAACTACTAAAAATTGTGCTTTCCTGAAAAAAATCGTATTCTCTTGATTCTCAGGGGGTAACAGTTTTGATTTTCCCGCCGGTTTTGGCCCCTGTCCGGTTCGGTTAGGATTCTGTAAGAAATCAACTATTCTAATCCGCTATCTCTTAGAGCCTTAGAGAACGTCTACTTGTTAATGCAGGATTGATCGAGAACCATCATCATTCTCACAACCCGCATCCTTCGATATCATAATGAATTACGAAGCTCTTCACAAGTTATATACACAATTTCCACAATCGCTGTTGATAACTTCAGCTTACGCACCCGCCGGTCACACCTGGATATCCGTCTTTCGACCGGTTTGCCGAAAACAGAATGCCTCTGCGAAGCCGCGCGTCCACCCTTCATTATATAAGCAATCGCAGAAATACCACCACCCTCCGGTCGCTCTAACATGGAGAACTTAGACCTAACTTCGCAATAATCCCATCAGCGCGGGAACCCGGCGGGCTCCGACCTGTTGGATGAAATACGATTTCAATGCTGGCATCTCGAGTCCGGGGACATTATCTTGGTTCGTGCAAATGAGTGACACATCGATAACCGCAACAGTGCGAAGCTACTTCCAACTCACCAAGCCCACCATCATGCTGTTGGTAGTTTTTACCGGCGTCGCCGCCCTCGTGATCGAGGGGAGTATGCTCTCGCACCCGTTCAGGTTCATACTGTTCATGACCGGGCTGTATCTCACCGGCGGCAGCGCCAACGCCCTTAATCAGTATTTCGAACGCGAGGTCGATGCCCGCATGGTGCGCACGATGAAGCGGCGGCCGCTGCCGCTAAATCAAATCAGCGCGCCCCGCGCACTTGTCTTTTCGGTAGCCATCGGGATAATCGGTGTGGTCCTGTTCGCCATCGTCTTCAACTGGTTGACTGCGGTGCTGTCGATGGCAACCATTCTCTTTTACAGCCTGTTTTATACACTCTATCTCAAGCCGCGCACGGCGCAGAACATCGTCATAGGCGGCGCCGCCGGCGCCATGTCGCCGATAGGCGCGTGGGCGGCGGCGACCGGCTCGGTCTCCACCCTGCCGCTCCTGATGTTTCTCATTGTCTTCTTGTGGACACCGCCGCACTTCTGGGCGCTGGCTCTCTTCTGCAAAGACGACTATGTCAAGACGCGGTTGCCGATGATGCCGGTTGTCAAGGGGGATGCTCGTACCCTGAACCAGATTCTCTGGTATTCGATAGTGCTGGTGCTTGTCAGTATTGTGCCGCTCTTCTATGGTGCGGGAGTGATGTATTTCGTCGCTGCGCTCGTGCTCGGCGGCTTGCTGGTTGAAAAAGTTCTCAAGGCCCGACAACGTCGCGATGAAGGATCGTTTCGCGCGTTATTCGGCTTTTCGATAATTTATCTGTTTGCCCTGTTTGCGGTCATGGTGGCCGACGCCCTGCTTCCATGGGGACATCTGCTCGGCTGAGCGGGCTTGCTCGCCACGCCGGGTTTTAGCGAATAGCGATGAAACGGCGGACAGACAGGTATTCGTGGTCAACGTGGAACAAAAAAGTCTACTTATAGATTGACAGCGTAGATATTTTGTGCTATTTTCACCGACCGTCGTAACGGATATGCGCCGTGCGGGGCTTTCCGGCGATCCGTTCGCGTTCATGAACATTAATTAGCAAAGGCATCGGGATTCAACGGTAAGGAACCGGGCAGTTGGCGCAGATTTTTCCCAGGTGGACCAACAAGCTTCCTCTCGTGATCGGTATCGGGGGAGTTATTCTGGCTATCGTACTCGTATGGGGCGTGTGGTACTATTTCTCTCCCAAGTATACCGATGTCGGCTACCGTCCGGTACAGCCGGTTCCATACAGCCACAAACTGCACGCCGGTGATCTCGGCATCGACTGCCGCTATTGCCATACGACCGTTGAAGTATCCGCGTGGGCCAATGTCCCGCCGACTCAAACCTGCATGAACTGCCACAAGCTGATTCTGCCTGAAAGCGAGAAGCTGCTGCCGGTCCGCGAATCATATGCCACCGGCAAGCCGATCGAATGGATCCGCGTCCACCATATACCGGACTTCGCCTATTTCAACCACAGCGCGCATCTTCGCGCCGGCGTCGGTTGCGCCAGCTGTCACGGTAACGTGGCGCAGATGGAAGTTATCCAGCAGGTCCAGCCGCTCAGCATGGGCTGGTGCCTCGACTGTCACCGGAAACCGGACATGCACCTGCGCCCGCACGACCAGATCACCAACATGGAATGGACGCCGCCCGAAGACCAGATGTCATTTGCCAAACGAATCAAGGAAGAGTTGCAGATCAAACCACCCGTGGATTGCTCCGGATGTCACCGATGAAACCGAAAAAGTCGTCGCCCATCAAGGCCAGAAAATACTGGCGCAGCCTCAACCACCTCGAGCAGAACGAGGAATACCAGCAGTGGCTGCATCGGGAATTCCCCGAGGGCGCGTCCGAGATGAACAACGACTGGTCGCGGCGCAATTTTCTCGCCCTCATGGGCGCTTCGCTTGCCCTCGCCGGACTCGAGGGCTGCCGCCGCCCGGTGGAAAAGATCGTGCCATATGTCGAGCGCCCCGAGGAAGTCGTCCCCGGCAACCCGCTCTATTTCGCCACCAGTATGCCGTATGGCATGGGTGCGTATGGATTGCTCGTCAAGAGCCGCGAGGGACGCCCGGTATTCATCGAGGGAAACAAGCTTCACCCGGTCAACAAGGGCTCCGCCAACATCTTCGTCCAGGCGGAGATTCTCAATCTCTATGATCCTGACCGCTCGAAGCGCATCTCCAAAGGTGGCGTCGAATCCTCATGGGAAGAACTCATCAGTTTCTGGCGCGGACAGCACGATAAGTATCGCTCATCTAAAGGCAAAGGGCTGGCTGTAATCGCTCCGGCCGTAGCATCACCGACAATAGCCCGTCTCCGGCGCGACTTCGACCAGCAATTCTCCGACGCCCGCTGGGTCACATACGAACCGGTCAGCGATGAAAACATCTACGAGGGTATCCGCCTCGCGACCGGGGAGACTCGCCGGCCGATATACAGCTACGATAAGGCGAAGGTCATCCTGTCGCTCGATTCCGATTTCCTCCGTCTCGAGAACGACGATATCCCGGCCGCGCGTGGATTTGCCGACGGTCGGCGCGTCGAGACCCGGAAAGATGACATGAGTCGCCTCTACGTGGTCGAGAGCACGCTTTCCGTTACCGGCACCAATGCCGACCATCGTCTGCCGGTCGCGAGCCACGATATCGGCGGCTTTGCGCTTCGCCTCCTCAAGGAACTGCGCAACCAGGGTCTCGCAATCATGCCGGGAGTTGAGTATGACGATTCCAGCCTTCCGCAATTCGACAGCAAGTGGATACAAGCTCTCGCGAAAGATCTGATCCGGGTAAGGGGCAACGGTCTGGTGGTGGCCGGTCGACGACAGCCGGCGGCGGTGCATGCGATGGTGTACGCGATAAACGAAGCCCTCGGAAATGTCGGAAACACTGTCAACTACCACGAACTGCGCGATGTGGCTGTCCCCAGCCGGGAAGATCTCGCCAATCTCGTCGATGAGATGAATCGCGGCTCCATTGAAACGCTGCTGATATTGAATACCAACCCGGTTTACACGGTGCCGGAAGATCTTCAGTTTGGCAGGGCGCTCAAGAAGGTGAAGCATGCCGTTGAACTCGCTCCATATGTCGCCGAGACGACGCCGATGGTCGAGTGGCATATTCCCATGGCACATTTCCTCGAGAGTTGGGGCGATGCCCGCGCCGGCGAAGGCACCCGCGGCGTCATTCAGCCCTTGATAGAGCCGCTGTTCAACGGGCGAAGCATGATCGAAGTGCTCGCGCTGGTGACGAGCGGCCGCGACCTGCGCGGCTATGATATCGTGCGGGAGACATGGCGAGATATCCTCGGCGGCGGCGATTTCGAAAGCAAGTGGCGCAAAGTCCTGCACGACGGCCTCCTTGTTGAAAAGCAGTCGTCAGCTTCCAATCCAAAGCCAAAGGGCCGACCGACTACGGCGCTGACATCGGAAATTACCTCCCTGGCCAAATCACGTCTGGAAGGAACGGAAATCATCTTCGTTCCGGGCGACCTCTACGACGGGCGTTACGCCAATAACGGCTGGCTCATGGAGCTCGCCGACCCGATTACCAAACTGACCTGGGATAACCCGGCCATGATAAGCTACCGGGCCGCCAAATCCCTCGGCGTCAAGTCCGGCGACATGGTGAAGATAGACTTCGATGGACGAAGCCTGACCATGCCGGTATGGGTCACGCCCGGGCAGGCCGAAAACACGGTCACACTGGTTCTCGGCTATGGCCGCGATCTTAATGGCCGCGTGGCCGACGGCGCCGGTTTCGATACCTATCGCCTCCGCACCATGACAGCTTTTGATTTCGGCTCCGGCGCGACCCTGACAAAAACCGGCGAATCTTACGAGTTGGCTAACACGCAGGAACACGGCAGCATGGAAGGTCGCCCTATCGTGCGTGAAGCAACGCTCGCTGAATACAAAAAGGAAGCCGAGTTCTACCCCGAACAGATCGAACATCCGCCGCTCCTGCCGCTCTGGACGCCGCATTCGTACGCCGAGGGCTACCAGTGGGGTATGACAATCGACCTCAACGCCTGTATCGGCTGCGGCGCCTGTACGGTGGCCTGCCAGAGCGAAAATAACATTCCGATAGTGGGCAAACAGCATGTCGCCGAAGGCCGGGAGATGCAGTGGATTCGTGTCGACCGCTACTACGCCAGTGACACGGAGAACACCGGGGATGCCCACGAGAATCCGGAAGTCCTCCATCAACCGGTTCCATGCCAGCAGTGTGAAAACGCCCCGTGTGAGTCAGTCTGCCCCGTGGCGGCAACCGTCCACGACCGCGAGGGACTTAATGTCATGGTCTACAACCGCTGCATCGGCACCCGGTATTGCTCCAACAACTGCCCGTACAAAGTCCGCCGGTTCAATTTCTTCAACTATACGTCGAAAACGCCGGAAGTCGAGAAGATGTCCAAGAACCCCGAGGTGACTGTCCGGTCGCGAGGCGTGATGGAGAAATGTACTTATTGCGTGCAGCGAATCGTCAAAGCGAAGGATCACGCCAAACTGGAAGGCCGCGAGGTACAGGACGGCGAGATAGTCACCGCCTGTCAGCAGGTCTGTCCGGCGCAAGCGATCATATTCGGGAATATCAACGATCCCGACAGCAAAGTCGCGAAGATGAAAAAACTTGACCGAAGCTACAACTTACTCGAAGAGTTGAACACCAAACCGCGAACATCGTACCTGGCCAAACTGCGTAACCCGAACCCGGAACTGGCCGGCAAACGTCGCGGCTGATCGATTGAGAGAATTCTTATAGTGAGTTCGATATAGACATGAGCGCGGCAGAAAACAACGAAGTGATCCAGACCGAACCGCCGCTGTTGAGCGGCGACCAGACGTTCGATACGATCACCGAGAAGATCAGCAGTATCGCCGAGCGCAAGACGACCAAAACATGGGTGCTCGTCTTCCTGTTGGCGCTGTCACTGCTGTTGATCCTCTTCGGCTCTATCGGCTACCTGGTATTCACCGGTGTCGGTGTCTGGGGTCTGAATATCCCCGTGGCCTGGGGCTGGGCGATTGTCAACTTTGTCTGGTGGGTCGGTATCGGGCACGCCGGAACACTGATCTCCGCGATTCTCTTCCTGTTCCGCCAGCACTGGCGGACATCGATCAACCGTTTCGCCGAAGCGATGACCCTCTTCGCGGTCAGTTGCGCCCTCATATTTCCGGCTATCCATGTCGGCCGTATCTGGGTGATTTACTGGGTCTTTCCGATTCCCAACCAGATGCAGGTCTGGCCGAACTTCCGAAGTCCGCTCCTGTGGGACGTTTTTGCAGTCAGCATCTATTTCACCTGTTCGCTTCTGTTCTGGTACATGGGACTGGTGCCCGACCTCGGCACGCTCCGCGACCGCGCCAAAACAAAAATCCGCAAAATCGTACTCGGCATTTTCTCCCTCGGATGGCGCGGCGGCAACCGTCAGTGGAAAAATTACGAGCTGGCCTACCTGATCCTGGCCGGCCTCTCGACACCGCTCGTCCTTTCGGTGCACAGCGTGGTGAGTACCGACTTCGCGGTAAGTATTGTCCCCGGGTGGCACACGACCATCTTCCCGCCGTACTTCGTCGCCGGGGCTATCTTCTCGGGCTTTGCCATGGTCATGACCCTGGCGATTATCGTCCGAAAGACATTCCACCTCGAACATATCATCACCACCCGCCATCTCGAGAAGATGAACAAGATCATGCTGTTGACCGGCATGATGGTGGGCTACTCGTACGCGGTGGAGTTCTTTGTCGCCTGGTACAGCGGCAATATCTTCGAATGGTTCACGTTCGTCAATCGCGCGACCGGGCCGTACGCATGGGCCTACTGGACAATGATCACCTGCAACGTGGTCGTCCCGCAGATATTCTGGGTGAAAAAATGGCGCACCAGCATTCCGATCATGTTCGTGGCCTCGATTTTGATCAACGTCGGCATGTGGTTCGAGCGATTCGTCATCGTCATGTCGCTGGCGCGCGACTACCTGCCGTCGGCATGGGACTATTACAAGCCGACAATCTGGGATATCGCCACCTTTGCCGGTTCGTTCGGCTTGTTCTTTACGTTGTTCCTTCTGTTTGCGAAGTTTATCCCGATGGTGGCGATGTCGGAGGTAAAGACCGTTCTGCCGCAGGCAGACCCGCATTACCATCCGCACCACGCTCCGCCTGCAGCCGATAGCTCCGGGAGGAAATCATAGTGGCGGACGAAAAAAGAATATTCGGTTTGCTGGCCGAATTCGATGATCCGGCCGCCCTGATTCGCGCCGCGGAGAAAATGCGCGATGAAGGCTACCAGTATTATGATTGCCACTCGCCGTTCCCGATTCACGGTATGGACCGGGCCATGGGGTTGAAACGTTCGATCGTCGGTTACATCGCCGGGTTCATGGCCTTTGTCGGCTTCACATTTGGGCTGGGCCTTCAGTGGTGGACCAGCGCCGTGGACTACCCGCTGGTCATCGCCGGCAAACCGTATTTCAGCTATCAGGCCTTCGTTCCGGTCACCTTTGGTCTCACCGTGCTCCTGGGCGCGTTCGGAGCTTTCCTCGGCATGCTACACACCAATCGTCTGCCCAGGCTCTACCACGAACTGTTTTTTTCCGACCGGTTCTCACGCAAGGTGACCAACGACGGCTTTTTTGTCAGTGTCGTTGCCAAAGACCCGAAATTCGATCAATCGGCCACAACCTCTCTGCTGGAATCCCTCGGCGGAAAACACGTGGAGGTCATAAAGAGCGAGTGAAACGGGCAGCTCTCATATTGATCCTGGCGCTTGCGACGCTGGCAGTCGGGTGTACACGCGGTCGGCCCTCGAAAGAACCGCCGATCCATGTCAATCCCGACATGGACAACCAGCCGCGTTACAATCCGCAGGCATACAGCAAGTTTTTCGCCGACAGTGCCGCCATGCGACCGCCCGTCCCGGGCACCGTCCCGCGTGGCTGGCTTCGCGATGATATCGAGTACTATACCGGCTTCGACAAGAACGGCAATCCCGTCGAAAAATCGCCGGTGCCGATCGATATGAAATTGCTCCGCCGCGGTCAGGAACGCTTCAATATCTATTGCTCGCCCTGTCACAGCCGGCTTGGCGACGGTAAGGGAATCATGGTTCAGCGCGGCTATATCCCGCCGCCGTCGTTCCACGAAGAACGGGTGCGGCAGTTCCCCGACGGTCACTTCTTCGATGTTATCACGCACGGTATCAGGAACATGCCGAGCTACAAGGACCAGATTCCGATAGCCGACCGCTGGGCGATCATCGCCTATATCCGGGCGCTGGAGCGCAGCCAGAATGCGGCGATCGAGGATGTCCCGCCCGAACTGAGAAAGAGCATCAGGTAAGTCATGAAGCTAGAACCAGGGACATATAGAGTTGCCGACCCCGGCAAATTCGGCAAGGCGATGCTTGTGCTCGGTATTATCGGGCTGGTCATCAGCGCTATCGGGATGGGAATCGATTACGAGCGTTTCTATTACTCGTATCTGGTGGCGTTCTGTTTCTGGGTATCACTCGGATTGGGCGCACTTTTCTTCACGATGCTGCATCATCTGGTCGGCGCTACGTGGAGCGTGGTTATCCGGCGCATTTCGGAGAGCCTGATGCTCGTTCTGCCGGTGATGGCAATCTTCTTTATCCCCCTGATCTTCGGGATCCACGACCTCTACCACTGGAGTCACGCCGAAGCGGTCGAGACCGATCCGTTGCTGAACATGAAGGCGCCATATTTGAATCAGGTGTTCTTCGTTGTCAGGTCCTTCGTCTATTTCGCGGTCTGGACGCTGCTGGCGGCGAGACTGTACCGGATGTCGATCGAAGGCGACGAGGAGTTCGGCCCCGGACATGCTGACAGGATGCGACGAACCAGCGCGTGGGGAATGGTGCTGTTCGCTTTCACCGTAACGTTCGCCGGATTTGACTGGCTGATGTCCCTCAGCCCGCACTGGTACTCGACTATTTTCGGCGTGTACTTCTTTTCGGGCGGACTGCTCGGCGTAGTGGCATTGCTGCTCGTGATCACGCTCTTCATGCGGAGTAACGGCGTGCTGACCGAGACAATCACAGAGGAACACTACCACGACCTCGGCAAGCTGCTATTGGGATTCACCATCTTCTGGGGCTACATCGGCTTCTCCCAGTACCTGCTTATCTGGTACGGCAATCTCCCCGAAGAAACCGTCTGGTATCTCGACCGCTGGCACGGCTCGTGGAAGGCGGTCAGTCTGGTAATTGTACTGGGCAATTTCGCCATTCCGTTCCTGATTCTGCTGTTCCAGCGGGTGAAACGCCGACTTGGGTTCATGAAGGGCCTGGCGATCTGGATGCTCCTGATGCACTGGGTCGACATATACTGGCTGGCCTTGCCGACTTATCCCGGCGCGAAAAACAACGCCCATTTTGCCTGGTGGGACCTGACAACCATGGTCGGGCTCGGCGGCATTTTCCTGTGGTTCTTCTGGAGAACGTACAGCTCGCGGGCGCTGGTGCCGGTCAAGGATCCGAAACTGAAAAGCTCTATTGAGTTTATGAATATGTAGTGTGACAGGCATGGCTGAGGAAAAACACGAACATAACGCCCCCGATAGCGAATCGCCGGGATACGAGAAAAGTGATACCCGGCCCGCTGTGGTGGTTATCATTACGCTTCTCAGTATCGTAATACTCATAGCGATCGGGATTGTGCTCAACGAGTATTTTCTCCTGACGAAAGAACGGATCGTGTACGAATCGGTGTTGAAGCCGGAGTCGGCAGCGCTCAGGGAACTGCGCGCTCGCGAAGACGAAGTCCTTAACTCCTATAAGGTTCTGGACAAGGACAAAGGCATCTACCAGATTCCGATCGACCGGGCCATGCAGCTCGTGGCCGACGAGGCCTACCGGGCCCGCCAAAAAGCTGATCGGGGCAAATAGACGGAATTATCCGTGATACCGACACAAAATGTGAACTTTTAACGACCCCTGTTGTTGTAATTACCCTATGCATAATTACGGACAATATAATAGACAATATTCATCCAGTTTGTTCTGGTTGGTTGCCGGGGCAGTCGTCCTGCTGGTGCTTTCGGCCTCGCCCCTGTCGGCCCAGCAGATAATCGACAGGCCCCAGGAATTCGAAAATGCCGGCGTCGATGAACATCTCGGCGATACCATCCCCATGAACCTGACCTTCACCAACGAACAGGGCGAAGAGGTAGAGCTTTCACAATACTTCCACCAGGACAAGCCGGTCATTGTCACCCTCGTCTATTACAGTTGCCCCATGCTCTGTAATCTGATTCTCAACGGCCTGAGCGACGGTCTCAGCCAGCTCGACTGGACACCCGGGAAAGAGTACCGGATTGTGACAATCAGTTTCAACCCGCGCGAAACCCCGAAACTGGCCGCTGCGAAAAAAGAAAATTACCTGAAAGCCCTCGGAAAGCCGGGCGCCGAGAAAGGCTGGGCCTTCCTGACCGGAACCGAGGACCAGTCGAAAGCACTGGCCGATGCCATCGGGTTCAGGTACTACTGGGATGAAGACAACCAGCAGTATGCCCACCCCTCGGCGATATTCGTGATGACTCCCGAGGGCGCCATCTCCCGATACCTGTACGGCATTGAATTCAAGACCAACGACCTTAAACTGTCAATGCTGGAGGCTTCGAGGGGTAACATCGGAAGCACCGTCGATAAGATCATTCTGTATTGCTTCCACTACGACCCGGACTCTCGAGGCTACGTGGTGTTTGCCGGCAACGTGATGAAACTCGGCGGCGCGGTGACACTCGGTGTATTGCTCTTGTTCCTCGGGATTTTCTGGAGACGTGAGAAGTCGCGCAAGAACCGTCAGTCGGAGAAAACAGCCTGAATGATACGGCGCTGAGAGGGATAGCTCGATCAAATGGATACAACGGGATCAATTTTTCTGCCGCCGCAGAGCTCGACCATATCGAGCGATGTCGATTCGCTGTTCAGTTTTATCTTTATCGTCTCGATTATCCTCTTCGTGCTGGTGATCGGTCTGACCGTATATTTTGCCGTCAAGTATCGTCGCCGCGGCAAAGTCGCCCTTACATCGGGAGTGACCCAAAACCTTCCGCTGGAGATACTCTGGACCGGCATTCCGCTGATCCTGGTCATGGTCGTGTTCGTCTGGGGCTTTCACACGTATATGAAAATGCACGTTGTGCCAAAAGACGCTCTGGAGATTAAGGTCACCGGCCAGAAATGGTTCTGGTCATTTGACTACCCGAACGGCGCCAGCAGCGTCAACGAGCTGGTCGTGCCCGACAGCAAACCGGTCAAACTGCTGATGTCGTCAAAAGACGTTATTCATTCATTCTATGTGCCAAGTTTCCGGGTGAAGATGGATGTCGTACCGAATCGTTACACGGTTACATGGTTTGAGGCAAAAGGTGTTGGCACCCATGACCTCTTCTGCACCGAGTACTGCGGCACCGGTCACTCCGACATGATCGGCACCGTGCGGGTACTCTCCGAGCGGGAGTTCAACAACTGGCTCGAGGAAAGCAGCGGACCCGGCGAGGGTGAGTCGCTCGATGCCTACGGCAAGAAGCTGTATACCTCGCGCGCCTGCAACACCTGTCACACCATCGATGGCAGTAAGTTGGTGGGCCCGAGTTTCAAAGGAATTTACGGCTCGCAGGCTATGATGTCAGATGGTTCAGCGGTTACCGTCGATGAGAATTATATCCGCGAATCCATTCTCAAACCGCAGGCCAAGATCGTCGCCGGATATGATCCGGTGATGCCGACCTACCAGGGTATTCTCAAAAGCCGGGATATCGATGCCCTGATCGCATATATCAAATCACTCCAGGAGAAGGAGTAGGGTATGGAAATAGCACCCGCGATCCCGCAGCACAATTATCTGAGAGAGCCAAAGGGATTGAAATCCTGGTTATTCACTCTCGATCACAAGCGAATCGGTGTGATGTACTTTGTCGCCATCATGACCTTCTTCTTCGTCGGCGGCGTGCTGGCCCTGTTGATTCGTACCGAATTATTCCGCCCCGAGCGGGTTCTGATGGATGCCCATACCTATAACCAGATGTTCACGCTCCACGGCGCCATCATGATCTTTCTCTTCATCATCCCGTCGATTCCCGCCGCCCTGGGAAATTTCACCCTGCCGCTGCTGATTGGCGCTAAGGATGTCGCCTTCCCGCGGCTTAACCTGGCCAGTTGGTACATTTACGTGTTCGGCGCGCTCTTCTGCCTGTATTCCATCGTCGCCGGCGCGGTCGATACCGGCTGGACCTTTTACACGCCGTACAGCACGACAACAAGCACGGCGGTGGTGTCGATGACCCTCGGGGTGTTCATTCTCGGATTCTCGTCGATTTTCACCGGACTCAATTTCATTGTCACCATACACAAGCTCCGCGCTCCCGGCATGACCTGGTACAAGATGCCGCTGATGGTATGGGCGCTGTATGCCACCGCCGTCATTCAGGTGCTGGCCACTCCCGTACTTGGCATCACTCTGATATTGCTCGTTCTGGAACGTGTCCTCGGTATCGGTATCTTCGACCCGGCTATGGGCGGCGACCCGGTGCTCTTCCAGCACTTCTTCTGGTTCTATTCGCACCCGGCCGTGTACATCATGATTCTCCCCGGAATGGGAATCATCAGCGAGGTCATTTCGGTATTCTCCCACAAGAAAATATTCGGCTATAAGCTGATCGCATATTCATCGCTCGGAATCGCCCTGGTGAGTTTTCTCGTCTGGGGCCACCACATGTTCACCAGCGGCCAGTCCGAGTTCGCGGCGATGGCCTTCTCGTTTCTGACCTTCATGGTCGGCATCCCGTCGGGGATAAAAGTGTTCAACTGGGTCACAACCATGTACAAGGGCTCGATTTCATTCCACACGCCCATGCTCTACGCCCTGGCATTCCTATTCCTGTTCACCATCGGCGGATTCACCGGTATTATGCTCGGTGCGCTGGCGGTCGATGTCCACGTGCATGACACCTATTTCGTCGTCGCGCATTTTCATTATGTCATGATGGGCGGCACCGTGATGGCCTTCCTGGCCGGCATTCACTATTGGTGGCCGAAAATCTGGGGCAGGATGTACAACATGACCTGGGCGAAAGTGGCCTGGCTGGTGATTTTCGTCGGCTTCAACATGACCTTCTTCACGCAGTTCATTCTCGGCACCCGGGGCATGCCGCGCCGCTACTATTCATACCTCGACCAGTATCAGCCGTTGCACGGCTTCTCCTCGATAGGCGCCTATATCCTCGGCCTCGGATTTGTCATCATGGCCGTCTATCTGTTGGCATCGATATGGAGAGGCAAACCGGCCGGCGACAACCCGTGGGGTGCGCTGACTCTCGAGTGGACCACCACCTCACCGCCCCCGACCGAAAACTTTTACCGCGAACCGGTGCTGGAGCACGGTCCCTATGATTATGACACCGTGGTGGTCGAGCCGACTTTTGAACCGGTGAAAGAAGAGATCGGCCCCAAAGCATAGGAAACAGCATGGCAACAAAGTCACAGAGTGAAGAACATCCGTCATTCGTGGCCCATCACTTCGCGAGCGCCGAGCAGCAGAGTGAATCGGCCAAGATGGGGATGTGGATATTCCTGCTGACAGAAATACTCCTGTTCGGCGGCCTGTTCTGCGCCTATGCCATTTTCCGGTCACAGAACCCCGAGATGTTCTTCAACGCCCATAAGGTGCTCGATGTCTGGCTCGGCGGCACCAACACCGTTGTCCTGATTACCAGCTCCCTGACCATGGCACTGGCGATATGGTCAACGCAAAAAGGCAACAAGAAGCGGACAATCTGGCTGTTAATCGCCACCCTGCTTCTGGCCAGCGCTTTTCTCGTGATCAAGTATTTTGAATACGCGCACAAATTCCATGTCGGACAACTCCCGGGCAAATACTACCATTTCACCGGCATTGAGGGCACCAACCCGCACATCTTCTTCTCGGTCTATTTCATGATGACCGGTCTGCACGGTGTGCACGTTCTCGTCGGCATGGGCGTTATCGGCTGGATTCTGTACCGGACCGTGAAAAATGAATTTTCCCCGAAGTATTACACTCCGATGGAAATGACCGGCCTGTACTGGCATCTGGTCGACATGATCTGGATTTTCCTGTTTCCACTGTTCTACCTGATACACTGAGGTGATGACCATGAGCAGCCGGACCGAAACCACTCATATCACTCCGCTGGGCACTTACCTGAAAGTGTTCGGGGCGTTGCTTATCCTGACCGTTATCACCGTCACCGTCTCGAGATTCAACTTCGGGGAGTACAATCTCATCGTCGCCATGTCGATTGCCGGTTTGAAAGCCCTGCTGGTAGCCCTGATTTTCATGCACCTCCTCTATGATCACAAATTCTATATGGTGATCTTCATTTTGGCCATCGTCTTTTTGGCCGTTTTTATCATCCTGACCATGGCCGACACGCAGACACGCAAGGATATTTACGATTACGAGATGCAGGAAATCCAGAAGAACGCGGTCATCTACAATGAGGCTGATACCACCGACCTCTTGCAGGCCGACAGTCTTTCGGCCCTCGAGCATGACACCGCCGCGGCGGATGACCGTGCGAGTGAAGCGGGCCACTGAGTTAAATTATCCTTGCCTTCCGTATTGCGCGTCCATTTAATTGGATAATGCGATAACCTTCGCCGTCTCAAATCAAGGGTGTATTGTCCATGAAAGCGTTTACCCGGGTTGCCCTCATCTCCACACTTTCAACCTATTTCCTGATTTTCACCGGCGGCCTCGTGCGGGTTTCGGGGGCCGGCCTCGGCTGTCCCGATTGGCCGAAATGTTTTGGCCGGTGGATGCCGCCGTTCAGTCTCAGCCAGGTGCCGCCGGACGTCAATCCGTCCCGGTTCAACATCGTCCTGGCATGGATCGAGTATACCAACCGCCTCATCGGCATGGCCGTCGGTCTGCTCATCCTCGCGACAGCTATCCTGGCCATCGTCAAATACCGCAAAGAGCTTCGCATACTCATTCCATCACTGCTTGCGGCATTGCTCGTAGCCTACCAGGGATGGCAGGGCGGACAGGTGGTCAAGGGAGAATTGGACCCGTTTCTCGTCTCCATCCACCTGCTGATATCCTTTATCATCGTCAGCCTTTTGATATACGTCACCCTTCAGGGCTACCTGCGCGAGAAAGCCGAGCGGGAGGAGGTCTCGGAGTATCCGAAAGCCGCAACCGTCTGGACCGGCGTGCTCTGGCTTGTGGCTATGGGACAGGTTATTCTCGGGACAGAAATTCGCTCCAGCTTAAAAATACTCTCGCACGAATTTCCACTTTTGCCCGACACATCGCTTTTGGCCAGACTCGGTATTCTCGATGACACCCACATGTTGATCGGCGTCCTGCTCCTGCTGTTCACGATCTTCGCCGGTCTGGCTATCGTCCGTGTCAGCAAGAATCCTTCCTTACTGGTCAAGAGCTCGATTGTCATCCTCATCTCGCTGGTGGTAATCCAGGTAATAATCGGCCTTGTGCTCATCGGAGCCCGACTCTATCCGCTGCTGCAGCTATTCCATCTCTGGATCGCCGGACTGTATATCGGTCTGTCGCTGTTGCTGTTCTTCGGGCTGCGCTATCCGCGTGGACTTCCGATCAAATCACAGCGCAATGTACTGTCTTTGGTTATTGTCGTGCTCGTGGTAGTGGCGTTCATGGGCGTCGGCGCCGGTTTTGTCATCGCGCAGGCCGAACACTCGCGCGCCTCGATCGATGTCTACGGCACCGTACCGGATTTCACTTTCACGGAACGATCCGGCGAGCCGTTCGGACTCGAGAACATGCGCGGCAAGATCAATGTCGTGGATTTTATCTTCACGCACTGCCGGATGGCCTGCCCGTTGATGGCCGAGCAGATGATTCCGCTGTACCATCTCTATAAGCACTCCGAGCAGGTGCAATTCGTCTCCATTTCCGTCGATCCCGAGCGCGACAGCCTGCCTCGACTGCGTGAATATGCCCGGGACCTTGGTGTGACCGACAATCGATGGGTGTTCCTGCGGGCGCCGATTGACTCGGTCATCTGGCTTGCCGAGGACGGCTTCATGGTCAGCGGTGATTTCCCCGGCGGTCACAGCACCAAGTTCATTTTGGTGGATCAGGAAGGCCGTATTCGCGGCTATTTCGATTATGATGACCCCCACCAGATCGAGTTGCTAAAAGTTGATATAAAAGAACTCGCCCGGCAAGACCGATGAACGTCACTGACCTGCCCGCGATAAACGCTACCCTGAATTTCATCAGCGCCGTCCTGCTGACATTTGGATTCGTCGCCATCAAAAGACGACTCATCCCGCGCCACCGCGCTTTCATGATTGCCGCCCTCGTCTCCTCGGCGCTGTTTCTGACCAGTTACCTGATCTACCACGCGCAGGTCGGCTCCGTGAAATACCCGCATTATGACTGGACCCGCCCGGTTTATTTCGCCATCCTCGTTCCCCATGTCATCCTGGCCGGCGTCATGGTCCCCTTCATCGTCGCTGCCGTCTGGCATGCGCTGCGGGGAAACTTCACCAAACATACCCGGATTACCCGGTGGCTCTGGCCGGTCTGGATGTTCGTTTCGGTGACCGGTGTTGTCATCTATTTCATGCTGTATCATCTCTAGAAGCGCTGAATCTGATCAAAATCTAATAACCATTCCCCGCGGTTTTTTGTATCTTGGTCGCCATACTGAAAGGAGCAACCGGGAGCATTCGTGAAGAGACTTCTGTTTGTCAGTTATCTGGCGATATCGATATCAGTCATCTTTTCTGCAGCAGGCCACACGGAAACCGTCGTGCGCAGAGGCGGCGAGATTGTCGGTAAGGTCTGCGATGCAAAAACCGGCGAGCCGGTCAGTTTCGCGACTGTCAGGGTTGTCGGAACCGGCAAGTCCACTCTCGCCAACGAAAACGGGCGCTACCGCCTTGTGCTTCCGATCGGCGAATACGAACTCAAATTCAGTCACATCGGTTACTTCTCCGAGGAAAAGGCCATAGATGTTGGCGATTCCGTCGTTACTGCCGATATATGTCTCCAGCCAACTGCCATTGAAATCAGGGGAATGACCGTCTTCGAACGAGCGTACGATCCCGCCCAACGGATCATTGCCGCGGCCATTCGTCGGAAGAAAGACATCCTCTCCGAGATTCACGATTACCAGTTCGACGCCTACAGCCGGCTGACCATCACCGATATCAGCAAGAAGGACACATCAAAGATTTTCCTTATCGCCGAGTCACAGACCAGCGGTTTCTGGGAACAGCCGAACAAGTACAAGGAAATTATCACCGCCCGACGTCAGACCTCGAATATCCCCGCCGCCGGCAACCTGATGACCGTGGGGGAGATCCTCAATTTTAACAAGAATCGGCTAGAAGTGGGGGACTATCTAGTCGTTTCGCCCACCGCCACCGATGCGATGGACTATTACAATTACTACCTGATGGATACCGTCTTCATCGATTCTCAACGCGTGTTTGTTCTGGAAATAGAACCCAAGAATCAGGTTGACCCGCTGTTCACGGGCACCATCAGTATCGTTGATTCGACCTTCGACGTCGTCCTTGTCGATGTCGGTCCGAACGAGGGCTTCCGTCTGCCGTTTGTCGACTCGCTGCGGTATCGCCAGCGGTTAGCGCAATTCGACAACAAGTACTGGATGCCGGTCGAAAT
>CAYNEO010000036.1:0-6679 GCA_964396245.1 uncultured Ignavibacteriales bacterium
GGTAGGACATGCGGCTCTGGACCGTAGAATCGGGGTTCGAATCCCTGTCGCCCAGCTTTTTTATTGGCATTTTTTGCCGTCTCTCTCCGTCGCGAGATGTAAGGGTTTTTGTGATCAGGCGGAATCCGGCCGCGAAGTCTTCGCAAGAACAACCTGTCCACACTACACCTAACTATTAAAAGAGGCAGGCACACTCGGCATTAGTGCACCTCTTGGAAATATAGTTTCAAATTCCCTTTTTGCGTTTGGACCGACTTCATTCGTCGTTTATACTGAACGCATACCGCCGAAAACGAAACTCTGGGTTGTCCCTTTCGTCTTGAGGTACGTGCCTTATCAGCAAATACTGATAACGATTGATCGTACGACACATAACTCGAGAACCGATACCTGTACGTGATTCAGAACATCAAAGATATTTGGGCGAAGGTGAGGGACGGTGATCCCGCTGCCTGGCGCAGCGTTGTCGAACGATACTCGGCTCTTGTTTACACGGTCGCCATGAGGACCGGGCTGAGTGAGTTCGATGCCGAGGATTGTGCGCAGCACGCCTGGATGGCGCTCTACAGGAATCGTCGAGCCATCAGGGATCCCGCCCGCCTGCCGGTGTGGCTTATCCGCACCACCCGAAGAGAAGCGGTCAGGATGATCCGGCGCCGGATGCGACAAAATCAGTTTGCCGACGATCAGGTAGATGTTCCATCGCCGACACTTCCCGATGATGAAATGCTTCGTCTCGAACGGCAGGCAATTCTCGAAATTGGCCTGGGTCGACTGGATGAGCGCTGCCGGAAGATCCTGCGGGCGCTGTTTCTGGCGCCTGAAGATAAGTCGTATGCCGAGATCGCCAGATCGGCAGGCGTAAAACCGAACACATTCGGTCCCCTCAGGTCCCGATGTCTCAATCGTTTACGAAAAATCCTCCAGGAATTGGGCTACGAATGGGACTAAACCGACAACGACCGCCTCTTTATGGTGTGTTCATCGAAGGAGACATTTGTCAATGACCAGATCGGACAGGCACCCGGGAAGGAAGGCGATGAAAAAAGCGATAAAGACCGGAATCATACCATTTGAGGCACATCTGGAAGAGTGCCCGGCCTGTCGGGAAGAGTTTAGACTCCTGCGAGAATTCCCCCTATCGGGACAGCCGCCGCTGAAGAAACCCCCGACTCAGGCGGTCGACCGTTTTGCGGCGATCCCTCTTCTTTATAAGAACACCAGGAACGTCCGGCATATCGCCGGAGCTGTTACGTTCGACTCGTGGTCCCGGCAGCCGGTGGCGCAATTGCGCGATGCGGGACCGGGCCTGACAAGACGGATCTGTCTCGAGGCCGGCAACACCCGGCTTGAAGTCATGGCCGAGAGAAAGCGCGATGGATGGGAATTTGTTGCGCGCGTCTACGAGGCCGAAAGAGTGTCGTCCGAATACGTTCTTCGAATAGGCCGGAAGAAACTGCTTCCCCGGTCCCAGGGCTTCTTCCACTGGTCATCGAAGCGAGCCCCGAAAGCGCTCCGGTTAGCGTCGAACGGGGTTGAAATCGACTTTGAAGGGCTGAAATGGCTTTAGCGAGAGACAAAGCTGAATCACTGGCACGGCATTTCCTGAAGACAGGGCAGGTCGGCGATATTGATCCCAAGGCGCTGGCAGTGGCCTGTGACCGGTTAATCAGGATGGAAACCGAGAAATCCTCGGCGACGGCGGTCAGGCTGGCGCGCAGCTTTGTCAAGTACACCATCTCACACGACTCGCAGACACGCCTTACAGCCTACCGTGCTCTCGGATGGGCATCGTTGGTGGCGGGACAATATCGCGAGGCGGAACAGGCATATCTCAAGGCACGAAAACCGGCCCGAAATGAGGCCGAGATTCGGGCGCGAATAGATCGGGCACTCATTGATGTGTATATGTACCTCGGTAAGTTCGGCGAGGCGCGGCGGCGCGCCCGTATGTCACTGGCCACTTTGCGACGTCTGGGCGCGAAGGCTGAAATCGCCAAGACTCAGGTCAATTACGCCAATTTACTCCACAGGCAGGACAAACACCGCGAAGCCGGCAAGCTGTACCGACAGGCGGGCGAGTATTTCGAGAAGCAGGGGATAGAGCTTGCGGCGGCCTTCTGCTATTACAATGAAGCTAATACGCTCGTCCAGTTTTTTGATTTCGATCGCGCAACCGACCTCTACACTCGTGCCAGGAAGATTTTCCTGCGCCACGGGCATGATCTTCGTGCCAACGGATGCCAGTATGGTGTGGCGTGGCTGCATATGCTCGAGGGAAACTACCACATCGCCCTTCAGGAACTTGAGGAATGTGAACGGGAATACCGGAAAGCATCGCAACCGAGAGAAGTTGTTTTATGTCAGCTCGATCGCGCTGAATCTTTCCTCGGATTGAATCTGTTCACGGATGCCCGTATCGCGGCTCGCGATGCCGAAAAGCAGGCCAGGAAGCTGGGAATCCGTTATGAGGCGGCCAAGGCAGCCTTGTTTTTCGCCAAGGCGTCGGCGGCTATCGGGAAGGAACAGGGAGCGCGAGTGTCGCTTCAGCGGGCGGAATCGGGATTCAGAAAAGATCAAAACCGGGCGTTCCTCGGAGCTGTCAGGCTGGTAGATGCACAGCTTGAAACCGGGCGTGCAGCCAGATCGCGAAAACTTACTCTTGCCCGGAAGCAATTCAAGCGGGTTCAGCTTCCATTGTGGGAAGCTGTCTGCGATTTGCAGTATATGTCCGAACATCCCAATGACTTCAGGACCCTTCGGCGGCTCTCCTCCAACCCGGCGGTCAGGACCGTGCCCCATCTGTATGCGAGGCATAACACCATGGTGGGCGACAGAGACGCCTCGAAAGGACATCTCAAATCGGCCGTACACCACTGGCAGCGCGCTGCAGACGTTCTCGATGCAGTTCGGGCGAAGCTACCGCCGGTCGACATGCGGTCATCCTTCGCCCGTCAGGAATCCGATCCATACCGCCGGCTTGTCAACGCCAATCTGCCGGGAGATCCCGCCACGGCCGCCGCCTGGTCGGAACGTCACAAGACCTCGGGTCTGTGGGTGACGCCGGACGACGCTTTCCTTTCGAACCCGGCGCGTCGAAAAGCCGAGGAAAGCCTTTCTGAATTAGCCGCACAGGTTACCGCTCTTTCGCGGCAGTTGACAAATCCTTCGAGTCATCGCGGCAAGCGAGGCTCTGACACGAATCAGGCGCTGGCTCGGCTCCAGCGGCGGGTCCGACAGAATCTGGCTGCACTTGAAGAGACGCGAGATACTCGCCCAGAAAGAATTGATGAGATCTGTGACGAGATAACAAAGGCTTCGTCGCGGCAAACGGCAGTGCAGTTCCATGTCGGTACGCTCGATATCGTGGCCTTTGTGCATAACCGGGGAATTACCCGGTTTCACGTATATCCTGACGGCGTCCGGCAGCTGCACGAACTGATTTCCCAGTGGCGTTTTCTTCTCGAACGAGCGCCCCAACTGGGGGATCGCCCTCGCGAAAGCGATCTCAATGATGAAGCTGACCTGCTTCGACATATGGGACAGTGGTTGTGGGAGCCGCTTGGAATCGCCGCAGATGAACAGTGCGTCCTGATCGTCCCGGATGGAGAGTTGGCCGGTGTCCCGTTTTCTGCACTGGAGGTCAAGGGAAGATCATTGGTCGCCCAAAACGAACTGGTGATATCGCCAAGTCTGCGGCATCATCTGGCCGCCGCCCGAAAACGGAGCCGATCGAAACACATCGAGATATTCGTAGGCGCTACTGATGGCAGCCTCGCGCTGGAGCAAGAATATTCCGTGCTTCAGCATCTAGCCGGATATGGCGTCACACTGCATAAGCCCTGCATGCGTGCGGATTGGCCGGATAGCGGTCGGGCGCGAATCTGGCATTATGCCGGGCACGCTCAACTGCGTGTCGACAATCCGTTCTACTCTTCGTTGAATCTGGCCGACGGTCCCATGTTTGCGGCAGACTTCCGGCTAAAGAAAAATAATGTCGATCTCGTAACACTTTCTGCCTGCCGAACGGGAGAGCAGGCACATCCACCCGGCGAAGAGGCCACGGGCTTCGTCCGCTCCATGCTCGAGATGGGAGCCCGAAACGTAATCGCCAGTCAATGGGCTGTCTACGACCGACCGACGGTGTCGTGGATGAGCATATTCTATAAATATTTTCTTGGTGGCATGCCGGTTAGCAGCGCGGCGCGCGAAGCCTCGCTGGAGGTGCGGGAATCATTCCCGCTGGCGTATCACTGGGCGGCCTTTTCTGTATTCGGAGCGGGCTGATATGGTATTTCGACAAGTGAATTTGGTCAATAGGAGGTGTCGATCATGTTTCGTTTGAAAACTCAGCGGTATGCTGTTGCAACTACAGCTGCGTATTTGGCCGTGCTGCTCGTGATATCGCTCATGCTTGCCCCGGGCTCATATGCCGATGGTCCTTATGACAATAACACGCGAATGGCAAACCTCGGAGATAGTGAATCGTCGTCATCCTCTCTGGTGCTGTATCTTCCCGGTGAACTGGTTGTGAAGCTGGCCGATGTCGATTCGGTGTCGATTGCCGATATTAATGCGACGTATGGCACCACGGTAAACCAGTATCTTTCACAGCTCAATATCTTCCTGCTTGACGCACCCGTGGGGACTGACCTGGAAGAGCTTGCTGCAATCATGCAGAGCCACCCGTTTATTGTTGCAGCACACCCGAATTACATGGTGGATCCCTTGCAGGCGGTCCAGGGCAGCTTCCCGTTCTCCGACGAAAAAGGCGTCGGGAGCTTCGATGAGCAGCCTGCCGCAGGAACGCTCCACCTGGCCGATGCCCACGGCATAAATACCGGCGCCGGGGCGATAGTGGGAGTCATCGACGGCGGCGTGAATTACAATCATCCCATTTTTGACGGTATGGTTCAATCGGGATATGACTATGTCGACGATGACACCGATGCCTTCGACGAAGAAGGTGGCGCCAACAGCGGCCACGGAACGTTTGTCGCCGGCGTCATTCACCTTGTCGCGCCGGATGCCACCATACGGGCATATCGCGTCAGCGACCGTTCGGGCAACAGCGACGGCTATCTGGTCGCCGAGGCTATCCTGCAGGCGGTCGAGGACGGCTGCAATGTGATCAACCTGAGCATGGTCATGACGTCAGAGCACTCAGCGATCAAGGATGCCCTGGCGTACGCCAGAGCTAACGACGTGATGGTCATTGTTGCCGCCGGGAACGGGCAAAGCGATGTCACTACTTACCCGGCCAGCGATCCGAACACTATCTGTGTGGCCGCGCTGGACACGCTCAACAGGCTGGCTGACTTTTCACGTTATGGCGCGGATGTCGACATTTGCGCCCCGGGCACCGGCATTTATTCTCCATACCTCGATACCGGTTACGCCTGGTGGGGTGGGACGAGTTTTGCCGCACCATTCGTCTCGGCACAGGCGGCACTGCTTGTCTCCGAGCGGCCCGAGATCCATTCCTTTACGAGAACCCGCGCGGTGCTGCTGAATTCCGCGCAGGACATATATGATGTTAACCCGGAATACGTCGGACAGCTGGGTGCAGGCCTGATTGACCCACCGGCGGCGCTGAGTCTCAACCAGACTCTCGAGGTTGCCTGGGTTACTCCCGATACGCTGTCATTCACGATTCAGGAGGGAACCATATTTATCAGGATGCCGACATTGGGGGCGATCCTGATGTCGAGTAACGCGCCGGCAGCGTATATCGGTGAGGTAACATCGTCAGATACCGGGGCTGTTTTTACCTACCTCGAAGACTCGGTCGGAGTAACCAACGATAGCGTCGTCGCCGGGGTTGATCCCCAGACGTTCGCTCCCGGCACGTACTACAATACGATTCAGTTCTATGTCGATGGTGTGGATGATCCGGCGGTTCTCACGTTGAAGTTGCGGATTACGCCTAATCCGGGAAGCGGAACTGCCGACGTTACACCGGACACGCTGTTCATGCGTGTGCCGTATGGCACGCAGGGTCCTCTGGCGCGCTGTGTGGAGTTGACATCGAGCAACGCCCCGGCGCCGTTTGTTGTCGCTCCGGGATATCTCACCCAACCGCTGGATTCGTCCGGATTCACTAATGACAGTGTCTGTCTAAAGATATACCCCGAACGCGCCGGAGTCGCGTCGCTCTATATCGATACAGTTGCCTTCCAGGTGGAGGGTGTGCCGGAGCCGGTAATTCTCACCGTCTGGTTGGAGATCGACCGGGCGCCGTTCTTTAGCCCACAATACTTAAGCTTCCAGGCTCAAGAGGGCAGCGAACAGCTTCTGTACGGTTGCGCTCTTTTGAGCTCGGAAAACGCACCGCAGCCCTTTAGCGGGGAGGTTCTCGGCGGCGGATTATTCACGACTTTGATTGACACAACGGGAACTACCAACGACTCGATCTGTGTCAGGGTCGATCCGGGCGGGCTGCCCGTCGGCACCTACACCGATACCGTCGTCTACTACGTTGAAAACAATGTCGAACCGGCAATTCTCCCGGTTTATCTCGAGATTTTTGACTCCCTGCTGCCGTCGGGAGACTCGGCATGGGTCCAGCCCGACACCTTGACATTCTACATTTCAAATCTCGATTTCGGGCCCCAGCAGACTCAGGACCAGGTGATGCTGTTATCAACAAATGCACCCGCCGGCTACTTCGGGTACGTTA
>CAYNEO010000036.1:6779-34793 GCA_964396245.1 uncultured Ignavibacteriales bacterium
TTCCAGGCGGAAGAGCAATCGGCCGCGACGCAAGCGGGATGTCTGGTGGTTGGCTCGAATTTTGACCCGGCGGCCTTCTCTGTCCAGATTCTGGATACGGCCGATTTCACGACGCTCCTGGCAAGCTCGGGCACGACACCTGATTCGGTCTGTTTCGAGGTCAACGCCCGCTCACTGCCTGTCGGGACTTATTGGGACACCCTGCTGGTAGATGTGACAGGCGCCACGAACAATCCACTGATGGCGGTGCTTACGTTGACGGTGGTTTCAGACACGGTGCAGGCGCCACTTCTCGAGGTCGACATTCAATCACTGCATGGACCGGATGGACAGGGGGTCGCATTCGGAGATACGACTGACGTCTCGATCAACATGCTCTATACGGCTCAGACGGAATATCCAATTGGCGGGTACGACTTGCTGCTCGCCTATGACCCCACAGCTCTGAGCCTTATTGAGGCGCAACCGGGCAGATTTCTCCAGAATTGCGGATGGGAATACTTCAATTTCCGGACCGATTCAATCCCCTGTGGCACGGGCTGCCCGGATGGACTTCTGCGACTGGTAGCTGTCGCGGACCTTAACAATGGAAGTTCTGTTCATCCGGGTTGCTATGCATCTTCGGACGGGCTGCCACCGCAACTCGCGAACCTGCGTTTTGAAATTACGAGCGACACAACCATGGCGTGTCAGTTCTCCCCGATACGATTCTTCTGGATCGATTGCGGCGATAATGCGCTGACTTCCGTTGCGGGCGATACGCTGTTTATCTCCCGACAGGTGTATGACTACAATGGTCTGCGACTTGACAATACATATTCGCTAATGCCCGGTATTTTCGGCGCCGATGTATCCTGTGACAATACGGGGGCTGTCCGGGCCGTAGATTTCCGTGACGGAGGCGTACAACTCGCCTGTAGTGACACCGTAGTCACTCCGGGTGATACTGCTGTCTTGATACCGGATACTCTTTTCTTTACCTGGTACGAGGGGACGACGGTAACCTTGGTTCCGAGCGGTTGTGCGATGCTGTATTCGTCAAACGCTCCCGCCGCATATACGGCCTTCAAGGATACTGATCTGGTTTTCGTCACACTTCAGGACACTGCGGGCCAGACAAACGACTCGGTGTGTGCCTACGTCAATCCGGCCGGGATGCCCGTCGGCCGCTATTCCGGCAGCGTCTGGTACAACGTGGCCGGAGTTGCCGAATCCGCCATTTTGACTATTGTGCTGGATGTCCTGCCACAGCCTGGAACCGGTGATTCGGCGTGGGTAGCGCCGGATACGGCTCATCTCACTGCTGAACTCGGTACAGAGATGATATTAGTTACCTGCCCCTTGGTCATGTCGACAAATTCGCCTGCAAGCTATCAGATACTCCAGGATTCGCTCAACGTCTTCAGCGTTCCACTGAAGACGTCGGGCACAACGCCGGATAGTGTCTGTTTCCAGGTAAATCCGAGTATCATGCCTGTAGGCACGTTCGATGAAACCTGGTGGTTACTGGTCGACGGTATCGCCGATGAGCTTCCGTTCACCATTAGCCTGACAGTCACCGATTCTATTGGCGGCGGCAACGAGACCGCCAATGTGACTCCCGGACTGCTCACCTACACTCTGATTCCCGGCGACACCGTGTATGCGTGCGCTCTTGTGACTTCTTCAAATGCGCCGGCCGGTTTCTCGGCGTACATTGTGCCGAACGGACAGAATTTCACGGCTCTGATGGACTCGGTGGGCCAGACAAACGACAGTCTGTGCCTGGCGGTGTCCACGGCGCAACTGTCTTCGGGAACATATGTGGACACGGTCGTTGTGAGTGTGGCGGGAGTAGCGGACGACGTTTATCTGTACGTGCAATTGACGGTCGTCGGAGCCGACAGTATGACCGTAAGTCAAAACTACCCCAATCCGTTCAATCCGACGACGGAGATCAGTTTCACCCTGCCGAGAGCGGCGGACGTCAGACTGGACGTTTTCAATATCGTTGGGCAGAGAGTCACGACTCTCGTGGACGGCCAACTTGGAGCCGGTGAGCACACAGTTACCTGGGATGCTTCAGGGTTTGCCAGCGGCATATACTTTTATCGATTGACCGCGGGTGATTTCACTCAGACCAGGAAGATGCTGCTGATGAAGTAGGGAAATCTTTCGCATAATAATGCGGCTTACGCTTTTGATGCCATATGCCCGGCGGGTCGAGCACACCCGCTGGGCGTGTTTTTACTCGGGTAGCGGCTGCTCGTTTTTTCCCTTTTGAAATGAAGAGTCCGAGGCTATATTATTTGTAGCCCAGGAGGTTGATTCACCGGTACTTCTTATGGTGGATAACGATTCGGGAGGGGCATATTCTTAAACCGCCAGTCTCTACATGCTGACGCAGAACTTGCTGTCGCGGAAAGGTATTCACATGCGCAAAACGCTATCGGTTATTGTCGGCCTGTTGCTCGTAACGTTTGGCTCGGCAGTCGCAGATAATCTGTACAAGGTCGATATTCAGAGTGAGCAGCAGGCTGCTGTTCTGGCATCATCGCGTGTCGATCCGGTGTACCGTGGGTTCAACAGCTATCTGGTCCTGGCCGATGAAACAGCGGCCCAAGGACTCACAGGCGCAGGTCTCGATCTGACTCTGGTAGCATCCGGGGTTACCCGTGATGAGTTGGCTCTTGACGGTCGGCTCGACCGTTCCAATGTTGGTAAGTTCCCGCTCGTCTACGAGACGGATCAGGTTCGTCTCTTTCGGATCGACGCGGGCCAGGGAGCGGTACTTGCGAAAGAGCAACAACTTTTCCCGCTGGGTGATGTGCGGCCTCGGATAGAGTTCAAAGAACCGACCCGTTTCGAGCGACCCACCCGACCGGCTACTGCGCTTGACCTGGTCTCGCTCATCGATGAAGTCAATCAGGATTCGCTTCAATCATATACTCTGGCGCTTCAAGCTTTTGACGGGAGAGTTACCGGCTCAGCCAACAACATTTATGCCCGCGATTGGATAATTGCCAAGTTGCAGTCGTTCGGGTATGACTCGGTCGTGATTGACCCGTTCGAAGAAAATGATCCGGCGAGCACCTCAGGGCCACATGAAAACGTGCTGGCCTATAAAATAGGTACGCTCTTGCCCGAGCAGCATATTGTTGTTGGGGCTCATCGCGACGCGGTGCCGGGCTCTCCGGGAGCGGACGACAACGGCTCTGGTACGGCCGGCGTTCTTGAGATAGCGCGTGTGCTGGCAGATAAACCGACCGATCTTACAATCGTCTTTGCCCTGTTCGATGCCGAGGAGACCGGGCTGAACGGCTCCGAGCACTATGTTGCGCGTTCGATTATCAATGAAGAAAATACCCTGTACATGCTCAATATGGATATGATCGGTCATTACGAAAACTATAATCTGGCATATCTGTACTATGGCGATGACAACGTCTACACGCTGCTGTGGCAATCTCTGGCCGATTCTCTCGTCGGTGTCAGCGGTTATCTCAACGGGAACTCCGCCGGTTCGGACCACTACCCGTTTACCCAGGCCGGCATTCCTGCCACGTTCGTCCACGAATACTACTTTTCGACCGTCTATCACTCCCGGTATGACAGCACCTCGTACATGAGCTTTTCCTATATGACCAAGATGGTAAGAGCGTCGCTGGCTACGGTTTATCGAGTGAACGAGATAGCGCGCCCGGCGCCCGAATTGACATTCAGTTTTCCTGAGGGCATCCCTGAAATGGTGGTGCCCGATTACCCGACATTCTTCAGTATCGATGTGAAGCCGGAATGGGGGAGTGAAGTTGTTCCCGGCAGCGTGGAGATGCACTACTCAATTGATCAGGGTGAATCGTATGTCGATGTTCCGCTGACGAATGTATCAGGGGACCAATACCTGGTATCTGTTCCCGGCCTGTCATGCGGCGCTGTCATAATGTTCTATTTTACAGCAGAGGAGGCCACAGTCGGCACCCGGTACGACCACGGCGCGCAATGGCCCTATTACGCACATGTTGCCACCGGCTACACGGATAATTTCCACGATGATTTCGAGCTATACCGGGGATGGGTGGAAACCTACACTCAAGCCTATACAGGCTTCTGGACGCGGGGAGTTCCGGTCTGCGATTTCGCTTCCGATTATGATCCCCATACTGACGGCGACGGCAGCGGGCAATGTTATGTTACCGGGAATCACCTCACTGAGGACGTGGATGAAGGAAGAGTGACGCTCTGGTCACCAACGCTGAATCTCAGCGAGGGCGGCACGATTGTGTATGACTATTTTTTCGCAACATCGGGCCATTCTCCTGAGACCGACTATCTAATGGTACAGGTCACAGGCCAATACGGTACGGACCCGTGGGTAGAGATTCGCAGGTACACAGACAATGTCGGGCCACACTGGCGATATGACGAAATCACTTCCGACGAACTGTTAGCGGCGGGTGTTAACCTGACAACGAGCACGCGCGTGCGGTTCATCTGTGCCGACGGTTATCCCGAGAATACGGTCGAGGGTGGGGTGGATGGTTTTGCGGTCAGGCACTTCCAGTGCGAGACGATGGCTTGCTGTGGTCAATTCACCGGCGGATATACAGGCAATACGGACTGTGATCCGCAGGGTGATATTGACCTGTCCGATATTACCAGACTGATAGACCACGTGTATATCGGCCATGCGGCTTTGTGTTGTCCGGCGAACGGCAATGTCGACGGCGACCTGCAGAATGATATCAACCTCTCGGACATCACTTGGCTGATTGACAACATATATATTTCTCACAAGCCGACGGCCGTGTGCCATTAGCGCAAGGGACCGGCGATCTGCGGATGGACAGGGAAGGCGCTATTAAGATAGTCCTGTCCTGGTTCTAAAAGCACTTGCTACCGGTTCACGACGATCGTTATTTTGGCACATGCAACCAGACGGCCCCTCACCCGACTCCAGACTGAGCGATCGCGCTTACGCATGGATAGGTCTTCTGCTCGGTCTGTTGGCGGGCGCCATTCCGGCATTTATTTTCCCTCATTCGACCACCTTGTTTTCCCTTGCCGGTTCACCCTTGCCCTGGTGGATCATACTGATTGGACTCGCGGGGGCGGTGGCGGCGTTCGTGAGACCTGATGGTGTCTGGCGATGGGGACTATATGTTGGTGTGGGCCTGCCCGTTTTTGTTATACTGCGGGTGTTCTACGACTGGTTCGGAGACCCCACTTCGCACAGTAGGTTTCCGTTCGAAGTTGCCGCCGCACTCCTGATCGGCTTACCATCCGCTTTCCTCGGCGCCTATGTTGGTTTGCTGGTAAGGCAATTGATCCTGGCGGGACAACAGGGACGGCGATAGTTGGCGGTGGATGATACTCAGACCCGGCGATGCAGTGATTGTTCAGCGACCATCTTTTCCGGCACATTGGTTATGATTCCGGCAATACCCTGGCGTGAGAGGCGGCGCGCCGTGTGGATGTCATTCACGGTCCACACGATCAGTGGTATACCGGCCAGCCGCATTCTTCTGACAAACGGCAGACGTACGAGCACCCGATGGGGAGACACAAAATCGGCGCTCAGCCTCCTGATCTTGGCAATAGTCAGCACTCGTTTCGAGGATAGCATCGACTTAACCCGATGTGCCCCCACCAACAGGCCGACCATGGCATCCGGCGCCAGTTCTTTCAGACGTCGGACCGCCGCTTCGTCAAATGACTTGAGGATTGCGTGCCGTAAAGGGTAAAATTCGCGAACCAGGCCGAGCACCTCGTGTTCATATCCCGCCTCCTTCAATTCGATATCGAGCGCGATACGGCCGCACAGGTGATGCAGGGTCTCCTCTAACGTGGGGATATGATATCCGCGCCCGGCTCCGGCGGTTCTCAGCTCTTGATAGGTAGCGTTGGCAACGAGGCGCCGCCTACCCGGCAGAGTGGCGTCATGGTGTATGATCAGCACGCCGTCAGACGTGCGTCTTACATCGAATTCCACGGCATCAGCGCCGATTTGTATCGCGGCTTCGAAAGCCTCCAGCGTATTCTCGTGCGCAAAAGATACCGCCCCGCGGTGAGCGATTATCGCAGGAGTTGACAGGCTGTCAAGTGCCGTGAAATCAAACATGGCAATTATCCGGAGCCTATGATCTCACGATAGATTAGAGATCAAATTGGACTGACCCAGCTGCCGACTTGCCGGACTTTATTGTTTTGCGGCGATTTTGGCCCATGTGTCCCGCAACGATACCGAACGGTTGAAAATCGGCTTGCCGGGCCTGGAATCGACTGAGTCAACACAGAAATAACCGTGGCGCAAGAACTGAAAGTGGTCTTCCGATGTTGCATCGGCCAGACCGGGTTCAACCTTACAGTGTCCGAGCACGGTAAGCGAGTCAGTATTCAGGTTGGCGGTCCAATCGGCTCCTTCGGGAACAGCTTCGGGATCGGGTTTCGTGAACAGATGGTCATACAGCCGTACTTCCGCGTCAAGAGCATGGGCTGCTGAAACCCAATGCAGTGTGCCTTTTACACGCCTCCCGTCAGGCGTTCCGCCGCCGCGCGACTCCGGGTCATACGTGCAGTGCAATTCGACAATTTCGCCCCTGTCGTTCTTGACAATGTCGGTGCACGTGATGTAATAGGCATGTTTCAGCCGGACCTCGCGTCCGGGCGCAAGGCGGAAGAACTTCCTGGGCGGATCCTCCATGAAATCGTCACGCTCGATATAGACCTCTCGCGAAAACGGCAATGAACGCGTTCCCATACTCTCATCTTCAGGATTATTGATCGCTTCCAGGTCCTCGACCTTACCCTCGGGATAGTTGTCAATGATGACCTTCAACGGATCGAGGACAGCCATAACCCGTGGCGCCCGCTTGTTGAGGTCCTCACGGAGGCAGTGTTCGAGCAGGGCGATATCGACGACACTGCCTTTCTTCTTGGCGACGCCGATACGATCAGCGAATATCCTGATAGATTCCGGGGTGTACCCACGCCGGCGGAGCCCCCTGATCGTAGGCATCCGCGGGTCGTTCCAGCCACTGACATGACGCTCGCGGACCAGCTGCAGGAGCTTGCGCTTGCTCATCATCATGTAACTGATATCGAGACGGGCAAATTCGTACTGTTTCGACGGGAAAATGCCCAATTGCTCGATAAACCAATCGTACAGCGGACGGTGATCCTCGAATTCCAGGGTGCAGATCGAATGAGTAATGTTTTCGATCGAATCGGACTGCCCATGCGCCCAATCATAGGTAGGGTAAATGCACCACTTGTCCTTCGTGCGATGATGGGACGCGTGCAGAATTCGGTACATCACCGGGTCACGCATATTGATGTTGGGCGAGGCCATGTCGATCTTTGCGCGGAGGGTTTTGCTGCCGTCGGGGAATTCTCCCTTGCGCATGCGCTCGAACAGCTCCAGGTTCTCATCGACCGAACGATCACGGTATGGACTGTTCTTGCCGGGTTCGGTCAGCGTTCCGCGGTGTTGACGGATCTCATCGGGCGACAGATCGTCGACATATGCCTTGCCATCTTTTATGAGCTTGACCGCCCACTCATGCAATTGATCAAAGTAATCCGAGGCGTAGAACTCGCGGTCTTCCCAGTCGAAGCCCAGCCAGTGGATGTCATCCTTGATGGAGTCGACGTACTCCATTTCCTCTTTCACCGGATTGGTGTCGTCAAAACGGAGATTGCATCTGCCGCCGAAATCCTCCGCCAGCCCGAAATTCAGGCAGATCGACTTGGCGTGACCGATATGCAGGTACCCGTTCGGTTCCGGAGGAAAGCGGGTATGTACCTTTCCGCCGTGCTTACCTGCTTTGACGTCTTCGCTGATGATTGTCCGAATGAAGTTGGACGGGGTAGAGGAGTCAGCCGCCGTGGGGTCTTTTTTACTGCTTTCAGAATCATGTTCAGTATTGCTCTCTTCGTCTTTCACGATCATTACCTCGATTCGCGATGTTCAGGTTACCGGTTCCAATCGCTATCAGAGACAACAGATTCCGGGGCAAACCGGTTCGCCGGTATGAATTCCTGAATTTAATAGTTTTGCCGTTCCCTGCAACCGAAATGTCGATCGATCCTTGCAGAATCCGTCACCGCGCCGGACCGGGAACAATGCATATAACGTGTTGTTTTTTAGATGGTTGCAACCCCGTGGGCGATTTCGTACCACCTCTCTTTGCTTGATCTCCAGGACCGGAATAAATTGTGGACCAATTCCCGCCCACACCCAGCGTTCGAATAGAAAGGATGACCTTCAGCCCATGGAAGAATACAAAGAACCGGGAGAACAGCCATACCCGCCAATCGGCGACTACGGGTTCATTTCCGACTGCCATGCCACGGCACTGATATCTCGCACGGGATCAATAGACTGGTGTTGTGTGCCGCGCATTGACTCGGCGAGTTGTTTCGGGCGTATGCTGGACTGGGAAAATGGCGGCTATTGTCAGATTGTGCCGAGCGACCCATATGAAGTCTCGAGGAAATATCTCGGCAAGACACTGATTCTGGAGACGACGTTTCGGACCGACCGGGGACAGGCCAGGTTGCTGGATTTTCTTCCGATGCGGGAAGGAGGCGCCGTCGAGCCGTATCGCCAGATACTCCGCATTGTGGAAGGTCTTGAGGGCGAGATGCAGCTCGATATCGATATCATCCCGAGGTTTGACTACGGCGCCATTCGCCCATGGATCAAGCGCTACGATCATAACGCCTTTGTGGCTATAGGCGGATATCAGGGGCTTTTGCTATCGGGAAATATCGAGATCGCAATTGAGAAACGTCATCAGCTCGAGGGCAGCTTCACCATTAAGAAGGGGGAACGTCGATACCTCTCGATTCTATACCGTCGGCCGGAGGACCTCGACGAACAGACTATCAAGATTGTGCCCACCGAGGAGCTCGATCGACGATTCGACCAGACGGTTGACTGGTGGAAAGGCTGGAGTTCCAACGTGACCATCACCGGGCCGTATGCTGATATTGTCTGCCGCTCTGCCATCGTCCTGAAAGGGCTGCAGAACGCCCCTACCGGTGCAATCGCTGCTGCGTCGACAACATCCCTGCCCGAAGCCTGGCAAAAATCACGCAACTGGGACTACCGCTTTTCGTGGATTCGCGACTCGGTATTCACCGTCCGCACACTGGATACTCTCGGCTGTACGAGCGAGGCCGACGGGTTTCGGCGGTTTATCGAGCGAAGCACCGCCGGCAGTGCGGATGAGCTCCAGATTCTCTTTGGCGTAGGTGGTGAGCGTCGATTGCACGAGTATCATATCGATGAACTCTGCGGTTTCCGCAAGTCGTCACCGGTGCGAGTCGGCAACGCGGCCGAATTGCAGACCCAACTGGACGTATTTGGAGAACTCCTCGATCTGGCCTGGAGCTGGCATCAACGCGGTCATTCTCCCGATGAAGACTACTGGGAATTCCTGGTGGAATTGGTCAACGCCGCGGCCGAGAAATGGAAGCATCCGGACCAGGGACTGTGGGAAATGCGCGGTGACCCGAGACATTTTGTGCAGTCCAAGGCTATGTGCTGGGTTGCGCTCGATCGCGGAATCAGGCTGGCCAAAGAGTTCGGGCATGACGGTCTCGTGGAGCCGTGGGAAAAAACCCGAGACCAAATCCGTCAAGCGGTGGAATCAAAAGGATACGACGACAAGCGGGGTGTTTTCGTTCAGGCATACGAATATCCCGAAATGGATGCCTCACTGCTTCTGATGCCGATTTTCGGATTTCTTGATTTCAAGGATAAACGGATGGTCCGGACGGTCGATGCGATTCGGGAAGATCTCGAACAGGACGGACTCATCCGCCGCTACGCTGCCGACAACGACGGTCTGGAGGGGGAGGAAGGCACTTTTCTCGCCTGCACGTTCTGGCTGGCGGAATGCCTCGCCAGGCAGGGCCGTAGTGATGAGGCGCACGAGGCATTCAGGCGCGGCGTGGCTACCGGCAATGACCTTGGCTTGTTCGCCGAAGAATTTGACACGAAGCAGAAAGAAATGATGGGCAACTTTCCCCAGGGATTGACTCACCTGTCACTTATCGCCGCCGCGGTTGCCCTGAATGAAGTCCGTGAGGACGGGAAGGAAGAGTAACCGGTATTATACCGGAACAGAAGCTCCTGTATTTTATTGATAGCACGCAGTCACAAGGATGAACAGATATGCGAAAATTACTTAAAGGACAGACCGCCCTGGTTACCGGGGCAAATTCAGGCATCGGGGAAGGTATTGCGAAGGCAATGGGGGCTGCCGGGGCAAATGTGCTTGTAAATTACATCAGCCACGAAGACGACGCCGACCGGGTCGTTCAGGCGATTGAAAAGGACGGTGGCAAGGCCACCAAAGTCAAAGCCGATGTCAGTAGCGAACACGACGTCAAAGCCATGTTCAAAACCGCCATCGACAAGTACGGCACGGTCGACATTCTGGTCAGTAACGCCGGTATCCAGAAAGATTCCAGATTTGTAGACATGACGCTCGACCAGTGGTACGGCGTGCTCAATGTCAATCTGACCGGGTCGTTTCTGTGCGCGCGAGAGGCCGCAAAGGAATTTCTGCGAAGAGGAGTTGTCAAGGAGAGGTCGAAATCGGCCGGGAAGATCATCTTTATCAGCTCCGTTCACGAGGTGATTCCGTGGGCAGGCCACGCCAATTATGCTACCTCCAAAGGCGGAATTATGATGTTGATGAAGACCATCGCGCAGGAGCTGGCGCCTCACAACGTACGGGTCAACAGTATCGGTCCGGGGGCGATCGAGACCAATATCAACAAGAGTGCCTGGAACACCGACGAAGAAAAGAACAAACTCCTGAAACTGATACCATATGATCGCATTGGCGTACCTGCGGATATCGGGCCCGTAGCGGTTTGGCTGGCATCGGATGAAGCCGACTATATAACCGGGACAACCGTCTTTGCCGACGGCGGTATGTTGCTTTACCCGGGCTTCAGAACCGGCGGATAAATGATAGCGTCCGGGAACGACGACGGGGGGAAGTAGTTATTTCGTATCGGGCTGCTTGTGTCTCCAGGCCGAAAAGACACCGTGCGGGTCGTGTTCGAAGTGATACAGCTTCGCGACTTTGATTTCGAGCCGATTGAGCAGGCTGAACCGGTGAGCGGCCACGCCTATGAGTGCCCCGGCGACCGGACCCACCCAGTACACCCACCACGCAGACCAGTTACCCGATATGACCACGGGGCCCAAACTGCGGGCCGGGTTCGTGCTCGTTCCTGAAATAGGAGCCTCGATATACACCATCAAGGCATACAGGGCGGGAAACAGAAGCGGCGTGTAGTTCCTGAGTTTGTCGTGACTGACAAACAGGAAAAGTAACACGATGAGAGCAAATGTCGCTGCAATTTCCCCGAGTACCGCAACCCACGGCGAATAGCCGGGGCCGGGGAAGGTGGCGCCGTAACTGATCGATTTCCCGAGCTGTCCCCAAAATAAGAGCGGTAGGGCGCCGGCAACGCCGCCGGCCAACTGGGCCACGATATATCCTGTCGCATGACCGGCCCCGATTTTTCCCCTGACCCAGAAAGCGAGCGAGACTACGGGATTGATATGTGCGCCACTCTCCTTACCAAGCGGCGATATCGCAACCAGTGCGCCGGTCGAGCCGAACAGAAAACCGGTAATGGCTCGCCGGAGACCGGGGTCGGGAATCAAATGGGCTACCGGGCTCTGCTTGCTGAAATCCAGGATGACGAAAGAAAGCCCCACGCCGACCAGAATGGCGGTGCCAAGAAACTCCGCGGCAAACATTGTCCATGGGACTTTCATATTCACTACTTAAGGTACTCAATTGGTTGGAAGAACGAAAGAGTCAAACGGCCCCCACCTATCCGTGAGGACAACGCTCGTCAATCACCGTGGGGCCGGTATGTCGGCCAGTATCTCTTTGACGATACGCTGAGATGTATTAAGAGCCGCACGCGTTACTTCGGGCGAGAGCTCACCAGCCGCGGAGAAATCCTTCCCCTCGATTCCGTACACTACCAGTTTACGAGGAAGTCGATTCAACTCCCGCGCAAGCTGAATGGTCGCACCGAGCCCAAAAGAGTGAGAAGAAAGGCCGGTGAAGATTTCTTCGGGAATCGTGTCGTTGAGGGCATCATATCTGACAATACAGCCGGCTTCTCGCCCGGATGAAACAGCGTCGACAATATAAACTATTTCAGCTTCGTTCCAGAGTTCTATCAACGCCGCGCTGTCCGACACTTCCGAGAATACACTAACTCCCGGCAGATTGAGTTTCTTGATATGCCCGGCCGCCTCTACGCCTGCTCCATCGTCAGAGCGCATCCGGTTCCCCAATCCGATTACGGAGATAACCGCTTCGCCACTCACGAGCTCAGAACCTCATTCGCGTTCGATCTTGAGCTTCAGGAAATGGCAGGAACAGGAGATACAGGGGTCATAGTTGCGTACCGCCTGCTCGCAGTACCAGGTCAGCTTTTCGTCTGTTTCGTTTAGTTTTGTGGGGACGAAGGCCGCCAGGTCTTCCTCGATGGTCCCCTGATTCTGCGACGTCGGGGGGACAATCCAGGCATTCTTAATAATGCCGTCGTTGTCAATCTCGTAACGGTGGTAGAGTACGCCGCGCGGCGCCTCGCTGGCGCCGTGGCCGACGCCGGCGCGGGGTTCGACCTCCAGATACGGATGATCGGGCATCTCATAGCTCTCTATCAGTTTCAGAGCCTCCTCGCAGGCGTGCAGGGTTTCAACCGCCCGGACAATTATACTCTTGAACGGATTATTGCACGTCTCCGCCAAACCCGCATCCTTTGCCGCCTCCTGTGCCACGGGTGCGAGTCTGTCAAAGTTCAGGCTGTACCGTGCCAGCGGTCCAACGAAATACGAACCGCGTCCCTTGATCACAGAATGAAGCGAGGTCGAGTGTCTTACATGTTGTTCTTCAAAGTAATTACCGAATTCTTCAATCCCAATGTCAATTCCTCTATTGGAAACCAATCTACCGCTGATAATCGGGTACTCGTCACGATGCCGGAGTGAGACAAATTCATAGTCTCGCTCGAAGTCCGGAAAGGGAAGTGTGGCGACCCACTTGACCGTGTCGAGTGCCGCGTCACGCGCCCATTTCAACGGCTCCACCATTGTGTTCAATTGCTTCTTGGTCGGTACCTTGTAGAATCCCCCGACACGGATATTAATTGGATGGATTTCGCGGCCACCGAGCAGGATCATCAGATCGTTTCCGATCTTCTTGAGCTTGAGGGCCTTTTTAACTATTTCGGGGTGGTCTTTGGCGATCTGAATAGCGTCCTGGTACCCCAGGAAATCCGGAGCGTGAAGCATGTAAACGTGAAGGATGTGACTCTCGATCCACTCGCCGCAGTATATGAGCCGGCGGAGGTCGCGCAGAGGACCGTCGACAGTTACCCCACAAATCATCTCCATCGCCTGTGCCGAGGACATCATATAGGCGATGGGGCAGATGCCGCAGATACGTGCGGTGATATCCGGCGCCTCGGTGAATTTCCGTCCGCGCAGGAAGCCCTCGAAAAAGCGCGGCGGCTCGAAAATCCGAAGCTGTACATCGGTCACCTCGTCGCCTTTCAGCTTGACATACAGGCCGCCTTCGCCTTCGACACGCGCAAGATAGTCAACCTTGATTGTTTTACCCTTCATATGCCTCGCTCTCTTTCCTGAACGGTTCGGCAAATGCGTTAAAAGTCCGGTAGAATCGGCATACGTCATCACGAGTCACGCCCAGCCCCTCGAACCATTGACCGAGTGAACCGGTATTCGGCGTCTCCTTCGGTCCAAAACATCCGTAACACCCGCGGTTATACGACGGGCACAATGCTCCGCAGCCGGCATGCGTGACCGGTCCCAGACAGGGAATGCCCTGGGAGACCATCACACACACGTTTCCTGCCCGCTTGCACTCGAGACAAACGCTGGTCGGGTGGATATTCGGCTTGCGGCCGTTGAGAAGCGCACTCACCAGTTCGAGCAGTTGATACTTGTTGATGGGACAACCCCGGAGTTCGAAATCGACAAAGACATGATCCGCGATGGGCGTCGATTTGCCGAGAGTCGAGATGTATTCCGGTGATGCATACACGATGGAAATGAAGTCGTTCACGTCTTTGAAATTTCTGAGCGCCTGAATCCCGCCGGCGGTGGCGCACGCGCCTATGGTGACAAGATACCTGGAAGACCGACGAACCTTATGAATGCGCTCGGCATCGTGCGGTGTCGTAATCGAGCCCTCCACCAGCGACAGGTCATACGGTCCCCGGACGACAGCCCTGGAAGCTTCCGGGAAATTAGCAATCTCGACCGCTCCGGCCACGTCCAGCAGTTCGTCCTCGCAATCAAGAAGTGACAGCTGACAGCCGTCGCACGAAGCAAACTTCCAGACGGCAAGGCGTGGTCTTTTCTTTGATGCCATATCACATCTCCCGTTTCGTGAATACGTGCTTCATTCGGTCATAGTTATAAACCGGGCCGTCTTTACAGACAAAACTTCCGCCCAACTGACAGTGCCCGCACAGGCCGATGCCACATTTCATATTACGTTCCATCGAAATGTGGACGTGGTTGTCGGCTACGCCCCGTCGCTGCAACTCGAGGATCGTAAACCGCATCATGATTTCGGGGCCGCAAACGAAGGCGGTGCAACTCATTGGGTCAAACGGCAAACGGCCGATGAACTTGGTGACCACGCCGACATTGCCCCGCCATGCACCCGATGCCCGGTCGACAGTGAGATGAACTTCAAGATCAAAACGGGAGCGCCATTTCTCGAGCTGTTTCTTGTAGAGGATGTCCTGCGGCGAACGCGCGCCATAGAGAATGACGACCTGACCGAATTTCTCGCGGTTGCGAAGCACGTGGTACACCAGCGGTCTCAGGGGCGCCAGGCCAATGCCGCCGGTGATAACCACGATATCGTTTCCGGCGGCCTCGTCAATCGGCCAGCTGGTCCCGTACGGACCGCGGACCCCAAGGTAATCCCCGACCGTCAATCGGCGCATGGCGCGTGTCACCGTGCCCACTTCGCGGGTCGTATGAACCAGTATACCAGTCTCGCCGGGGTCGCCCGAGATGGAGATGGGGACTTCGCCCACGCCGTATACATAAAGCATATTGAACTGACCCGGCTTGTAGCCGAGAGGCGGACTCCCTTTCTGGGGCGCCAGTTCGAGCGAAAACGTATCGTGCAGTTCCTTGATTACCCGCCGGATAACGAACGGCCTGGTCAGCATCGGCTGTTCGATAGCGGGCATATCATGCAACGAATCAGCCTTCCGGGTTGCCATAGACATCCATCAGCTGTAGTCGAGTCTGTTCGAGTCTCTCAGCAATGATCAGCGTGAACCTTTTCATGATTTCATAGCCGAGGTCGTGGTCTTCTTCGCATTTACCTCTCAGGCACTTGCCGTCCAGGGTGATTGCGCGGGTAAGTTCCACCGCCCTCGCATCAAAGTGCCACCGGTAAGGTGGTACGAGCCACGACCACCCGAGCACCTCGCCGCTTTCCCGGGTCTGGATGACGATAGCGCTTTTCTGAGGAACGTGTGTTTCAACCTGCACCTTGCCGTGACGGATAATATAGAAGGCGTTCGCCGGCTCGCCCTCACGGAAGATGAATTCTCCCTTCTGAAAGACGACATTCGAGGCGCAACCCACGAGCAGAGCGACATGTGCCGAATCCAGACCGGATAGGAACGGGTGCTCGCTCAAAATTCTCTCGAGATTTTCCATAGCCATATTCCTTCACTAAGAGACAACTGCCGTAAGTTTGTCGGTTTCTCGGAACGTGCGGGCTTCCTCGGTGATGTCAATTCCCACCGGACACCATGTGATGCACCTGCCGCAGCCAACACATCCGAAAGTCCCGAACTGTTCAACCCAATGACTCAACTTATGCATCATCCACTGGCGATATCGCGATGTTTCAGTGGCCCGGATGCTGCCGCCATGGATGTAAGAAAAGCCGACAGTGAAACAGGAGTCCCACCGACGTAGCCGATCGGCCGTATCGCCGTTCAGGCTGGTCGTGTCCTCGACATTGGCGCAGAAGCACGTGGGGCAGACCATGGTGCAATTGCCGCAGGTGAGACAGCGCTCAGCGATGGTATCCCAGTGCGGGTCATCAAAACGGCGGTTGAGCAGGGCCGGGAGGTCGGTCGTATCAAGAGATCGACCCATGTGTTCCGCAGCCTCTTCAACCGCCCGATCAGCGGCCTGCAGCTCGGTCTCATCGGTTTCATGACCGGGAACCTGCTCCAGTATCTCATGCCCGAATGGAGTGCCGGCTTCAGCGACAAGGTAGTGCCGGTCGCCGGTTTTGATCTCCGTGAGGGCAATGTCGAAGCCAATCTTGGCCTTCGGGCCGGTGCCCATTGAGGCACAGAAACAGGTTCCGCCCGGACGCGTGCAATTGACCGCGACGATTACCGCATTCTGTCGACGCAGCCTGTAAACAGGATCGGCATAAGGGCCTTCAATCAGAATCCTGTCCTGCTCGGCAATTGCATGCAACTCGCAGGAACGGACGCCAAACAGCGCCAGCTTTGGCGGCTCCTCCTCGTGTGGAACGACATCGTACTTCTGGCCACGACGTTTTGCGCTCCAGAGCCGTCGAGTGGGTGGGTAGAAGAACTTTTTCGGTGACTGTGGTCCGACAACGTAATCAAAGAGTTTTCCGCTTTCTTCGTTTTCGAGACGATACATGCCGCCGTCCTGTGAGTCTGTCCATCCGACAGGAAGTTCGTCAACGGAGGTCACGTCATCGAAAACGATTGCGTGATCGCGGATCACGGGGCCGATAACCTCGTACCCCCGGTCAATGATTACATTGAGAAGACTCTGGAAATCCCGCCGCTCTATAGTGTGCATACGACAACCCCATGAGTCTGTTCAGGGCTCTTGTGACTTTTTTCACAAGCAAGCTACATACACTTTATTTGCCTGTCAAGGAAAATCGGTGCGAGCGCTTCTGAAATTTCACGGCCTCGTTTTTCAACCAGGACGCACTCGGGATTTCATTCGGGAATGGCAAAAAAAGTGTATAATATCCATTATTGCATTATATTATATCTTTACGGGTCGAAAGCGGAGTTTTCACGGCAGAACCCAAAAGAACAGGTGCAATTATGAGCGCTGTTGTTTTCGACGACAAGACCTACCACGTCGATTCCGACGGTTTCCTGATCAATTCGAATGAGTGGGATGAAGATTTTGCACTCGGCATGGCCTCGTCTGTAGGCCTGACCGCCGGGCTTACCCGGCAACACTGGAGAGTCATACATTTCATACGGCGTACATTCGCCGAACTGGGCAAATGCCCTCTCGTGTATCAGACGTGCAAGATGAACAGTCTTCGCCTGAAAGAGTTGAAAGAACTATTTCCAGCCGGATACCTTCGCGGAGCCTGCAAGCTGGCCGGAATTTCTTATAAAGAGGGATACCTCGGCTATGCTCTCTCGCCGGTCGGTGACGGCCTGTCGTCGGCTGCCCATGAAGAGAAAATCTACCAGGTCGATGTTCGCGGCTTCCTGGTTGATCCGGTCGACTGGGATGAAGCCTACGCTATCCACAAGGCGTTCGAAATGAAAATGCCCGGCAATCTGAGCAATAGACACTGGGAGATAATACACTTCCTGCGCAGGAGGTACCGTGAAACCCGAGAGGTGCCCACGATTTACGAAACATGCGAGGCCAACCACATCGGTCTCGACGCGCTCGAAGAGCTATTCCCTGACGGGTATCACCGCGGGGCAGTCAAGATTGCCGGTCTTCGGGTTAGATAAGGCTTTCTTGTTTGGCTGAGCCGTTATTGCTTGCCGCACCGGACTGGCCCTGATGGAATGCACAGACCACCGGAGCCGGGGTTCGCGTGTCGGCTCGCCCCTTATTAGTCTATAATCTATCAATTACTCCAAAATTCACGGCCGCCCCGATGTATTTCTGGGCGGCTTTCTTACTCTACCAAGTGAATGTCAGAATTGAAGGCCGGTTCGGTCAGGCCGGCGGCGGGAAGCCGATAAAGAGAATTCATGTCGCGGATATACGAATATTAAACATACGTAAAGTGCTTTGAGCAAGGAGGGTTTGATGAAGAAAGTGTTGTTTGCAGCCCTTTTCAGTCTGCTTGTGCTCGGGGGGTTGCAGGTGGCATTCGCCGAGGACTGCGTTCAGGTCGACATCGAATTGCCGGAGAATCTCGTTTCCGAGGCGGCGACGTTTGCCGACGGCTCGATATCCCTGACAAACTGCGGGGACGTGGCTGCCACGATAACGGTCGATTTCGACGTCACGATGATCTTCGACTTCAATTTTGCTGACGAGTCCTATTATGACACGGTCAATTTCGACGTAGATATCGACGTTCCCGTGGACGCGGGCGAGACCATCTCGCGCGAGTTTAGTTTCCCCATTACGGCGTTTTCCGGAACCGCCAAAATCGAAGTATGTGTCACGGCCACGTCAGGCACGGCCGAGGCCGTTGACTGTGCGACCATGACGGTCGAGGGCACCATGCCGGGCAACCGCGAACGCGAATGGGAGCACAGCGGATCTCCGAGGTTCAACTTCGTGTTCACCGGTCAGGGGTGTGTCGAGGCCGACCTGGAACTGCCCGATACAATCTATGCCGGCAACCAGAACCAGGGCTCGGTCTGGAACACGGGCTACTTTGAATTGACCAACTGCAGCGATGAACCGGCCCAGATCATGCTCGGTGTGGAAGCGAGTATCAGCGTCGGCGACTTTGTCGACACGAGTATCATATTCCCGGACCATCCGGTGGTTCTCGGAGCCGGCGAGACCGTCTCAAGGGAGTTCAGGTTCCACACTCCGCCCTTCGATGGCGTGTATACGATCTGCGTAACGGCTACCAGCGGCGAGGCTGTGGCTGCGGCATGCCAGACGATGGTTGTCGTCGGGGCTCAATTCCCGGGCGTCCTGTGGTCAACCTGCGGCTCGCTGGTCCAGGGTACGGACTGCATTCTCTATTCCCCTCACTGTGATCCCAGTAAGCTCTTTGTGCTGGACAACTATGGTGACTTCCAGGCAGGCGACGCCGTTTGTGTGGAAGGAACGCTTGATGTCAAGTGTGAAACAGAGTGTTCGGACGCGGTAGGCTGTGTGCTCGATAACACGATCACGGCCTATGAGCCGCCAAGCGGCGCGCCGTTCGCGGGCTGCGGCGTCCTGACCGAGAGTGGAACCTGCGTCCTGTTTGCGGTTCTGGGTCAGTCGGGTTTCAAGTTTCTCCTGGATAACTACGGTGATTTCCAGGTGGGTGATACGGTGTACGTTGAAGGAACCATGTTCGGTGACTGCGACCTTACCGAGTGCCCTGATGCCAAGGGCTGCATTGTTGAGAATACGATTGACGTCTGCGGTCAGACGCCTGCCAGTGCCGTCGACGCAATCGAGGCGCAGAACTTCCCGAATCCGTTCAATCCGACAACCAACATTTCGTTCACCCTGCCGGTAGCGGATCAGGTCACGGTCACGGTCTACAATCTGCTCGGGCGTCAGGTGAAAGTCCTCCTTGACGGCTACCTCGGAGCCGGCGAGCATTCGGTTCAGTGGGACGGCACTGATTCTGACGGTGGTACGGTCTCCAGCGGAATGTATTTCTACCGTATCGCGGCCGGACAGCACAGTGTGACCAGGAAGATGGTACTGACAAAATAAAGGCCGTTAACTGCACGGTCTTTTTTCGGGACGGCTGCGGGTCACGACGCGGCCAGGAACTAGAACGGCAAGAGATGGATCTCGCGATCCATCTCTTGCTTCTCGTTTACAATGGACTCTCAGCAAGGAAACAGTGATGCGGATCGTCCTGATTCTAATCGCAATTGTTGTGGCGGCCTCGAGCGCCGTGCCGTACACGCTCGACGGGTATATCGAGGGGAATGCGGCGGGCGAGCAATTCGGTAGCGCCCTGTGTCGACTGGATTTCAACTTTGACGGTTTTCCTGACCTGGCGATATCTTCCCCGGCAGCCGACGACAACGGACTGTCATCGGGGAGAGTCAATATTTACTACGGGGGGCCGGATGCCGATTTCACCGCCGATATAACGCTTGTCGGTGACCCGAGCTCCTTCTTCGGGCAGGCACTGGCGTCGGCGGGAGATTTCAACGGCGACGGGGCGGAAGACCTGCTCGTCGGTGCCCCATATTACGATCTCCCGTACACGAGTGCAGGGGCGGTTTACCTGTTTTACGGAGGTGAAAACCCGGATTCCCAGGTGGATCATATATTCACCGGGGAACACATGAGCGACTATTTCGGGACCGCCGTGGCCGGTGTTGGCGACGTTAACGGCGACCGGTACGATGATATCGCTATCGGAGCTTACAAGGCGGACTGGGACTTTTTTCTTGATGCCGGCCAGGTGTATGTATACTACGGCGGACCGGCCGACGATTTCTTTGTTGATCGCATCCTGCGCGGGGGTGATGACGGCGAGCGGTTCGGAGCCGCTATCACTGGCGGCGACTTTAACGCCGACGGAGCCTCGGATATTGCCGTCGGCGCGTACAGCTTTGACGACCTGTACTTGAATCAGGGCAGAGTGTATATCTTTCACGGAAACCCGCTCGACACGATTGTGGATCTGACCATTACGGGAGACGATGCGGGCTACAAATTCGGCTGGCGCCTCGATCACGGCCGGGTGACCGATGACGATTTCACCGACCTTGTAATGGGTACAGACGGCGTGATGGTAGATACTTTCGACGCCGGCATGGTGTTCCTTTTTGCCGGCGGGCCCGCCATGGACGCAGTTGCCGATTATTCTTTCGGCCTCGCTCGACCGGAAAGTGACCTGCTCGGCGAAGCTGTAACCTCCGGAATGGATCTGGACTATGATACGTATGACGAGATCATAGCCGGTATGCCGGGCAACAGCGACGGAGATTCGGCGGCAGGAAGCGCCGTCGTCTTGTCCGGCGGGTCTTCGATTTCGCTTGATACCACAATGAGGAGCACAACCGCCGGCGAACAGATGGGCAAAGCGGTCGGCTCGTGGCCAAGTTACAAGGGAGCAACCGGAGTTGTTCTCGGCGCACCTGCGTATGACAACTTCCGGGGACGTGTTGCCGTCTACCGGGTGGAAGCGCCATCGACCAATCTCCCGCCTATCTTCGAACCTGTCGACGACAAACGGGTGGCGCCCGGGAACACCCTTTCATTCACGGTTTCAGCCGCAGATCCAAACTGGACAATACCTGACCTGGTGGCGATTAACCTGCCGGGCACCGCGAACTTCGTTGACATGCACAACGGTCTTGGCAGCTTCGAATGGGCCCCGGCTGAGGAGGATACCGCCATCTATGCTGTTACGTTTATTGCCTCCGATGGAGACATGGCGGACAGTATCGAGGTGCAGATTACCGTCTCAGTACACTCTGCCTGTTGCCGGGAATTCACGGGCAATACCGATTGTGATGCGAGCAACCTGCGGAATCTTGCGGATATTACCCGACTGATCGATCGGGTTTACCTGACGGGGCGAGTGTTGTGTTGTGAAGATGCCGGAAACGTCGACGGTTCCGCCGAAGGCTTGCTCTCACTCAATGACATCACCCGTCTCATCGATCACGTTTATCTCAGGCATTTGCCTACGGCCCCATGTCCGTAACCGAGGTTGTCAGACCTGCGGCATCAATCGTTGTAAATGAACGGGGAGGATGGTATCTTGTTGGCGGCATTGTCGGCCAACTTGTGCATCCAAAACGGCATAGTCGAGATTGAAGTTGACATGGCGGAAAGATCTACAGATTCACTGGCATCCTTGATTGCGGCATGCAAGAACGGCGACAGGAAGGCGTGGTCTGCCGTTATCGATCTGGTATCGCCCCTGATTTTCTCCATCTGCCGCAAGCTGAAGCTGTCCAGGGAGGAGAGCTTTGATATTTACGGCCAGGTGTGTTATCTCCTCTTGCAGAATATCGACAAGCTCCGTTCCGCGAGCAAACTCCCGGCATATGTCGGCACTATGACCCGACGGGAAATCTACGCACATTACCGCAGGTCCAGGATATTTGACTATCCCGGTGAGCTCTTTGCCGGATGGTCGGCCGGCACAAATGAGGAAACACCCGAAAAGCAGCTCGAAGAGACGGAGCGAAGGCAGACGCTCATGGAAGCTATGCTGGAATTGCCGCCGCGAGACTATCACCTGCTTCGCATGCTGTTTTTTGAACAGTCGGAACCGGACTATGAAGAAGTGTCCAGGGCACTTGACATCCCGGTAGCATCTATCGGTCCAACACGGGCCCGCAGTCTGGCGAAATTGCAGAAAATCCTGGCTGAAAAAAGATTGGTCAGATCGGTATTTGAGAAGGTCAAGAAGCACTCTTCTATATAGGTGATAAGATGAATCAGGATGAACAGATACAGGAACTCGCGGATTTCCTCCGCGGGCGGCTTGACGCGGATCGGGCCAGGGCTGTACGACACCGACTCTCTTCCGACCCGGATTACGCCCGGTTGTTCGAACTGGTGGAAGCCATGGCGGAGGAAGCCGATCAGCTTGACTGGCCGATTACAGGGGCAATCGCAAGGGAGGTTTCGTCAAGACTGATCGATGATTATCTGGGAACTGCCTCACGTGACCGCAAAACGAGGGGGGTGAGAGTGTATGATTCCAGGTTATTTCCGCTTCCCGAGGGAGTCAGGCCGGCGCGGGTCGATACTCGCCATTTGAAGTTCAAACTTGGCGATATGAATCTGGCAGTCTCTCTGTACCCGGTGTCGCCGGATTCATACCAGTTAATCGGACAGCTGACCGGTCGGAGTCCGGAGACAATGTTACAGGTAACCCTGGAAAAAGGGAAATCGGTCCTGACCGGCGAAGCCGACCGATTCAACCTGTTCCATTTTCCTCGGGTACCAAAGGGTGATTATACCCTCAGCCTGCTTGTCGGCGGCGAATTGATAGGATCATTCAGTATCGATATATGATTTCTCTGGCGGACATATCGGGAGTGACTGACACTGGGGCGGCCGCCCGGATGCTGGGCGAACGCTTCAAGGGCGACGAGAGTCGCCTTCTGTCGGAATTGGATGCAGGGCTGAATCAACTGCTCCGAATTGATCTCAATGCGGCTACTCGCTTCGTTAAGCGGGTTCAGCATTTTGCTGATTTACTGACTAACGCAAACCGACCGCGCCTGATTGCCATGCAGGCGAGGCTGCACCACTGGAAAGGGAGAAACGATCTTGCCGGTGATCTTTTCCAGAGAGCACAACGCGAATTTCAACGCGCCCGCAACTATCTCGATGCCGCCCGAACCGGAATTGGACTCATGGATGTCTACATGTACCTGGGCGACTATCGGCAAGCCATCCAGACCGGCAGGAAATCGCTGCGGTACTTTCGCAGGAAACACATGGATGTTGATGCCGCGCGGGTGATGACCAATATCGGCAACGTCTACCACCGGACCGATAACAACCGCGCGGCATTGCGGTACTACGACCAGGCACGCGACGTCTTTGCCGACCGGGGAGGCATTCCGCTCGCCATAGTTGAATTCAATCGCGCGAACATTTTCGCTAATCTCAATGAGTTGAAACAGGCGGCGAAGCTGTACCAGGTATCGGCGTCGATATACCGGAAACACGGTATGACGATCGCCGAATCGCAGGCCCGCTACTCATTGGCCTACCTCTACTTCCTCGAGGACCGCTATGCCGACGCACTGAAATTGTTCGAGGAGGTCTATTCAACATTTACTGAGTCCGGCGATACGAGGTCTGCCGCCGTCACCGAATTGGATCTTGTGGAGATCAATCTCGAACTGAACCAGTACGGTTCGGCCATTATGCTCGGCGAATCAGTGGCCACTCGGTTCCACAGACTGAAGATGAGATACGAGGAAGGCAAAGCCCTCTATTTCGTATCGATGGCTCGCTTTCGTCTCGGGGATAATCATGAGGCGTTGAAACAGCTGCGACGGTCTGAGAAACTGTTCAGGAGAGAGGGGAATGACCTGTGGCTGGGCATGATACATCATGCCCGCATGAAGGTCTTTCTCTCAGATCGCCTGTTTGCGAAGGCGGTCAGCGAGTCGTCCCAAGCCGTTCGACTGTTTACAAAAAGCGGCGACGAGCGCCGGGAAACCGATGTCCGGCTGACTCTCGCTGAAGCATACGTGAAGAACGGCCAGTTTGCCGGGGCCGGGGCGATTATGACGCGACTGTCAAAGAAAGATCTCCTCGGATATCAGAAGTATTACCTCTTTGAGCTGGAGGGGGCGCAATATTACCAGCAGGAGCAATATGCCAGGGCTCTGACCGCATACAAGAAAGCCGTCAATACGGTGGAGAAGATGCTGGTCGGTCTGTATCCCGATGAAATCCGTTTCTTCTTTGTTGCCGATAAGTATGATTCGTATCAGCGGGTGGTTGACTGTCTGCTGCAGCTTAACCGGGTCGAAAAGGCGTTTGTTTTTAATCTCCGCGCAATCTCGATACTCAATCACCAGACTGGTCTGGATGCTCGGCTTATTTCGGAGGTGCCGGAAAAAATGCTGGCGACCCGCGAACGCTTGCGGACATCGTTGAGGAAACTGAACCAGGCGCCAAAAACGGGTCAGCGCGGAGGCGTCACTCTTGCGGCATCGGCCCGTATTGAGCAGCGCCTGCTTGACAATGAACGGCGAATTCGAGCTGCGGCGCATCGCCCCGGAAAGACCTACGCCGCGGAACGAGCCGAGCATGTGCGACTAAACGATCTTCTTGGCCCGGACGAGACGGTAATAAGTTACACTGACGTTGGCGGCAATATAGGCGCGTTCTGTGGTAATAAGGATCGCATTGGCTATTTGGATCTCGGCCGCAAGACAGCCGACCTGGAGGAGTTGATTCAGAAGACGCACTTCGTCTTTGAGGGCGCGGTCTTTGGCATGCAGGAATCGCAACAGGCACGGGATGCTGCCGACGCCTATCTAACGGAGCTGTACGATGCCCTTGTCGCGCCCTTTGAAGGTAAGGTTGGAAATAATCGGTTGCTGGTCGTTGCCGAAGGTCCCATTGGACAGGTTCCTTTTGGGGCCCTGAAAACTAGAAACGGTCGGCCGCTCTGCGAGACCCGGAAGGTCAGGCTGACTGTCAACCCGCAAGACCTGATAGATCGCGGACGAAATAAGTCTTCTTTCCGGGGAAATCGTAACGCAATATTTGCGGTGTCATCGGATGTACTTCCTGCGGTCGGCACTGAGGCTGAGCGCATTGCGCGCACGTTTAAAGGCGCCGGAAAATACATCGACCGCTCGGCGACCCGGGAGGGGCTTATATCCGAGTTGAATGCCGCTGACGGATTCATTCACATCGCTGCGCACGCCTCCAGATCATCGGAAAACCCGCTTTTTTCTCGTATTCTGATGGGCGATGGCCCATTCTTCCCCTTCGACCTCTTTGAAACCGGGGTACGGGCCCGGCTGGTGACGCTTTCCGGTTGTCAGACTGCGGCACCGGGCTTATATTATGGTAACTCGTTTAGCCTTGCGAAGGCATTCTATCAAGCGGGAGCGCGACATGTTCTCGCCTCTTTGTGGCCGGTATCCGATAAACTGAGTATGGTGTTTATGACCGGTTTTTATCGCACATTGTTTCAGACCGATGACGTCGTTATTTCATTTGACAGAGCCGTCGATGAATTGCGGAAACTGACTGACAATCCGGCTTTGTGGGGTTCGTTCGTCTTGCTGGGAGTTTAAGTATGGAGATGGGGCTATGTCATACATAAAGTCGTCTCGAAAAATCATGTTGGTGGCGATATTTGCGGTCCTGCTATCCACGGGACACGCATTCTCGCTGGATGAACCGATTGCAGGTGAAGCTATCCTCAGGGTTGCTCCGGAATCCGTCATTGACAGTGTTCTCAGTGGAACCGAAGCCTATTCGGTTGACAGTATCAATGTGGCTCATACGTTTCTCCTGAATTTCTCGCCCGCCATTCCTGTCGATACGATCATCGGACGCATCCAGAACAGGGCCGGAGTCCAGCACATCCAACCGAATTATCGACACAAGCTCCCCGAATTGCTTCAAATGAGTCAGTCGTTTCCGGATCAGAATGCGCCGGCTTTCCTGCTGGGCGTTAGCCCGGAAGCATACTACGAGCAGCCGGCAGTGCATACGACCGGTCGTGACTCGGCGAATCTTATGTCGAAGGGCGAGGACGTCGTGGTGGGTCTTATCGACAATGGTATCGATTTCGACCATCCTTTGTTCGAAGGTTCCATCGAAACGTATGGATTCGACTTTGTGGAAGACGATGACGATCCGAGTGAGGAGCCGGGCGATCTGTACGGTCATGGCACGTTTGTCGCAGGTCTTGTTAAGCTGGTAGCGCCCGATGCCCGACTGGTGCCGCTTAGAGCGTTCCAGTCCGATGGCTACGGTTCGACTTACGCGATATCCAAGGCCATTTACTGGGCCGTAGAACACGATATTGACATAGTCAATCTCAGTTTTGGCCTCTACTCATCGTATCCGACACTGGAGAAGGCCGTAGAGGACGCCGTGAGAGCGGGGGTGGTGGTTGTCGCCGCGGCCGGAAATGATGGTGTACCGGTAGCCTCATACCCGGCCGCCTACGACGGCGTCATTGCGGTCGGCGCGATCGACACACTTGAATTACTGGCCGATTTTTCAAACTTCGGTGATTTTCTCGATGTCTGTGCCCCGGGGGTGAATGTATACAGTTCACTGGCCGGAGAATATGACTGGGGAACATGGAGCGGGACATCGTTCGCCGCGCCGCAGGTTACCGGCGCCTGTGCTCTTGTCCTCGAACGCGAGCGGTCTCTGACCCCGTACGACATGGAAATTCATATCCGCCGCACGGCCAGAACTGATTTTCAGTGGGGGACTATCGATCCGCCTGATTATCTTTATGGTTACGGATGCCTCAGTGCCTTCGCGGCCGTGCTCGCATATGCCTACGGTGATATGAATAACTGCGGCGAAATCACGCTGGCAGATATCACGAGCCTCATCAGTTTTGTCTACCTGGCCGGGCCGCCTCCGCTAATTGACGAACGTCTGGCTGACTTTAATTGTAACGGGCAGGTAAATCTGTGCGACATCACCTCGATGGTAGCCCACATTTACCTTGGTGGACCGGACTTCCTGCCGTGCTATACTGATTGACCGTTGTAGTTACTTCATACGATCTATGTTCTTTCTTGGGTCAACGGTCGAATGACATTTTGTCAATACTAATCGAATGACGCATTCCGCCGACCACACTTCACCCGCCTATAAGTGTCACCCAATGAGGCTTTCGTACAGCTTTCTGCATTAATTCGCAAAATTTAGTTCCCTTTTTCTTTTGGCTCACCGGGAATCCGTTTGTATTTTTCCATAAGATCCACCACGACCGACTGTCATCATCATTATGGATCAGGGTAAGGAAACACATCAATTACACTCATGTCTGCCAGTTGTGATCGATAAGCGTCGAGTTATCCGGACGTGAGACACATCGAAGACATATGGGTCCGAGTATTGGGCGGTGACCCATCCGGATGGGAAGAACTTGTCCTGAAGTACGCTCCTCTGGTTTACTCGGTAGCCAGACGCACCGGTCTTCGTCAATCCGAGGCGGAAGACTGCGCCCAGCAAACCTGGATGGCACTCTACACGGGACGCCACACAATCCGTGACCCCCTTCACTTACCCGCCTGGCTTACTAGTACGGCTCGCCGCAAGGCGATGCGCACCAGGCGCCGTCAGCTCAAGGCCGAGATGCTGCATGAAAGTGCGGACGCACCGGCGGAGGTGTCTCAACCCGACGAGGCCATCGTGGCTATGCAGCGGATGGCCCAACTTGACCTCGCGATGGAGCAACTGGATGATAAGTGTCGAAGTGTCCTGACCGAGATATTCCTCGCCCCCGAAGACTTGAGCTATCGCGATCTGGCGCTTCGGCTCGGCATGGCAGAGAACAGTCTCGGCCCCACCCGGATGCGCTGTCTTAAAAAACTCAGGAAAATACTTGA
>CAYNEO010000036.1:34893-36337 GCA_964396245.1 uncultured Ignavibacteriales bacterium
TGTGAAGCCTGTCGAACACTCTTTGAGCTTCTCTCACTCCATCATACGGAGTCTTCGGATGCACTCATATCGCCTCCGCCGGTAGGCGCTCTGTATCGTCAGATGGCCATTAGCAGGCTTGTCGAGTCGCGGAATCCGGAGCGCTCGGTGCCCGGCGCCGTCGTCTTCGACTCATGGCAAGATTTGCCGGTGACTCAGACACGCTATGTTGCCCCCGGTCTCGAGCGGCGACTCCGCTTGCGGAGTGACCGCTACCTGTTGGAACTCGTTGGCGACCGGCAACTGCGAGAATGGGATTTCGTCGCGCGTGTGTATGATCGTGAGAAGGTTACCAGACAGTTTATCCTTCAGGTCGGGAGACGGAAGCTCTACCCGGAAGTACAGGACTGCTTCTATTGGTCATCGGCGCGTCCACCGCGCAGGATACAACTACTTTCGCCGTCGCTCCGAATTGATTTCGGCAATATTAAATGGTAGCAAATGATAAGAAATCAGAGGATACCGCCCGACGGTTCTTGAAAACGGGCAAAGTCGGCAGTACCAACACCGCGGATCTGGTACGGCAGTGTGACCGGCTTGTGCGCCGGGAGACTCAGCACTCCATACCGAAGGCCATATCCCTCGGGAAGCGGTTCGTGACCCTGGCCAAACGTCATGATGATATGCCGCTTCAAGTCGCGTATCGTTCATTGGCATGGGCGTTTCATGTTGGCGGGAAATACGTCAAGGCAGAGAAAGCGTACTTGCAGGCCAGGGAACTCGTTGCGGCCAAGTGGCAGATTCGCGGTAGAATTGACCGCATATTAATTGATGTGTATATGTATCTCGGCCAGTTCGACGAGGCCCGACGGCGCGCCCGGATGGCATTGAACACCTTCCGCCGTCATGGCGCCGAGGAAGACGAGGCCAAGACCAGGGTCAACTACGGGAACCTGTTCCATCGCCAGGACCGCCACCGTGAAGCAAGTGAGCAATACGCCCGTGCCGCAGCGTTTTTCGAGACACACGGTGGCAGCCTTGTGCTCGGATTATGCTATTACAATCAGGCCAACACGCTTGTTCAGCTATTTGATTTTGATGCGGCAGAACGGCTCTACGGCAAAGCCAAATCGATATTCGCGGATTTGGGCTACGAGTTGTATGTAAACGAGTGCGAGTACGGGCTCGCGTGGCTCAACATGCTGCGCGGCGATTACCATGTCGCCTTAAGGAAACTCTCGGTTTGTGAAGCCGCCTACCGCAAAGCAGCACAGCCGAAGGGGGAGATGCTGTGCGGGCTGGACCGGGCAGAGGCCTTCCTCGGACTCAATCTCTTTGAGGATGCGCGGCAGTCGGCTCGAGTCGCGGAACGCAAAGCGAAAAGGCTTGGCATAGGCTACGAGTCAGCGAAAGCAGCCTTCTTCCTCGCGAGAGCGTTGTATGCCCTGGGAGATGAGTCGGCGGC
>CAYNEO010000036.1:36437-38063 GCA_964396245.1 uncultured Ignavibacteriales bacterium
CATCACGACGGCGACGACTTGATCGCGTTCGTTCACGACAATGGGACTACGCGCTCGCATCGATACCACGACGGTCGCCGGATGGTCAATGAGTTTTCCGGCTGCTGGAATATCCTGCTCGGCCGAAGTATGCTGTCGTCGGAAAACCACTCATCCGACAATGTTGCCGACGAGAGACGCTTGTTCGGCCAGATCGGTGACTGGCTGTGGGCGCCGTTGGAGATAGGATCGAATCGTGAACAGGTGTTGATCTTACCCGACGGAAAACTGGCGAATCTTCCCTGGTCGGCCATTGAGTATCAAGGGGAGCCGCTGATTTCCACGTGGAGCACGATTATATCGCCAAGCTTTCGTCACCATATCCGTGCGGCGAAGCGGCGTATCCGGTCGAAGCGAATCGACGTATTCATCGGAGATCGAAGTGGTTTGACACACACCACTCGCGAACTGTCGTTTCTGAAGCATGTGGAGGGACGCAACGTCACCATCCACGATCCAACGACACGAGAGTCCTGGCCGAGCAGGGGAGAGGCTCAACTGTGGCATTTTACGGGCCATGCCCAGTTTCGAAGTGACAATCCGTTCTATTCGTCGCTCGCGCTTGTCGATGGCCCGATGTTTGCAGTGGATTTCCGGTTGCGTCAGTGCAACGTGGAGCTGGTGACGCTTGCAGCATGCCGGACGGCGGGACAATCAGTTCTACCGGGTGAAGAATCTACCGGTTTGGTGCGGTCGTTGCTCGAGATGGGAGCTCGCAATGTAGTCGCCAGTCACTGGGCGGTCGCCGATGAATCAACAGCACTCTGGATGAAGATATTTTATGAGAAGATTTTTGAAGGCATGCCGACGGGCGAGTCTGTTCGGCAGGCCACCATATATGTGCGTGACGTGTATCCGTCGGCTTATCACTGGGCGGCATTTTCGCTGTTCGGCGCCGGAGGAACACGAACACGGGTTGAGGAGAGCAATAATAGGTAATTTGGGTAAAGCATCCAAGGGGAATGTACAGGTAAATGAGGAGGCAAGGGTTATGAGTCTGCGAAAGATGTTAACTCGGTTAGCGCTGTTTGCGTGCATACTGGGAGGACTGATCTCACCCGGCAGTGCGAATGCAGCCAAGTTCGTTCAGTACGAACTGGTCGTAAAGATGAACGACGGGTACTCTATTGACCTAATCAATAGTCAATACGGTACCACGATTGCGGAACAATTACCACAACTGGGCGTGTATCTCTTGAATACCGCGCCCGGGGCTGATGTGGAGCAGACCTCGGCTGACATCACCGCGCTTTCCGAAGTCGAGTTCTGCACGCCAAATTACCTCGTGGATCCACTCGAGCCGGTACAGAGCAGTCTGCCGGTTTCCGATGAGTCCGGCGGTGAGAGGTACTACAGCCAGGGGGCCGCTGACCAGCTTCAAATCGAGGCCGCACACTCGTACTCAAGCGGTCAGGGCGTAAAAGTGGCCGTAATCGACGGCGGCGTGAATTACGCTCACCCAATATTGGCCGGTGAAGTCATTGGCGGATATGACTATGTGGACAATGACGCCGATCCGATGGACGAGCCCGGCGGCAAGAACTACGGTCACGGGACCTTTGTCGCTGGAGTCATCCACCTGCTTGC
>CAYNEO010000037.1:0-37132 GCA_964396245.1 uncultured Ignavibacteriales bacterium
GCGGGGTTGACGAGACTCGAACTCACTTTGTTAGAATGATTAACTAAGAATCGAATGTGAAGGTCATGCTCGAGAGCAACCTTTATTCAAACGACAACCTATCCACCGCCTCAGCGAGGTGATCCGGGGCAAGATGGGCGTAGATCATGGTGGTCTGGATGTCGGCGTGGCCCATGAGCTTCTTGACCGTGGGTAGATCGACCCCCTTCATAACAAGGTGGCTGGCGAAAGTGTGGCGGAGGGTGTGGACACGGGTGAGATTCTCGATCTCGGCCTTCTTGGCAATCCGGATGAGCTGCTCCCTCAGCTTGGCCTTGAGCTTGCCGCCCTTGGAGTCCGAAAAGACGTAGTTGCTTTTGTGTCGGTCGTCAACTTCCACCTTCAGTTGCAATAGGAGATCGTGGACCTTTGCACTCATTGGGATCTCGCGTTCGCCTGTCTTCGGCTGCCAGTCTTCCTTGCGACGGATCTTGATCTTACGACGGTCGAAGTCGATGTCGTCCCATTCAAGGTTCTCAAGCTCGGCCTTGCGCATGCCAGTATTCAGAAAAGTGAGGTAGATCGGATACAGCTTCGGCGGGCAGGCTTCGAGGAATCTGCGGCATTCCTCCTCGGTCAGGAATCGCACAGCCTTCGAGTCTTTGACCTTGAGTTTGGTTACTCCCTTGGTTGGATTCTCCCTGAGATATCCCCATTTGATGGCAAGGTTGAACACGCTTTTGAGCGCACCTACCTCGAAATTGACCGTGTGGGCCCGTGCGCCCTTGCGGGTGTACTCCTTCACCTCGTCCTCCGACTCCACGGGTGCGCCGTTGGGATTCACCCATGCGCTCTTGCGATATACTTTGTACTGATCGATGATCTCCGGCGTCACCTGAGAGATAAAGCCTAACTCCGGTCGCTTTTCGGCCAGAAACTGCCGAAAGTGATCGATCACCGCGCGGTATCGATTAGTAGTGGACGGCTGGTGGTTGGCACGTGAGTAATCAAGGTACTGCTCGAAGAACTTGGTGAGTGCAATGTCGTCCTGGGTAAATCCGAACTCGCTCCGCGCAGCCTTGACTTCGGCGTCCTGCAATGCCAGTTGAGCGATCTTCTTGTGAGGACCGACGCGCTTGCGAATGCGTCGGCCGTTGACGCGGATGTCGAGATACCAGGTCTTTCCCCGTTTAAATATACTTCCCATATCAGGCGTCTCCTCGTGGACCCAAAATGGTCACAACCCCTATCTACCTCTAATATCGGAAATCCTAAGCTATTGTCAAGAAGAAAGATGAGTAGTATAGAAGAAATATGGCGGAGAGGCAGGGATTCGAACCCTGGATAGAGGTGTAACCCCTATAACGGATTAGCAATCCGCCGCCTTCAGCCTCTCGGCCACCTCTCCGTCCATATCTGATTTGTCGCTTGGAATATATTCCGCAGAGGTCGAAGATTCAAGCGGTTTTTTGGTCGGGAAACCCACCGGCAAGGACCAAATTGGCAGGATTCGTTGAGGTCTGGAAGTTGCCTGAATTGGCGCCGGGGCTGCTCTATTCCTCGCCGCCCTTGTAGTCGGCCAGCGTCACCTGGTAGCCGTCGGGGATCATTTTGCAGGACAGGCGTTCTTCGAGGTTTTCGTAGTAGATAATACCGAAATGCCCGACTACACCCGGGTACATCTTTTTCTCCGCAATGATTGCCGAGTCACGGTATTCCTGCATCTTTTCCTCGAGCTCGGCCTTGCGGTTCTTGAGAACGTCCATATTGCCGGGGAGTTCATCGCGGAATTGTTGCAGCTCCTCGAGCGCAAGCTTCTTATCATCCGGCAGCTTGCCGCTCATCTGGAGACGGTACAGGTTGTACAGGGCAGCCTTGACCCGCTCGCCGTCCTCGGTAAGCCTCTTGATCTCCATCCGGACTTCGTGGTATTTTCGCCAGATTTCGGCGTCGTAACCGGCGTAGAGGTGGGTCGCCGTGCCTACGTCCGAGCCGAGCACCGATGCCCGTATCTCCCGGCCCGCTTTGATATCGCCTCCTACGATTTTCCCCTTCCGGCCGCGAACGATGATCTTATCTTTCGCCGTCATGTTACAGTTGATGATCTCCCCGCCGACATAAATATTCCCGCCCGAAGCCACCTTCTGGCCTTCAGCGTATTTCAGTGTGACGTCGCCGCCGGCCTGCATGACTCCCTCGCCCTTGCCGAAGAAGCCGCTCTTGACACTGATATTCCCCCCGACATCGATATTGCAATCCTCGACATGTCCGTTGACTTCCAGATCACCGTCGATTTCGAGATTGAAGCCCGCCTTGATATCACCGCACACCCTGACCGACCCCTTGCAGTTGATATTGCCCACGGAGTAGTCAACATCGCCGTTAATGATAGTCAGGTCATTCACCGACACCTTGCCGTGGAGATAGACAATCGCTCCCGATGCCGAAGCATACAGGGTCAGGCCGTCCTCGGAGACATGCGTGTTGGCGCCCTTATTGAATGGAATGTCGCGACCCACCGGCGCCTTGACGTCCTTGCCGGTTACCGTCTTGCCCGGTTCGCCTTCGGTCGGCGGGGTCTTGGTCACCATGACCGCGCCCTTGTCTATATTCTGGATGAAACTGATATCCTTGTAGTCTATCCGGCCGTCGTCGTCTTCCTTGGGCGTGTGCTTGTTGCTGGTGTCGAAGTGATAGGTGAACTGCGAGTTCTCCCCCTTGATCGGCCGTGTGCCTTCGGCAATCGTCGTCGGATTGTTATAGTTTTCTTCGACAACGAGTTTCCTGATGAGGTCCTCGTTGACGCCGTGGACCAGTCCCACCCGTTCGACTTCCTCCATGACTTCCTCGACCGTCACCGCGTCCTCATCGGCGGCGGGCCGAAATAGCACGACCGTGGCGGACATGCCGTCCCCTGCAACCGTCACCCGTGCTCGCTGGCGAACTTTTTTCCTTGTGTCCGTGGAAGCCATGTTTACTTAGCCCTGTTTGTACTCTCGGAACTCGATCGTCCGTTATTCGGACGGCGCTCCCGACTCCGAGAGTATTCTCCAGTATGCTCGTTCGACAATGAGCGACACCTCGAAGCTCTTGAACGGCTTGGTGATGTATTCGTCGGCGCCCAGGAGCAGGGCATCTTTCACCGTGTACGTGTCGCCGTAGTTGGTCATGATTATGACACCGGTGTCCGGGTGTTCTTTCTTGATCGAGCGAAGCAGTTCAAAGCCGTTCATCTCGGGCATTTTCATGTCCGAGATAACTATGTGTATCTTTTGTTTGTTGAGTGTTTCCAGCGCCTCGGTGCCGCTTTCAGCGGTGATGACATTATATCCCTCGCGGCTCAGAATCTTCGCGAGCAGCTTACGCATCATCGATTCGTCATCTACCACCAGAATTGTAATCGAGTTCTTCATGTATGTCGAATCCTAACGGTTGTGTTGTCGTTCACGGCGCACGTTACCCGCACTGTCGGTCAACCGTCGGCCTGCGAGGTCCGGAGCAGGGTGCCGGTGAGTTCCGAAAGGAAATCATCCAGGATAACCGGTTTGTACAGCACCTTGCAGGCTCCGATTATACCGGCCTCGTTTACCACCTTGTCGGTGGCGTTACCGGTGATGACCATGACGGGTACTCTCGGCGAGACCCGCTTTATCTCCCGCAGAGCCTCCAGTCCCGAAATTTCGGGCATGATGAGATCCATCGTGATCAGGTCATACTTGTTGCTCGACGCTTTGCTCACCGCCTCGGTGCCGCTGCCGGCAAGGTCGATTTCGAAGGCGTTGGTCAGGTCGCAGAAGTCCTTGAACACTTCGCGTACCCACTGTTCATCATCCACGATCAGTATCTTGAATGGTGAGCCCCGTTCTTTCACTACCTGATCGAGTTTTTCCAGGTTTCCGTTACGCAATTCATCCATAACAATCCGCTTTCGTTGAACTCCACCATAAAATGGTTCTATCATGTTATCGACATCCGGCCGCCCTTTCTCCAACGAGACCGGCCGGCATTACTGCCTTTCAGGTTCAGCGGTCCCCCCGGTAGTGACATTCCGGACCCGGGAAAGCGTCTCCATGACCCGCGAACACTGCTCCAGGATGGCCCGGAGGCCGTATTCGATACGGTCGAGCGACTGCCTTCCCGAAGGTACCTCGAAAACCATCGTTTCCTTGTTCTGGGCGGCGTTCAGAATGACAGTCAATTCTTGAACTACCCTGACGGTATGGTTAACCAGGCGAATGAATTCCGGCTCCATCCGGTGCAACTCGGGGGCGTCTCCCTCTGCCCGGGCCTTCGCCAGGTACAGTGCCAGGTTCAGCGCGAGGGTCTTGACCTGCTCGTTCAGATCATCGACCTGCTGAAGGAGACTGAGGTCACGGTCTCGTTTTCTCTGCGTGGTGTCAGTCATTTGTTACCGCCATTCCGTTAATTCCCGGTGTCGGCCAAGCAAGCACCCCGACCGCCTACACTTTTTCTTCTTCGCGGGCCAGACGCGAAATATTTGTGAGCTTCTTGTTGATCTCACTGACCGTCAGAGCCGCTTTCTCGATCACTTTCAGACGTGCAATCGTCTTCTCATCGGTAATCTGCTTGCTGAGCAACAGACATTGGACATTACCGACAATCACTGCCAGCGGGTTATTAATCTGGTGATTGATTGAGGTCGCCAGTTCGGAGGCCGCTGACAGCCGCTCCGCGACAACAACATACCGCCGCGTATCTTTCGTTTTTACTCCGGCCTCGACGATCTGGCGGTCAAGAGCATTGATACGATCCCGGTCACGCCACGCCTGAATGGTCATGGCCAGCAAATCTGCCGTAATTGAGACAAGCACGCGATCCTTGTCGCCAAACGGATCATTCTCACGTCGTCCAAGGGAGAGAATTCCAATAACTCTGTCAGCCGCCAGCAGCGGCACCGACAGGTCCGACGCGTAATCCTCGGTTTGCTCGCCGTCGGCGCGTACTCGCCCGTCAAGCGATGCTGCTATTTTGAGATCTTCCTCGTTGTCGTACAGATAAAGCGTGGAAGCGTCGAACGGCACCGCTCGCCTGAGCAGTGCCAACACTTGCCGCCAGGTTTCCTCGCCGGCAGGCATGGTACGGCAGATCGCTGCAATATCGAGCAACAGGCCGGTCGCATCAGTATCGCTCCGGTTGGTGTCCGGTTTATACGGTCGGGATGATGATATGGTCACGTTAGGGGTTCCTCATGCCGTGCATATAGCGCGCTGTCAATTTCTCTGCCAGCAGGTCCTCGAGACGGCTGATGAAGGTCAGTTTCTCGACGGCCGACAGGTGGATGTCGGGATCGAATTTGTCGTCGTCCATCGAACCCTGAAAGACTCGCGGACCGTCCAGCTCAACCTTGAATGGTTCGGCCTGCAACTGTTTCCCCCGCATGACATCGTACAAGCGGTACTCGCCCTCGATAATTCCCTTGGTCTGCCACTTATGAAAGATCAGCGGAATGTTGAACGACTTTTCCCGCACAATCCGCTCACTCTCGACAGTCACCACCATCAAATATCTTCCGCCCGCTTCCTGCGCCCAGTCCAGAAGACTGTCGATATTGAATCGGTCGCGCGGAAAATTCGGCAGACCCGGCAAGTTGTCGTCGGCGCGCACAATCCGGAATGCCTGGTCACGAGTGAGCCGGACATTCAGCTTGTGGTAAAGCTCCGACTCCCCCCATGGCAGAGGCGGTGTCTGTACGTTCAGCAGCAGGGTGACCGGCTGACCGACCAGCACGCTTCCCGCCACCATTACCGACAGGCAGATACATATCAGGACGATTCGCTTCATGGCCTCATTCCGGTTGACTTGCTATCCGTTCGCGGAAAATGTAACGGTTCAATACGTCACGGACACTATCCGTAAAGCTGGCTATCGTATCGGGCAACAGGTCGATTTCGCCCTGCGACAAAATGTCATTGAGGTGCTCACGGCTGATAAATTCGATACCAGCCATGAAAAAGCCTTCGTTCTGCTCCGCCCGTTTCACGAGCCCGAGAATGTTGTCCAGACTTTCAATCTCCTGAAGGGTAAAATGCATGGAGACGATATCACCTTCCCTGAGCGGTTGATCGAGTTCCACCAGCACGCCGCCTGCGGAAATATTCAGGATCATCGCGTGAAGCGTGTGCCAGTCGCCTTCGGGCGAGAAATCACCGCCGGCGTCCTTGATCTTTTGCATGCTCATCGGCGAGGAGATCTCCAGCCGGACGAATCTCCGGTTTTCCTCTTTCTCGACCCTGAACGGCTTGCGCGCCTGGAATTCCGCTTCCTGCGCGTCGACGTCGTGCACGAATTTCACCTTGTCCGAGTTGCTCATAACACTCTCCTAAGAAGCCAGGTCATGCAGCGTTGTCCCGGCCACAATTTGCTTATTCAATTTTTCCCTGTCTCTGGCTGTGTATTGGACGACAACCGCCGGAAGTTGCCTGATGACGGTGTCTGAGAATTGACGACTGATACTCTCGCGGACGAGAAACTCCGCGCCGATTCGGAACCGGTTTTCCTGGTGCGAGTAACCGTGCCGAACCTTGGCCAGCACAAGCGGCGGAAACAACTCACTCGTAATACCCACGTTCAAAAGCAGCTTGGCATCGGGCTCGAGCAAAGTCGGAAGTTCGACCAGAACGCCGCCGCTCGAGAAATTAACTGCGGCTGTCTCGATCCATCGAAGATTGGCGCTATGTTTGCGGTTGAATGTAAGAGTCGGAAATGCGGCCAGTTTGACGGCGCAGTCGCCGCTGACCCGGCGATACTTCCTCTGTGAGAGCGGTGTCGCCTTTTCGTCGAAGACGAAATAGCACCGACCGCCGTCGGATCGTTTCAGTTGAGCGTTGATCGCGACCGTCTGTCCCCTGTAGGGAAATTGCATAATGACGGTCTGGTTGTTGACCAGGCTGTTCAGCAGGTCTGCATCTCCGGCGCTGTTCACCAGGATCTGGTTCTCGGTAATAGAGAGAACTCGGGGGCGCAGGTCCTTGCCCGGAAACTGGCTCGAGTAAATCTTGATATGCTGTCCGACCAGGCATGACAATTCCAGCCGGCCGATCTCTATTCCGCCGGGTTTCGGTATGCTTTGTTCCGGTTGGGGCGTCATGGTTACAATAGTCCTTTATTCCGCATCTGAATTTGTTTTCTGAATATGTGATTGACCAGCCGGTCCTGGGCCTGGGTATCAAACTCGCGAACCGTTTCGGGCAGACGGCGCAGCTCGTCGATATTGAAATGCTTGAACAGGCGTGTATCCGTGATGAACTCGACACCGGCCAGTGCTTTCTTTCCACGCCCCACCGTGCGTCGGCACAACGCCACTACAAGCTCCGGAAGCGCCAGGTCGGGAAACAGGCTTATCCTCAGCAGGAGTAAATCACCGACCCTAATCGGCTCGACCAGTTCAATCAGGGCGCCGCCGCCGCTGATATCCCTCGTACGGCTGTCATGCCAGACAGCGCGGTCTTCGTAATACTGAAATTCCAGCGTGGGAATAATTCGCGCGTACTGCAGCGTCTCGGCGACTTCGATACGTACGAACTGCCGCCGCTGCACGCGCCGGATATTGCGCGGCGGGCTGAGGAAATACATCTCCCGGCTGGCGCCGGTCGCCTGCCTGATCTTTGACCAGAACTGGTACGAGGCATCCTCCCGACACACCGACACGAGGACGTCGACGCCGTTGCGAAGCAGCGTATCTCCATCCACAAATTCCGGTGTGTTGATCACGATGCCGCCGTTCATAAAATCTTCGATACGTGCGCGGTACTTGCCCCGCCGTTCGCCGTCGCCGACCAGAATTTCAAGCTGGTCCCATAGCTTCAGCGTTTGACCGTGACGGAGTATCACCGGTTGCACCGTACCATCCCTTCGTGACTATGCCGGCTTGAGCGCGGCGAGATTTGCGCGACCCTGTTCGATCGCCAGTTCCATGATCTTCCGGGCCAGGACCGTTCGCGAGCGATCGTGACGATTCTGGTAAATAAATTCCTGACCGGATTTAATCGTGCTGCTGAAATACTGCTTGGCGGTATCGTTGGCCCCGATTCGCCGCGAAAGCTCGGCGATCAGGTACGAAACCTGTATCTGCTGATTGCCCGGGGAAATGTCGCGACCGCTGGAAAATGCATCGCGGTAGTACTTAACCGCCTGCGTTAAGGCCTCATGCTCGTTGAGGACAATCCCGTTCCATCTCTTCTTCACCTGGAGCAGGAAATCCCGGAACGAGGGGCTTCTCCCGAACTGGGCGCCGCCGCCGTTACCGTCCACGCCGAGGATATCGGCCTTGTAATCGTCGATGAGTTCCTTGAGCCCGCCCACCTTGTCTTCCATACCTGAGAGCCCGCCGCGAAGATCGGCGACACTGTCACGGAACCGGTCCTGGTAGGCAAGCATCTGCCCCTTGATTTCCGCCGAGAGTTGCTCTGCCTCGAAATGCGATTCCACGTTCCTCGTGAAAGAATCCAGATCGGTTCCGACCGTCTCCACCGAATTGAAGATCATGGCGTATTTGTTGTAGATTTCGTCCATCAGGCCGTTGATGAACGTGCGGTTCGGGTTGTCGCCTTCCTTCATGTCACGGTACACCCAGCCGATTCTGAGGTAGAAACGACCGAGGTCAAGGCTTGCCGGCCGGTCGGACAACAGCTCGTCGAAAATGGCGAGATGCAGTTTCACGATGGCTGATTCATTCGGAAAGGCGGACATGTCGATCGACTCGCCCAGTTGCTTGATCACCGAGTCGGCCATCGACAGGCTTTCCAGGTGCTTCTCCTTGATCGGCTTCAGCCGGTACGTCTTGAAATTGACGTCGTTCTTCCACTCCTTGAACTCGTTGTTCAACTCCCGCGTGTAGTAGCAGTTGCTGCATACCGCGGTGAAAAACACGAGTGGGTTGTACGCCTGGTAGCGGGGGAACCGCCATTGGATGTTCGTGGGGCAGAAATCTGTGTCCCTTCCTCCCTCGGTGTAGGCCCCGACCTTGATGACCTCAAATTCATTGAGCGTCTTGCAGATCGGGCACTCTACCTTTGAGAGAAGAAATGGTGTGTCGCTTGGCATGTTTATCTCCATTCACTTCATCTTATTTCTCTGTGTCCAGCATGGCGAGTTCCGCCTCCGTTATCGGGAGTCGCTTCCGAATCTCTTCGCCGGATTTACGGGCATCGATCATTTCTTTCGCCAGCCGAATCACTTCGGCCCGGTTACGCCGCCCACCGGGAGCATTGGTTCTCGAAGTCCGTTCGGTAACGGTCGCCTCCTGTCGTTTCGGTTTGTCGCCGAAACTGACAAACGAGATCGATGACCGGGGATGTTCTCCAGGCGATTCGGACTCCCCTGGAGCTACCGTGAGTGCCTCTTCCGGTTTCGCAGCGACCTCATCAATCGTCTCAGTCCGCCGGTTCCGCCGGAACATGGAAGAGACAACCATCATCAACGCCCCGGCGGCGAGAAATCCGATAACATTCAGCCCGACATCGATGGCCCGGTCCAGGCTGATACCCGTTATGTGATTCAGCAAAACATCCATGTTTTCGCTATCCTTTCGCTACGCTTTCACGTCGATATGTTCGACGGACGGCGGGCTCTCGGCGGCTTCATCCACATCGTCGCTCTGCTCGCCCTCTTCGGGCAGGCCCGCAGCGGTTTCATCGTCTTGCGCCCGGTCATCCGCCGTGTCGTCTTCCTGACCCTGCAGATCGACGACGTCCCGCTTATGCCGTTTCTTTTGTTTATCAAGTTCTTCTTCCAGTTTCTCTTTCAGTTCCTTCGCGAACTTTCGCTCTTTTTCCCGTTCGGATCGGTGCAGCGGGCTGACCTCGTCCGCCGGCCGATACGGGTGGACATTATCGAGATTGTCGATTGAGCCGTCCATCGTGACCGTCCATCCGGGTGTTCTCTGTTACCCGGTCAGGGCGAATTTCTCTTTGACCATTGTGCGCAGTTTCATCACCGCGCGCGTATGGATCTGTGAAACCCGCGATTCCGAGATCGACATCACTTCGCCGATCTCCTTCAATGTTAGTTCTTCGTAATAATACAGGGCGATGACCAGCTTCTCCTGCGACGTGAGGCGGTCCATGGCGAGTACCAAAAATGACCTCAGTTCGCCCTTTTCTATTTCGCCGAGGACACTGTGAGGCGACGAATCGGTGACCGTCTCGATCCTCGGCACCTGGCGATTGTCGTCGTCAGGGTAAATGACTTCGTCCAGCGAGAGAATATTGGTGCTCGACACGTCGTCGAGCGCAATATTCAGTTCGTGTTCGGTCAGGTTCATGTGCATAGCCAGTTCCGTTGTTCCGGGTTGACGTCCCAGCTTGTTCTCCAGACTCACCACGGCGCGGTCAATCTCACGTGACTTGGCCCGCGTCGAGCGCGGCACCCAGTCGAGCGCCCGCAGTTCGTCCAGGATAGCGCCGCGTATCCGCGGCACCGCGTACGTCTCGAACTTGACGCCACGGTCCGGATCGAAATTCCCGAAAGCCTCGATCAGACCGATAACGCCTGTGTTGATCAGGTCCGACAGCTCCACTGATCTGGGAAATCCCATGGCCATGCGGGCCGCAACGTTGCGGACCAGCGGCAAGTATTTACTGAGGAGCTTCTGACGGATCTCGACCGTTTTATGTTTGCGGTAGCGCGCCCAGTCGCGGGCGGTGACTTCCCACTTGTTCCGTTTTCTGGTTGTCGTCGGGGCGGCTACAGCAGTTCTTTTCATGCCCTGTCTGGGCTTTCTGCCACGCTTGGCCGGAGCCTTCTGTACAGTGCTAACCATATGATTGTTATCCTCTTGTATCGGCCGTCACCGGCGTTTTATTTATTTCGTTTTCGTGATTGGCCCCTGCGGTATACAGCGGGGCACCAAGCAATTCCACCAGACTGCGGCTAATAACGGTAAGGTCTTGCAGCGATTGATCTTGGGGCGCGGCAAGGGCAACCGAGGTCTGGCGGGCTACAGCCTGACGAATCCCGGTCGATTCATGAACGGCTCCGAGATACCCCGGAACACGCCCGAGAAACATGTCGGCCATCGCGAGGAACTTGGCCCGGATAAACTCGGCCTCTTCCCCGGACTCGACCCGGTTAAGCAGCAGGCTGCAGTCGATTGAACTGTTGGCCTTGAGCAGATACTTGAAAAGGCCATAGCAGTCAGAAATTGAGGTCAGTTCGGGTATGAGAATGAGAATGTTCAAATCCGAACCGTGGGCCATGAGAGTGGCCGTCTCGGATAAACCGGAACCGTGATCGATAACGATGAATTGGAAGTCCCGGCCTTCGTCGCGAAGTCGCTTCACGGTCTGCACAGCGGCATCGGCGGTAGAGAGGCTATCAGCCGGGCCGCCGGATACCGACGGCAACAGGAACAGCCGGTTCGCTATGCGCTGAACCGCGTCGGCGAGTCCAACGCGACCGTCAACAAACTCGTCCAGGCCGTGCCGGGGATCGACATTGCCAAGAATATGCAGATTGCCGCAGGCAATGTCGGCGTCGACCACGAGCGTCTCATGCCCGGCGTGAGCCAGCCGTTCGGCCAGGTTGAACGCAATAACCGACTTCCCCACGCCCCCCTTACCCGACAGAATGGAAACGAGCCGCGGGCCGATCGACCTCGACAGTACCTCGAAACGGGGTTGCCGGAACCTATTCATGGCTCACCTCCGTCAGGAGTATGCTGTCGACAATGGTCTCGGCCTTCGGCCGTTTGATCATCCCGATTCCGCCGGGCGCATTGTTTATGAAAGCCAGCTTAACGCCACCGCGGTCGCAGGCCATTGTCAGTGATCCGAACCGCCGCGTCAAATCCATCATCGTCATCACGATGTGCGTAAGGGGAAACTCCCCGAGTTGATTGAGCAGAAGTTCTATATCTGAGGAGCGCGTGAGCGCACTCAAAGTCAGCAGGCAGTGGGTTGGCTTAATTGATCGTATGTTTTCAAGCAGCGCGGCGCGTTTGGCCGCATCCGGCGACAGCGCCGGTGTATCTATCAGTGTGACATGCTTGCGGCTGAACGAATCGGACGACTCTGAGTCAGAGACGTCCACCCCGAGCAGATCGCCGTAACTCTGGATTTCTTCAAACGCCGCGATTCTGAGATTATCGAGCGATACAAGTTTTACTTTTCGCTTTGCGTTCAGTACAAGGTGCGCCGCCAGCTTACCCATCACGGCACTCTTGCCGGATGCGGGCGGCCCGATGATGACGACACGATCGCCGGCCTTGAACTCAACGCGAGTGTCGATCATCGCCGACAGCTTCTCGATAAGCACTTCTCTCGTTTTCAGCGGTAACTCGGCAGGCGTATCCGATGCGTGCATCGCCGATGTGAGAGCGCTGCGGATAATATCATCAGGCAGATCGGCGTCTTCCAGTTGCGCGTACAGACCGTGAAATGCCTGCGCATGCTCGCCGACCGGTTTACCGGCAGAACTCGGTATTGACAGCACTCGACCGAGCATCTCCTCGATAGCAGTGAGTCGCTGCTCAACGCTGCTGGTCACAACCTCGGGTTCGTGAGCCGACACCGTCTCCGCAGGTTCTGTTTCCCGGCTGTGGTCGACAGCCTCCGTGATAGTCTGCACGACATCATCCGGCAGTCGCGACTTCGTTGCGGTCATGACGTTTGCAGTCGGCGCGGTTTCGGGCTCACGGTCCACGCAGGCCGTGATTTCTATCCGCTCGCGTTCGCTTCCGGGAAGCTGACGAGTCTTCAATACGACCGCTTCGCCTCCCATTTCCGAGCGCACTTTCTTGAGCGCCACTGCGGCTGATTCACCCGTGAACGATTTAATTATCATCTTCTATCCTCACCATTCCGGTAGATATGAGCTCGGCGTCGGGAAGGATCTCGTTGTAGGAGACCACGGCGAGCGACGGGAAGGACGCCTCGACCAGGCGGCGCAACGCCAGCCTGATATTCGGCGAGCAGATGCACACCGGCGTCAAACCGGTGTTCGACATCCGCTCGACTTCCTCGCCCAAACCCTTCAGCAGCGCTTCGCTCATGGCCGGGTCGAGAACGAGCATCAAACCTTGTTTCGTATTCTGCACTGATTCCGAGAGGCGCTGTTCGACGGCCGGATCAATCGTGAACACGTTGATCTTGCCCTTCATGTCGCGATGCATCTCGGTGATCTGCCGCTTGAGCGCCATGCGGCAGTACTCTGCCAACACATCTGTTTCTTTGGTGATCTGCGCGTAATCGGACGCTGTCTCGACAATCGTCGCCAGGTCGCGAATCGGCACCCGTTCGCTCAGCAGGGACTCAAGCACCTTGTGGAGCGTCGCCAGCGACACGGCCTCTGGAATCGTTGATTCGACCAGTGCCGGGTAGTCTTCTTTGAGCGTCTCGACCAGGTGCTGGACATCCTGCCGACTCAGGATTTCTCCGGCGTGACTTCGGATAACCTCGGTCAGGTGAGTCGCGAGTACTGCCGACGGATCTACCACCGTATATCCATTGGCTTCGGCAACGTCGCGTAGATTGGAGATTATCCATGTCGACGACAGCCCGAATGCCGGATCTTTCGTGTCGAAACCGTCAAGCTTTTCTTCCACGAGACCGGGGTTGATCGCCAGCAGGTGATCGACCATGAGCTCGAACCCGGCCACGCGGATGCCTTTGAGCTTTATCTGGTATTCATTGGGACTTAACTGGACGTTATCGCGGATACGCACCGGCGGGACAATAAGACCCAGTTCCGATGCCACTTGTTTGCGGATAGTCGACACGCGCTCGAGCAGGTCGCCGCCCTGATTGGTGTCCACCATCGGAATGAGACCGTAGCCGATCTCCAGACCGATAGTGTCGACCTTGAGCAGGTCCTCGGTGCGCTCCTGCGGCGCTTTCTTGTCCGCCTTTTTGCGGTTTTCAGCTTCGGCCTCTTCGTTAGCTTTACGGCGGTGAGCCTCGCGGGTCAGAAACCCGACGCCGCCGACCGCCAGTGCCAGGACCATGAACGTGAAGGTCGGCATGCCCGGCACAATGCCGAACACAAACAGGACAACCGACGCCACCAGGATAGCGCGCGGCTGACGGGTGAGCTGAGTCGTGAGGTCGGCGCCCATATTCGATGTTGCCGCGGCGCGGGTGACGATGATACCCGAAGCGGTGCTTATCAAGAGCGCCGGAATCTGGGTTACCAGACCGTCACCGATTGACAGCAGAGAGTACGTTCTCAGCGCTTCCGAGATCGGCATACCGTTGATGGCCACGCCGATCACGAAACCGCCGATGATATTGATCAGAGTAATCAGGATGCCGGCGATCGCGTCGCCGCGCACAAACTTTGATGCACCGTCCATCGCCCCGTAGAAGTCGGCCTCGCGCGAAATCGACTCGCGACGCTGACGCGCGTCATCTTCACTGATAATGCCGGCATTCAGATCGGCGTCGATAGCCATCTGTTTGCCCGGCATGGCGTCGAGCGTGAACCGCGCCGCTACTTCGGAAATTCGCCCGGCGCCCTTGGTGATGACGACAAACTGGATAATGATCAGGATAACGAAGACGATAAATCCGACAACGTAATTGCCCTGGACGACAAAATTACCGAAGGAGTTGATCACCTCACCGGCGTAGGCGTTGCCGAGGATCATCCGCGTGGAGGCAACGTTCAGCGACAACCGGAGAAGCGTGACTATCAGCAGCATACCCGGGAAAACCGAGAAGTCCAGCGGCCGCGAGATATACAGCGTGCTCAACAGTACCACCAGCGAGAAGGTGATATTGAACGCCAGGGCAAAGTCCAGCAGGGCCGGCGGTATCGGGATCACCAACACAGTGATGATGCCCACCACGCCGATAGCCAGTATGATGTCCGACCGTGAACTCAGCCTGGTCAGCAATGCGCTCTGTACGTTCGCCGATGACATAGCCCTACTTCACTACCTTTCCTCTGAGCCGGTAGACATAGGCCAGCACCTCGGCGACGGCACGATACATGTTGGCCGGAACGGCCTGGCCGATATCGCACAGCTTGAACAGGGCGCGCGCCAGAGGCTTGTCTTCGATTACCGGGATATTATTCTGGAGAGCGATTTCCTTGATCCGCTGGGCGATCAACCGCTCGCCCTTGGCGATCACATACGGCGCCGCCATCTCTTCGGGATCATATTTCAGCGCAACCGCTAAATGGGTCGGATTGGTGATAACCACATCGGCGGTAGGGACCGCTTCGGCCATGCGCCGCCGCGACATCTCGCGCTGAATCTGGCGCACACGGGCCTTGAGCTGCGGGTTACCTTCGGTGTCTTTATATTCATCCTTGACTTCCTGTTTGGACATCTTGATCGATTTCTCGAATTCGTACTTCTGGTAGGCATAGTCGAGAATCGCGATAAACAGGATGACCACTCCGATCTTCAGCGCCACGCCGAGAGCCAGCTTGCCCATCTGCACGGCCAGTTGCGAGACGCTCATGTCGGGCAGCAGGAAGAATCCGTCGAATTCGCTACGGAGTACTTTGTAGGCGACGATCCCGATCACGATTAGCTTGATCGAGTCGCGCACGGCCGTAACCAGCGATCGCACGGAGAATATTCGTTTCAGTCCCTTGGCGATATCGAATCGCTCGAACTTCGGCTCCATCGCTTTTGGCGTAATCTTGAAGCCCACCTGCGCGATATTGCTTCCGGCGGCGATCACCACCATGGCGGCAAACGCCGGCATGAGAATGAGAAAGAACTTCGCCATATTCTCGCCGAAGACCGTAATGAAAGTCGGATCGGCGATCGCCATGGTCGGCGCATTAGCCATCGTGTGCTGCATGAGCACACGGCATTGCCCCGCCATATACGGTCCGGCCGCAAACAGCGTCAGGAATCCCAGGCAGATCATGATCGCGGAGTTCAACTCCGTCGACCGCGCCACCTTGCCTTCCTCCCGGGCTTTCTCTCTTCGCCGGGGGGACGCCTTCTCTGTTCTTTCCTGGAAGCTCTCGTCCGCCATTTCCGTTATGCTTTCCCCATCGCGAGGAACATCAGGTGCAGTTCCTTATCGAGATGGTGTATTGCTTTTTCGAGGACATAGGCGACAATCGGAAGCGACATGGCGAGCACCATGAGTCCGACGCCGATCTTGATCGGGAAGCCGACAAAAAACACGTTCATCGTCGGCATCATCTTGGCGACCACACCCAGCGCGACATCGGTGAGAAACAGCGTGATCATCACGGGCGACGCGATCTTCAGCGCGATCACGAACAGGTAGGCCGTGTACTTGATCATCATCTCGCCGACCGCGCCGTTCATCGCTACGTAACCCGGCGGGATCAATTCGAAACTGTCACTGTAAGCGGAGATGATCATATGGTGGCCGTTGATCGTCAGGAAGATCAGCATCGCCACCAAAAACCAGAACTGCCCGATCACGCTGACCTGAGAATGCGTGTTCGGATCGAGCACGTTCGCCAGGTATAGACCTATCTGGTAGCCGACCACCGAACCGGCGGCCTGCGCCGCCAGCAGGATGAGCATGAAGACAAAGCCGATAATCAGACCGACCAGCAGTTCTTTGAACGCAATGCCGACCAGCTGGAACAGGGAGTTTATTTCCGGCAGGGCCACATTCCCCATCGCCGTCACCAGGATAATCGCGAACAGCACGATCATCCCGACACGTACCAGCAGCGGGATTGACTTGTGGCCGAGGATTGGAGCGAGCAGAAAAAGCCCCGACGATCTGAGCATGATCATCAGGAAGAGTTGAAGCTTTTCTGTTCCGTAAGTTATGAAATCAAACACCCTGAAAACCTCGTACTTCGCCTTATTCGTCAACCCTTTACTCAAACCGTGTGCCGGATTGAAACAGCGTTAACGGGGCTTCTAAGGTGTTGTGGTTTTGCTGGTTACATTACGGGTAATTTCGCCCGTCGGGCGAAGAGGCCGGTATTGTGGAAAAGTTTACCAGGACTGTAGGAAAAAAGTTCAAAGTTCGGACTAAAGTCAGCCATCCAATTACCCCACCAAAACCGGTATCAGGTCATACATATGATGGGTGAAATCGGTGACCATGTTGATCATCCACGGCAGGAAAATCAGCAGCGCCAGGGCTACCGCCAGAATTTTTGGGACGAACGTAAGCGTCATTTCGTTGATCTGCGTCACCGACTGAAAGACCGAGATGATCAGGCCGATTATAAGCCCGAACAACAACATCGGACCCGCGACCATCAGCGTCACTGTCAATGCCTCGCGACCGATACTCACTACCATTTGCGGCGTCATGAACGAAATCTCCTCACATATGGAACGATTCCACCAGCGACTTGACCAGCAGGTACCAGCCGTCGACCAGCACGAACAATAGGATCTTGAACGGCAGCGAAACAATGATCGGCGGTAACATCATCATACCCATGGATAACAGCACCGACGCCACCACCATATCGATCACCAGAAATGGTATGAAGATCACGAACGCTATCTGGAACGCCGTGCGCAATTCCGATATGACAAAGCCCGGCACCAGCACCTGCAAAGGAATATCGTCCGGTGTTTCCGGTGCTTTCAGTTTTGCAATACTGACAAACAGCGCCAGGTCCTGCTCGCGGGTCTGCGCCAGCATGAACTTCCGCACCGGTTGAACTGTCTTGTCGAACGCCTCCTCCCCGCTAATCTGCTTGTCGAGGTACGGCTTGATGCCCTCGTCGTAGGACTTACTCACCACCGGTGACATGATGAAGAATGTCAGGATGAGCGCCAGCCCGACAATCACCTGGTTCGGCGGCATCTGGTTTGACCCCATCGCCTGCCGAAGGAACGACAGCACGACCGTCAGGCGCACGAACGACGTCACCATGATCAGGATCGACGGCGCCAGCGCCAGGATGGTCAACAGGATGATTATCTCGAGGGTGGTCGACAGTTCACTCGGTTCGGTCGCTTTGCCCACCTCGACAGAGACTTTGGGCAGTGCCTGGGCCGCCACATTTGCGGCGGACAGCGCCAGGAATAGTCCCGCCCCGGACAGTATTTTGATAAGCTTTGACATATCCTATATCGTTTTGTCTGTCTGTCGCAACATCCATGTTACGACATCTGCTTCAACTGCCGAATAGCTGCACCGGATCAACCGTCCAGCGCCACACCGCTTTTCTTCAGTCGAAACTCTTTCAGCCTGACGGAAGCCGAAGTCAAAAACCGACTGAACGGTTCTCCACTCTCTTCAGCGGCGACCGCCGGCATAATTTCGGCCGTCTTGGCCTCATCAAGTTCGGTCAATACCGAAATCGTATTATCAGTCACGCCGATCAGCACCGCCTTGTCGGCGACGCGAACCAGCGACACGGTCTTCTTGGGACCGACGTAAGTCGTTTCTATCACCTGGAGCAGGTTGTCCTTGCTGTAACCGCCGTACTTGCGGCCCATCAGCTTTTTCAGCAGGTAAATGCCAAGGTAGATGCAGGCGATCACGATCACGAGAGCGCTGAGCATCTTGAATATGCTTCCGGCAGCGCTGCCGCCGGTGACAGCCGACGACGTTCCCAACGCCGAATCGACGCCCGTGGTCTGTTGAGAGTACAGCGCACTCATCTTATCGGCGCCGGCGCGATCGACATTGACGGCAAACAGCCCGATTAGCGCCACCGCGAGAATGACGACCGTCATGATGACGGTCCGGCGGCTCTGACGGCTATTCCTTTCCAAGCAGCTTCAACCTTTCTTCCGGCGTCATCAACTGGGTGATGCGCAGACCGAAGTTCTCGTCAACCACCACGACCTCTCCCCTGGCGACAATCTTGGAGTTCACCATCAGATCGACCGGTTCGCCCGCGAGCTTGTTGAGCTCAACTACCGAGCCGGGACCAAGCGACAGGATATCCGAAATCGTCAACTTGGTACGCCCGAGTTCGATGGACACCGGCAGATCGACATCCATCAGCAGGTCGATATTCCGAGCCGGCGATGTACTCGCTGCCTGGGACAGCTGCTGGAACTCCGCTCTGGAAACCTGGCCGGACCCAAAGTCGATGTCGTCCGGCGACGCTCCTGATTCGTCCTGCGGAAGGTCCTTGAGCATCTCCAGCATCGCAGCTTCGGCGTCCTCCTCGGAGATCTGGCCTTCGGCCGCCGACTGCATCAGATCATCGACCGGACTCCCATCGCTTTCGGGCTCATCCTGAGCAGCATCGACAGCGGAAGTCTCACCGGCAGCATCAGCTTGCTTCTGGACATCCCCGGTACCTGTTCCGTCCGGAGTGAACGCAGAGGAGCTTTCGCCCGGGGGCGACGAGGCATCCTGCTTCGCCGACTCATCGGCAGACGGATTCATGTCCTTTTCATCAGTCATCTTTATTCTCCTCGGTCGGTTCATGCCACAGGCCGACAACCTGGAACGCCCGCTTCTTGCCGGCCAGTCCCGGTTTGGCCACAAACTTGCACCGCTTATTCACGGTCACTGTTGCAGGCAGGTTAATCTTCTTCTCCGACGGAATCACATCGCCAAGCTTCAGGTGCAGAAAATCCCGCATCTTGATTTTCGAGTCCAGCAAGATCATGGAGAGTTCCGCTTCGACATTCTTGAGGTTATTGGCGTTGAGTTGGCGGTCCTGAGTGAGGTTCTTCTTCTTGGTGGCGTCAATCCAGTTTTGCGCCGAGAGACGCGACATCACCGGCTCCAGCGCGACGTACGGATAGCAGATAGTTAACAGCCCGGTCGCCTGGAACAGCTTGACCTGGAACGAAATCACGACTACCGTCTCGCCCGGCGGCACAATCTGGATAAACTGCGGATTCGTTTCGAAACTGACCTGCTCCACCTGTATCTGTACGAGATGCTCCCATGACTTGGTCAATTCGGTGTACAGCCGCTTAACCAGTTTGGTCATCACTGAACGTTCAATACCGGTCAATTCACGCTCCGACTCCAGTACTTTACCGTGGCCGCCGAACATGCGGTCGATCAGGCTGAAAGTCAGTGTCGGGTTGAAATCGACCAGGCAAACCGCCTCCAGCGGCTGGGCCGAAAACGTGTACGTGCACGACGGTGATACCAGCGACATGATAAACTCGGAATAGGTTATCTGGTCCACCGATACCAGGTCCACATCGACAATCGTACGCATCATCGCCGATAACGCCGAACCGAAGTGCCCGGAGAAATTATCGTGCATGTTCTCCAGCGTCCGAATCTGGTCCTTGGAGACACGATTCGGGTGCCTGAAGTCATACGCGATGATCGAACGCAGGCGCTCTTCGTCAAACGATGCTGAGTCGGCGTCCTGTTCGCCCGATGCTACCGTCGTCAGCAGGGCATCAATTTCTTCCTGTGAGAGAATCTTCGCCACGTCGTGAATCCTCTATTGCAGCACGAAATCGGTGTAGTACACGCCCTCCAGGTCTTCCGTCTGGAACAACTGGGAGAGGCGGTGCTTGATCTGGTACCGCATGATTTCCTTCTGCTTGATATCCGTCAGCTGGGCCACCGTCTTGGATGAAAGGATCGTAATCAACGCGTCCCGCACCAGCGGTTCGCGATCCTCGAACTCTCTCGCCAAGGCGGCGGAACCAAGCTCGAAACCGAACGACACCGAGAGAAATCGCGACCCGCCCGTGCCGGCCGGGTTGATGACGATGTCCTTGATCGTGTACACGACACCGCCGCCTTCACCCTTCTCCGACTTCTTGTGATCGCTCTTATCAGTCTCTTCGGTCTTTGCCGCACTATGGCCGTCGTCGGACTTCATCAGCATCGGTTTAATCACGAATAACGCCAGCACGACGCCCACAATGACCACGCCGAGTCCAAGACCGCCGAACACCAGCAGCTTGTTCGGCCCTTTTTTCGGGGCCGGCTCCTCGGCAGCGTCATTCATTGCGACCGTGGTCTTGTCATCATCTACTGCCATAATCAATTCCCCTCGGGGACATTCACACTGCCCGGATGATCGATCCGGGCAGTGCATAACCGTTTGAACTCAGCGACGCGCTCGATGATTTGGTCAACCGTTTCCTGCACCATCACCTTCTTCCCCGTCGTCAGGGAGATGATCGTGTCCGGAATCGACTCGACGAATTCGATCAGATCCGAGTTAATCACCAGTTCCGATGCGTTGATGCGCGTCACTTTTATCATTTACCGTTTATCTTCTCAAGTTCACCAGTTCATCCAGCATGCTGTCTGAAGTGGTGATGATTCTTGCATTGGCCTGAAAACCGCGCTGCGTGGTGATCATCGACGTAAACTCCTGCGCGATATCGACCGAGGACGATTCCAGCGCGCCCGAAGTGATCTCGCCCGAGATCGTCTCACCGGCGACGCCTTCGACCGCTTCACCGGAATTGGCCGAGATCTGGAACATCGATCGACCCGCTTTCCGCAGACCGGCCTGGTTATTGAAGTCAGCCAGAGAGATTTGCGCCAGGCGACGGGTAATACCGTTCGAGAAAATACCCGAGATATTTCCGCTCTTGTCGATTGATATCTTCTGCAGCATGCCCATGCCGTAGCCGTCCTGGCCAATGATGGCCGCGGTGTGGCTGCCGGAGGCAAAGCTCGTCAGACCGTCATAGTTGCCCGATGTCCCGGCGTCGAACGCGATTCTCATCGTATCAGCGCCGTTGTTCGGATTGATAACTACCGATGAAGCTCCCGCGGCATACTCGAAAGTCGCCAGGGAACCATCTGAATTGAACGTCACATATCCGCGCTGGCCGACGGTAATCTCCTCGTTGCCGAGTGTCGAAGCCGACCACTCCCAGCGGTTGTCGAGCAGCGACTTGAAAAATTCGATTGTCAGCGTGTGCTTCGAACCCTGCGAGTCGTAGACATTGATCGATGTCGAGTGGATGGTCGGCTCGGTATCGACAATCAAATCCGCGCCCGCGGTGGCTTGAAGACCGCCGGGACCGGCTTTGATTTCCACACCGCCGTCACCGAGTCCGCTCAGGCCGACAACCAGTCCGGTGCGTTCATCATAGACGAGCTCCAGCTGACTGATATCCGGACCGGCCGCTGCATCGATACCGCGGTCGGGCGTGAACGTATCGGTGGCGACAAAGGTCGAAGCGGCGCCGCCTGCCGAGGTGAATGTCGCACCATTGACGCCAAACAGCACGCCGACGACGTTACCGTCTGTCGCTCCGCCGCCGGCGCCGACCGTCACCGTGCCGGTGGTCGAGGTGAAGAAATACTCGGAAGGATCACCCGCCCGATCGCGCTGGATGGTGATTTCACCGCCGCTCAGACTGGCGGTGATACCGTCGATCTGGTTGATCGCATTGATCACGTCATTCACGCTCGAGGTCGCGTTCAAACCGGAGATGTACTCTACCGGGCTGCCGTCGACCGAAAATCCAAAATTGGAGTAATCGGTAACGCCAAGATCAGCCAGTGTCATCGAACCGGTCAAAGCGCCGGTTGTCACACCGCCGGTGCCGTCATTTCCGAGGTTGGTACCGGTGAAGGTTGACCGCATCGCCTGCGCACCGGTGATCGAAATCACGTGGGTGCCGCCGACACCGTTGATCGCCGTACCGTTGACCGACACAACGCCCGAATTCCCGGCATTGGTCAGCGACGCGATTGAATCCGTCGCCGAAGCGTCGAGATTGTTCGCCAACGTGACATTCTCCGTCGCGTTGGCCGGATCCTGCTGACCGAACGGCAGGGTGATCATGCCGGTAGTGGCCAGCGACGGAATGTTGCCCGTCGCGTCAGCCATCTTGCCAAGCACGTACAGTCCCGTACCCGGATCGACCAGCGTCGAGTCGGCGTCGAAGCCGAATGCACCGGCGCGGGTATAGAACTTGTTGCCGAAGTTGTCGCCGAGGATGAAGAACCCCTGGCCCTGGATGGCCAGGTCGGTTATCTGCCCCGTCGTCTCCAGACCGCCCTGGAGGAACAGGTTGTCGATAGTCGCAACCTGGATTCCCAGGCCGAGCTGAATGGGATTGGTACCGCCGGATACCGCCGAAGGACGGCCGGCGCCCTTGAACGTTTGCACCAGGGCTTCCTGGAAATTCACCCGACCCGGTTTGAAACCGATGGTATTGACATTGGCGATATTATTGCCAATGACATTCATCTTGGTCTGGTGGTTTTTCAAGCCGGACACACCGGCATACAACGAACCCATCATGGCGTTGTTACCTCCTTGCAATCACGCAAGGCCTCCCCGTCTACTACGGGGACCAGCCTCTGTGGTATGTTATGGTTTGGTATCATGTCTCTATCTTGTCATCAAAGTATTGCCGCTGAATCAATCGACGTCACTATCCCTTCGCGAAGACTGTCGCGGTCGAACGCCGTCACCACCGTGCGGTCCTTCACCGACACCAGCAGCGCAAAGTCATCAGCGAGCACCAGTGTCTCGCGCGATCCCTTGGCCTCGGCCTTGTCGATAGCGTCGGCGAGTCGCGCCAGTTCATCGTCGCTCATCTCTATGCCGCGCGAAAACAATCGCTGACTCGCATGCTTCGAGAAATTCACATCCCGGCTCCCCGCCAGTTCACGCGAAAACATGTCCCTGAACGAGGTCTCGCCGCTCTTGCCGGTTGTCGCCGTCTGTTTGCCGCGCCGGGCTATGTCAAGCAGGTCAACCGGTCGCTGGTAATTCGTTATCTTAACGCCGCCGCTAATACTCATCTTCCTTCACTCCTCAGTCATCTTCCGTGAACGCACCGGGTTCACCGATGGCGGTGACATCGCCGAGCGAAATCTCGATCCCATTGACATTCAGGAAAGCCGATCCGTCACGGTAGGTGATAGCCGTCACCAGCCCGACCAGCGACAGCTTCGGAGAGAACGTCTCGCCGTTGGCATCGGTCGCCACCGCTTCAACCTCGTAATAGCCGTCCTCAACGCGGTTGCCGAGATCATCCTTGCCGTCCCACGTGATACTTCCGGTACCGGGGGCAACCTCTGTCGATTCCAGCGTGGCAATCGTAACGCCTTCGGCGTCCTTGATGTGGAACTCGATCCGTTCTGCATACTGATCGGTCGTGAATGAAATCGTCGGCTTGGTGTCCGAATCGACATACACCCCGTCATATGTGGCCTTGATCTCCTTGCCGATCAAACCCGAGGCCATGGTATTGTTGATGGACTGCATCTGCATGTAGTCCCACTGATTCGATGTTGATATCCCCTCGGCGATATTGCTCATCTGCTCCAGCGATGAAAACTGCGCCAGCTGCGCGATAAAGTCTTGATCTTCCATCGGGTTAAGGGGATCCTGGTACTGCAGCTTGGTTACGAGCAATTGCAGGAAGTCGTCCTTGCCGAGTGATTGCAGGCTGCCGGTCTGTCTTGGTTGCCCGCTGGCATCGGTGGCTATCGGTGATATAAATGACATGTTCTATTCTCCTATGCGAAGACATTCACTCCGTCGGCGCCCACGTAGCTTGACGACCGATACGAGGCCATTACCGACGGACTGATTGCATCGCGCTCAAGTTCCGTATCGTTCACGATGTGCTGATTATGTATGGGGCGGTTCCATTCCGGACGGCGCTCGAAGAACTGGCCGCCTACATCACTGCCCGCCACATTGACTTCAACATGGTGTACCTTGATCCCGGCCCGGGCGAGTTGACCCGTCAACTGGTCGAGCGAGCCCTCGATTGCCGCCCTGGCATGAACATTTTCAACGGTCACGCGCGCCGTGAGCATATCGCCGTGCATGCTCAAGTGCAGCCGTGCCGGTCCCAGGGATTCCGGCTCCACCCGGATCATCACTGTTCTGCCGTTCGGACGAAGTGCCGCGCTGAGATTTTCCGGCAGACTGAACCGGACCGGCTGCAAACTGATTTTCTCTCCCTGTACACGCCCATTGTCGAGCATGTGCTGAACATCCGGCGTTGCTTTCGCCTGATCGGCATTGATCAAGTCAGACTTGTCGAAAGACCTCAGCATCCGCTCTTCCCATTTGAACTGTTCCGCTGCAAAACCGTTTGCCGGGGAATGATTCTGCATAGCCTGTTTGACCACTGCTTCTGCCGGATCTGGCTTTGAAGTCAATTGCCGGTTATCGACACTCGCATCTGCCGCCGGATTATCCGGCACAAATCTATTTGGCGTTGTGGCGCTTAGCTCGTTTCTGAGCAGATTGGCCTTGATAACCAACTCTTGTCCGGCGTTTTCAGCGACAATCTTGACCGTAACGACTTTTGCCGAGTTATCTTCGACCGTCGGACTTTTGGCGGCTTTGCTCACATCGGAAATTTCGATCTCTTTGAGATTGAGCTTCAACGCCAGTTCTTCAATCCGTCTGGCTTCGGTCAGAGTGCCCGGTTCAACATTCACGCGCTGTACGCGATCCATCCCCGGCATCACAAGGTGTGATTTGGCTGCACCGGAAAGTCCAAACAATTCCTGGAATTTTTGCGCCGGTAAGCTCAATCGAATTGTCACTCCGGCCTGATCTTTCGGTTGGAGGTCGAGCACTACATTGCCATCGTCAACCTTTGCGTCGAGAACCGTAAATGTCCCGGTTGGCAGATCCACCGGTCGCGTGCCCAGAATCTCGGTAAGCCTGGCATTGGTGATGGGACCCTGCGATGGAAGCATTGCAATCACTGATTCACTCGACGTTCGATGTTGGACGTTCTTTTGCGTGTTGCTTTCGCTATCTGCGGCAACGTACTCGACAAAGTCCGCTAAATCGATCGCTTGATTCTTGTCCGCAGGGATAATACTTCCCCACAACTCGTCTGCTGTTGCAGTCGATTGCTTTTGATTGCCGGCAAGTGCCGACAGGTCATTCTTCTGGAAATCACTATATTCAACCGGAGGGTTGGTCAGAGGCAGATTGAAATCAAACGCGCTCCCGGGATTTTCCATCTTCGGCGTCAGCAGCAGATCGAATATCGCGGCAAAGCCCTCGCCCCCTCCATTAATTGAAGGCTGGCCGGGTTGCGGGGCCGCGTCATTCGACGCCGGTATGCCGAGCAGAAGATTGAGTATGTTATTTCCCGGGTTCAACATGTATCAGTTTTCCGCAATCGTTATCAGTTTCTTGGAGAGCCGGGCGGCGCGTTCCGGCGAAAACAGCGAAAGCACCTGGGCGGCGCTCTTCTGTTTCATGCGCGGCAAAATTGCGACCACCGTTTCGTCGTCGAGATTCAGCATCAGCTTGGCCACCGAGCGCGGGTCCATACCGTCGTACAGCTTTGCCAGTTCGGCAACACGCGCCGATTCAGCCTGCTCGAGTGTCACGAGTTTCTTGCTGACCTGCTTGTCGAGCGCCTGAAGTTCTTTTTCACGACGCTCCAGGTCCTTCTCACGCTTGGCCAGCTTGGCCTTCTCTTCTTTCAGCCAGTCGACCGCCCCCAGAGAATCTTCCTTGGACATGCCGGCTCCCCCCTCGGAGCCGTCAGCCGAGACGTCAGACTTGGTCGGTTCGTAGTCGAGATAGTCGAGACTTTCCTGTATATATTGAATAACCGACGGATCATTTTCATCGAGAGCGAGCCCGAGACTGTCCCCGCCGAGCAAGGCGGCTAAATCGGTATCAGGACTCGTGGATGCGGCGGAATCTTGCTTTGCGGGCTTCGCGGCAGGCTCTTTGTCCGCGACCTGGGATGTTTCGGGCCCATCCGAAGTCACCGCGGTCTTGTCTCCTCCCAGAAGCAATGCCGCCATCACGGCGACAACCGTAACCGCCAGCACTCCGCCGACCGCCATGATCACATACTTGATCAGATTGCTCCTGGGCTTCCCACTTCCGGCATCAGGCTCTTCCGTCCCGCCTGCCGGCATTCCATTCGCATTCTCTTTTGCTTCATCAGCCATGTAATAACCCCTAAACGGTATTTTTCCACGGCGTGTGAAAGCAACGCTAATGCCAATCTCGTCCGTATGCGACCAACCGACTGTGCGACAGTGTATTGCGTGCGCGAATGCAATGGCCACCCTCACTGTTACTTCGTATGAAATGGAATTTATTTCCCACCCAACCGGAAACCGATTGACCGCAAGCACCGATCCAGCCGTTCCCCCCGGATTACTTTTAGTTTGCCATAACCGTCCCGTCTGAATACCTTTGGAGCCGATGGCCATCACGAAGTACAATCTATCCCGACTCAAAGGCAAAGTAATCGCGATCGACGGTCCGGCCGGTTCCGGTAAGTCCACCACCGCCAGACTGTTAGCCGCAGCTCTCGGATACCAGTATCTCGACACCGGGGCCATGTACCGCGCCCTGACCTGGCTGGCGTTAAAACACGACGTTTCTCCTTCCGATGCCGCCAAATTGACCGTCCTCGCTAAATCGGTCGCTATCGAGTTCGAAACGCACGAAGATGTCAATCACGTCCGTATCAACGGCGAAGATGTCACCGATGAAATCCGCAGCCCGGAGGTGACTCAGCACGTCTCCGAGGTTTCGGCACACAAAGGCGTCCGGGAGGCAATGGTCGACAAACAGCGCAAACTTGGAAAGCCCGGTTCTATCGTTGCCGAAGGTCGCGATACCACCACCGTGGTGTTCCCGGAGGCCGATTTCAAGTTCTATATGGATGCATCCGTCGAAGTCCGCGCCCAGCGCCGGTTGATCGACATGGCCAAACTCGGCGTTTCCACCAGCCTCGAAGAACAGGTTCGCGATATCGAACGCCGCGACGCCCTCGATTCCGGTCGTCAGAACTCTCCCCTCCGCCGGGCAAGAGACGCCTATGTCGTCGACACCAGCAACATGACCATCGAAGAGCAGGTGGAACATATCATCTCCCTGATCCTTTCAATTGTGAAATAGACAGAGTTGGTGGCGACCGATGACCGACGACGACCGCAGAAACCCGCTTCAATACTTCTTTGTTGCGCTCATCTGGGTTCTTATCGTCGTCGTGGCCATCGCGATGATCCTCGCGGTTTCCGGAGTGGTTGCGGGGCTGTGGTAAAATGGCAAAACGCGCACGAGTCAAAATACTCTATTATGCCGGTTGGTCCCTCACAAGGATTATATCGACGCTGATCTTCCGCATCAAGACGTATGGACAGGAGCATTTCCCCAAAACCGGCGGCTGCATTGTCGCGACCAATCATATTTCCTATTTTGATCCTCTCATGGTCGGAAGCTGGGCGCCGCGGCAGATGTATTTCCTCGCCAAGCGCGAACTGTTCAAGAACAAAATCTTCGGTAACGTAATTCACCGTACAAACGCCCTGCCGATCAGTCGCGGAGCGGTCGACCGCCAAGCTTTGCGGCAGTCCATGGAAGTGATCAAAGACGGCTTTCCCCTGCTCGTTTTTCCCGAAGGCACCCGCTCGAAAACCGGCGAATTCCTTCAACCGAAACTCGGCATCGGGATGATGGCGCGTCGGGCCGAATGTCCCATCGTACCCGGCTACATTCAGGGCTCGAACCGGCTCAAAGACTGCTTCTGGGGTCGTCTTCGGATGATGATGGTCTATGGTGAGCCGATCCCCGCCGATTGGGTCAGTTCGCAACCCGCCGACAAGGACGGATACATGGCTATCGGCCGCGAAGTCATGCGGCGAATCACGGCCTTAAAGGAAGAGGCGCAAACGGTTAAGTAAACCGTCCGAACTGCCGAAAAAGTGGGCCTGAGCAGTATTTTTTCGCGAAAACCCCTTGAATTTTCGCAGAATATTGCTATATAGACAGTCTGTCTTTGTCAGGCTCCGGGAAAGAAAGGTCCCGGGAGTCGCAAAGGGCAGAACATTCGGTGGTTTTCCGCCGTCGGAAAAATCCAAGCCGCCGGATTCCGTTAGGAGGTTCTCTTAAATCAATGGCACAAGCCAATCGATCCCCGCGATCAACATCAAAGGGTGGTGCCCCGAAAAAGCCGAGCAAACGCAAAGCTACGTCCGGCAAAAAAACCACCAAGGCCAAAACCAAAATCACCAAAAAGGATGTCAAGGACGCCGAACTGGCAACTCCGGTAACCGAAGAAGAAGAGGAAACCGAGGAAGTTGTAACCGACCGCCGGCGACGGGTGGCCGAAAAGGCCAGGGCCCGTCAGACCGAAACGCCGACCGTCACGGAGGTTCCCGAAGTCGAGTCGATGAAAATCACCGACGTTTCGGGTGTCGTCTACGACAAGGACCAGTACGACGCCATGGTCGAAATGTACGACTCGACCATCAAGGACATCAAAGAAGGTGAAATCGTCCAGGGCAAGGTTATCGGAGTCGCCCAGGACGACGTAATCGTCGACGTCGGTTTCAAGTCGGAGGGTATTATCCCGATCGAAGAATTCCCGGCGCCGCTGAACATTGCGGTCGGCGATGAAATCGAAGTGTTCCTCGAACAGATCGAGGATTCCAACGGCCAGCTCATCCTGTCCAAGCAAAAAGCAGACTTCATGCGCGTCTGGGACAAGATCCGCGATATCCACGACTCCGGTGATACCGTGGAAGGTAGTGTCGTCAGGCGTATCAAGGGCGGCGTGGTGGTCGACATCATGGGTGTCGATGCCTTCCTGCCCGGCTCGCAGATCTCGCTGCGTCAGGTTCCCGACTTCGACGCCCTGATCGGCGAAGCCATGTATGTCAAGATCATCAAGCTTAACAAGAGCCGACGCAACATCGTCGTCTCCCGGCGCGTCGTACTCGAAGAAGAGCGCGAACGCATGCGGGCCACTCTCCTCAATGAAATCGAGGTAGGACAGATTCGCCAGGGCGTGGTGAAAAATATCACCGACTTCGGCGTCTTCATCGACCTCGGCGGCGTCGACGGACTCCTGCATATCACCGATATGTCGTGGGGCCGGATTCGTCACCCCTCGGAGATGGTTTCGTTGGGCGAGAAGATCGACGTCAAGATTCTGGATTTCGACGAAAACACCTCGCGTATTTCTCTCGGCCTCAAGCAGATGACCCCTTATCCGTGGGAGAATATCGAGCAGAAATACCCGATCGGTAAAAAAGTCACCGGGCGGGTCGTCTCGATCACGGATTACGGGGCGTTTGTCGAACTCGAGAAAGGTATCGAGGGACTCATTCATATTTCCGAAATGTCCTGGACCCAGCACATTAAACATCCGTCGAAGATCATGAACGTGAACGACATGGTCGACGCGGTCGTGCTCTCGGTCGACAAGGACAACGAGAAGATCTCCCTCGGCATCAAGCAGATGGAGCCCGATCCGTGGCTGACTATCGACGAGAAATACCCCATCGGCAAAGTCGTGGGCGGTAAGGTGCGCAATCTCACCGCGTTCGGCGCTTTCGTGGAACTCGAAGAAGGTATCGACGGCCTCGTTCACATTTCCGACATGTCCTGGACCAAGCGGATTCAGCATCCCTCGGAAGTGATGAAGAAGGGCGACCGGGTTGATGTCAAGGTGATCAAGATCGATCACGAAAACCGGCGCATTTCGCTCGGCTACAAGCAGTTGACCGAAGACCCGTGGCCCGATATCGCCCGGAAATACTCGGTTGGCTCCGAATGCCTCGGCACTATCACCAAGGTGATGGACCGCGGCGTCGTGGTTGATCTCGGCGATAACCTGGAAGGATTCGTTCCTACCGCCCAATTGGCGAGCAAGGAACTCACCGACCCGACCGGCGTCTTCAACGAAGGCGAGTCGATCCCGCTCCAGGTCATCGAACTCGACCGGCACCAGCACAAGATCGTTCTCTCCGTGGTCGCCTATTACAAGAAGCGCGAGCGCGATGAGTTCGATGCGTACCTCGCCGCCCATCCGGCGACCGAGGGCAAGGCGCTGGCCGAGGCTATGCCTGAAGAACTGAAAGCTCAGGCTGCCGTCGAACTGCCGTCAGAGGAACTTGCCGAAGAAGCCGAAGCCCGCGTTGAAGAACGTGAAGAACAGGCTGAAGCGACTGAGGAAACTCCAGCTGAAGCAGGCGAAGCAGCCGAAGCTACTGCTGAAACGGAGGAAAAACCCGAAGAGGAGACTTCTTCCGAGGAAGAAAAGAAAGAAGAATAGACTACTCCTTGCTTTTTTCTTATAAGAACGGCGGCTGTGCCTCACACAGCCGCCGTTTTGATTTTACCCACGGTTGCTCGGTCAGTGAAACGTGTTGATGTACTCGATCAACCGGTCCGACACCGGCTCAGGCATCATCAGTGTTGAGGAGGGGTATCGGGTCATCATGACTTCATAGTAGATGAACTCAAACGCGTAGCCACTTCTGATGATACTCATAAGGGTCTCGTGTTGCTCTGGAAACGCGGTGCATTGCGCCAGCGCCTCCTTCTCTTCCAGCATGCTCCACTGGCTGTCGTCTGATTTTTCGCCCCTCATCTTCTCGCGGTACCCGGGTTCATATTTCCAGAGCGCTTTTACCAGTGCATATCCCAGCCAACCTTCCTTTGCGGCCACATGGACCTGGTCCCCGACTTTCTCAAGGATATACTGCGGCTTGAATTCCCAGTCCTTCCACGGTCGGCCGATTTCCTTTCGCCTCGCCATCAGAGTCTCTTTCAACTTCGAATGATTGCGGTTCAAAACATGGGCTATCGTCAGCTCTCGCAACGCCTGCTCTTGCTCCCCGAGTTTCCAGTACGAATCCGCAAGAAACCAGTGAGATTGATAGTCGATGAAGTTCTCCTCTATAGACCGCTGAAACGCAACCACGGCGCTGTCGTATTCTTCCATCATGAACCAGGCATCGCCAATCAGTGTCAGCGCGTGGTAATATTTCGGGTCCACCTGCCGCATTTCACGATACAAGTCGAGCGCAGCCCTGTAATCCCGTGCCTCAAATGCACCTTCCGCCATCGCCAACAGGCCGCCGAGAGAATCTGAAATCTCGTAACCCAGTAAACTGATCTTTCCTTCCGATGTATCTCGATATAAAGTGGGCGTGAGGACTGTCGGTTCCTCTGTCTCCTCGAGAACCGTATCCTCGGGCAACATCTCAATCAAGTATGCAACCGTTGATTTCTGAGCGATCAGGACAATCTCGCCCGGCTGATGGATAGACCCGTCAATGGGGATTTCAGTCGTATCTTCCTGACCCCAGGCGCCCGATGCAACCCCCAGCAGGGCCGCAAGTACGATTATGATTAAACTGCATCCTGGAACTTGTCTGAACATGACACTCCTCCCTGGGCGGTTGTTATTCCATAACAAGGACTTTTATCTCGCCATTGGCGTTTATGATCGCATATTAACGTGTCGCTAACTAGTCTACACATAAAATTCCGTTTTCATTCCGGGAATTTTCGTATATTATCACAGTTATGGCGTCAACACGGATGAAGAAAGTCTCTGTTCAGACGACCGGTTGCCGGCTCAACCAATATGAATCGGAGCGGATTGCGACCGAGCTGTACCGGTTCGGGTTCGAACGCGCTAAAAAAGGCGAGCGTGCCGACCTGTATATCATCAATACCTGCACCGTGACTCACCGCGCCGACCAGAGCAGCCGCAACCTGATTCGTCGCGCGGCGCGCCAGAATCCCTCGGCCGGGATTGTCGTCGCCGGATGCTATGTCGACAGCGACCCGGAGACAATCGCCGGCATGGAGGGTGTGGATGTCATTATCAAGAATGCCGAGAAAGAATCCATCGCCGAGATTCTCCCCCGTCACCTGCCGGACCTGTTTGACACCGAGCCGGACAAAAACTGCTCGCCACATATCGCCGATTTCAGCCAGCACAATCGCGCCTGGCTGAAAATCTCCGACGGTTGCAACCAGTGGTGTTCGTTCTGTATCCTTCCGCAGGTGCGCGGTAAACTTCATCACCGCGATGCCGGCGAAATACTCGAGGAAATCCGCGGACTCGTTGATGCCGGCTTCGAGGAAGTCGTTCTTACCGGCCTGAACATGGGGTATTACCAACGCCGCAAGGCGGAATTACCGGTCAAGAATCTCGCCGCCCTATGCCGGATGATCATCGATGAAACCGACATCAAGCGCATCCGCCTTTCATCGATTGAACCGCAAACCGTCCGCGGCGAGTTGCTGAAATTGTATGCCGAGTCCGATGGCCGCATTTGCCGTCACTGGCATCTGTCGCTTCAGTCCGGTTCGAGCCGCATCCTGAAACTCATGCGCCGGCCTTACGATCGCGAGATATATATCAAACGCGTTGCCGAAGTGAAATCGGCGCGGCCGAAGACGGTTATTGGCGCCGACGTCATCGTCGGCTTCCCCGGCGAAACCGACAAAGATTTCAACGAAACCAAATCTCTCGCTGAATCGGGATTGATTGATTACCTGCACGTCTTCTCGTATTCCGACCGCCACAACACCGCTTCGGCGGCAATGACCGATAAAATACAACCGGAAATAATCAAAGAGCGCAACGCCATCCTCGCCCGCATCTCAAGACGGTTGCGTCGTGAGGCGCTTCGACGCCAGGTCGGCCAGACACTCGGTGTTATTGCGGAATACAAGCAGCACGATGGCGGATTTCATTGGGGAATTTCAGACAACTATATCAGGGTAAAGCTCCCCCCCACCTACGCCGGTGGCCGCGGCATCGTGAACGTGAAAATCACCGAGGCATATGACGATCATGTGGCAGGCGTGATTGTATAACTTCCTGCGTAGATTATAATCGCGCGCCGCTTATTTCGCTGCCCCATCGCCATACACATCATCCCGCACGCCATCCGCTCCGGCATTGCCCTCACTCTCGCCGCCTGTGCCGGGCTGACCGGGTGTCAATTCCGTATCGAAGTCGTAGTGAACCGAGGAACCGTTGACGACTGCCACTGCCATAGATGCACCACCGGCGCCACCGCCGCCGTGACCGCCGCGCCCGCCATCGCCTCCTTTACCGCCGGTCCCGCCATTCAAAAAGAAATCGTAATCACTCCACGACTCTCCACCGGGCTGTCCCAATCCACCGGGACCGCCGGACCCGCCGTCACCACCTTGGCCTCCCAGACCTGAAATCATACGGCAGTTTGTCAGGGTAACCGAGCTTTGATAGACAACCAGCGCTATTGAACTGCCACCCGATGTTCCGCCGGTCGCACCGCTGCCGGGACCGGCACCTGCGCCGCCATTGCCGCCATTCGCACCGGGCACCGGAGCACTGGAGTGACCGCAACCCGAGTGACCGCCACCGGCTCCGCCGCCGCCGCCGCAACCTGGTCCGCCGTTACCGCCATCACCTCCGTCCCGGATTGAGGCCAGCACCACATCACCGGACAAAAGGAACGTCGGAGCGCTCTCTCCACCGAGACCGTCCGTTCCCACGCTGCCCGGGGCGCCATCTTCGCCTGCCCCACTGAGGATGGTTCCTCCCTGACCGCCTGTCTGAGAACCGTCGGTGCAGAAGCCCTGCTCACCGTCGGTCGGAGGGTATTCGGTGCCGCAAATATACAGGCACCACCACGCGTAATCGCAGGCGTAATCTCCTCCTTGCTCGTAGCCGCCCGTGCCGCCTTCCCCTCCCTGGGCCAGACTGCTATCTGTCGCGTCGGCCCCTGCCTCTCCATCGACTCCCGCCACACCGGGAGCTCCGTCGCCGGAGCGAACCGTACAGTTTCGCAACTCCACGCTTGGCGAGTTGGCGCAGCAAACGCCGTAAGACCCCTCTCCCGGCCCTGTGGCGTCACCGCCAATAATAGTCAGATTCCGCAGACTCAACGCCGTGGAGACATTGTGTATCGCCATCGCCACGGCATGACCCTCGACCGTCTGTCCGAATACAACCGTCGAGTCTCCATCCGATGGAAACCAGTTGTTGTTGGGATCACGACTCCCGTAAATAGTAACGCCGGCTTTGATCACGATCGATTCGTGAAAATCCCCCGAAGCCACATATATGACTTCCGCCTGCAAACCATCCGCAACTTTGTCCACGGCCGATTGAATCGACCCCAGCGGAGCCTCGCGTGACCCGTCACCGGCTCCTCCCGGTAAAACGTACAGGGCTCCGACCGAATATGTCCGAAAACTCCACGTGAACTCATCCGACAACGACAGACCGCTCGAGTCTAAAACCTCAAGGGTGACGGTAACCGTGTACAGCGTTCCGTACTCCAGCTCTGCCGTCGGGACCAGCATTACCGTTCGCGTGAGTGAGTTGTAGCGGTATTCGGCGGTCACCGGCGGGGATATGATAATTGTTGAGTCGCTGACCGTGCTGCCGTCAAGCGGCTTGGAGAACTCGATCCTGATCGTGTCACCCGTTATTCCAATTACCGAACCATCGATAGGGGTAACAGACATTACTCTCGGACTCTCTGCGACTGGCGGCTCCAGCGGCTGCTCCTTATCGCTGCATGCGGCAACGAGCAGAACGAGCACTATCAGCCCCGGAACCATTCGACGAAATAGCTGAAATTTACGCATAGATACTCCACCCTATTTATGCCTGTATTATCAATATAGGACCGATACAGGTTATGACAAGTTTAATGTTGATCTCAGACTCCCCGAATGGATCCGGCTTTTGTGGTGCCCGGTCCGAGAACGGCTACTCCTCGTGAAACCGCTCGTCGGCGACCGTATCTTTGGCGTTACGCGCTGCCTCGGTCAACCACCCCAGGCGGTATTCCGTGGTCTCGTCGAACACAGGCACATACGGCTTGATATCCAGAAGCGGCGTACCGTCAAGCATATCCACATCCTTAATGTGAAGGATGCAGCCGTCTACCTTTTCCAGGCGAACGGTCGATATGCCAAGCGGATTCGGACGTCGCGGCGCCCGCGTGGCAAACAATCCCCGTTTGCGAGTATCGAGATATGGCACGACCGATAACTCGAATCCCTTACTGAGATGCAGGTAGTAAATCAGGGTGATATGCGAAAACCCGTCGAGATCAGCCAGACCGGCTTCGAACTCCGGGTAGACCTCAATCGTCCCCTCTGCCCCGCCGGAACGTTTTGGTTGGATGGGCGTACCCTTTGGCTGCCTGAAGGGCGTATGGATGATTCCAATCGGCCGCAGTTCTATTGTTTTCACTCAACCTCCCTTGGGCACTACTTGGGCAGTGTATCCCCGGTCGTGTCGGTGCTGTCGACGACCTCTTTTTGCGGAAGCACGCCGAACCATTTCATGTGCAGGCTGTCATAGGTTCCGTTGGCCCTGATAGAATCGAGCGCCGAGTTGATATCCTTCAGCAGCGCCGTCTCCGATGTCCTGACCGCGATACCGTAGTGCTCCTTGGAGAGAATAGGCCCGACTGTCTTGGCCGTACCGTGCTGCTTGATATACTCTCGCGTCGTTGGATAATCGTTTAGTACTGCGTCGAGATTTCCATTCTCCATGTCGATAAACGCCGCGCCGATATTGTCGTACGAGAACACCTGCACACCGTCCATCCGCTTGGCCATGATTTCGCCGGTCGTTCCGAGTTGAACACCGACCCGCTTGCCGCGAAGGTCCGCAACGCTGTGTATGGTCGTATCGTTTAGCGGCACGGCTATCGTCTGCCCGGCGGTGTAATACGGCTCCGAGAAGTCGACCACTGCGGCCCGCTGCGGCGTGATCGTAATTGCGCTGATAGCCGCGTCATACTTGTACGCAATCAACCCTGGAATCATGCCGTCGAACGGCGTCACAATAAACTCTGTCTCCCAGCCGTGGATATTACAGATTGCAGTCATCAGGTCGATATCAAACCCCTCGGGCTTGCCGGTCGATGTATTCACGGTTTCGAATGGCGGATAGGTCGCATCCGTGCCAACCTTCAGGGTCGTTCGCGTACCCTCGGGAGTCTCCGGCTTCTTCGCGCAGTATGCGAAAAACAACCCGAAAATCATCAGTACAAGCAGCAGTTTCTTCATGTCTTACCTCTTCATATGCCTCTAATGATATAACAGAAAAACGTCGACCGTGGCAACCTCTTTGCGAAAATGGGCACAAAAAAGGCGGAGTGTCGGGTTTCTTGCCTCGGTCCGCCTTTGGCGGACCTTCGACTGCGGAACCCGACCTACGACCTAGACATTTATGGCGATGAATTCATACAATCGGATAACGGCTATAATAGGTCACCCTGAGCTTGTCGAAGGGTCTCCTCAGTCTATTGTAGGTCGGTGTTCCGACGCGCGGATCGCGAGCAGCGAGCCGGGCGGAGAAACCCGACAATCAATCCCATCACAGTGCAATGTCGGGTTTCTTATCTCGGCCCGCCTGCGGCGAACCTTCGATGGCGGAACCCGACCTACTTGATGATCACGAGCTTCCCAATCTGCGTCTTCCCGTTCGGTTCGGCGACGGTCCAGTAGTAGATGCCGGAGACAACGCGCTGGGTGTTACGGGTGATCAGGTCCCATTCATCGTGGGAGGAGGCAGGGTCGTTCGGGTCCATGT
>CAYNEO010000038.1:0-5213 GCA_964396245.1 uncultured Ignavibacteriales bacterium
ATCCAAACGACCCTGCCTCCTCCCACGATGAATGGGACCTGATCACCCGCAACACGCAACGTGTCGTCTCCGGCATCTACTATTGGACCGTCGCCGAGCCCAATGGCAAGACACAGATCGGGAAGCTCGTGATAATAAAGTAGGTCGCGGTTCCGCCGTCGATGATCCGCCGCAGGCGGACCGAGACAAGAAACCCGACATCTTCAAGAGATGGGCGGATTAACGTTTTCGAGGTAAATGTCGGGTTTCTCCGCCCGGTTCGCTAACGCGACCCGCGCGTCGGAACACCGACCTACAATAGATTGAGGAGACCCTTCGACAAGCTCAGGACAAGCCCCTCGGCAAGCTCAGGGTGACTTATTATAGCCGTATTGCATATGTATTAAATCGCTGCCAGAGATATCTGAACTGAATTTGCAGTCCTGCTGCCGTGGCTACGATCAAGTCAGGCTGAGCCTGTCGAAGCCTCTCCTTATTCCTTTTGCTGCGTCGGGTCACACTCGCCTTCGCGCGCAAGACCTACCGGAATCCCCTACATCTGGTGTTCCACACTGCCGCCGCCACTATGTCTGGCACCTCCCGATTTTTCGCCAATTTATTCGGTCAATGTGATTTACAGCCGGCGGAATTATTCGTATTGTACTGTACAAATGTGCAGTATTGGCCGATATACAAATATGCAGGAATTCACCGCCCGTCATCGCCGGACAACCGCAGAACCGAGCCTGGCTGAAATTAAACGGATAGTCAGCGAGAAATGGCCGGAAACATTGCTGGTCGAGTCCGACCGGCAGCGAATGGTGTTCGCCGCCGGTATCGAATCGTTCGACCGACTGTTTCCCTCGGGCGGTATCCCGTATGGACAGCTGGTGGAGATCACCGGCGACCTGTCGGGCGGTAAAACCGGGCTGTTGTTTCGTCTGCTGGCCGGGATAGTCAGCCGGACACGCGCGGCCTATGTCGATATCGGCAACAGTTTTTTCCCGGGGGCGGCATCGGCCGGCGGTGTCGATCTCGACCGGCTGATCGTGGTCAAACCGAGACAGATGCAGGCCGCCATGCGGACCACCGAGTTGCTTCTCCGGCACAAAATGGTCGGCTGCGTGGTGGTTGACCTGGTGGGACAAAGCGGGATTCTCCCGATCGCGTGGTGTCACCGACTTCGCACGCGAACTGTCCGTGCCCGGGGGCTGGTGATATTCATGACCGAAAACAACTCGCAGGTCATTCCTCCCAGCATGATTTCACTTCGACTGGAAGTCCGCCGCGCCCGCATCAACAGCGTGATCGTGACGGTGACAAAAAGCCGGGTGTCGCCGGAAGGCGCCCGGGCGGAGGTGGTGCTGTATGGAACATAGACGACTGGCATGTATCTTCATCCCGGATTTTCCGCTCGAAGTGTTCACGCGGGATCATCCCGAATATCTCGACCAACCGGTGGTGGTTGCCGAGCGCGACGGCGACAGTTCCCCGCTTGCCGTGGTCAACGAAAAGGCGCGGGCGGCCGGGGTATCGCTGGAGATGACCGTGGCGCAGGCGAAAAGCCGATGTCCCGGCCTGATAGCGGTGACCCGGGAGTATGAACGCGAGGACGAGGAGTCCGGCAAACTGATCAGGTTGATCCAGAATATCGGGCCGTTTATCGAGGAAGAAATTCCGGGGATGTATTTTCTCGAGGTGTCGGGGCTGATGCGGCTCTACCGGACGGAAACCTCGATGGCGCGCAAACTGATCAACGAACTTCACGCAACCGATTACCCCCTGCAAATCGGCGTCGCGACCAACAAACTGGTGGCGCGTATCGCCGCCGGTATCGCCGACATCAACACCTACGAAGTGGTGCCGTCGGGAAAAGAACGCGAGTTTCTCGCGCCGCTGGAAGTCGACCACCTGTTGCTGCCGATTGAAACCTCGGAGACCCTGCACGATCTCGGTATCACCACGGTCGGACAGCTGGCATCGTTCCCCGCTCATGAGATCACACATCGATTCGGCGAGGAAGTCATCGCGCTGGCGCAGTATGCCCGCGGCGAGGATCCGGCCCTGTTCGTGCCGGAACAATTGTCGGGGAAACTCTCGGACCGATTGGTGCTCGACTATCCGGTCTATGACAGCGCCGGGTTGATTCGTCGCCTCGAACCGTTACTGGAAAAACTGTTGCGGCCGATGGTCAACTCCGGTCGCGGATGCCGCGCGCTGCTCATTCAGTGCAAATGCGATGATCACTCGATTCACACGGTGCGCGTGACGGTCGATCAAGCGACAGCATCGATGAAGGTATTCCTCAGGCAGATGCACCGTACATTCGAAACCTACCGTTTTCCCTCCGGCGTCATTGAGATGATCGTCGCGATTCCCTCGGCCGTATCAGTCGTCTCCGAGCAACTCGATCTCGACCGCGAGAGGACGGCGACCGGCGACGGTGCTTTGCCGGTGTCTGATTTGAAAGACTACCCGCTGTATGGTGTCGAGAGACAACCCCGGCCGCTTCCGGAAGAAGGGTTTGTGTTGATTCCGTATCCGCTCCCGAAACAGAAGCGCGCCGGGTCACCCGGCGATACCGGTTGTGACTACCACCCATACGCGCTTCGCCCGGTGTTCGGCCTGCGGTTGGTGTCGCCGGTTCGCGAGGCAACGGTCGACACCGACCACGGTCAACTTCGCCGCCTGAAATTGAAAAACCGCCGCCAGGTTATCACCCGCCAGAGCGGACCGTGGAAACTGTCCGGCGGATGGTGGCATCACGGTAAGACCGACAACGACACCGCCGGATTCGACCGGCTGTACTACGAAGTCGAAACCGATCATCACCAGGTCTTCCTGCTGTTTTACGACCGGCTGACATCGCGATGGTACCTCCAGGGCATATTTGACTGATGCCCGGAAACGGGGGCGTTTATCATGGCGTATGTTGAGTTGCACTGTCATTCCAATTTTACCTTTCTCGAGGGTGCAAACCATCCGGATGATTTAATTGCGCGTGCCGATGAACTCGGCTATCCGGCGCTCGCCATCACCGACAAAAACGGCCTGTACGGCGTCGTGCGGTTCAGCCAGGCGGCCGAACAAACCGGTGTGCGCCCGATATTCGGCAGTGAAATTGTTCTCGAAAACAACACCCGTCTCGTTCTGCTCGCGAAAAATCGATTCGGGTACGCGAGTCTCAGCCGGATGATCGCCGCCGCCCAGGCCAAAAGCAAAAAGGGCGAAGCAAAGATCTCTGACGACCTGTTGGAAACATACGCCGACGGTGTGATCGCGCTTTCCGGCGATGTGTTGAACGAAGCGTTGTTACGGAGTGATACCGGGGAAGCGAGAAAGATCGCGGCGCGGTATGCCTCGCTATTCGGCGGCGGCAATTTCTACCTCGAGATGACCCATCACAATTTGCCGGTGCACGAGTATCTCTGCAAACATCTGCCGCGACTCGGCCGCAAACTCGGCATCCCGCTGGTTGCGACCAACAATGTCTATTACGCGACGCCGGACCGCCGGCGGCTTCAGGATGTGCTGACCTGTATCAAAAACCGCACCACGCTCGATGAAGCCGACCGCCTTCTATACCCGAACGCCGAACGATATCTGAAATCCGAACGGCAGATGCGGCGGCTGTTCGCCAAATTTCCCGAAGCGATAGATAACACCGTCCGGATTGCCGAGAAGTGCAACTTTGCGCTCTCCGAGTTGAAAACGGTGCTTCCGGATTTTCCCGTCCCCGATAGCGAGACGCCGTTCAGCTACCTGAGAAAACTGACCTGCGAGGGCGCCAACAATCGATGGGGGACGCCGAACGACAAACAGATCAAGCAACTCGAGCATGAACTCCAGGTGATCCACCGGCTGAACCTGTCCGGATATTTTCTGATTGTGTGGGATATCGCCCGTTTCTGTCGCGAGAACGGCATTCTCAGCCAGGGGAGAGGCTCGGCGGCCAACTCGGCGGTCTGCTACTGTCTCGGAATCACCGCCGTTGACCCGATCAAACTGGAACTGCTGTTCGAACGGTTCGTCTCCGAAGAACGTCGCGAGCCGCCGGATATCGATATCGATATCGCCCACAACCGCCGCGAAGAAGTGATCCAGTATGTGTACAACCGCTACGGCCGCGAACACGCCGCCATGGTATGCGAAATAATCAGCTATCGGGGGCGCTCCGCGGTGCGCGATGTCGGCAAGGCGCTCGGTTTTTCACTGGGCGATATGGACCGCCTCTCCAAACTGGTCGGAAGCTGGTCGGGGTTCGATGAACTCGATGAACGTATCCGCGAAGCGCAATTGAATATCGGGGATCATCGCGTGCGCCTCCTCGCTGAACTGTGCGTGCAGATCAAACGATTCCCGAGACATCTCGGCATACATGTCGGCGGCATGGTTGTCACCCGACATCCGTTGGCCGAAATCGTGCCGATAGAAAACGCCACCATGCCGGACCGAACCGTGATCCAGTGGGACAAGGACGACGCCGAGGCGGTGCGGCTGGTGAAAATCGATCTACTCGGGCTCGGCATGCTCACCCTGATCGACATGGCGCTTCAATTAGTGAAGCAACATCATGGCGTGACTATCGATCCGGCCAAACTGTCCTACGATGATCCCAAAGTATACGAGCTGTTGCAGAAGGCCGACACGGTCGGCGTGTTCCAAGTGGAATCGCGCGCGCAGATGAATACGCTCCCGCGACACCGGCCCGAGCGGTTTTATGATCTCGTCGTTGAGGTGGCCCTGATTCGTCCCGGGCCGATTCAGGGCGACATGGTGCATCCCTATCTCCGGCGGCGCAACGGCGAAGAAGAGGTGACCTACCCGCACCCGGTATTGAAACCGATTCTCGAACGAACGCTCGGCGTGCCGCTGTTCCAGGAACAGGGAATGCGGGTAGCGATGGCCGCGGCCGGGTTTACGCCGGTGCAGGCCGATGAACTCCGCCGCGCCATGGGGCACAAGCGCTCGCACGAGAAGATGGAAAACCTCAGCCTGAGACTGATTGCCGGGATGATGAAAAACGGCATCAGCAAAGAGGCCGCCGAACGAATTTACCAGCAATTGTCCGCCTTCGCCGATTTCGGTTTTGCCGAATCACACGCGGCCTCGTTCGCCCTGCTCGTCTATGTCTCGTCCTACCTGAAAGTGTACTACCCGCCGGAATTTTACTGCGCCATTCTCAACGCCCAGCCGTTGGGATTCTACCTGCCGTCCACCATCATCTACGAGGG
>CAYNEO010000038.1:5313-34514 GCA_964396245.1 uncultured Ignavibacteriales bacterium
CAGGCGCTGTGGACCATCCTGTCGATCGCGCGGCAGTCGCCCGATGAACTCGAGATGGAAACCGGCGATACCGGCGAACAGCTCCTGCCGGACATGGATATCCTCGAGGAACTGGCCATTGATTTCAAGGGAATGGATCTCTCGATCGGTCCGCACCCGATGTCGCTCGTGCGGGGATCGATGAAACGTCGGAAAGTGTTCGCCGCCGCCGACCTGCGCGAGGTAGCCGACAACAGCCGGGTGAAAGTCGCCGGCATGGTGGTGATCCGTCAGCGCCCCATGACCGCTAAAGGGTTTCTGTTCCTGACGATGGAGGACGAAACCGGCTTTTCGAATATTGTCGTGAAACCGAATTTCGTGACCCGTTTTCGCCAAGCGGTGATGTTTGCCGGCGCATTGATTGTCACCGGTATGGTGGAGAAAAAAGACGGCGTGATCAACGTGATCGGGCACAATTTCGAACCGTTCACATTCGACCGCCGGGAAATCAGCGTGAAATCGCGGGATTTCCGATGATACTTCCTGTCCGCAAACCGCTTGAATATCTACCCGCTCCCGTGGTATCTTTACTTAATAACGTATCGACCAACCAAGGAAGTTCTCATGCGAACCACCTATCCGCGAATCCTGCTTTTTGTCGGGATGATCAGCATCGTGATCGCCATCATCCTCAACCGATTTGTCGGCGAGGCGCCCGTTTCTGATTTCTTTCAGGGGATGTTTACCGGAATGGCAATCGTGTTATTGCCGGGATCGCTGTTCATGATGCGCAAACGTCGAGATCGCGAATCGGTTTGATGCCTGCCTGAAGGCCGCTTTCCATCGCCCCGTTTTAAACTTGACCACGTGGTCCAACAATGTACCATATCCTCAGCTTCAGGGTAAATCTCACCGGGGACATATCAGCGACAACTCATTTTTGGCAAAGGAGTTCGCTTATGGTCATCCGAAAACTCAACTTCGGGAGCATGGTGGTAGCCGGTTTTGTCGGCGGCTGGATGATGTGGTTCATCGACTTCTGGTTCTCGGGGACACTCGGTCTGTGGGGAATGTTTCCGCCATTCACCGACTGGAATTTCATGGTACGGCATCTCGTGGAGTCAATCATCTTCATCATCCCGTTCGCCTGGGCGCCGCTGTATTACAAGCTTCCGGGACCCGGCTGGTTCAAGGGCGTTGTCTATGGCACGCTGTGGTGGTTCATCTTCGTATTCATCGCCACGCTCGTCGGCGTAGCGCTCGGCGCCACCACTATCAAGGTCCTCTGGATCACCAGCTTCGGTTCTCTTGTGACCCAGATCACGCTCCACTGGGTATGGGGCTTTGTCGCGGGAATACTCTATATTGCTCCCGAACGACAAGCTTCCGCCACTACTTCATAGTCAATAAAATGACGCCGGCGGCGAACCGGCCTGTAGGTTCGCCGCCGAAAAGATTTCCCCATCCGGATTTCACGTCACTACGGTTGTCGTCGACGGCCGCGCAGGCCGGCGATAATCGATATGAAAAACATGATGAGAAAGATGAAAAACAGAATTTTCCCGATCACGGCCGCGGCGGCGGAAATCCCGCCAAATCCGAAAATGGCCGCAACCACCGCTATGACAAAAAATACAAATGCCCAGAAGAGCATCGCTTGTACTCCTTTCTCCTTTCGGCACGGAGATTATAAACACAGGTGAGATGGCGAAGGCGTTAGTTGTCCCGTACGACTGCTACCTGCTATAACAAATTCGATGGCCGTGTGTTCGATGGGAACTGCAAAGGAGCCGGGTGTGTACCGCCGCTCTCGAGAAGATCAGAGGTGCAAACCGACAAGCTCGGGTATGCCGAGAAGCACGATACCGGAAACGATAAGCACGGCTATCAGCAGCCAGCGGACAAACACCGCCCCGCGTTTTACCGCCATCCGCGAGGCAACCCACGCCCCCAGCATATTGCCGACCGCCAGAATGAGCCCCACGCCCCACCGCACCTGGTCGTTGGCGACAAACACGCCGAGAGCAAAAACCGTGAATATAAGGATAATCATCACTTTGACCGCATTGGCGCGGACCAGATCATACCCCGCCCCCAGCACCAGCCCGGCGAGCAGGAATATTCCCACTCCCGCTTGAATAAAGCCGCCATACGCCCCGATGACGAAAAACACCAGTATCTGGATCCATCCATGTGATCTTCCGGCCGTTTCCGAGTGGCCCTGAAGCCACCGTTTGGGGCGAAACAGTATCACGACCAGCATGACTATCATCAGGCCGCCGATAACACGCCGCATCATCTGTTCATCTATATTGACCGCAATCTGCGCGCCGATAATCGAACCGATAACCGCGGGGATAGCGAGGATAAGGCCGCCTCGCCAGTCGAGCACTTTCTGCCGATGAAAACTGCTCGTGCCGACAATATTCTGGAGCAGGATAGCGACACGATTCGTGCCGTTGGCCACATTGGCCGGCAGGCCGAGAAAGATGAGCAGGGGCAGGGTAATCAGCGAGCCGCTTCCGGCCAGCGTGTTAATAAAGCCGCATAGAAAACCGGCGCCGACCACCGCAGGATATACATACCAGTCCAATTATCGTCTCCGGATACTGAGTTGCCGAGTGCGCAAGGTAGGCGGATTCGCTCGATCAGTCAAGCTCGCAGGCAGGCGGACCGAATGTCACTCAACCTTCTACGAAAGGACATGAAAGATATAGACGAGGGTGTAGTACGCTCCCACCATAACGAATACGGCCCCGGTGATTCGCCTGAGCCACACTTCGATTTGAGTCATCCGGGCGAAAAAGCGTCCGAACGATCCGGCCGCAAAGCCGAGGACCGCGGCCGAGAGTATCACCGGGAGCGCCGTGCCCAGGCCGTACACCGACGGTATCAGCACGCGGGAGCCGTGTTCGACAGAAAGGGGAATCAGGCTCCCGAAAAACAGCGCCGCCGAGACCGGGCAGAACGACAGCGCGAACACCAGTCCCAACAGCCCGGCGCCGAGAAGTCCGGAACGTTCGGCCCGGGCCTGAAGCTTGCTTGTCCCGGGTAGCCAGCCCACGGTAAAGCGGAACACCCCGAGAAGAACGAGGCCGACGATTATAAGCAGCGGCCCCAGAATCTTGTTCATCGAATTCTGCAGAAAAAACGCCAGCCCCGGAATGGACAGCAGTCCGGCGACAACGATTATCGCCAATCCGACATAAGAGAACAGCCGTCCGACGGCATAGAACACTCCGGCCAGCAAGACATGACGCGTGTTCCCGGCGCGCCGGCCGATGAAAGATACCGCCGCGACATTCGACGCCAGCGGGCAGGGGCTGATCGAGGTCAGGATCCCCAGCCAGAGCGCCGAGCCGACTGCCAGTGCAAAACCGTCCATTATTCCCCGGCCATAAACGTATTCAGTTCCGTGTGGATGTATTCCATGAACTTCTGCCTGTCGCCAAGCAGCTTCCATACTTGGTCAAGATTTTTCCAGCGTACCTGCTTGTCGTTGTTCATCGCCACCAGCACGACCGACTTGGTATACAATTGGTAGTCCTTCAGAAAGTGCTGATTCTCTTCGTCATCGGTGTTCACCACCCGCCACTCCAGGCGGCCGCCGGTGAGCGGTTCGGTGAAAAAGCTGTCGATGGCTTCCTTGGTATAAGCTTCGATCTTCAAGCATGACGCGCATCGCCGGTAACCGTGAAAGTAGTAGGCGACCACCTTCTCCGCGTGCGCGTTCGTGTCAGTCGTCACTTTCTGAACGGTGTCCGTTTGAACGGAAGCAGCCGTGTCGGCTGTGGCCGTGTCGCGATCGGATGCAAGCGCGCCGAACGCGAGAAGTGCACACAGTGCCATGGCGAGGTAGAATGTGCGGAATTTCATGAGAAACCCTCCAGCATGTTTGGGTAATATGTCGAATTCAAGCCGCCGACTTTACGCCAGCATTTCTTTCACTTCGTCATCAGCCGGTACTTTGCCAACCGCCTTGACAGCGCCGTCGATCACCAGTGCCGGTGTCATCATAACCCCGTATTTCATGATCTCCTGAATATCGGTGACCTTCTCGAGGGTAAATTCAATCCCTGAGCTTTCCGCCGCCCGCTTGACCACCTCGGCGAGCTTTTCACATTTCGGGCAGCCGGTACCGAGTATTTTGATCTGTTTCACTGTTCTATCTCCTTATTGGTAGAAGCTTCCAAATACAAGGCCGCTGATTGTCGCCATGACAATCACCAGCGTGACAAACACCACGGTCTTTTTCGTTCCCATCACACTGCGGATCACCAGCATGTTCGGAAGCGAAAGCGCCGGACCGGCCAGAAGCAGCGCCAGCGCGGGACCATTGCCCATCCCGTTGCCGATCAATCCCTGTAGAATCGGCACCTCGGTCAACGTGGCGAAATACATGAACGCACCCGCCACGGAGGCAAACAAATTCGCTCCCAGTGAATTACCGCCCACCGACTGGCTCACCCACTCCGAGGGAATAATTCCCTCGTGCCCCGGCCGGCCGAGAAGAAAACCCGCCACCAGAACTCCGGCGAACAACAACGGCAATATCTGTTTTGCGAAGCCCCAGGTTTCATCGAACCACTGACCGGCTTCGCCCTTATTGGTGGACGTGATCACTGACAGCCCGATAATCGCGGCCGAAAACGCAATCAGCGGTATATCGGGAATCGACAGTCCGAGAATCGCGGTGATAGCGGCGACCGACGCCACCTTCCACCATATCACGCCGTACCAGGCGATCAGCATGATGCCCAGCGCCAGAGCCACCAGCGATGTAATGATCCATTTCCATGTGTAGATCGCGTACCAGAGTCCGACCGCCGTTTCCGGTTTGCCCCAGGTTGCAGATATCAGGATCGCCACCATGGCCGCGAAATACAGCGCCGTCTGCCACAGCGGGCGGCCGCCGTCCTCTTCGGGCATGGCCATCTGGGCGTCGACCCGTTTCGCTTCGTCATGACGGAAAAACAGGTGCATCAGCAATCCGATAACGATACTGAACAAAATCGCCCCGACCGCCCGGGCGACCCCGAGTTCGAGACCGAGAACGCGCGCGGTCAGTATGATCGCCAGCACATTGATAGCCGGTCCGGCATAGAGGAACGTCGTGGCCGGTCCAAGTCCCGCGCCCATCCGGTAAATACCGGCGAACAGCGGAAGCACCGTGCACGAACAAACGGCGAGGATACTCCCGGAGACCGACGCCACGCCGTACGCCAGGACCTTGTTGGCGCGGGAGCCGAGATATTTCATGACCGATGCCTGCCCGACAAACACCGCGATCGCCCCGGCGATAAAAAACGCCGGGATCAGGCACAGCAGGACGTGCTCGCGCGCGTACCACTGCGTGAGATAGAGCGCCTCCATGATCGCGTTGTCGAAACGAAGGCTGCCGATCGGGATATAGTAGAACGCGACAAATATCGCCGCGATAATTACCAGGGGTTTCCACTCGGATTTCCAGTGCATTGTTGTCTGTTTCCCGCGTTGTCGATCGAGTTACTTCGGACCAAGCATCTGAATCTGTTCCTCGGCCGATGACCGCAGGACCGATTCGACACAGTTGAAAAAGTTCAGCACGCACGGGACCTTCAAGCGGTAATAGACCTGCAGCCCGCGCTTGTCATCGGAGACGATCCCGGCGCTTTTCAAAATCGAGAGGTGTTTGGAGACGGTCGATGTATCCACGCCGATCATTTCGGTCAGCTCGCAGACACACCGTTCGCCTCTTGAGAGCTGATCGACAATGAACAGCCGGGTCGGGTGCGCCATGGCTTTTATGATCCGGGCGCGGGCCTCGAAAAGATCCTGTGTTCTTGTATCCATATTAGTGCCTCATCCATTATACTATCTTATTTGGCAAAATAGCCAATTAGTTGCGCCAGTCAAGCACTTTTCTGTCCCTGAAAGAATTTCCCACACTCCACCCGCTCGGCGGAAGGTTCCGGCGGTTCGCTATAACGTACGTTGAAACAAAGAATTACGGCCATCGACAGACGGCCGTCAGAACATTTGACCGACGGGCGTGTTCTAGTCAATGCACGGATGTGAACCGGCGTGAGGTCCAGGCGGAGTTGAGGCTCATGACTCGAAAGTGGATAGCTTTTTTCCGACAAGAAAAACATATAGATATCCTGGGAGTGAAATTGAAAACAAAAGATATTGCCATTATAGCCACAGGCTCCGGCCTTGTACTGGGTGCGCTGGGAGTAGTCGCGTACCAGTGGCTGCGTCCGCGATTCGATGAACGCCGACGCCACCGCGAACTGGTAAATCATATGACCAAGCTCCAGCAGCTGGTCGCCGAGGGACGGGTGGATTCGGAATCGATCGCCGAAGTGGTCCACGAGATCGACGCGCTCAAGGGCGCGGTCAAGGAACTCAAGGACTTGAAGGAACTCCAGGAAGAGGAATCATAACCGTCCACCCGGAGCGCCGTTTCGTCGCACACGCGAATTTGGGAGTCGGCTTATTGCGGTGATCGGTCCAGGCCGTACCTGTCATTACCTTGCCTTCTTTTCAAAATCCATATATCACTCTTAAAACTGCCACCAATCCGGCGTGAATCCGGCTCTCTGGACCGCATAACGAGGCGCTGAGAGCAGCGATTGCGGTCCCGGGCATCGTTGACTCGACCCGATCTCAGAGGTCCTTCGGCCGGTTTATGCTTGACACACCGGCCTTGCCGACCGAGCTTTGACATGGGACTGGATCAACACCCTCATCATCGTTCCCTCACCGAGAACCGATTATCTCATCACGACAAAAGACCTCTTATCGTGGAGTGACGTCATGAAGCTCAATGTCAAAGCTTTTGCCCTTGCCTGCGGCCTGCTGTGGGGCGCAAGCCTGTTCCTGCTCACCTGGTGGGTCATCCTGTGGGAAGGATTCACACACGACCTGCTGGTGATAGGCCACATTTACCGCGGATACAATGTCAGTGCCGTGGGAAGTGTCATAGGATTGGGCTACGCCCTGGTTGACGGCTATATCGGCGGCCTGATACTGGCCTGGCTGTACAACTTGTTCACAAAGCCTTCGCCGACCTCAACGGCACCACCGACCACACCGTGACCGTAAAAGAAACGGCGGCAACCTGTCGGTTGTCGCCGTTTCAATCATTTTGGCATTTCACCCTAAGTCGAGGGCGAGTGCACCTCGGGCGTCTTTGTGACCGCGACCTCTTTCAGGCCGAACAGTCCGCGTATCTTGATCACCAGTTCTATGGCGTAGGAAAACACCAGCGGTGTCAGGATCAACGTGATCACCGAGGACATCGCCAGCCCGCCGACGACCACCGAGCCGAGACCGCGGTATAACTCCGAACCCGCCCCGGGCATGATTACAAGCGGCAGCATGCCCAGCACCGATGTCGACGTGGACATGAAGATCGGGCGCACGCGAACACGGACCGATTCCTTCACCGCTGTTCGTGGGTCCATGCCTTCACGCATGTAATTCAACGCCTGGTACACGATCAGGATAGCGTTATTGATCACCGTCCCGACCAGGATGACAAACCCAAGCATGGTCAATACGTCCATTTGCAAGTGCGGATCGAATAACTGCACGGTGCGCAGTCCCAGCACGCCTCCAAATGTGGCCAGCGGGACGGTCAACATGATCACAAGCGGATACGTAAACGATTGAAAGAGCGCCGCCATCAGCAGGTACACGAGAATAATCGCGATATGGAAATCGGTGGTCAGCGCCTTGGTCAACTTCGAAAGATCATCGGCCGTCCCGGTAATGTTGATGTCGTACAGGCCGCCAATAGCTCCCTGCTGTCGCAACGGCTGCACTATCCGCTCGTCAACCCGTCGCACCGCTTCCTCGAGCGGAATATCATCAGGCAGCACGCTTTCAATCTGGACAGCGCGCTGTCGTTCCACGCGGTTGATCTGAATCGGTCCCTGCCGCTGCGAAATCTCCGCAACGTCACCGAGCGTAATTACTTTCCCCGAGGGTGTCGCCATCGGCAGCTGCGCAATACTCTGGGTATGCTGCGTCCATGCATCGTTGCCCTTGATGACGAGGTCAATCTCGCGTCCCTGGTACCGATAATCACTGGCCTGCATGCCGTCGACAAGGGCGTTGACGGTCGTGCCGATCTGTGTCGCGCTGACACCAATATCGGCCGCCCTTACGCGGTCCGGGTGTACGCGAATCTCGGGGTTGCCGAGATCCAGTCCCGGAATCGGCCTGGAATTCGAGCCGGGAAGGACCTGGTTTACCTGTCCGAACACCTGCTGGGCTATCTCCAGCACTCGTACCAGGTCGGGTCCGGTAATGTCGATTCTCACGGAGCGCGTGCCGGCAAAACCTCTCGAGAATAGCGAACTCTGTGAGGCAAACCCGATCGAACCCGGAATCGACCGCAGAACATTGTTGGCAACCGGCACGAGTTCCCGGGCCCGGCTGTCGTCTCGAGCACGCAGGCCCATGAACGCCCGGTCGGTAAAGGCTACGAGGAAGAAATCGCCGACGCCTCCGCCGGGAAGGTCTTTCGCCTGCTTCTCATCGGCCTCCCACATCGGCTGAACCTGCTCTTCGATCTTCTGTCCCACCTGAAGCATCTCATCGAGGTTGTAGCCGGGCGGCGGGAGAAGCAGACCGAAAATCAGGTTCTGGTTGCCGTTCGGCAGATATTCGGAATCCGGCAGCAACAACCATGTGGAACCCATGGCGATAATCACGAGACCGAGAATGGTGGCCAGCCGACGGCTTCCTTTCATGTTTATGTAATCCACCAGACGGGCAATGCGGTCGGCAAACCGTCCCAGCGCCGTCTTGTGCGGATCCTGATGCTTCATCTTCTCGGACACTTTGAGAATTTTGGCCGACAGCGACGGGATCACCGTGACGGACACGATCAGGGAGATAAGGATTGCCGAGGCGATCGCAATCGCGATATCGCGAAAGAGCTGACCGGCGCGTTCCTGCACGAACATGATCGGGAGGAATACGGCAATAGTCGTAACGGTCGATGCCAGCACCGCTCCCCATACTTCGCGAGTACCGTCAGCTGCCGCCTGTAATTTTGTCTTCCCCATCTGCAAATGTCGGAAGATGTTTTCGAGCACAACAATGGAGTTATCCACCACCATGCCGACAGCGAATGCCATCCCTGCCAGTGAAATAACGTTGATCGTCCGGCCAAAAGCGTACATGGTCAGGAACGCCGTAATGATCGAAATCGGAATGGACAGCGCGATGACCAGAATCGATGATGGCGACCTCAGGAAAAGAAACAAAACGAGAATCGCCAGCAAACCGCCGAGATAGATATTGTTGAAAACGAGATCAACCGCAGAATTGATGTAAACCGTTTCGCGATAGACATTCTGAAGGCTCATGCCGCGCGGATTCAGAACTTCCTTATTAATGATGTCGACCTGTTCCAGCAGCCCCTCGGTGACTGCCAGCACGTTCGAGCCGGTCTGCCGCTGGGCGTTTATCGCGATGGATGGCTCGCCCTTGTGACGCACGAGGGCGCGCGGCTTCTGGAAACCCATTTCAACCGTGGCGACATCACCGACCCGAATCGGCACGCCGTTACGCATGGCGACAATAGTCTGTTCGACATCGTCGATGGAGTCAAAACGCGAGGTTGTCCTGACTATGTAGCGACGCTTACCCTCGCCAAAATCTCCGCCCGAGATGTCCCGGTTCTCGGCGCGCAAGGCCGATATCAATTGGGGAACGGTGATTCCCGACGACGCCAATAACTCCGGATCGAAATTGACATGCAACTCTTCTTCGAACCCGCCAAAAACATTGATGTTCGAGACGCCCTCGACCCGCTCCAGGCGCGGCTTGACGACATCCTCGATCAGCGTCTTCATGTGCGGAACATAAATCGTGCTGTCCGCCTTGATCACAAACCAGGCAATAGCCTTATCGAAGGGACCGGAGGAACTGACTATCGGTCGGTCGGCATCCTCGGGGTAAGCCGGGACTTCATCGAGCTTGTTGGATACTTTGACAGTGGCCGACGTAATATCGGTGCCGACCGGAAACTCCAGCATGATTTCGCCCGAGCCGTCGGACGAAGTCGAGGTCATTTCCAGAACGCCCTCGACCGACTTCAAGTACTCCTCCTGCTGATCGACAATCTCCTTTTCGATTTCTTCGGGAGATGCCCCCGGCCAGACCGTGGTAACATTGATCACCGGCCGTTCGACATCCGGAGTGAGCTGGATCGGCACGTAGGTGAGAGCGATATACCCGCCCATCACCGCAATGAGTACGCCGACAATGACCGAAACAGGGTAGCGGATTGATGAATCTATGAGGCTCACGGAATTTACCTTTCGTGTGCGCTAGTCACGTTGAGACGATTGAGTTTGACCGGTGCCGGCAAGATTGGTCTGCCCGGCGCCCGCAACGGCATTTTCGCCGCCGTTTATTTTCACCGGACTGCCCGGGAAAATCCGCTCGTTGCCGCGTACGACAACCGGAAGACCCTCGGCCAGACCTTCGCCCGTAACCGCGACATACTGCCCGCTGGTCGAACCGGTTTGCACCGGGATTATGACTGCCTGGCCGTCTTTGACCGTGTAGACCGAAGTCCGTGTCCCCTGCCGGACCACGGCATCCTTGGATACCGCCAGGCTGGTAAATTGGTTGCGAAGTGACAGCGTAGCCCGGACCAGTTTGCCGCCTCCCAGACGGCCTTCGGAATTATCCACCGTAATGATAACCGGGAACGTGTGCGTCTCTTCGGATGCCGAGCGAGCGATACCGGTCACTGTCCCGACAACAAGACGGGACGTGTCGTTTGATATCACGATATCAACTTTACTCCCGATATCCAGCTGGCCGTAGTACCTCTCCGGCAGATCCACCGTCACTTTTGCCTGCGACAAATCGACCATCTCATACACCGGCGTCCCGGGATTTACCCACTCGCCGACATCGACTTGCTGCCTGAGCGTATGGCCGGCGTACGGCGCGCGAATGGTGCAGTTCTCGAGATCCCGGGCCAGGTTGGCGCGCTCGGCCTCGAGACGCTCGTAACGGGACTGGGCGATCTGCGACCAGGCCCGGGCCGAGTCACGGGTCGTTTCAGGAATCAGGCTCTGAGCGTACAATTCCTTGGCTCTCTTGAGGTTCGATTCGGCCAGGTCAGCCTGCGCTTTGGCCTCCGCGGTTTCCGCTTGTTTGGCCTTTAGAGACAATGCAATACGCTCTGAATCAATGGAAACCAGCGGTTGACCTTTTTTCACGCGGTTGCCCTCCGGAGCGTCAATCGACGTCACCCGGCCGGCGATTTCGGCTACTATCCGGCTGTGGACTTTGGCCTCCGTTCGACCGACAAGAGTGATCTGGTCATTGAATTCCATCGACTTAACTTCAGATACCTCCACCAGCGTTGGTGGCGGACCCTGCGCAACCACCGGCACGGCGGCGATAACCGCGATGAGGATAGCGGCTGCTGCACTTGAGCGCACTGAATGGCGCAGATCGGTAATGGCGTTCATTATCGTGATGCCTCTTTTCTACTTTTTCATTGGTTGACAGCACGTTACACACGCAAATCTCGTTGTAACAAACCCGTTTTGATACTGAATCGGTAGGCTGTCCATGGTCAACATGGATCAATCTTATCCCTATCCAGTTGTTATAAAACGAGAGAAGCCCCTGTTTTGTGCCATATTAATTGATAAAAACGTCTAAAATGTGAAATGAGGGGATTACGCCGCCTCGAAAGGGGTTGGCGAACCGAAAACCGATGTAGTCCCATCGACAAAAAATCGGTTGCCTCCCCTCACTCATGTCATATCTTCTCTCGACACGCACCACCGGTTCGTTCGCACGGTATTATGATTTCAGTAACGAGTATCAAGAAAACATTCGACGGTCTCACGGCGGTCGATGACGTTTCATTCGAGATCGAAAAAGGGGAAATTTTCGGCCTGCTCGGACCGAACGGCGCCGGCAAGACCACAACCATTAACATGATGGTCGGGGCATTGAAGCCGGATAGTGGGCGCGTGTCTATCGACGGCGACGGTGATCCGATGCGGACGGACATTCGCATGAAAATCGGTACTGCCCCGCAGGCGCTCGCCATCTACGAGGACCTGACCGCGGAGGAGAATGTGGTCTTCTTCGGCAGACTGTACGGTATCCGGGGCCGCAAACTGAAAGAACGGGTAAGCTGGACGCTGGAGTTGGTTGGGCTGACAGAACGCCGCCGGGACCGGGCGGCGACTTACTCGGGCGGCATGAAACGTCGGTTGAACCTGGCCTGTTCACTGGTGCACGATCCGCCGATCCTGCTGTTCGATGAACCGACCGTCGGCGTTGATCCCCAATCCCGCAATCTGATTTTTGATAAGATCGAAGTGCTGAGGGGACAGGGAAGAACCATAGTCTACACCACTCACTACATGGAAGAAGCCCAGCGGCTGTGTGACCGGGTGGCGATTTTAGATCACGGAAAGATTCTGGACCTGGATACCGTGGACAATTTGATCGACCGCCACGGGGGCGATGCCGTGGTAACCGCCTTAGTGGAGTCGCCGGTTGATATATCGATGAGCCTGCCGGGACAATTAGAAGGTGATCAGCTACGGTTCACTTCTTCGCGACCGTTAGAGGAAGTGGCCAGGCTGAATTCTTCCGGGATCAAATTTCGCAGTCTCAAGATCGACAGGGCCGATCTCGAAAGCGTATTCCTCAACCTCACCGGACGGAGGCTGCGCGACTGATGCTACGCATATTCACACTCGCGATGAAAGATCTCCGGCTGCTCATCCGCGACCGATTCGGGTTGTTCTGGGTGATCGCCTTCCCGCTTCTGATGGCCCTGTTTTTTGGTTCGATCTTTTCATCCGGCGGGTCCACCTCGCGGAGCCTGAAAATCGCCGCGGTTACCGATAACCCAACCGAGAATGCCAATCAGTTCTATGGCGAGTTGGAAAAGGCCGATGTCCTCTCCGTGGCGCGGTTACCGCTCGATTCGGCCCGCTCGATGGTCAACAACGGCAAGCTGGTCGCCTACGTTCACTACAAAGACACGCTCCAATCCGAGTATGGCTTCTTTTCCTCCGGTGCGCCATCGATAGAAGTTGGCATAGATCCCTCTCGGAAAGCCGAAACAGGCTATCTCCGCGGTCTGATCAACCAGGCTTATTTCCAGTCTCTGCAGAGACAAATGACCGACCTCCCGCGCATGCAGAAACTTCTGCGAAGCGAAATCACGCAGGTCGACAGCTCGACCGGGCTCGCCGACGAGCAGAAGACTCTCCTGAAAGGATTCCTTGGTGATCTCGAGGGTTTCCTCGGTTCGGTCGACACCGCCGGCGACAGCAGCAGTTCGATCATGTCAAAAAACTCGCCGTTTGGCGAGCTCGATATAAATGTCGTGAACATGACCATCGATAGAAAAGCACCAAAATCCAGTTGGGAGATCACCTTCCCGCAGGCGCTTCAGTGGGCTCTTATCGGTTGTGCGGCGGCGTTTGCGCTGTCGATTGTCACCGAGCGGACCCGCGGCACATTCCTGCGCCTGCGGTTGGCGCCGCTCTCGCGCGTTCATATCCTGGGCGGCAAGGGGTTGGCCTGCTTCATCGCCTGCGTGGTGGTGACCTCGGGTTTGCTCGCTTTCGGGGTGCTGGTATTCGATGTCCGCGTCGCGTCATTGGGCGGGCTGGCGCTCGCCGTCGGCAGCGCGGCGGTCTGCTTCGTCGGGCTCATGATGTTTATCAGCGTGATCGGCAAAACCGAGCAGGCTGTCGCCGGCGCCGGATGGGCAATATTTCTCGTGATGGCCATGACCGGCGGCGGCATGGTGCCGCTGATGGTCATGCCGGGATGGTTTTCCGTGATTAGCGATTTCAGCCCGATCAAGTGGAGCATCCTTGCTTCCGAAGGCGCTATCTGGCGCGGCTTCGACTATTCACAAATGATGCTGCCGGTCGGTATCCTGCTCGCGGTCGGTCTCGTTGCCTTCACCGCCGGCGTTATGATTCTCTCGCGAACCGAGGCCTGATAAACTCCACTGTACCGGCCGAATCAAGAAAACCTGTACCGCTTGTCAGCTCCTGCCGGTCGGCGTTATTAGCTTGTCTTCGCATTCCATTCCTGCAATCTTACCGGCAAAACAGTTCATAGGAGATTACTCATGAGAAAGGTGTTAACGGCAGTTGTCCTTGTATCGGGCGTGACCCTGATCGGTATCGGTTGCGGCGGCGGGGAGGAGAATGAGCAGCACGCGAAACAGACTCTTCAGGAAGTTGCGCAGTCACAGAATCAGTGGACCGGGGTAGCCGTTTCCAAAGACGGCCGCACGTTTGTGAACTTCCCGCGATGGTCCAAAGACGTTCCGATATCCGTCGGCGAAATTCTCGAAACCGGCGAGGTGGTACCGTATCCGGACGAAGAGTGGAATCAGTGGGATGCTGCGGCGCCCGCCGAGTATCGGTTCGTGTGTGTACAGAGCGTCTATGTCGATAACGAGGACTTCCTCTGGATCCTCGACCCGGCCAATCCCTGGTTCTCCGGGGTGGTGGAAGGCGGAGCCAAGCTGCTGAGAGTCGACCTGTCGAAGAACGAAATCGCCCGCGTTTACCTCTTTCCGGATAGCATTGCTCCCAACGCGAGTTACCTGAACGACGTTCGTGTCGACACGAAGCGCCGTTTTGCATATATCACCGACTCCGGACTCGGGGCGCTGGTGATTCTGGACCTCGACAGCGGCGAAAGCTGGCGGGTGCTGGCAAATGATTCTACAACCAAAGCGCAGGATATCGTCCTCAGCATCGATGGTACCCCATGGCTCGGGCCGGACAAATCCAAGCCGCAGGTGCACGTTGACGGCATCGCGCTCGATCACGACGGCACTCATATCTATTACCATGCCCTCACTGCCCGAAACCTTTACCGGATAGAGACGCAATGGCTCCGTACCGTGGGTTTTTCCGATGAAGACCTGGCGAAGAAAGTGGAATTCGTGGCCGAAACCGGCGGTTGCGACGGGATGATATTCGGCAAGGACGGTAGCCTGTACCTCTCGGCGATAGAACAGAACGCCGTGCAGCGCTTCACGACTAACAGGAAACTTGAGGTAGTCGTTAAGGATTCTCTGCTCGATTGGCCGGACAGTTTTTCAAATGCGCCCGATGGGTTTCTGTACGTGACCGCGTCGCAGATCAATATCCCACCCGATAAGCGGGGGCCCTACCGCCTGTTCAAGTTCAGGCCCTGAATGGTGACATAAAGAAGGGCGAACCATCTGCCGGTTCGCCCTGCTGCGTAAACCGATCATTGGAATGAGCGGTGTCATAATTCCTTCCATGCGATCAGGAGAACATCGCCCGTATCCCCTTTCTTGATCCGGGACAGGCGCCGATCATAGTGAAATCCCGCCGAGTTGTGCGCCACGATTTCTCCGGCTACGATCGAGCCAAAGAAGTCAGCGGAATTCCTCAGGTCGGCATTGCCCTCCGGGGCATAAAAGACTCCATGGATCGTGCCGCTGTTCTTGAGCACGAGATCTTCCTGCGAATAGAAGATCAAATCGCCCGGATCACCCGTCGGGTTGATATCGCCGCTATTTTTGATTTCGATATCGCCGGTGACATATATCGTCACCTGGGCCCCAGGAGCCAAAGTCACCGAGGCACTATTCAGAAGCGTGAATGTCGAAAAGTAATAGACGCCACTTTGAAATATGACATCACCGTTCGTCTCGAAGTCATGTGTGACCGGATCATAGGTATAGGACCCGGACAGACCCGTCGAAGCTGAATTGTTGGCCAACGCCGAGTCGTATTCGGACTGCGGCACGATGTCGAGAATCTGCGGCGGGGCGGTGTCAGTCACGTTACCGGTTACGATTGCACCGGTGTTGACCGACAGACCGCCGACCAGAGACGTGACAGCATCGCCGTTGATAACCGCGCCGTTGTTGATATCGACAATACCGTTCGAGCCGACGTCGCCGTACTCATTCAGAACGGTGGACAGGTATGTCCCGGAGTCCGAGGCGTAGGAATCGGTTGTCATGCTGTTACGGATATCAACGATATCATCCGCAAACATGGCATACCGGAACGGGTAAATATACTCCGGGATGAGTGTAATCTCGACGGTCGCGGAAGCGCCGTTCGCTTCGCCCGATGAAGTGACAATAATGGTATCGATAAGGCCGGGGTCCGTCGTGCTGTCGGCAATCGTCACGCTGAACATCCCGCCGCCGAAGGAGAGGTTCGAAAACCCGAAGTTCCATGTCCGGTCTGTCCGGATTTCGGCGATGCCGCGCTTGGCGCCGGCTTCCGCGATATAGAACGCCTTGTCGGCATTCAGCTGGTTAAACGCCAGGTCTACATCCGTATTCGACGTATTTACGGCCAGGAGCGCTGCCAGTGTCAGCATGCCCATCAGGCACAACGCGATCAACAGCGCACTTCCACGTTCGGATATCAGTATTGTTCTCATGTATACCTCACAGCGCCAGGTTTCTCAGTATGACTCGCTCGGTACCCAGGTGGGTTCGGTAACCGTCATTGGGCGAAAAATCTTCGTCGGGACTCGATGTCCGCGTTTGCAGGGTCACCTGTACCGCATTTGAAGTTACCGGCACAACCCTCAGGCTCTGAACGTAGTCCGAAAAGATGGCGGGCTGATCACTGTTTCGCTTTTTCATGAGCTTCTTCGGGATGTTGCTTCCCAGAGTCGAAGTCGCCATGCCCAGTTCGGAACTCGTGTAATTCTCCAGATAATACAGCACGGTATCAACGGCCTGTGTTTCGCTGAAAAACACGAACAGGCTGTCATTACCGACGCGGTATGCCGCATGCGAAGGAGTCTTGTACCCGGCCATCCGCAGGGTTTTCGCAATTTCCTGGAGGCTCGTGCGGCAGGAATGCTGCATATAGGAGATTTCCTCCTGCGCAATCGACTGGTTGTGCATCTTGACATAGAATTCGAATCCAGCCGCTGCCAGCAGTGCCGTCAGGCTGATAGCTATCAGCATTTCCAGGATCGTGTATCCGCGAGTGACAGATATTCGTTTCATTGTCCCTGGCTCCGTCCGGTTAATCTTTGAGAATGAAAGTGGAGAACGCCGTCGTGCGGTCAACCTGATTGTCGGTCCAGGCGACTTCGACCTCGACCAGATACAATCCGTCCGCAATGCTGGAATCGCTCGTACGGTCTTCTATTCTGCTTGTCCGGGTGAACCCGGTCATGACATTCGATTCGGTCTCCGTGTATGGCGTCGCCGGCAGCGAATCAAGACCCTGGAAATACTCGACCTTCTGTTTCACAAGGTTCGAGGCGGTGGTGTGGTCTCGGGCTATTATGTTTCCCTCGATAGAGGTGACTATCATGGGCGCCAGCCCGAGAAGACCGATTGCCAGTATAATCATGCTGACCAGAACTTCCAGCAAACCCATACCGCGGTCATTGTTCATGTATCCGTGTTTCATGTTTTTCTACCCTCCGTATTATACCGGACTGATTGCAAGATTGCTGCCGGAATTATGGGACTATTTACTCCACGTTAAAAAACTCTAAGTTATTGCTGGACAGTATGGTTAAAGGGGACCGAAAATGGTTAGTTATTGAACTTAACGGTACAGGTGAGGGACCGGCCCAACTATTTGCAGACGCCGATCAGCCTGAAAATGTGCTGAGGTGTTTCACAACAGCTCCTTCCGTGTGAAACACGTTCAGAGCCCCTGAGCAACCAGGCTATTAAGATATATTCTATCCGATATTGAGTACGCCAACAACCGCCGCGAGAGCGACAAAGCTATCTTCGAGGTCAGAGTAAGGCTACTTGCGACCAAGAACACAGAGTTGTGTCGCCCAGGCAATCCCGGTGTTCTGAAGACGATTCTTAATCTCAATTCCACGACTGACGAGATCGGGCCGCGATAGATCTTTTTCGGCCCGACCGAGATAATCATCGCACGTTGTGTGCAAAAAGTTCAGCATCTCTTCATCGGTGATGACGGCGTCATCGCGATAGTCAAAAAACTCGACTCCGGCAAACTCCAGCTCAGAGATCATCCCTTCCAGCTCGGACCTTGTGAAAGTCGCATAGTGGGGAATACCCGATGCCTCGTCTATCTCCGCCCACCAGTGGTGCATGAGCACGTGAGTCATCTGCAATTCGCTCTGGTTGTCGCGAAACATCTCCCCGACAATGAGCAGCCCGCCAGGTTTCAACACCCGTTTCATCTCGCGCAACACCTGCCGGGCGTCCTCGACATGATGGAGTGAATTGGAGATGCACGCGGTGTCAAAAGTGTTGTCGTCAAAAGCCATCTTCTCCGCCGGCATGACCAGGAAACCGGTATGCTTATCGGCAATATCCTGACGGGCCCGGACGAGGTTTTTCTCAGAGATATCTATCCCGATCAGCTCTTGGAAAGATTGGAAAGTATCAAGCAGATATCTGGCGGAGGCGCCGCGCCCTGTCGCGACATCGAGAATGCGGCCGCCGTCAAGGTTCTGGATTCGTTGCTGAAGAGGGTCCAAATCATACTCCCGGAACGTGTTGCAATTCAGGGAACTCATGTCGTTCTACGAACGCGGGAGCAATCTGTTTCAGTCGGCGGCGATATTTGTTGGCGGCCGCTTCACGGGAGAAACGGCCGCCGGGTATCATCCGATTCAAAATTCAGGACAGGGGGGACGCTCGCTGCATAAACACGGTTGACCGGGAATCCCCTCAATATAGATATAGCCGATGAGCCGCGTGATATCGGCAAGATTAATGAAGCAGTCACAGTCGGTGTCTCCCGCAGCCGGACAGCGAAGAGGTGCATGACTCACGTATACGTGATCTATAAGTCTCGTGATATCGTTCAGGGTGAACTCTCGGTCCCCGTCGATATCGCCTGTCCTCCCATCCGGTGTGGTGAAACAACAGAAGGCCAACGGCAAGGGACGGTTGACCATATACCAGCTCTGTGCCTCCTGCATCCTGGTCGACATCCCCGGTACATCCGTATCATAACCGGACACATGGGCGGTCCACAAATAGAGGGTATCATCCGGTTTAATCGTAAACTCGCCGTACCCGAGGAACATAATCTTATCGGGATAGTTGTTGTGTACGAAAAATCCACTTGTCGTCAGCAATTTCCACACCGAATCGGGGCTTGGCTGCGCCTCGGTCTCATCGAAAAACTCGTACCAGTGCAGCAGGCCTCCGCTGTACAATTCCGTCTGACCCGGGCCAGAAACAGGGAAATCAGATTGGTAGTACCATCCGAGCATTGCCGATGCCCCGAACCGGCGTTCGTACGGAAGGCAGGGAGCCTCCGGGAGCGCCGTGACTCCTTGCATCCACAGATATTCAGTCTCTCCGAAAGTTGCCAGGCCACCCAGGTTGTAGGTCTGGATATCGGCGGGAATATCCCAGTCCGCCCACTCGCCCAGCCAGACGCCATCGTGAACCAGTCCGTCGAACGAGGAGACCTTCAGCATCTCGATAATGAAAGGCAAATCCCCATGCGGCGCGATCCAGGTCTTCTCGAGAGCGATCGTCGAGTCGCTGGTTACAAATGTCCCGGTCTTGAAACGCTCCGCAACAGCATCCAGAACTTTTCTCGGTTGTGTGTACCCGATGACCGGCTGAAAATGATGATCGGCCGGGGTCGGCCGAAAGTACGGTTGCCAGGAGTAGGTCTCCGAATCCGTCATCACGATGGGCGTAAGATCATACAGATAGATGGCGTTGACAGCGTAGTCAGGGTCGCACTCCAGCCCGCTCCCCACGAAATCCATATTGACTCCGCCGGCTCCAAAGTCGCCGGCATTGCCGTTGGTCGCAACCGTTAGGCCGACCAAACCCGTCCAGACCGTATCCCAGATCACCTGGACGACACTATCCGCCACAACACTCCGAACATGAAACCAGGTAATGGGATCCGACATGGCTTCCGCCTCGATCATAACGTCGGCCTCAATTGCCACACCCGTCGCCGGCGACGGATTGATATATCCGCCCGGATTGAACGTGAAGTCAACATAGACAACCTCACCGGAATCAATACTGAGTGATGTCTGCCCGGGGATCAGCCATTCTCCAGGCCCCTCGAGATAATCTACATAGATATTGGTGACTTCGAGAGTGTACGACTCCAGATTTTGAAACACGGCTGAATATGTCATCTCCGTCCCTGATTTCACCCAGAATTCCGGATAGAGCAGAGGGCCCTGCTGAATTGCTTCCGGCGAGGCCGTATTGGAACCCGGCGAACCGATCGCCAATTTTGGCTGATACGCGGGTGAGCTGCTTGCCCGGGCGGTTACCGATGAGGTGAGGAAGACAGCGAGCACGAATACCGCCGTCAATGCCGGTGAACGCATTTCTCTGCGCACGAATAGTTCCTCCCGAGAGACATGACTTACACTGACTCGGTGAAGATTCAACAAAGGCCAATTCCCAATAACAATGACGAATAATATGCCTATTATGTCAAGCACATAATGGGCGCGCTTATGGCCTGAGCCCCGTGGGGATGGCGTTATGACTTGCGCTTGAATCGGTTCACGATAGCGAGTAGGTTTTCTGCCTGATGATTCAGCTGTTCGGCCGTCACCAGCGATTGCTGCGAGCCGGCGGCCGTCTCCTTCGTAACCACGGAGATGCTCTCGATAGTGCGTGAGACCTCTTCGGCCGTGACAGACTGTTGATTGGAAGCGGTAGCAATTTGCGTGATCATGTCGGCCACCTGCGTGACCATGTGCACGATTTCGTTGAGACTTTCGCCGGCCTTATCGGCCATCTCGCGGCCGCGAATAACCTGGCCCACCGATGACTCCATCGAATCGACCGCGTCCTTCGTCTGTTTGCGAATAGTCTCGATAGTTGCGATAATCTGTGTCGTTGCATGACTGGTCTTTTCCGCAAGTTTCCTGACCTCGTCGGCGACCACCGCAAAGCCGCGCCCCTGCTCGCCCGCTCGCGCCGCCTCGATAGCAGCGTTCAGCGCCAGGAGGTTCGTCTGATCCGCGATATCATTAATGACCTTGATAATGGCGCTGATCTCTTCGGCGGAGCTGGACAGGCTGCCGACCGATGAAGCCGATTCCGTCACCTGCTCGCCAATCTGCTCGATACCGCGGATGGTCTGGTCGACTACTCCCGCGCCGTGACGCGCTTTCTCCGCCGCCTGCCGGGAAATCTCCGATGCACTCGCGGTGTTCTGTGACGACTCAAAAATGGTCGCCGCCATCTGCTCGATGGCGGCCGATATCTGGGAGACCTGGTCAGCCTGCTCCTGCGCGCCATGCGTCATGCGGTTCGACGACGATGAGATTTCGCGCGATGCATCGACAAGTTGACCGGCGCTCGAAGACAGCTCTCCCGCGATATCCTCGAGGTTGGCTGTCATGCGTTGGTAGGCGAGCGCCAGTTGATCCCTGCCTGACCTGGCGGCGATCTGAACGCGCAGATCCCCGTCGGCGATATGCTGCGAAGCATCCGCGAAGTTGCGAACATACTCGATAAGGCTCGCGATGACTTTCAGTAGCGAGCCGATTTCATCGTCTGAATCGGCCGATATTTCTTGTTGGATATCTCCGCGTGTGGCCCGTTCGAGTTTTTTCCTGACTGTCTTCAACGGTCCGAAGATCTCGCGGTTCAGCGTAAACAGAATAGCTGCGACGAGAATCAGCGCGGCAATGAATGCCAGCAACAGGTTGGTCCTGAGGCCGCTCGAGGCCGCCTCGGTGATGGGCGCCTTCGAGGTAACAATCTTAAGACCGCCGATAATCCGCTCGCCGTTGGAATCGTGGCAATCACCGCACCTGCCCTCGTTGACAAAAACGCTGTAGCTGACTCGCACCGGTTCGTCATCCAGTTCACGGTCTATGGCGGTATCTACAGGTTTGGTGAACAATCTCTCCCATAATGAGTCGGTATCTACCTGGCCAATCAGGGTTGATTTGGAAGAAACCGCCACCTTGCGACTATGGTTAATTATCGTGATTTCGTCGGCAACATCATGACCGACGGCGGCATCGGCTAGAAATTGAAGTCTGTCATTTTCTCCGGCCAGCATAATCTGGCGAATCTCATCCTGAAGAATAAGATTGACCGCGTCCGAATTCTCGGTATGCAGGCGGGTCATCGCCTTTACCTGCGAGCGGTTGTTGATGAAAGCGACTGCGGCGAAAATAAGGATAAGTGCCGTGCCGACCAGAATCGTGACCTTCAGTTTGAGCGACAAGGATGTCATTTCGCCTCTGGGGACAGCCCCCTTTTTATGCCAGGAAATTTGTATCTTATCACATTATCGACAGATATGGCGACCGGCTTTAGAGGCGCCGAAGGATCAGAAGTCCCGGAAAAATGTAATGTCCCAGGAGGCTTTCAGCGATTGAACGGATTGACCACCGGCTTGCTCGGACGGATAATGGCAGGTTCGTATGGGACGAGAGAAGGACTCCCCGAAATCGTTGGCCCGACATACAGATTGAGCCTCGGCAGGGTGACATATCCATCGCCGATATCCGGCACCCAATCCGCGGCAAAGGTCAGGGTATCGTAGAAAAACACATTGATAGACACTATCCGTAGTGAATCCGGCGTCCCCAGGTCGGACCATTTCAGGCCGAATTCGAGGATTTTTTGATCAACAGGCTGATTGATATAGGTAAACCCGCTGGTATCGAATATCGGTTCCCATGGCGGGTCGAGGGCATTGTCGTATCGGGCGAGAGCGGTGTCCTCACGATCTTTCAGGCCGATAATAACCCGGTAATCCGCCCCGATATCATTCAGCGGGTTGAAGTCGAAAGTATTTTTTCCTGTCCCGGGATCGAGATCGGTGTCAAAGAAGACCGAGAGGTTAAGGGCCGTATCGGTGTACGGGTTGTACTGGAACGTCTTTGAGAACTCATATCGCAGTTCGAGAATACTGTCGGTGCTGCGCCACAACAACCGGCGAATATTCTGAAGCGTGTCCTCGTTACCGTCCCGCTTCTCCTCCATCCACTGGTAAAACACGCCGGCCGCACTCGAAGTAACCACACGACCGCTGTCGTCCCACGCTCTTACATAAATATCATGCAGGCTGGCGACTACAAAGGAAGTAGCATCGTAGTCAAACGTGTACGGCGCCGCGTTGTCGCTCACAACCGCCGAGCCATCCACATACAGCACGACACTATCGATTAATGCCCCGCCGAATGCGGCAGCCGTAGCGGTCACGGCAATTGTGTCGCCGACAATCGCCCCGTTGAACGGCGCAGTGATTGCCGCCGTCGGAGCGTTAGGGTCTTTTGAGGTCGTAAACGTCCAGGAATATCGGCTCTGCAAATGCAGTCCAAACGTATCGGCCACACCCGTTCCGACACTTGCCGTGTAAGTCGTGTTGTACTGCAACGGCGAGGTCGGCGTCAGTGTGACCGTCGGACCATTGAAGGTATACGCACCGGTCACGCCGTTGTTGATACCGAATGTCACCGAACTGACCGTCGCCGAATCTATCGGCTTCGAAAACGTCACGCTCACGGCCGCACCAACCGGCACATTTTGCTGACTCACCGTCGGATCTGTCGATACCACCATCGGCGGCAGGCTGTCCGGGTCGGTTTCGGTCGTGAACGACCAGGAGAAATTTGACCCTAAGTGATTACCGGCCGTATCCGTAACGATAGTAGTGATTGTTGCCGTGTAGCTCGTCGAATATGCCATCGGCGTCGTCGGGGAGAATGAGACTACCGCCCCGTTGACGTTGAGAGTGCCGCTGACACCGGCGACCGTGAAAGCTGATGATGATACAGTCGCCGCGTTGACCGGCTCGGAAAAGGTAACGCGAATGACCTTGTCCGCCGGTATATCCGATGTACCATCGGCGGGGTCGGTCGAAACGACTGTCGGCGGGGTAGTGTCTCCCTGCGGTTCTGTCGGTCCGTCACCACCGCAGCCGGCGAAAACGGCGCCAACGAGCAGCACCATCAGGAAGAGACGAAATGTCAAGGCCTTACGAATTATGGTCGCGATCTCCTGGTGTGAACAAATCACCTGCACTTTGATTATATACCATAATCGGCCAAATGACGCAATAAACCACTCCGGAGTGCGCTCCGGACAAATTCTTTTGACAACCGGGAGCTGAGGATCAATACTGACCACAGCCATATGACACCTGCCACCTCCAAAAAGAAAGCCGTTCTTGCGGATATCGGGCTGGTCTACTCTGCGGCTATCTGGGGCTCAACATTCTTTATCGTCAAAGCCGCCCTTGCCGGTATCGATCCGGTTATCATGGTCGGCTATCGTTTTCTCCTCGCCGGGTTGGCCGTGCTGCTCTACCTCTGGTGGCGGGGCAAACCGGTATTGGCGGGCCTGAAACGCGCGGCTTTTCTCGGCCTGCTCCTGTGGTTGTTGTATGTCCCCCAGACGATGGGGCTCGAATTTACTACGGCCTCCAATTCCGGGTTCATCACCGGGCTCTTTGTAGCCTTCGTACCGTTCTTCCTTCTGACCATATTCAGGCGCCGCCCGACTATAATGGAACTGGCCGCATCCGGTGTATCGCTCGCGGGGCTCTGGATTCTGACCGGCGGTATGGCCTATGTCAACACCGGCGACCTGCTGACTCTGATAACGGCCATGATGTATGCCCTGCATCTGCTCTATTCCGACAAGTACCTGAAGGCCGGGGCGGATCCACTGGTTATCAGTTGCCAGCAATTTCTGGTTGTCGGTCTGCTGAGTCTGCTCACGGCGGGGATATTCGGCCTGCCGTTTTCCATTCGGACTCGTGAAGCCGGCCTCATTGTGCTGTTTCTGGCCATTTTCCCGACCCTTCTGGCTTTCGTCATCCAGATGCTGGCACAGAAAATCCGCTCGCCATTGCGCGTTTCTCTGATATTTGCCTTCGAACCGGTTTTCGCCGCATTGTTCGCGTGGACACTCGGCGGTGAAGCTTTCGTAACCCGACGCGCAATAGGCGGTTTGTTCGTATTCTCGGCGCTCGTGATTTCGGGCCTTCCGATGCCGTTGAAAAAGAAAGCCGCGGTCACGGGTGGGCCGGAAGCGGATTGACATGGAGCAAGCTGCATTTCCTGTTCCGCCAACATGAAACTTGACCGGGGCCCGGGCAGCGAGCATAATAAGGTATCAAATCTCAATGAAAGGATATTCAAAATGCATAGTGAACATTTATTCCATAGCGGCGGCATGTGGCACAGCCGCTGGTTTGTCTGCCTGTTGCTTGTTGTTCTGGCCGCCGGAGCGATACTGGCCGGCTGTTACACGAACCCGGCAACCGGAAAAGAGCAGTTGAGCCTTATCCCGCAGTCCCAGGAAGTACAGATGGGCCGGGAGGCAGCGAAGGAAGTGGACCAAACCCTTGGCCTCTACCAGGACACCGTCTGGCAAAACTATATCCAGCGACTCGGGATGAAATTGGCCGCGGTTTCGGAGAGACCCGACCTGCCGTGGTCATTCAAGATTGTCGATGATCCCACGGTGAATGCCTTCGCGCTTCCGGGCGGATTCATCTATGTCACCCGGGGTATGCTCTATTATGCCGAAAATGAAGCCGAGCTGGCCGGCGTGGTGGGGCATGAAATCGGTCACGTGACGGCGCGTCACTCGGTTAACCAGCTTAGCAAACAACAGCTGGCGCAACTCGGTCTGATGGCCGGTACCATGATCGAACCGGATATCCAGAAATACTCCAATTTGATCAATACCGGACTCGGGCTGCTGTTTCTCAAGTTCAGCCGCGATGATGAGAAGCAGGCGGATGACCTCGGGTTGCGATACATGGCAAAAGTCGGTTATGACCCGCGGCAGATGGACGACATCTTTCAGATGCTGGAACGGATCAGCCAGACTTCCGGGGGCGGACGTGTGCCCGAATGGCTGTCTACCCATCCCAATCCCGAAAATCGATACCAGCGGATTCAGGATGAGATAAAGACGATTGAAGCTACCTATCACGGCACGACGGTCAACCGCAAGGAATACCTTCGCCGGCTGAACGGAATCGTGTACGGCAATAATCCCAGGGAAGGGTTCTTCGAAGGCAGTGTTTTCTATCATCCCGATATGAAGTTCGTTTTCACGTTTCCTCAGGACTGGAAGACCCTGAACCAGAAGCAGGGGGTCATCGCCGGAAGCCAGGAAGGCGACGCGATTTTGCAGCTGTCGATCTCCGCTTCCTCCAACCCGGACGCCGCCTCAAAAGCATTCTTCGACCAGCAAGGAATTTCGGGCCAGTCCGTCGGTCGACAAACGGTCAATGGGCTGTCGGGTGTGAGCGGAAGTTTCACGGCTGAAACGCAGCAGGGAATGCTGCAGGGCAAAGCTGTCTTTGTCGCCTACGAAGGCAAGGTCTTTGAAATTGTCGGTTACAGCACGCAGGAAAAATGGCCGTCCTACGATAGGATGATAAACAGTTCCATGTTCAGCTTTGCGCCGCTGACCGACCAATCGAAGCTGTCGGTTCAACCCATGCGCGTCGAGATAGTCACTACCAGCCGTTCGATGACCCTGGATCAGTTTGCCACGACGTTTCCGTCGCCGATCAATATCCAGACGCTGGCGATTATCAACCAGGTGACTGAGAACGCTCAAATTAAATCTGGAACTGAAGTAAAACGGATTGTGGGTAAGCCTGTCGGCGACTGATAAGGCTCTGTACGGGCTATAGATTGCGCTCGAGTATCTCGGCTATCCGTCTCTCTTCGGCCATGAGACATCTGCCTCTGGCTGCTTCGCGCGCCTGCGCCAGGATCTGCCGCCCCTCGGCATGGTCTTTTTGAGACTTTCCACAGGCAATAAGCGTTTCGCCGTAAAGCGTAGAGAGTTGTATCTCGAGCTGGGCGTCTCCCAATTGTCGTGCTTCATCACGGAGTTTCCCGAGTCGGCGCAAGCCCGCATATGACAACCCACCGCGCGCGGTCACTGCTTCGAGATAACCGGTCGAATGCAGTACCACGGTTTTTTCACCCAGCTCTTTGGCAATTGCCTGTGCACCTGTGGCTGCATCCCGGCTTTGATCGTATTCGCTTCGGTAATAGTGGAGGCCGGCCAGGGCGAGGAGGGCATGGGAAATAGTCCGGCTCATGCCGGTGTTTTCCGCCACCTCGAGAGCCTGGTGGTAGTAGGAGAATGCCTTGTCGAGGTCCCGCTTACAGAACCACGCGTCTCCGATCTGCAAATTCGCGTCACATTCGGAGAGCGGATGTTTGATCTCCTTGGCTATCGACAACGCCCTTTCACCGATTTCAATGGCCGTATCCGGCTCACCCATGGTGAGTCTCGCCTGGCTGATATTGACCAGTGTCAGCGCGTGCGTGCTCCGATCTCCCAGGGTCTCAAATATTCCGGCGGCCCGATCGAGACTTGCCAGGCCGGCCTCGTAGTCATTCTGGCGCAGTTTGATCAGACCGATATTCAAATTCTGGCGGGCGGCGCCGGCGTTATCCCCGAGTCGATCGTAAGTCGACAGCGAGTGTTCATAGTGGGAGAGCGCTTCGTCCAGTTCTCCGCGAAAATAATGGACATTACCCATATTGGATTCACACGCGGCCTGAAGGCTCAAATCGCCGTTGGCCGCCGCCATCTCTTCCGCCTCTTCGTAGAGCGAATTGGCCTGATCCAGCTCGCCGTTGCGGGCGTAAGCCACGCCCATATTCTTTAGCGCCTCCGCCACCTTCTGCTCATCTTCGAGCTCCCGACTGATCTCCAGAACCCGGTCGAATAATTCCAGCGCTTTGTCGAAACTGGCCTGCGACTGAAGGATCGAAATGAGCAGGCCAAGCGTTTCCGCCTCGCCGTTCAAATCACCCGCCTCCTTTGTGATGGCCAGCGCCTTTTGCGCGTATTCTTCAGCTTCCGTCCAGTTCGACTGCCGGATGTGCAGGCGAGCCGTCAACCGGAGGAGCGAAGCCTGCTCGGCTTTGCTGTTTTTTCCCGTGGCCGACGCAAGGGCGGAATCCAGTTCTATCCTGGCACTCGAGAATTCTCCCTGGTGGATGAGCACTTCGGCGACACCGGCTCGTGCGGCCAGCAATGACGGTTCCTGCTCCAGCGCCTGACGGAACAGTCCCAGTGCCGCGGAGACGTCCGAGATATCTTTCTTATGGTCGAAGGTGTATTTGCCTTTCAGGTAGTTCTCATACGCGTCGGCATCGCGCGCCTCGGCAGTACCGATCTGGGCCCTTGCGATCATCGTCTCACCGACATCGAGAGCGCGAATGACGCCCTGTTCGAGGGCCTGTTTAATGGTAGGCAGTTCGCTCTGCGTAAGTTCCCAGCGCTCGGCCCAGAGGTTGGCATCATTTGGCACATCAATTAATTGCGCGGTGATCCGCACGCGATCACCCGCCTTCCGGATCGAACCATCCAGAATCAAATTGACCTTGAGTGCCTTCGCTATCTCCTCGAGCTCAGCATCGGAATCCGCATATTTCAACACCGATCGCATCGGCGTTACCCGAACGATGCCCAGACGGGTCAAATCGACAATCAGGTCCTCGGTGATACCGTAACTGAGAAAGTCATCCTCGGCCGAACCGAGGTTTCTCAGCTGGAGAACAGCGAGTGAGTTGACCTTTGTCGCTTGTGGCGCCGGGGCGACGCCGGATATGCCTGACACGGCTCCGGAGAGCGAACCGCCGCGAAACGCTTTCAGTTCCTGCGCCATCTGTGTCGCCGACTCGAAACGTTTGACCGGGTCTTTCGACAACGCTCTGTCGATTATGGATGACAGCTCGGGCGGCACGTTCGGCGCAACTGATGTCAGCCGCTGATGGGCATCATGGACGATGGCGTGCAGCGTGGCCGGCATGTTGCCTCGTTTAAACGGTACAATACCCGAAAGCAGTTCATACAGGACAACCCCGACAGCGAAAACGTCGCTTCGTTTGTCAGCCTCCGTCCCCATGGCCTGCTCGGGCGACATGTAGTTGGCCGTTCCGAGCGCCGTGCCGGCCTGTGTGAGACCCTCATCCCCCTCGGCTTTGGCCAGGCCAAAGTCCAGGATACGCACGCGCCCGTCGTGATCTATAATGATATTTGCCGGCTTGATATCCCGATGGACCATGCCGGCATTATGGGCTGACGACAGGCCGTCGCAAATCTGGCAGGCAATATCGAGCGCCTTATCCAGCGGGGGCCGGGAATTGCCGATCAACTCAGTCAACGATTCACCCTTCACGTATTCCATGGCGATGAACACGAGCCCCTCGAACTCCCCGACCTCATAGATTGTCACGACATTGGG
>CAYNEO010000039.1:0-18248 GCA_964396245.1 uncultured Ignavibacteriales bacterium
AAGACAGGGGGCTTGCTGATGTGATCTCTGTTCACATCAAGCCAACCGATGTAAGCCCGACTTGGAGGAACTGATCATATGATATCACTGGAAAACCTATTAACGAAATTTAGACGCTACAAGAACTATGAATTCGAAGGGGCGCTTCGAATGACACACGTTCCATCGCGGGGCTCGGGAGCCTATCTAAACACGATATTTGAGGCTGCCGACGATGTTGTGCAGCGAGAAATCATCGATCCTTTGAAACTGCCATCACAGGTGCGTTCATTCTACCGGAAATACAATGGTGCTCACCTGTTTCTGGATTCACTCAGTGTCTTCGGATTCTTCCCTAAGGTTTATCAGCTCGACAGGTTGCGCAAGTCCTACCCCTACAACATAATTGCTATAAACCGGGAGTTCTTCGATGATTCGTCGACGAGCGATATAATATTGGTCGGTTCCTACGGATTCGATCGATCAGAGGTGTTCGTAGAAAAGGCGACAGGAACAGTCAGTTGCTCGGTAGCCGATGATCTCTCCTCGATACGAGCCACATGGCCGTCTTTCGAGAGTTGGCTTGAAGAAGAAATAGCTCGATTCTGTGAGTTCTTTGACGAGTCGGGTAATCAACTCGTCGAGCTTGAAGACACGTTACCCGGACGCGCCTGGCCAATGTAGATTCCCCTCCTAGCAACGGTATCAACCCACATACGCTTACCCCTGGATTCGTAAGTCAGGATGCTTGCCATCCTGACATCTTTACTGGCTTCGACAATCATCCTGAGTCCCCACCCGTCATCCTGAGCGAAGTCGAAGGATGACATGCCAGCATTTTCCCTGTACGGAAGCCTGCCGCACTGTCTTCCCCCCTTGACCCGCCGCCCCGATTCGCTATACTATATAGCAGGAGTCCCTAACTACGGAGGGTGACCATGGCGGATCCTCAAAAAACGCTCAAACGGAATTTCTTCCAGCGCCTGCTCGGTAAACCGGCCACCAGGCTTCCCCTGGATGAAACCTGCTGGAAGTACGCCGATGAAGAAATCGTGATCGATCTCGACCGCGCGCCCGAGCTCTCTCAACCCGGCCGCGGTATCCGTCTCGAATCCGACTGCTGCCCCGAACGGGTGCTGGTGATTCACGGCGATGACGGTCGGTTCCATGCCTTTCCCAACCGCTGCACCCACGGCAAACGGCGCCTCGACCCGGTCCCGGGCGCGTTCACGGTTCAGTGCTGCAGTATCGGCAAATCGACATTCGATTACGAGGGCAACCTCCTGGCCGGCTCGGCAAAAGAGAGCATCGCACCACTCGCAGTCGAACGGACCGAGGGCAAGTTGCGGATCAAGCTTTCATAAGCCGGACAGCCCCTGACATCTCCGGCCCAATCCCTGTTGACTTTGACCACGCCGGCGCGTATATACTTGCCATGGCTGACGACAGGAAACAGAAACTGACTTATGCCGACGCCGGTGTGGATATCAAGGCCGGCGAAGCGGCCGTACAGAAAATTAAGGCGCTGGCGCACAAGACCTTCACACCCGGCGTGCTCTCCGATATCGGCTCGTTCGGCGGCTTTTTTCGCCCCGAATTCCAGTCCATGAACCGCCCGGTGCTGATTTCGTCCGCCGACGGCGTCGGGACCAAGCTCAAACTGGCTTTCATGACCGGCCGCCACAACACCTGCGGCGAGGATCTGGTCAACCACTGCGTCGATGATATCCTCGTCCACGGCGCAAAGGCGCTCTTCTTCCTCGATTACATCGGCACCGGCAAACTACACCCGGATATTATCGCCGAAATCGTCGAGGGCTTCAGCCGCGGCTGTCTCAATGCCGGAGCTGCCCTTCTCGGCGGTGAAACCGCGGAACTCCCGGATTTCTACCAGCCCGGCGAATACGACCTGGCCGGATTCATTGTCGGTATTGTCGATCAGGATAAAGTGATCAACGGCGTACATGTCACCGATGGCGATGTTTGTATCGGCCTGCCTTCAAACGGTCTTCACACCAACGGCTATACGCTGGCCCGAAAAGTCGCATTCGATATCGCCAAACTGAAACCGGGCGACCGCGTCGAGGAACTCGGCGACACAATCGATAACGCGCTCATGAAAGTCCACCGGCTCTATGCCCCGATAATCCACCCGTTGATCGAGCAGTTCGATATTCACGCCATGGCTCACATCACCGGCGGCGGAATTCCCGGCAATCTCAACCGCGTGCTGCCGCCCCGGGTCGATGCCGTCATCGAAAAAGGCTCCTGGCCGGTTCTCCCGATTTTCTCGTGGCTCGAGCGTACGGGCAATATCGATCCGGATGACATGTACAATTCGTTCAATATGGGCATCGGGTACGTGCTCGTCGTGGCGCAAACCGACGCCGGCGCCGTGCTCGAGTGGCTCGCCGGCAAGGGGGAGAAGGCCTACCGAATCGGCGCCATAACCGAAGGCACCGGCCGCATACGATTCAAGAGCTAATCGGCCGATCAGGCCGATTCGGGGGTGCCGGGCATTCATCCGGAGGCTCCGGGCGCCGTATAAGGTACATCGGGTGTTGGGTAATCTGCCGCGCGACGGCGCACAAAAAGGACCATTGCATATAGTCATCTGATGTGAGGATAGCGCGCTGATCTCGATTCTTCGAAGAATAGGCCGGTTTTTTCTGCCGACCGATACCAATATCACCAGGCGGCGGCTTGAATTACTCGTCTGGTCGTTCCTGTTATCCCTCTCATTCTATCCCGGTGCGTGGGGCTTTCTCGCCTGGTTTTCACTCGTCCGCCCGCTCATGATCATCGCCAATCTTGAGGGCAAGCAGGCTTTCTATGCGTCGTACTTCTTCAGCTTTTTCTTCAACGCCTTTTCCCTGTACTGGGTGGCGATGGTCACGCCGATGGGTACGCTGGCGGCGATCACAATCGTGGCCTTCTATTACACCCTCGCCCTGGTCGTTTTCAATCGGCTCTACCGCTATAAACCGATTTTTGGAATCGTGGCCATGCCCTTTCTCTGGGTCGGCATCGAATATTTCCGCACACTTTCGCAGTTCGCTTTCCCGTGGTCCGATCTGGGCTACTCGCAGGCATACTATCTGGTGATTCTTCAAATCGTCTCGGTCCTCTCGGTCCACGGATTGTCGTTTTTGATAGTCACTGTCAATGTTCTCCTGTGGCAGGTCCTGCGCAAAACGCTTTCCCCGGAACGTCGGCTCACGGCCATCTTTGCTTCTGTAGTCATAATCGTTGGTCTGATCTCCTACGGCTGGATTGTCATGCCCAAGTATCCCGAACCCGGCACGATGGAGGTTGCTCTCCTCCAGGGATCGATTCCCCTTGAAGAAAAATGGGCGCCGGACAACGCGCAATATACCCTTGACCTGTATGATTCCCTGGCCCGATCGGTCGCCGATACAAATATCGAACTCTATATCTGGCCGGAAACCGCCGTTCCCTGTTACCTCTCCCATAACCTTGCCTGCCAGCGGGCGGTGGGAGATATCGTGGAACAGACACATGCTTATAATCTCGTTGGGGCGCTCGGCGGAAAGGTCATCAACGGTGAACCGCGGCATTTCAATTCTTGCTTCCAGGTCGACCCGAATGGACGAATCGATAAACGATACGACAAAGTCAAACTCGTTCCATTTTCCGAAACCGTACCGTATCAGGACGAACTGCCGTTCCTCCGCCGCGACGTCCTCATGAAGTATTTGACATTCATCAAGACATACGATATCCAGTGGTGGTCGGACTTCTACCCGGGTGATTCCGCCGATATCTTCGAACTCCCCAACGCCAACTACGGCGTGCTGATCTGCTTTGAGTCGGCTTTTCCGGAATTCGCCCGCGAGATGATTCACAAAGGCGCTAATTTCATCGTCAGTATAACGAATGACACCTGGTTCGGTAACTCGGTCGGCATCTACATGCACGCTCGCATCTTTCTCACCCGGGCGGTCGAAAACCGGTGCTGGATGGCCCGCGTCGCCAACAGCGGCATCACCTATATCGTTGACCCGTACGGCCGCATCCGCGAACGACTCGGCGTCTTCGAGGTGGCCGCGCTCAAGGGGAAAATCGGCATGCTTTCCGGCTATTCGTTTTTTACCCGCCACGGCGACATTGTCGGGCGGGCGTCCTTCTTGATACTCGTTGTGACAACCCTTATATTGATTGCACTATGGTTCAGACAAAAGCTATCCCGTTCGCGTTCCTGACGGCTGTTCTATTCATCGTTATCGCCGTTCCGGTCTTTGCCGCTCCGCCGGACGATGTCGAGTGGACCACGCTGACATCCTATCGCGATGTCCGCCACATGCGCGTAATCAATGACACCCTCTACATGGCGACCTCGGGCGGCATCCTTGCAGTCACTGAGACCAGTGCGCCGGGCAGGAAATATAACAATCTCGACGGCCTCGGGACGGTCAATATAACCGATATTATGCGGGATACCGACGGCGCTACGTGGGTAACTGCGTTCGGACGGCTGGTCAAAATCACGGGGGGGACCTTCAGGCAGTACCTGTTCTTCAACGCCGACAATCAGTTGTTCGGACTGCTGACAGCTGTCGATGAGGACGATCACCTCTGGGTCGGTACCGACATCGGCCTGGTGCTCTTTTCCAAGACTATCGACGGTGGTCAGATTCAGGATAGCTATACGCTGTTTGGCGATCTGAACCCATCGCCGGCGGTATACGATATTCTCCTCGAGGGAGACAGTATCTGGCTGGCGACTTCGGCCGGACTCGCTGTCGCCGACAAAAGCCTCCCGCTTCTAATGAAATCACCAGCCAACTGGACCGTCTTCGGCGCGGCGGGATACCCCGAGCTCGGGACCGACACGGTCAGACGAGTGGTCTCGTTCGAATCTGAGATCTACCTCGCAACCGCTAACGGGCTATTCCGGCTTGACCGCTCACCCGCCGATACGATCCTCACCCAGATGCCCATCGGACAGGGACGGGATTTCACCGATGCTCATATCGAGAATGACTCGCTCTTTCTCTTCTATAACGGCGGTATGGCTGTCCTTAAGGACGGTGGCATTACGTCATTGCCAACGACCGGCCTGCCGTCGTCACCGAGAACCGGCGCCCGGCTCAACGGCGTTCGTTGGACAGCTGCGGTAAGCGGCGGGGTCTTTTATCAGCAAACTGCAAGTTTTGTAGAGTATCCATACACCGGCGCCCCGGGGAATGTGGTCTCCGCGCTGGCTGTCAACGCGATTGGCGATCTCACCGCCGGCCTGACAGTCGACAGCGCCGCACAATTTGTCGACAGCGTGTGGTACGCCCTGCCAATCGGTGTCGGCGCCCGAAGCACTCGCGTCATAGCGGATCCTTCAGGCAATGCCTGGGTCGGGACCTTCGGTAACGGACTCTGGCTCATTACCGACAGCAACGCCGTCAACTACGACGAAACCAACTCCACTCTGATAGGCAACTCGGATGATCCCCCCAACGGTCGGCGCTATGTCGTCATCCACGGCCTCGCAACCGACGGTCGTTTCATCTATGTCGCCTGCTACCGCGCCGTCACCGGCTATCCGATCGCCATCGGTGACCTCGAGCGTCTGAACGACCGATCCGCCTGGGACTCGCTCGGGGCGGAGGATGGCCTCAATGATATATTTGTCAGCACCCTCGATTATCACGCCGGGCATATTGCCGTCGGTACTCAGACCAACGGCATATACGACTGCTATCTCGGCCCCGACCCGTATGACCGGCGTGACGATTCCTGCGTCCACTTCACCGAGAGTAATTCGCTTCTGCTGTCAGACGTGATCAATATCGTTCGGTTCGCTCCCACCGGTGAAATCTGGGCCGGAACGAACTTCGGCCTCTCGCGGTATGATCGCGGTATCGACCGGTTCGTCGATGTCCCGCTTCCGTCGGGGTTTGGTCCCGATATAACGGCGTTGGAGTTCGACGGCCGCGGCAACGCGTGGATCGGCTCGCCGAACAACGGTCTGCTTCGGCGTGATGTAACAACCGGTGAATTGACACATCTCACTAACCTGAACAGCGGCCTTGTTGCCAACGACATTTCATACCTCTTTTTCGATACGTACACCGGCGACCTCTACATCGGAACCGGTTCCGGCATCTCGGTCTATCCTTCGGCAATCGCCACCCCGACCGCGGCGATCGACTCGGTGTTAGCTTTCCCCAACCCGTTCGTTATCCGCTCCGATGATGACCGTCTCTCTTTCAATTACGCCGCCACCGGGACCGTAACTCTATTTACTGTCGCCGGTGAAAAGGTGACAGAATTCTCTGTCAATACCCAGTGGGACGGCCGCAACGAAGCCGGCACGATGGTGGCCTCCGGCCTGTATTTGTTTGTTTTGACCGGAGATAACGGCGATGTTGCCCGGGGCAAAATTCTGGTTGTGCGAGACCGATGAAAGCCACACGATTAACTTCGAATGATCTCCCGCTGGAAATCAAGCAACGCGCTAATACCCAGACTTTTTTCGGATCGACCGGCTTTGCCGGACTGTGGCGCGCCGTCGGCGGGCGTGATATTTACTGGGTAGTCGAGTCCGGAGGCAAACCGATAGCACTCCTGCCCTCGGTCGAATTCGGCGTCGGTCCGGCCCGACGGTTACAGGTTATGCCCGATGGATGCTATTCCCGCATCACCATTATGAGTGACAGCCCGCCCGACCGTCAGAAACTTGCCGCGACTCTGCTCTCGGCCATGGCCAGCGCGAAGTACTCCAGGCTGTGGATATATGATTACTTTCGCGAGTTCGCCGATCTCGAGGGATTCACAAAGATGGAATGTGAAACAACCTTGGTCGACATCAGTACTCCCGACTGGCTGCCACCCGACAAGAAATTACAGTCGGAGATTCGCAAGGCGGAACGCGAGGGCGTCGAAGCCGTCGAGCTCGATATCAACAAACATCTCGATCAGTTCCTGCACCTCATGAGCCACACGGAAAAACGTCACGGCCGGAGGGGTAAATACCGTATGGCCTTCTTCGAGGCTCTCGCCGAATTGGCTCAGACGGATGATCGCATTTACTGGCCGCTTATCGAAGCCGGCGGCGAGGCGGCCGCCTCGCACATCTACTTCGTCGAGGGAGACATGGTCCTCAACTGGCAGGTATACTTCGACAAGCGTTTCTCCTATCTCAAGCCCAACCAGTATCTGCTGTACACGACCGCACGCCGGATGGCTTCCCGCGGCGTCGGCACGCTCAATCTGGGCGCCTCTCCCGATGACGCCGACAGTTTGAAAGCATACAAAGAGAAGTGGGGAGGCACAGGTTACCGGTACCGCTGTTATCACGCGCAATCGGGACTCGGGAAAATACTGTGACCGATGGAAGACTCAACATACTGGTGCTCGGCGACAGCCGCTCGTTTCATATCGAACGCTATGTCACCGAACTCAGGCATCAAAACTGTCATGTGATGGTCGCCTCTCTCGAGGCCGGCACCATGCACCATTACACGCTCAAATCACGGACAATTATTCGCTCATTCTGGTACGCCCTGGCCGCCACCGAAGTTCGCGCGGTCATCAAGAAATTCAAGCCTGACATAATCGACGTGCATTTCGCATCCGGCTACGGATTTACCGCCGCGCTCGCCCAGGCCCGTTCCTTTGCACCGGTGTTTCTGCATTTGTGGGGGTCGGATGTTCTCATCGTGCCCGAAAAATCCCGGTTCCATCGCCGCAAAACCGCATACGCTCTTGCACAGGCCGACTTCGTGACCGCCGATTCGCAATTTCTCCTCGACGAAGCCGACGAGCTGGCCAGGATCAGGCGAAGCCGGGTGATCCCATGGGGAATGGAGCGTCGCTTCCTGAACCTTCACCGCACCGATTATTCCCTCGGAAAGCCGTTGCGGATAATCGTCCCCAGGCCGCAGGAGAAAATATACAACAACATGTTCGTCGTCCGTGCGCTCGAGCCGTTGATCAATTCCGGTCAGGTCCGCGTGACATTTCCCGCCTGGGGATCACTTCTCGGCCACTTCCGGCTGAACTCCCGGACGCTGGTCGATGACCGGCTCGACTTCTACGAGAAACTGCCGAGGGCGGATTTTCTTGCGCTGATGGCATCGCACGACGTCTATCTCTCCAGCGCCGTATCGGACTCCTCGCCGGCAACCTTGATCGAAGCCATGGGTCTGGGACTCATCCCGATCAGCGGCGACATCCCCGGCGTACGCGAGTGGCTTCACGATGGTCAGGGATATCTGTTTGACCTGTACCGCGCCGAGCAGCTGCGTAACCGGATTGCAGCGTTGATCGACACCGGCGATGAACACCGGGAAATGAGAGAACGCAACCTCGCCCGGGTCAAGGCGTCGGCCATCTTTGAGGACAACGTCGCGCAGACCATAGCAATCATGCGTGAGCTCATCGAGGAGAGAAAACGGTGAAGAAAGTGTTGCTCATATGCTACTACTTTCCGCCGCTGGGTCTCGCCGGCGTCGGCAGGCCGCTGAACCTGTTCAAGCGTCTGCCAGAACACGGTTATGATTGCGAAATCCTGACTGTCAAACCGGTCAGCTATTGGGAATACGAACGCCAATTGCTGGATGATCTGGACAAATCAAAAATCTATCGTGCCGGATCACGCGATCCCCAGCGCATCATGTATCTGCTCGGTGTACGGCGAATCAAATTCTCGGCCAAAGGCGCCACGCGACGCGCCGCCGACCGGTTTTTCCCCGACTCCAAAATCGGCTGGGTCAAACCGGCTGTTCGACTTGGTCGAACCCTCATGGAAAACCACTGCTACGACATCGTGATCTCTACCTCACCGCCCATGTCAGCCCATCTGGTTGGCAAAACACTCGCCTCGGAGTTCAACGTACCATGGGTGGCTGATATGCGCGACTACTGGACCATTGCGAAACTCGAGGATACCTACGCCGACCGCAACATGATCAAGCGCGGCGAAAGATTGCTCAATGACATACAAAAAGACGCCTCCGCCATCACCGCCGTTAACCAATCCATAGCCGAATACTGGGGCAGCGATAACGTCATCCCGAACGGATTCGACATTGACCTTGCTCAAGCATGGACGATGCCTCCCGACAAAACGCACTTCCATATTGGCATACCGGGAAATCTCCTCGCGACACGCATCATCGACCCGCTGTTGAGAGTCTTGAGCAAACTCCGCGAACAGGATGCCGATCTTTTCTCATCTATTCGCCTCTTGCAGGTTGGTTCGGTCGACAGGGAGTGGCTGGAGTCCCGGCTTGACGATTACGGGCTGAAAGGAATATGCGAGATACATGGGTATGTTCCGCGAACAGACTTCGTGACGCTTCTATCCCGCTGTTCACTCACATTTGTTGCCCTGGGCGAGACGAACGGTTCGGAGTTGGTGCCATCGCGTGTCTTCGAACTGCTCGCATCCGGCCGACCGATTCTCGTATACGGTCCGGCGGAAAATGCGATCCGGAGATTGTTCGATCAAACCGGCAACGGTTTCTCTTTCGATGATACCCGCCTTCAGGGGGCTGTCGGCTACCTCCGGGAACTCTTGCATAAATTCCGACAGGGCGACCTGCAAATCAATCCGCTCCCGGACTATGCAGGGCAGTATTCTTCGGACATGCTGGCGAAGAGATTCGCAGAACTGATGGACCGGTTGTCATGAGCGATTCCCCTGTCGAAATCTCCGCGGTCGTGATCAGTTTTAACGGAATGCAATTTCTTCCGGATTGCATGCGCACCCTCGTTGAGGATCTCGACGGGATAAGCCATGAGATCATTGTCGTCGACAATGGCTCTTCCGATGGCTCCGTCGAATTCATTCGCGACAGTTACCCGCAGGCGCACCTGATCGAGAATAAGACCAATGTCGGATTCGCGAAAGCCGTGAACGAGGGGATGAAAGCCGCAAAGGGAAAATACCTCTACATTCTCAATCAGGATCTTCGCTTTCGAAAAGGAACGGCCCGGACGCTGCTCGACAGGCTGAAACAGGATGACAGCATCGGCATGATCGGCCCCAAATATGTCGGCTTCGACGGACAATTGCAGTGGTCGGCGCGCGCCTTCCCGTCCTATCGCCACATTTTCTATCGTGCCTTCTTTCTGGACCGGTTATTCCCGCGGCACCCGGAGTTTTCCGGCTGGCGCATGGGCTGGTTCGATCACGAACACGAACGGTTTGTCGATCAGCCGATGGGTGCGGTGATGTTAATCCCTCGCGAAGTAATCGAGCGTGTCGGGTATATGGATGATAACTTCCCGTTACTTTTTAACGACGTGGACTATTGCCGCCGAATGAAAGAGGCCGGTTACCGCCGGCTATATTATCCCGCGGCTGTCGTCGAACACTTCGTAGGCGGCTCGACAAAGAAAACCCCGGTCAAGTTGCGCATCGCTTCCCACCGTTCCCTCTACCGCTACCTTCGCAAATATGCCCGACCTGCCGAGTATCCGTTGTTGTGGCTGTCCGGGCTTCTTCTCATGATCAGCCTGCCGCTTTTGGTCGTACATGCGATGTTCAAGAAATCGCCCTAGCGCACCAGTACCATCTTCCTCACACTCGAGAAGCCGCCGGCGTCGATCCGGTAGAAATAAATCCCGCTCGCGCATTCACTCCCGCCTACGGAACGGCCGTCCCAGACCACTTTATGGCGTCCGGATGAGTACACGCCGTCCGCAAGACGCTTCACTTCCTGTCCGAGAATGTTGAAAACGGTTAAAGTCACGTGCGATGAGCTCGGCAACTCAAATGAGATCGTTGTACTCGGATTGAACGGATTTGGGTAATTCTGTTTGAGGGCGTACGAAAGCGGAAGAACATCCTCATCATCGGTAACGTCGGTCGCGATCGATGGTATGAACTCACTCCGTGCGATCGTATATCCGTCCTTAACCGCGGCAACCGTATACACGGCCGACAGATCAAGGGGAGAGGCAATCAGCGCGTGCCCCGCTTGATCGGTAACATATTGCTCTACCATTGCACCCTGCGAACTCAGTATCAACCGGCAATCCGAAATCGGCCCCTCATCATCCGTGACTCTGACAATCACTGACCCACCGTCGGATTGGAGCGAAAGACTCAACTCCCCCGGGACTTCAGTCCACAGATGTAGCGTGGGATCTCCAAAGTAATTTTGCCCCAGAACGAGGTCCCGATAGTAGTAATAAGCCTCCTTCACCCTGTTGAACGTCTCACAGGCCGGCCTGTCCGGGTCTGCAAATAACGAGTCGAAAAACGCCGACTGAAGAATATGGCTCGAGCCCACCCATCCCCAGCGCGAATACGCTATCAAACCAACTGCCCCGCCGCCCTGAACCGCAAGAAGGTCCCTTGCCAGGCCGGGCGGCTCGTAGCTGTGAATCTGCTCGTAGTCAAAAGCACCATTGTCACACGCCAGCGAGTACCAGAACGAGGGTTTGTCGTTTACTGTCGAGGAATCAATACACCCGTGAGCGCCATCCTGCGCCCCCGTCAGCATATACAGCTTCGGCCATTGGTTGTAGTTAGCCGACCGGACCACAAACCCGTCGGAGCGGCCGTGCGCCAGCACATTCATGAACCCGTATCCGTCTGACAGCGTGGCCGTCAACTCGATTGGAGTCTTGTTCGTTGGCGACGGATCATTGCCGCTCGCCTGCTCAACACCGCCGGTCGTATCGATCTCGAACCAGTCCGGATATGAAGCCGCAATGCGCCGGTGTTGCCCGCCCTCACCGTAGTCGCGCATTTCATCAGAAGAGAAGAAGAACGCCCGCGCCAGATAAGACCGGTCGCCGTTGCCCGGATTTGTCTCGTAACGTATCAGTTTATCACCATAACGGGTTACTTCCGATATATCGCTGAACGGCAATCGCCCCACATGCAGTTCCGCCGTTAAGTCGGCGTTGTCATCATACCTTTCACCCCATACACCATCGCCGTCACGGTCCCAATCCCCGGTCACGTCCGCAAAATATAGATCGCAGATTTGCAGTTCCTGCACCGAGACGGTGCTGTCGGTCCGGTAGTGATAGGCATATCGGATCGGGACCACCGTCTCATCGCCGCCAAGCAGTACATACTGCCCCCCCGACGCATAAAAATCTTTCAAATATTCCCGAAGTTTCTCGGCGTCATCGCGTCCCGGATACGCCGCCAGAATTTCCTCGATCAACTTGATTTCAGTCGTATATCCGGTCTCGTTTTTGTACTTCGCAAGGTGTTCGAACCCGCCGGCCAGTGCGGACGAAGTCACTATCACGTAGCCCGGCGACCCGGAAACGGCTGTTGACCTCACGTCCGCCTTAGTCTCCGACGGCGAAATCTCGTCGGCCAGAACCAGCTGGCTTTGCTCAACAACTCTGTCCCCAACACGAATCGTCACTTCGAGATTGACCTGCAACGCACTGTCGCCGTCCGCCGTCACGGGGAAAACCTCGAGACGCACATACCGCCGACCATCGATAATCACGATATCTCCGATATAGACCGGATCAAAGCCCGGCCCCTGGCTGGTTTTCTCTCGAGCAATGCAGTCATACCGGTGCGAATCAGACGTGGGAATATCGGCGTGTCCGCCTGCCACAGGACCGTCCCCACTCAAAGGCATCGTGACCGCCTCCGCCCTGATCATGTCGGCTTCTTCCGAAGGTTGCAGCGCCAGACGCAGAGAATGCGCAGGAAGGACAAGATTCGCTCCGACACTTACCGGATGACACCCGGGATAGCTGACAACACCACTCTGCCAATCAACACTGACGGCAGACTGATCAAATCGTATGCTCGGCTGCTCACCAGCGAAGAGGCTTTCGCCAAGGAGTATCATCAGCAGGCTCACAACTCGCAAATGCATGTTCTCGTTCGACTCCCTCGTTTCAAGTTGAACTCTCATTAAATAGGCGCAAGCGTATTGCCGATTTGCTCCCCGCGATTATCTCCTGACTCCCCTCTGAAACAGGCCTTATGACAAGGAGTTGGGAATTTTAAAATGGATAGTGTCGATCCAACTTCACCGGTCGGGTTCGCAGAATGTATTGAGCCGTGACTACACCAGGTGGCTGGCGGAATCCCGGGTGGGAAAACATTTCCTTGCTTGATGACGAGGCGGTCAGCAAGCAGTTACCTGTCGAATGATTTTTACGGCCCGTTATTCTTTGATGGATTTATGCTTACAGCCGAGAGTTTTTTCTTTGTTAAATGAAAAATAGCTTGACGTCAAGTGGGGAAAATGTGATACTTTGTGTGATTTTCGGGATGAAAGTGGAAAATTGTGGAGGACCACCACCGTGACCGGATTCTTGGGTCAGTATCAGGCGACATTGGATGAGAAGGGGAGAATACTTCTCCCGTCCAAGTTGCGTTCGGTGAAGGGTCTCTCCAAAAAGCCTCTGCTCGACGGCGATATCATCCTGACCAAGGGGTTGGAAGGATGCCTCAGCGTGTATCCCGAGTCCGAGTTCGAGGCAATTCAGAATAAACTTTCTTCTCTTGATTTTACTCAACGAGACTTCCGGTTTTTCAGCCGGCGTTTCTATTCGGCGGCGGCCGTCGTCACTCCGGACAAGACCGGCCGGATACTGGTACCGTCGCACCTGATCTCCGAAGCAGGTTTCCAGAAGGAACTGCTCATCATCGGCGTCAACCGCTGGATAGAAGTCTGGAATCCGGATCGCTACCAGTACTACCTGGAGCAGTATTCGGGCAGTTACGAGGAAGTAGCCGACAGATTGTTCTCCGGGCATGACCAGGAAAAAGAGTGACTACTTCCATGAGCCGGCCCTGGCGGCGGAAGTTGTAGGATTGCTGGTCACCGACCCCAACGGGGCGTATCTCGATTTAACGGTCGGTGGGGGCGGTCATCTGATGAGGCTGGCGCAGTTTCTTGGTGACGGCGCCCGCCTGTATGGCGTAGACAAGGATCCCGAGGCGGTGGTTCAGGGAACACGAGTGCTGACTGGGATAGGACAGTTCCGTAAGATCTACCACGCTTCCTTCGGGGATATCCTGCACACAGCTGAACTCATTGACGAGAAGTGGTTCGACGGCATTATGCTTGATCTGGGTATTTCATCGCGGCAGATAGACGAGCCGTCGCGAGGATTTTCATTTCAGCAGGACGGTCCGCTGGATATGCGGTTCGACCCTGCTGCCGGGAGCACCGCGGCTGATCTGGTCAATACGCTGAGCGAACGGGAACTGGCCGGCATCTTTCGGGAATACGGCGAGGAAAGGCAGGCGACCGGAATAGCCAGGGCTGTTGTCAGGGAAAGACAGAGGGAATTGATCAGGACGACCCAACAACTCGCGGCTATCGTACGCAACACGGTTCGGCCGCCACACCAGGTCAAGTCCCTGGCCCGTGTGTTTCAAAGTTTGAGAATAGCCGTCAACAAGGAACTTGACGAGCTCAAACAGGTGCTCCCGGCAGCGGTGTCGTTGTTGCGTCCCGGCGGCCGTCTGGCTGTCATTTCGTACCATTCCCTCGAAGATCGTATCGTAAAACGCTTCTTCCAGGAAAACTCCCGGCCCGAGCGGCTCCCCGATTATGTCGTGGCGCCCGAACCAACGGAAACCAGGCCCCCTCTCTTGAAGATAGTCACACGCAAACCGGTCACCCCCGACGACAGGGAAGTTCGGGAGAACCCCCGGGCGCGTTCCGCCCGACTGCGGGTCGCTGAGAGAAACTGAGTATGGCAACAGCGATAAGGAAGTTTAAAGAAACAATCGATTTTCGCTCCCTCTGGTTTAAGCGCCTTCGTTCCCACCGCTATTTCCCCTTCGGTGTCGTCATCGCTGCCCTGCTGCTTCTGGCATGCGTACATATCTGGCAGCGCGTTCATGTCATCAAGCTTGTCGGGGAGGTCGGCGAACTGCGCAACACCAACCGAATCCTGGTGGACAACGCCCGCAAAACCCAGAACGAGATTGCCACCCTCTCCATCGGCACCCGGATCGAGACATATGCCCGGGATACGCTCGGGATGCGGACAATACCCGGCGATCGTCTGTTCACCCTCGTGCGGAAACGGGATAAGGACGTTCCCCGCGATGAACTCGCGACCATCCTGTCGTCGATCGGTCGCGTGGCGGAATACCTGCCGGTAGTTACGGAAACAAAGGCCAAAGCCGTGGAACTGGAACCGATCAAATTTGACGCGATGGATCGCAAGGATAAGGGTGAATGAAGAGGACCAGCCAGGAGAAAATACGTCTCGGTGTCGTTTTTGTCATTGTGACCGGATTCTTTTTGCTCGCCACGGCGAGGCTGGTCCACCTTCAGGTCTTTCTCTCTTCCGAGTACGCCGCTATTGTCGACATCCAGGCCACCGGTCAGGTGGAAATCCCCGCCGAGCGCGGCGCTATATATGATCGTTCGGGGCAACTGGTCGCCCGCAACGTCATCTCTTCATCCATTTACGTCTACCCGCGCGACAAGCATGAACTGGCCGAGGTCGCCAGGTACTTCGACAACACATTTGGATACCCGTCCGGAACCTCGAAGAAAAAGTTTCGCATCCGCCCCGGAAGATTCTCGTGGGTCAAACGCCATGTCCCTGATGAATTCGCGGCCAAAGTCGAACGCGAGGCGCCGAGAGGAGTCTATTTGCGAGAGGAAAGCCGTCGTGCTTACCCGTTCGGGGAAATCGGCAAGCAGATTCTCGGCTTCACCAATATCGACAACAAGGGGCAGGCCGGCTTCGAATACGCCTTCGATTCACTGCTTACCGGCAAGGCCGGGAAGGCCGATATCCGCCGCGACGGCCTCAGCCGTATCTACAAGGTCAAGGAAACCGCGCTGGTCAAACCGGTGCCCGGTACCTCGGTTGTCCTCACTATCGACTGGGCTCTTCAGGATATCGTCGAAAACGAACTCGACAAAGCTGTCCACGAATACAACGGCAAGTCCGGCATGGCCGTGTTTCTCGACTGCCGCAACGGCGACATCCTCGCCATGGCTCACTACGACATAAATGAAGGCAGCACCAACAAACCCACGAAACTGCGCGCGATAACCGATCAGTTCGAACCCGGCTCGGTATTCAAAGCGTTCACGGCTGCGGCGCTTCTCGATGCCGGCATTGTCGATTTTAGCGACTCGGTCTATTGCGAGGATGGTCGGTGGAAGATCGGTCGGCGATACCTCCACGACGACAAGAAGCACGAATGGCTCAATTTCCGGCAGGTGATGGAACTGTCCAGCAATATCGGCATTGCAAAATACGCACTGAAACTGGACGCCGACGACCTGGTGGAAACCTATCGACGGTTCGGCTTCGGCGAGAAACTTCGCTGCGGACTCCCCGGGGAAACGGCCGGTCAACTGGAAGCACCGTCGCGCTGGTCCGATTACAATGTCGCCGCAATGGCCATGGGACATTCGGTCGCTGTGAATGCTCTCCAGCTCGCCGCCGCTTTCGGTGCCATTGCCAACGACGGCGTCCTGTTGCGGCCCCGGCTGCAACTCGGGTACGTCGATAATGACGGATATGTCGTCAGCGACGGTAAGCCCGACGTCTTCGGACGGGCCATGAAGTCCTCTTCCGTGGATTCCCTCAAAGCCTTTCTGCGTGGCGTCGTGGAACACGGAACGGCCGAAACCGTCAACTCGGAAGTCGTGACTATCGCCGGCAAAACCGGCACCGCCGAAATTCCCAATCTCGAAACCGGCGGCTATTTCAAGAATCGTTTCACGGCCAGTTTCGCCGGGTTCTTTCCCTGTGAAAACCCGGTCGTTGCGGGCGTGGTCGTGATAGTCGACCCCCGTCCGATTACCTACGGCGGATGGACAGCAGGTCCGACCTTCAGGCGTATCGCGGAGCGTTACACGGTTCTTAATCCCGATTTGTTCGCTGCCCCCGGCAGGATGCTCGCCGAGAAGTCCGAGCGGCTCGATAATACCGTATCGGCCCCCGACCTCGTTGGACGCGACATCAATCTCGCTGTCAGTATGGCCAGGGAACGGGGGGTTGAACTGTGCAGCACTGCCAAGGAGGGGAAGGTAGCCTGGCAGTTCCCCCCCGCTGACAGACTCATGTTCGCGGGCGACAAAGTCCTCGTCGCGGTTGAAACGCCCGCCGACGGAGACCTGTGTATGGCAGACCTGACCGGCCTGTCAATGCGCACCGTGGCTGCGTTCCTGCATCACGCCGGTATAAAATATACAATACAGGGCTGTGGACGCGTAATCAGTCAGTCCATTAAGCCCGGAACCAGAATTACCCAAAACCAGGAACCCTGTCGGCTGACATGCCGGCAAACCTGATAAGGAGTGCGACATCAAGCTCGGCGAACTGATACAGGACCTGGAGGGGGCTCGACTGACCGGCGATCCATCGATTGACATCAAAAATGTCGAGTACGACTCCAGGCTCGTGAGAGAATCCTCTTTGTTCTTTGCCGTTAAGGGCTTCAAGGCGGACGGCTACGACTACGTCAAAGAGGCTGTCTCACGTGGCGCTATCGCCGTCATGGGCGAACGGGGCAGTTGTGATCAGGTCGCCAACCACGTGCACGTCGATAACATCCGTGAGGCCATGGCAACCGTCTCGGCCCGCTTTTACGGTTTCCCCGGACTGCAGCTCAAGTGCTGCGGTGTGACCGGAACCAACGGTAAGACCACCACCTGCCACATGATCAAGAACATCCTCGAAGCCCGCGGCAAGAAGACCGGGCTCGTCACCACCAGTGTGTATGATACCGGGCAGGAAGTCTTCAAGGCCGAACGCACTACCCCCGACTCGCTCGATATGCAACGCCTGTTGTTCCTGATGAAAAACAACTTCTGTGTCAACGCCGTCATCGAGGTGTCGTCCCACGCCCTCGCGCTGCACCGCGTTGACCATATCAATTTCCGCGTGGCCGTATACACCAATATCACCCGCGATCACCTGGATTTCCACCAGACGATGGAAGAGTACCTCAAGGTGAAAGCGTCTCTTTTGCAGCGACTCGAAGGTGAGTTGAGTTACGCGGTGATCAATCTCGACGTCCCCGAATTTCGGCCGCTCTTCGGTATGGTGACCACCTCGCACATGAGCTACTCGCTGGAGAACACCGAGGCCGACGTGTACTGCGAGGAATATGACATCACACCCGCCGGCACGACCTTTAACATCGTCACACCCATGGGCCGCCGGACAGTCCAACTCAAGCTGCCCGGCCGATTCAACCTGATGAACGCTCTGGCCGCCGCTGCCGGCGGGTTGGCGAGCGGCGTCGATGTCGATAACGTTGTCTCCGGACTCGAAGCAACCGAGCCCGTCCCCGGGCGCTTCAATCACCTCGACTTCGGCCAGCC
>CAYNEO010000039.1:18348-31181 GCA_964396245.1 uncultured Ignavibacteriales bacterium
GACATCAAGCCGGGATTGGCCGGCGGAGCATATGAAATCGTGCCCGAGCGCAAAAAGGCGATCCGCGCTATTCTCGAAAAAGCGGGCGAGGGCGATGTCGTCCTGCTCGCCGGTAAAGGAGCCGAGCCCTACCAGGAAATCAAGGGTGTGCGGGAGCCGTTCAGCGATGTGGACGAAACCCGCAGGGTCCTGGAAGAAATGGGCTATTCACCGTCGACAGTGAGCGAGGAGAATTGATAAGCTTGCGTTTCGATCAACTTGCCGAAATGGCCGGCGGCACTCTCTACAACGCTGATGCCGCCGACACATGGTTCACCGGTGTCGCCATCGACAGCCGGACCGTCCGCCCCGGTGAACTCTTCGTGGCCGTACGCGGCGAAAAGCACGACGGTCACGATTATATCCGGCAGGCAATCGAACGCGGCGCCGTGGGAGTACTCTCCGATGTTTCGTATCCGAGCCTCGATGAAATCAGCCGTGAGGCCGCGGTCGTCACGGTCAAGGATACTCACGAAGCTATGATGATTCTCGCGGAAAAATACCGCGAAACCTGTCCGGCGCGGTTTATCGGCATCACCGGGTCGAACGGCAAGACCACGACCAAGGAACTCGCCTACCAGTTGATTCATGCCGTTGAACCACACGTATACCGGTCACCGGGAAACTTCAACAATCTGTTCGGTATGCCGCTTGCCCTGTTTGCCATGCCGCCGGAAACGCGTGTGGCCGTCATGGAGATGGGCATCTCTCTGCCCGGCGAAATGACCAGACTTACCCGTATTGTCAAACCGGACATCATCGCCGTCACCAACGTCGGTCCGTCCCACCTGCAGTTCCTCACCTCGGTCGAGGGCGTCGCGCGCGCTAAACTCGAGATGGTTATCGCCTCGCGACCCGAAGTCCCCGTGATTGTCAATGCCGACAGCCCGGTTCTGATGAACGAAGCAAAGAAAATACGTGATGATCTCATCACCTTCGGTGTAGAACATGATGCGACCTTCCGTCCCGAGCGTGTCGAAAGCGACGCTCGCGGGGGGAAGGTCGTATCGATTGACGGCTGTCGCTTCCGATTGGCCCTGTTCGGCCGTCACCAGATATACAATCTGCTGGCCGCCTTCGCGATCTTCAAGACCCTCGGCTATGATTGCCGCTCTCTCGATACGGAAACTATCCTCCTCGAATCAGCTCCGATGCGCGGCGAGGAACTCGTCAGCCGTGACATTACGATTATCGCCGACTGCTACAACGCCAATCCCGACTCGGTCCGCTCGGCACTCGAATCATTCGAGCAGCGTTCTTTCGACGGCCGCAGAGTACTTATCCTCGGCGACATGCTGGAACTCGGTGAAAACGAGGCGCAGTATCACCGCGATATTGGCCGTCAGGTTGCCGCCATGCACAGTGATCTTTTGATACTTATCGGGCCGCGCTCTGAGTACATCGAACAGCAGGCTGTCCATGACGGTGTCGAGAAAGCAAGAATCCTGCATTTCGACAATGCCGAAGAGTGTGCGAGTGTCATTACAGACTTGCTGAGGCCCGGCGACCTCGTCCTCATAAAGGGGTCACGCGGAATCGGTCTCGAGCGAGTCATCGACGCCTGGAAAGCGGGAGGGACTGACTGATGTTGTATCACCTGCTGTTTCCATTGACCGATTATGTCTCCGGCTTCAACCTGTTTCGCTACATCACGTTCCGGGCGGCCGGCGCAACCATCACGGCCATCATCATCTGCCTGTTCCTCGGTCCGTTCTTTATCCGATTGCTGAGGAAATACCAGGTCAGCGAGCGAATCCGCGAGGAAGGTCCTCAGTCCCACAAGATCAAGGCCGGGACCCCGACTATGGGCGGACTGATCATCCTCGCCGGCATCCTCATACCGACCCTGCTCTGGGCGCAACTGACCAATTTCTATATCCAGGCCATTCTGCTGGTGACCGTATGGCTCGGAGTGCTGGGCTTCATGGATGACTACCTGAAAGTGATCAAGAAACAGCCCAAGGGTCTTGTCGCCAAAAAGAAACTCATCGGCCAGATCGTGCTCGGCCTGCTTTTCGGTCTTGGGCTGTATTACGTAGCGCCCAGCGGCCAGTACGACGGCACCACCGGAATTCCGTTCTTCAAGAACTACGTACTGAACCTGTACGGCCTGTATGTCCCCTTCGTCATACTGGTCCTGACCGCATCATCCAATGCCGTCAATCTCACTGATGGTCTCGATGGTCTGGCGATTGGTCTTTCCGGCATATGTTTCGTCGCCTTTGCCGGTTTCGCCTACGTGTCGGGGCGCATGGATTACTCCAACTATCTGCAGATTGAGTATTTCCCCGGCTCGGGCGAATTGGCCGTCTACTGCGGCGCTGCGGTGGGTTCGGTGCTTGGCTTTCTCTGGTTCAATACGCATCCGGCGGAGGTCTTCATGGGCGACACCGGTTCGCTCGCACTCGGCGGAGCGCTCGGTGCTATCGCCATTCTCATCAAGAAAGAACTGCTCCTGGTGATTGTCGGCGGCGTGTTCGTTTTGGAAGCCGCCTCGGTAATTCTCCAGGTGCTCTCATATAAACTTCGGGGCCGGCGTCGCCTGTTCAAAATGGCGCCGATCCATCACCACTTCGAACTCTCCGGATGGGCCGAGTCGAAAGTGGTCGTCCGATTCTGGATTGTCGGCGCGTTGTGCGCCCTGTTAACCCTGGCAACTCTGAAAATACGATGACTATAGAAGAAAGAATACGAGGACGAAAAATCGGCGTGATCGGCATGGCCCGATCCGGTATCGCCGCGGCGCTTCTCGCTGACCGCTTCGGTGGCGATGTCTTTGTCTCCGACTCGGCCGGCGCCGACAAAGTAGGCGCGCAGCTCGAAAAGCTCAAAGCGTCCGGAATCGAATTCGAAACCGGCGGCCATTCCGACCGTCTGCTGTCGTGCGATTACATTGTCATTTCGCCCGGCATACCCCTGACCGTCGATATCGTCACCAGACTGCGGCAGAAAGCCGTACCGATTTTCTCCGAACTGGAATTTGCCTCGTGGGTCTGCCGCGGACAGATCGTCGCTATCACCGGCTCGAATGGAAAGACAACCACAACCAGTCTTACCGGTGAAATCTTCAATGCCGCCGGTTATGATACCTTTGTCTGCGGCAACATCGGCTACCCGTTTGCCGCTATCGCTGATAAAGTCCCCGAAAACGGGGTCGCCGTCGTCGAAGTCTCCACCTTCCAGCTGGAGACAATCGCCGATTTCAAACCCCACGTCGCGATGATACTCAACCTGACCCCCGATCATCTTGATCGTCATGGAAGCTTCGAAGAATACAAGCGCCTCAAATTCCGCATCACCGACAACCAGACCGCCGATGATTACCTGATCATCAATGGCGATGATCCCGAGACAGCGGCATTCGACGTACACACGAGGGCCACACTCCAGCGATTTTCAGTGGGCCGACGTGACCACGCCATCACTTTCGTGGAGGACGGTTCCCTCTTCGTGTCTAACGGCAAGGGCGAATACAAGATCGTGGCGGTAAACGACATCGCCATCAAGGGCAACCACAACCTCCAGAACGCTGCCGCCGCGACAGCGGCAGCCGTTGCTTTTGATATCGATGCCGATACCATCGCCGGTGTACTGAAGACTTTCCCCGGCGTCGAACACCGGCTCGAACCGGCCGGACGTGTTGCGGGGATCTTCTTCATAAATGACTCCAAGGCGACCAATGTCGATTCGGTTGTAGTCGCCGTGCGCGCGGTCAAGGGCCCGATCCATCTCATCATGGGCGGGCTTGACAAGGGTGCGCCCTACACCCCGTTAATTGCCGCCGGTGAAGGCAAGATCAAGGGAATCGTGGCTATCGGTGAAGCCAAAGAAAAGATATTCAGCGAGCTCGGCCGCGCTTTCTCGATGCAGTTTGCCGATTCGCTCGAAGAAGCAGTGAAAAAAAGTTTTGAAGCGGCTGTGCCGGGGGAGACGGTGTTGCTTTCGCCCGGATGTGCCAGTTTTGATATGTTCGACAACTTTGAACATCGCGGTCGCGCTTTCAAAGCCGCCGTGGCCGGATTGAAAAACGGCAAGAAAAATAATGAAACGATCACGAACCGCTAAAAGATTCGACGAGCGCCTGTTCTACGGCTACCTGGTCCTGCTTATGATCGGGTTGGTCATGGTCTATTCGACCTCGTCCATGCTGGCCGAAAGCAGGTTCGGATCGCACCTGTTCTTCCTCCGGCATCAGTTCATGTGGGCGGTGCTGTCACTGGCCGCCATGTGGGCTATCTGTAAACTCGATCTCAAACGGTTGGCCGTCTATTCGGCGCCCGGTATTCTCCTGACCATCCTCATGCTGTGCCTGGTATTCCTGATGCCGGCGCGTAACGGATCGCACCGATGGTTGATCCTTGGTCCCGTCACTTTCCAGCCGTCGGAGATTTTCCGTTTTCTGGTCATTGTCTACCTGGCTTTCTCGCTGGCGAACCCCAGACGCGACATCACCAAACTCAGACAGTTACTGTTCCCTTACGCACCCATAATCGGGCTCGGCCTTGGTCTGATCCTTATGGAACCGGATCTCGGCTCCACCATCGTCATAACGATCACCGTCGTCGGAATATTCTTCCTCGCGGGGGCGCTAATCAAACACCTTGTGGTCGCCGCTGCTCCAATGGCCGGACTTGCCAGTTTTCTTGTCTTTGTGCTCGGATACAAAGAGCAGCGGGTGCTGGATTACTTCGCCTCTATCTGGGATCCGCTGAAGGGAAGTTACCAGCTCGAGCAGGCGGCGCTCACACTCGGGTCGGGCGGCATACTCGGTACCGGTCTCGGTGAAGGACGGCAGAAACTCTTTTTCCTGCCCTATCCCCACACCGATTTCATATTTGCGGCCACCGGTGAGGAGGTGGGGCTTTTCGGGCTGCTCATTATTCTCGGATTGCTCTTTTTCCTTTTGTATCGCGGTCTTAAGATCGCCTCAGCCCAGCCGGACCGCTTCGGGTTCCTGCTCGCCGCCGGAATGACCTGGTCGCTGTTCGTCAACATCTCGATTAATATCGGCGTGGTCACCGGTCTTTTGCCGGTCACCGGTCTCCCGTTGCCGTTTATCTCGTACGGCGGCTCATCGCTGTTGGTATCCAGCGCATCGATTGCCGTTCTGCTGAATTTGTCGCGGAGGATCAAGACATGATGGTCCCTTCGCGTATCGCTCGCTTTCTTTTCGCCGGCGGCGGCACCGGCGGGCATCTGTATCCCGCTATCGCCATCGCCGAGCGCCTGATGGAACTGCTCAAGGACAAAGTACAGGTGGAAATCAGATTTGTCGGCACCAAACGCGGTCTCGAATACCGCATCAAGGACAGCCTCGGCTATCCACTCTACTTGATCAATGTCCGCGGTCTTGCCCGCACCTTCACACTCAAGAACCTGCTTGTGCCGTTCCTGCTTATCGGTTCACTGATCAAATCCTATGGCCTGATTAAGAAGTTCTCGCCCGATATCGTCGTCGGCACGGGCGGATACGTGGCCCTGCCGGTCTTGAAAGCCGCCGCCATGAATAATGTCACCACGGTTCTGCAGGAACAGAACTCGTTCCCCGGTATCACGACCCGTAAGTCGGCCCCGCACGCCAGCCGAATTTACCTGGGTTTCGAAAAAGCGGCCGAGTATCTCCAGACGAAAGGGGAGATCAAAGTTACCGGCAACCCGGTCCGTCGCACGATAAATCAGGGCGACCGCGTCAAAGCCGCCCGGCGCTATAACCTCGACCCGGTAAAGAAGACCATACTTGTGATGGGTGGAAGTCAGGGAGCGCGTGTCATCAATCAGGCTGTGACGAAGAATGTGAAAGAGGGAAGGCCCTCGGACGAATTTCAGTTGTTGTGGCAGACCGGGAAGATGGATTACAAGGATGTAACGGCGTCAGTCGGTGAAAAGGCCGGTCGCGCCATCTTCCCCTTTGCCACCGATATGGCATCCGTGTACGCGCTGGCCGACGTCGTCATTGCCCGCGCCGGCGCTATCTCTCTTGCGGAGCTCGAAGCCTGCGCCCTGCCGTCGATTCTGATTCCATACCTCCTGGCCGCCGGCGATCACCAGACAAAAAATGCCGAGGATTTCTCGGCCAGGGGATACGCGAAAGTCATCCACGAGAAAGATCTCGATGACACCGACCTCCTGAATGAAGCTGAAACAATCATATCGTCCGGGCAACTGGCTGCGATGAAAGCAACCATGCAACGGGATATCGCCGGGCGGAAACCGGCGGTTGATGTCATCGCGGAGGACATTATCAAACTGTTAACCGACACGGAAAGCCGGGAGGCCTCGATTGACTGAACAGATACTCTCTCAAAAAACGATTGAACGGTTTGCATGTGAGAAACTGATGTTTGGAAGATTCAAGCGACTGTACTTCGTGGGAATAGGCGGCTCCGGCATGTCCGGTATCGCCGAAATTCTCAACAACCTCGGATATGAAATCAAGGGCTCGGATATCACCCCCAGCGATGTCACCCAGTATCTGCAGTCGCTCGGAGTGAAAATCTACCCCGGGCACAGGGCGGCCAACATCGAGGATGTCGATGTCGTCATCATTTCTTCGGCTGTCGGTGAGAACAACCCCGAGGTTGTCGAAGCCCGACGGCAGGGGATACCCGTGATCAAACGCGCCGAAATGCTCGGCGAGCTGATGCGGCTGAAATTCTCCATCGGCGTTGCCGGCACCCACGGCAAGACGACGACCACATCGATGATCGGTCGTATTCTCCAGCAGGCGCAACTTCAGCCGACCCTTATCGTCGGCGGTATAGTCAGCGAACTCGGCACCGGCGCCCGGCTCGGCGGCGGTGACTACCTCGTTGCCGAGGTCGATGAATACGATCGTTCGATCGAAAAAATGTTCCCCTCCATGGCCGTCGTGCTCAATATCGAGCCCGACCATCTCGACTGCTACGAGGACATGGATGATCTGGAAAACACCTTCCTGTCCTATATCAATCGTGTGCCCTTTTATGGTTCGGCGATTCTGTCCGCCGACGACGAGAACATCACCGACTTCCGGACCGAAATCGTCCGTCCGTACGCCACCTTCGGATTTGCTGTCGATGCCGATTACCGCGCCGTTGATATCAAGTACGAGCCCGGTCGCACAACTTTCTCCGTCTACTGTCGCGGCGATCTGATGGGCGAGATTATTCTCCGCGTTCCGGGCAAGCACAACGTTGCCAATGCCCTCGCGGCCATCGCCACTGCCACTGAACTCGAGATCGCTTTCGAGACGGTCGCCGATGCTCTCCGCGATTTCACCGGAGTCGGGCGCCGATTCGAAATAGTCGGCGAGGCCAACGGTATTCTCGTAGTGGATGATTACGCCCACCATCCGACTGAAATCGATGCCACTCTCCAGACGGCGCGTGCCTACGGACGCAAACGCGTCATCGCCGTCTTTCAGCCGCACCTGTTCAGCCGCACCAGGCTCTTTCAGCGTGAATTTGCGCGCACTCTCGCCGAGGCCGACTTCTGCATCCTGACCGATATCTATCCGGCCCGCGAGGAACCAATCGAAGGAGTGACGTCAAAAGTGATCAAGGAAGAGGCGGAACGCCTCGGTATCGGGCATTTCCGCTATGTCGGCGTCAAAGAGAATGCCGTCGAGGCCGTTGCCGAAATCGCCAAACACGGAGACATGGTGCTGACCATCGGCGCCGGCTCCATTACGCATATCAAGAAGCTGATACTCGAGAGGTTGAGTAAGGGATGATTACCCTGTCGAGAAAACGCAAGCTCATACTGTTGTCGCTGTTCCTTGTCGGCCTGTCGGTCGTGGTGGTTGTGAACTTCACCAACATCTGCAACTTGCAGGCGGTGACATTCGATGGTGAACCGGTCACGAAGTTTGATGAAAAGCTCGGACTCGACTCGACATCACCTATCCTGAACCAGCCGTTGGACAGTCTCGGAGAAGCGCTCCTCCGGCGAAAAGGCATCGTGAAAGTCGATATCGACTATGACCTGCCCAATCGCATCGACATCAGGACCAACCGCTTCATACCGGTCTGTTTTGTGCTCGATACCAGGACCGGTCAACTCAGGGGCTTGAGCCACGAAGGGCGTGTGGTCGCCATTCCCGACAATCAGACCGATTGGGAACACCCGACGTTAACCAGTGTCGACGCCGGTAACCTGTACGAGTACTGCCCCGACGAACGCGTCCAGATTCTGGTGCCGCAGCTCCAGAAACTCCGCGACCGCCACACCGACCTCTATCGCCTGATCACCGAGATCGATTTCGGAAGTCGCGATGAACTGGTGGCGACCGTTTCGGGCTTGCCCTACAAGCTGCGTCTGTCCGCCGACGGCTTTTTGGACCAGATCGATGACTTCCTGTATTTCATCGAACGCTTCGCACCTGATCTGGACAGCACGAAAATGATAGACCTGCGCTTCGATGACATGATCGTCAAGGTCGAGGGGAGGAAGTAATATGGCGCAGGAACACATGGTTGCCGCTCTCGATATCGGGACCACCAAGATCGTCGCGCTCGTTGGCGAAATGGACGAGCAGGGCGGAATCTATGTGATCGGTCACGGTCAGGCCCCCGCCGAAGGTCTGCGCCGCGGCATTGTTGTCGATATGGACAAAACCGTCAAATCCATCCGCAAAGCCGTCGAGGACGCCCAGATGGTTTCGGGCACCGAAATCGACCGCGTGACCGTCGGCATCGCCGGCGAACATATCCGCTCGATTAACAGCCACGGGGTGATCGCCGTCGGCCGCTCCGACAATGAAATCACCGCCGCCGACGTCAACCGCGCCATCGAAGCCGCCCGCACCGTGGCCATTCCCGTCGACCGCGAAATCATCCACGTCATCCCGCAGTCGTTCTCGGTCGATGACCAGACCGGCATTAAGGACCCCGTCGGCATGTCGGGCGTACGGCTCGAAGTCGAGGCGCATATCGTGACCGCCTCCGTGACCTCAGCCAAGAATATCTACCGTGCGCTCGAGCGGTGCAACCTCATTGTCGACCATATGGTGCTGGAATCCCTGGCCACCTCGCACGTTTTGCTCTCGGAAAACGAAATGGAAATCGGCGCCGCGGTGGTCGATATCGGCGGCGATATCACCAACCTCTCGGTCTTCTACGATGGCGCCATCCGCCACACCGCCGTCGTAACACTCGGAAGCAAGAATGTCACCAACGATATCGCCATCGGCCTTCGCGTCTCGGTCGACCAGGCCGATGAACTCAAGCTGACTTACGGCTCCGCCCTGGCGTCGATGGTCGACCCGGAAGAAATGCTGCCCGTGCAGGGAGTCGCCGGCCGTGAGGCGAGGGACATCTCGTGTAACGTACTCGCGTCGATTATCGAACCGCGCATGGAAGAAGTCTTCTCGCTGGTCGAACGCGAGATGAAACGCGTCCACCACGGCGAGGTCCTCACCGCGGGCATGGTCCTTACCGGCGGCGGCGCCATGCTCCCCGGAACGGTCGAGCTCGCCGAACAGATGTTCGACCTTCCCGTTCGCAAGGGAATCCTGCGCGGTATCGATCACACGCCGGAAGAATTGAATAATATACGCTTCGCCACTGCCCACGGATTGTTGCTGTACGGTTTCACCCACGAACCACCGGAGGGCAAGAAAACGGGCAGTGTGCGGAGCATATTTAAACGCATAGAAAACTGGATATCTCGTCAACTTTAACGCTGGGCACACGTGTTCATGGAGGAACTACCAATGTCTGAGATGAAGCATCAGTTCAATTTCGCCGAAGACTACGTCGGTTACGCTGACATCAAAGTGGTGGGTGTCGGCGGCAGCGGCGGCAACGCCGTCAACCGCATGATCTCGGCGCAACTCCGGGGGGTGGAGTTCATTGCAATCAATACCGATGCCCAGGTTCTCGACCAGAACCTCGCCGAAAAGAAAGTGCAGATCGGTCGTGAAACCACCCAGGGTCTCGGTGCCGGGGCGAATCCCGAAGTCGGTCGCAAAGCTATCGAAGAAAACCGGCAGGAAGTTACCGACATGATCGGTACCCCGAACCTCGTCTTCATCACCGCCGGCATGGGCGGCGGCACCGGTACCGGCGCGGCGCCGGTCGTGGCCGAGATCGCCAAAAATTCAGGCGCCCTCACTGTTGCCATTGTCACCAAACCGTTCCGCTTCGAGGGCAACAAACGTCAGGCCAAAGCCGAGGAAGGCCTCGCCGAACTGAAAGCACGTGTCGATACGCTCATCACCATCCCCAATGAGCGCCTGCTCGAAATCGTTGACAAGAAAACCACGCTCGCCGAGGCCTTCGCCACTGCCGACGAAGTCCTCCACCAGGCCACCAAGGGCATCTCCGATTTGATCACCGTCCCCGGACTCATCAACTGCGACTTCGCCGATGTCCGCACGGTGATGAAAGAAATGGGCGACGCCCTCATGGGCACCGGTCACGGCACAGGAGATGACAAAGCTTCCAGCGCCGCGCGTGAAGCTATCTCGTCACCGCTCCTCGAAAATGTCTCCATCAGCGGCGCCAAGGGCGTGCTCATCAATGTCACCGGCGGCGAAGACATGACCCTGTTCGATGTCAACACGGCGACTTCACTCATCTACGAGGAAGCCGGCGCCGACGCCAACATCATCTTCGGCGCGGTCATCGACCCTGCCATGAAAGATGAAATGCGCGTCACCGTTATCGCCACCGGATTCGGCAGCGCCCCGAGAAGGGCCGCAGTAAAGCAAGAAACAAAGATGGAGCCGGAGAAACCGGCCAAGGCGATGTCGCTGTTCCCCGAGGAATCCACGACCGTTGCACACACCGAACGCAGCCGCATGGTTACCTCCGAGGGATACCACGCACCCGAACCGGAGATCCCCGCGTCGAGTAATCTCGTCCCCGAGGGACACCAGTCCGACCGGGGTAATGGCAATGGACATGGAAACGGCGGGCGAAGTCGGGTGCCGATCTTCTCCGAGGATGATCGCACCATCCCCGCATACATTCGGAGACTCGACGAAAACAGATAAGTATCGTCACAAAAAACATGGGGTCGACCACCACTCGACCCATGAATAGAGCGAATAGCTCTTGATTTGGTTCCTCCACACCGAGCCGCCGGTTAAACTACCCTGCCGGCGGCTTATTTTATTCTCGGACACCAAATCAGAGATTTGTCCCATAGTCTATGGGATTCACCCCATTAAAATCAACAAATTTGTGACCGCATCCGCTCACTAATTTCATAAGGCGCTGTCTGACAATACGATAATACTTCTCTTCCGGGCACGTGGATTGCGGGAAAATATTTCCGCCTTGACCTCTTCGAGGAGGAGATCGCCGTGCCGGTGTCATTTCGTACGGACATCCTGTCCATGTACAACGTTCGCAGTCTGGGTACCGCTGTCCGAACGCTCTACGCGTCGATGGCGAAATTATCGTCCGGGCTGGCGATCAATGTTGCCGCTGACAATCCCGCGGGACTGGTCATTTCCGAACAGTTCCGCGCCCGCATAGCATCCTTGAACCGTCAGATTGAAAACGTGTCCAACACCATCAATAAGTACAGGGCGGTGTCCGGCACGGTCGATTCAATGCGTTCACGCCTGGTCGAGTTACGCTCGCTGGCTGTCGGTGCGGCCAATGAGGCCGGCAACAGCGACGAAGCTCAACAGGCATATTCACAGGCGGCCGAGCACATCATCGAGTCCTACAACGACACCGTTGCATCCGCCGAGTACAACGGGATGCGGGTGCTCGATGGTTCGGAGGGCTCGTTGGCCGCCGTTGCGCCTCTGGAGGGAATCGACCTGTCGACACCGCTAAACTCGGCGGAATCCCTCGAGAAGATCGACGCCGCCATGCGCGAGCTCGACCGCGTGCAAATCGACCTGGGGGCAACACAGAAAAATGACCTTGAGAGCCAGTTGTCATCGCTGCTGGTCCGTCGCGAGAGTCTCACCGCCGCCGAATCACAGATCCGCGATCTCGACTACGCCACCGAGTATTCGAACTTTGTGGGAAGTATGATCAGGTCGCAGGTGAATCTGGCGCTGATGTCACACACGGCCGGAATCGCCAACGGACTGTTGCGGCTGATGGCGGGTACATAGCAATCCTCCCCTCCTCACAACCATAGGACAGTCACTCTGTGCGGCCGCCGGGTTTGCTCCCTCCCGGCGGCTATTTTTGTGCATGAGTAGGACCGATCAATTGTAGGGCACGCCTGTCCCAGACCTGCCATGTGTTCACCGCCACCGCCGATCTCCTCTCCTGGGAATGGCACGTTTGGGACAAACGTGCCCTACAAGAACTGCATGAACTACTCCAACGGCAGCCATGCATTCCAGCGATACTGCCAACGATAGAAGCGAGCCGCGAATTGCCTCTGCATAATCTCAACGCCATCCGGATCTTCCAGCCGTGCCGTGAAACGCAACGTCAGCGAATCAACTGACTCGGGAATGTGGACGGTGCCGCAATAGAAATATCGGTTCGGACGCGCTTCTGCGGCCAGCGTCTCCTGCCCGGCCGACGGCTCGAAGTCCAGCACAATAGAGTCAACACGAACCACATTGCTCGAAGTGTCGTTGACAAACAGTTTGTCCGGTTCCCTGACGACCGTCTGCATCGCCATAGTATCCTCCGGGAGACTGAATGCCATCCCACAGGCAAACTCATTAGCCGCTATTTTCTTACGATCCTTTGATTCATATACTGACCAGAGAAATACCTGTACAACCCAGGGACCGAATCGTTCGGGGAGATTGTCCACCGATCTCCGCATTTCTCTGGTAGGAGGGAACTTGTCTTTTAGGTGAAACTCTTTGGTATACCGGTAGCTGCAGG
>CAYNEO010000040.1:0-30234 GCA_964396245.1 uncultured Ignavibacteriales bacterium
ACAAAAAAACCGGGACCCTGATGGCCCCGGCGTTGTCTTCATTTGGTCAGCGGAATTACTTATCCGGCCTTTTTCTTTCGCTCGGCGTGCGTAATGGTCTTCGGCTTGCATCCCTTGGTGAACACGTCGGCGCTGACAATCACTTCGGCCACCTCGGTCAGTGAGGGAACCTCGTACATGATATCGAGCATCGCCCGCTCGAAAATCGACCGAAGAGCCCGCGCGCCGGTTTTCCTCTCGCGAGCGAGAGCTACCGCCGCCTTGAGCGCATCGTCCTTGAATGTAAGCTGGATATTCTCCATCTCCATCATTTTCGCGTATTGCTTGGTCAGGGCATTGCGCGGCTCGGTCAGGATACTCAACATCGCCTCTTCGTCGAGATTGTGCAGGGCGGCCGTAACGGGCACACGTCCGACAAGTTCCGGTATCAATCCGAATTCAATCAGGTCGCCCGGGGTGACGTCCTCGAGGATTTTTGACGACGTGGAATCAACAAATTTCTTGTCAGCCTCGAATCCAACCACTTTCGATCCCATGCGCCGCGCGATGATCTTCTCCAGACCGTCGAAGGCGCCGCCGCAGATAAAGAGGATATTGGTGGTGTCGATCTGCACGAATGACTGCTCGGGGTGTTTGCGGCCGCCTTTCGGCGGAATGTTGGCCACCGTGCCCTCGAGAATCTTCAGCAGACCCTGCTGGACGCCCTCGCCGGATACATCGCGGGTAATTGACGGATTGCCGTCTTTCCGCGCGATCTTATCAAGCTCGTCGATATAGATAATCCCCAGCTCGGTCTTCTGCGGATTGAAATTTGCCGCCTGGAACAGCCGCACCAGGATGTTCTCGACATCCTCGCCGACATACCCCGCCTCGGTCAGCACGGTAGCATCCGCAATCGTGAACGGGACTTTCAAGTACCTGGCCAGCGTGCGCGCCAGAAGGGTTTTGCCGGTTCCGGTCGGCCCGAGAAGCAGGATATTGGATTTCTCGAGCTCGACTTCGTCGTCCCGCTTTCCGACTATGGCGCCGCTGCGCTTGCGGAACCTGTAGTTGATGCGCTTGTAGTGATTATATACCGCAACCGATACTGTCTTTTTGGCCTCTTCCTGGCCGATCACGTACTGATCGAGGAAATTCTTGATCTCCGCCGGTGGTGGCAGATCAGGAATCTCCTTGGCTTCTTCGCGATCCGGCTCGTTGGCCAGAAGGTCACTGCACAGGGTCACGCATTCATTGCAAATGAATGCTTCGTGCCCCGAAAAAAGCCGTCGTACCTGGCCGTACGGCTTGCCGCAAAAAGAACATCGGTGCGGGAAATTCGGTCCTTTTTTCTCGTCAGTCATAACATCCTGTCGTTTCGGTCCACGGTCGACTGCCGACAGCAGCCACTCACGTACTACGATTACTTCTCCTGGCGTTTTGCCTCGTACACTTTGTCAATGATACCATAGTCCTTGGCTTCATCGGGCGACATAAAGAAATTGCGGTCGGTGTCCTTTTCTACCTTTTCGAGCGGTTGCCCCGTGTGGTACACCAGCAATTCATTCAAGCGCTTTTTCATCTTGCTGAATTCTTCGGTCATGATAATAATATCGGACACCTGTCCCTGCGTCCCCGCCAGCGGCTGGTGGATCATAATCCGGCTGTTGGGCAGAGCCCGCCGTTTGCCGTTTCTGCCGGCGGCAAGGAGAAACGCGCCCATCGAGGCCGCCATTCCCATGCACGTGGTGACGATATCCGGCTTGACAAACTGCATCGTATCATAGATTGCCATACCCGCCGTCACCGAACCGCCCGGCGAATTGATATACAGGAAGATGTCCTTCTCGGGATCCTCCGCTTCCAGAAACAGCATCTGCGCGATAACGAGATTCGAAATGTTGTCATCGATGGGCGTACCGATAAAGATTATTCGGTCCTTGAGAAGCCGGGAGAAGATATCGTAGGCTCGCTCGCCGCGTCCCGTCTGCTCTACGACCATCGGAATCAGGTAGTTAGTAAGTGTCTTGTCGTCCATGCCTCATCTCTTGGCGATGTCTCGCCGTGTTTGTATGTTCACTGTACTTCTTTTACGATGTTTCGGTCGTTTTTTCCGCTTTTTCTGCTAAAAAATCAAGGACCTTCTCCTCCAGAATCGAGTCCCTGATGCCATCAAGACGCCCGGAACGGTTGAGCGCCTCTTTTGCCTGTTCGACCGGCATATTGTTGTTCTCGGCCAGCCGCTTTATCCAATTTTCGGTATCTTCAGGCAAAACTTCAATATGCTCCTGATCGGCCAGTCGATGGAACAGGATATTCCAGCGAATAGATTCGATTCCTGATTCACGATATTCTTTCTCGACATCCTCTTTCGTGGCTTCCGGGAAGCTCTGTTGGACATCTTTAAGAGCCGCCTCGAGATATTCATCCACGAGTGCATCGGGAATCTGAATCGGGTTCAGGTTGCACAGCTGCTTGATCAGCTGCTGGCGATGCGCGTTCCGTGCGATTTCCTGCTTTTCCTTGTTCAGTTCCTCCCGGATCTTCATTCGCAGTTCCAGTGCCGTTTCCGCCTGTCCGGTCTGCTTGGCAAGAGCATCGTTGAATTCCGGCAGAATCCGTTCTTTCACCTCGTTGAGCTTGACCTTGTACGTAATTGTCGCCCCGGCAAACTTTTCATTAGGATAATCGTCGGCATACTGCACCGTAATCTCTTTTTCATCACCGACTTTCATCCCCGGAATTTGCTCTTTGAACTCTTTCACGGTCAGTTGCTTGGCAAGATCGATCTCGACATCGGCGAACCCGGCTTCAGGCATGATCCCTCGAGGGTCGTCGACCTTCTGCATATCCACTATAACGACATCCCCCTCCTCGACTGCACGCTCCGCCTTCCGTGTTTCCGAATACCGCACCCGGTACATGCTGACAATCTCTTCCACCGCCTCATCGGGCACCTCTTCGGTGTCTGAGGCTTTCAGTTTCAATCCATCATATTTGACTGTTTCCAATTCCGGGAAAACCTCGACCTCAACGGTATAGTTCAGTCCGCCTTCCTCGGTGAACTTGAGCGCCGTCACATTGGGATACGACGCCACCCTCAGGGCCGATTCGCGGACAGCTTCCGGGTACGACGATTTCACGATCTCGTCGGCCACCATCGCCTTGACCTCGTTGCCATACAGCGACTTGATCATGTTCATCGGTACTTTTCCTTTGCGGAAGCCTTTTAATTCGACGCGCTTGCGAAAATCGGTCAACTGCTTGTTTTCTTCGGACTTAACTGTATCGGCCGGTATTTCGACCACGAGTTTCCGTTTCAGGCCATCAGCTTTCTCAACTTCTACTTTCACTTCGATTTACTCCGCCTTGCGGCATTCAGTTCTGTTTATAATCGGTGTCAACAACTACCTGTCCCAACAAATCGGCAGAGCTTTAGTTCGCTGCCGGCGGTCGGGATGCTCATCCGTGACATCCGCACTTTCTCTCAGCCGAAAAAATGCGAAAGGGGGGACTCGAACCCCCACTCCTTGCGGAACTGGATCCTAAATCCAGCGCGTCTACCAAATTCCGCCACTTTCGCATTGTTTACGCGGCAATAAGTTACAGGAAAGCTCGGAAGAACGCAAGCGGGAGTTTCGGTCGCCTGAATACTACGGGCCAATCACTTCTCTCAGGTATTCGATATGATCCTTCTGAAGCTCCAGGGTGGTTTCCGGAATCTGATCCTGGTAGGCGAGAAAATGAACGGCCTCCAAACGAGCGTCGCGCCTCCGGCCCATTTCTGACAGACAGCGGGCAATGAAGGCATCGCATTCCACCAGCTTGTAGTAATTGCCCGGACGCTCGGCGAGTTGGAGCCGAAGCTTTTCATAGTATTTGAGCGATGCCGAATAGTCTTTCTTCGCATAATTGGCTCTCGCCAGTCCCCAGAGGAACGAGCGACCGCCCGGAAACTCGGCCAGCATATGCGAAGCGAGAGCTATGGCGCGGTCGTACTCCTTGTGGTCGGTCAAAATGGCAATAAACGACTTTCTGGCCGCATTCCGGGATATTGTCGAGGAGTCAATTGCCAATTCCATTTCCCTGATCCCTTTTTCTCTTTCGTCGGAGATAATCCCGAACACTCTCCAGAATCCGGCCCTGGCCGATTTCCAATAATGAAATGACCCCAAACCCAGATAGGCGTCATATGGCGCCCCTTCGAGGGCCAGGCAAGCTTCGTAATCTTCCACCGCCGCCTTGCCGAACTTGTATGCCTCCGATGAAAATCCAAACTGGCCGTAGTAGAGGGCGCGGTATGACTTGGCAAACCCCCGAAACAGATGACACCAGGGGAGAATGTCCGGACCGCAGGTATCGATCAGCCGGTTGACCGTGGCATCCACCGAGTCCAGCGTTGCGAGATATAACTCGGGATATAAATCCTCGTGGCCATCGACCATCTCTGCAAGCAGCCCGACAGCCCGGAAGAAATACCCGGCGGGATCGTCCGGGTGTGAACTGATCAGTTCCAGACAGATCGAATCAGCGACGGCGAAAGAATCAAGCATCACCTGCCGTTCGATCTGTGCTATTTCGTCAGTGACAGTCCGGTCGTAATACTCCGGTATCGCCCACGATGTCGATGCAGTCAAAATCACCGCAATCGAAAAACGAATTGCCGGGGTAATCCTTCTCACGGAAAAAGCCTGCCCTTCCCTGCGGGTGTCCACAATAGCAATATAGGCTGCTGTCCGCCCTGCCGTCAATACAGGACATCGGCTGCGGAGCTGATTTCCGGAGCCTCACCGCACAGAATAAACCAACCGGAGAACTGGCTGCTTATTATGGCTTGTTCAGCTCGGCGTCCCAGTTCTGGGTGATGATGAACGTCCCTTCGTCGGCCCCGCTGGTACGGACGTTCAGTAAGAACTTCTGACCATCGGCAGATACGTCATAACGGTAACGGTTGATGCCGTTTGAGTTAATAGTCCGGTTAAAAAGCCTGGCCGGAATACCGATTTCGAACGACGGCTGGGTCTTCACCGCGACGGCCATCATGTCCCAGCCTTCGGCATAGAAGTACAGCTCTTTTCCATCGGCTCGCCACTTCGGGGCAAATCCTCCGGCGGAGGATACCTGCCACTTGCCGCCGGTTTTTCCAAGGTCGCGAACATATACCTCTGCCCGTCCCGATTCATTGCTCTGGTAGGCCACGAATCGTCCATCGGGAGACAGGGCCGCGCGCACCTCGCCGAACGGAGAAGGAAACATGATTCCGGCGGAGCTGTCGCCGGCAAGATCGTACAGGCCTATCTCCCACTGCCCGTTGATAATGGCCTGGTAAGTCAGCCGCCGACCGTCCCGCGAAAACGCATTGGGACCGATCTGCGCGGTATCGGTAACGAAAACGGCGTTGTCGTCACCCATGCCGTTAGCCTGTTTGTTGTAAATCCCGAACATCCCGGTGCGGTCGGAAGCGAACATGATTTGTGTTCCGTCAGGCGACCACGTTGGCCAGACATCCTGATCCGGATCAAAAGTCAGCCGCGACGAGACATTTCGTCTCAGATCGTACACCCAGATGTCCGCTGATTGCGCCTGCTCGTCGTACAGGTCATACGCCAGCCGGGTACCGTCCGGCGAAAGGGCGACATCTCCATAAGCTGCCGGTTGGCCCACTTTGCCCAGCTCATTTCCCTTCCGATCCAGCCAGACCAGCTCACTGTTCTCCCCGCTGCTTCCGGTCTTGCAGAACAGAACACCGTTATCGGAAACCGAGAAATTGGCGGCCCATCCTCCTCCGACATCCTGGATAAGCGGTATCGGCTCGCCGGTCACTTCGAGGTTTTTATCATCAAAAGCCCGTGCGAGGACGATCCCATCTTTTACGTAGATGATATATCCCTGCGGTGCATACTCCACCCGTGCATCAACATCGAACAGCGACCTGGTCTCTTTGGAGTCGAGAGAGCCAACTTTCAACCGGTACCTGCCGCCGGACCGGTTTGTAGAATCGGTCGGCGAAAGGAACAGGAAGTGATTGCCGTCAGGCAAAAACCACGGCCACGCGTGGTAGGTTTCACCTTCTTTGCGATTGAGAGTGGTCGCCCCGGTTGCTTCTCCGCCCGCGGCTGACACCTGACGGATGGAGTCGGTGGAGGTACCGTCGAACAGGATGATACCGGCGCTGCCCCAGGTACCGTCGGACCCGCTTTTGGCTTCGCAGATCAACTGCGCCGGTCCGCCGGCCACCGGCATTTTCTTCAGCTGGTTACGCGAGAAGAATGCGATATATCGACTGTCCGGTGACCAGAAATGCCGGTTGGCGTTCTCCGTTCCGGCCAACGGATAGGCATCGAGCGAGTTGACCGGCCGAATCCAGATCATATCGCGGCCGGTAGAGTCAATGGCATGAAACGACAGCAACTTGCCGTCCGGCGAGATCATCGGCCAGTAAGCCGACGATGTTCCGGGGGGCGTCTGCATGGTAAACCGACCGACCTGCCGCTCGGGGACAGATTGTGTCACAAGAACAAAAGCAAGCGCCGCCGCTGCCAGTATTCCCGCGCCGGCAACAAACCACGACGTTTTTTCTCTCACTCGACGGCGTTTGGAAACAACGGCAGGGATGCCTGCCTGCGAGCCTCCCTCGGAAATCCACTGCAAGGCTCGCTTCAGATCGCCCGCCGTCTGCCATCTCTGGTCGGGATCCTTTGCCAGGCACTGACGAATCGCCCGATCAAGCATCGGCGGCGAGACCGGCGAGATTTCAGAGATCGGGCGCGGCTGCTCTTTCAGGATGGACGCGATCAGGCTCGCCTGACTCGATCCCTCAAAGGCTCGTTTGCCTGTCGCCATTTCGTACAGCACGGCGCCAAAGGCGAAAATGTCACTGCGGGCATCTGCGTCCTTCCCCTCGAGTTGCTCCGGCGCCATGTACTGGATGGTGCCGATGATCGACCCCTCGCCAGTCAGCGGCGTGGTCTGCGTGATCCCGCTGATTCCCTGCACAACTCCGGAAGATTCCTGCAACTTGGCCAGACCGAAATCGAGCAGCTTGGCGCCGTCTTTGGTCAGCATCACATTGCCCGGTTTGAGATCGCGGTGCACGAGTCCCTGGCGGTGTGCCTTGTCCAGGGCATCGGCAATCTGAATGGCAACTCTCAGCAGCTCATCAGACGCCATTGGTCCCTTGGCGAGTCGTTCGGTCAGCGTCTCGCCCTCGATATACTCCATCACAAGAAAGTCGGTGTCGTCCTGACGGCCGACATCGTAAAGGGTGCATATGTTCGGGTGGTTCAGGCTCGAGATAGCGCGGGCTTCACGCTCGAACCGCTGGCGCAGATCAGGGTTTTCGGCAACGTTATGGGGCAGGACTTTGATCGCCACGGTACGGTTGAGCCGGGAATCCTGCGCCCTGTATACTTCACCCATCCCGCCGGCGCCGGCAGCAGCGGTCACCTCGTACGGGCCAAGCTTGGTTCCAACAGATACTGTCACATTGACTCCTGTGGACAGAAGGCGTGATTTATTCAGTGTCGCCACGAGGGCGCACCTATGATCGGAAATGTCTGGCTTGTGCTCTATTTAAATCGGGCGGAAGCCCGAAAAGTTCCGCCCATATATAGAGAATATAGGTTCATGTTGTCGATATTGCTACAAAAAAAGCACCGGGAATGAGCCGCTCTGGCTGCGGTCCCCCGATTCTCCCGGCTGCCCAAGGGAATGACTATTTTATTGTGTAACAGTAAGTTAATACGACGCGTATCAGGTAAGACGACGACCTGAGTCGGAATCGAAGAAATACAGGCTGCTGGAATCGGCGGTCAGGTGAATATCCTCTCCCTCACTTGATTGTACCGTCCCGCCTGCCCGGGCAATCACCTCCTGACCGCCGGCATCGACATACAGAAGTGTCTCGCTGCCCAGCGAGCCGACCATCGTGACCCGTCCTTCGAGTGAATACTTATCCTGCCCATTGATGGTCAAATGCTCCGGCCGAATGCCAACGGTGATTTGATCCGGGGGTTTGCCCTGCGGGATGTCGGGTATCGGGTGCATTCGTGAAATGATCCGACCGTCCATCAGGTTCATCGGCGGCGTACCCACAAACCGTGCGACGAACACGTTCTTCGGGTCGTTGTAAATATGATCGGGCCGACCGACCTGCAGGATTTCGCCGTCCTTCAGCACCGCAATCGTGTCTCCGAGTGACATCGCCTCGGTCTGATCGTGCGTGACATAGATGGTCGTGACCTTCAACTCGCGCTGGATTCGTTTCAACTCGGCGCGCATACTGATCCGGAGAAGGGCGTCGAGATTCGACAGCGGCTCGTCGAGCAGGAGAACCTGCGGTTCTCTGACTATCGCCCGTCCGAGGGCAACTCGCTGGCGCTGACCGCCGCTCAATTCGCCCGGTCTGGCATCAAGCAGGTCGCCTATTTCCAGCGTTTCGGCCGCCTCGCGTACTTTCTTCTCGATCTCCCGTTTGTCCATCTTCGCGATTTTTAACGGGAAAGCGATATTGTCCGCGACCGTCATGTGGGGATACAACGCGTAACTCTGAAACACCATCGCGATATCCCGTTCGCGCGGAGTGAGGAAGGTCCGCTTCTCGGCCGAAGCCACCAACCGGTCACCGATATACAACTCGCCCTCAGTCGGCTTCTCGAGTCCGGCAATGATATTCAATAGTGTCGACTTCCCGCAGCCGCTCGGTCCGAGAAGCACAAAAAACTCGCCGGGCTTGATCTCGAGATCTATTCCCTTGAGCGCTGTCACCCGTCCGCGCCGCAACGACAGAAAAGTCTTCCGAATGTGCTGTAAACGTACCGGGTTCATCCCTTGATCGCCCCCCGTGTCAGTCCCTGTATAATTCTCCGCTGGAAAAATGCTGCCAGTATGATCATCGGTATTGTCGCCACCACCGCCGCCGCCATTATCTGGCCGTAGGGAATCTGTCCGTGGAGTCCCTGGAACAGTGCAATCCCGACCGGAAGTGTCCGTGCGGTGTAATCAGTCGTGAGCATGATCGCAAACAGAAATTCGTTGAAGGAATAGATAAAAATCAGAAGCACCGTCGAGAACGCGCCGGGCAGCGCTACCGGAAGAATGACCTTGCGGAGAATCTGAAGCCGGGTGGCTCCGTCGACCAGGGCGGCCTTATCCAGTTCCACCGGCACCTGCGAAAGGTAACTGAGCATGATCCACAGCGCCAGCGGCAGACCGAGAGCGATATACGGAAATATGAGCGCCGGATACGTGTTAATCCAACCGACGTCAGTCATCAGCTTGAACAGGTAGCCGATTATGCTGATTTGCGGGAACATCGAGAAGGCAAGAAGCAGAATGGGGACTATGATCCGCCCGGGAAACTGCATCCGGGTGATCGCATAGGCCGAAAGCCCGGCAAACACGGTGGCGCATACGGCCGCGACGCTCGAAACAATAAGACTGTTTCTCAGGTAATCAAGCAGGTGCATCGAGCCGGGCGCCAGGACATCGGCATAGTTTTGTAACGTCGCGACAAACGCCGATCCGCCCGAGAGAAAATCCGGGTTGCGGCTGAATGACACGATGATCATCCAGGCCACCGGCGCCAGCGAGAATACTGCCAGCAACACGGCTCCCAGCCACTTGAGCACGGTCATGACTTGCTGCTCTCTCATGTCACCGCCTCGGTAAATCGGCCGACACGCACATAGATCAGCGCCAGCACAAACGCGAGAAGAAACACTACCACCGAGACCGCCGAACCGTAGCCGAAGTCGCCGCTGAGGTAAAACCGGTATGCATAGAGTGACAGCGATGTGGTCGCTCCGCCCGGACCGCCGCCGGTAAGAACATATACGAGATCGAAGATGCGAATCGCATCGATCGTACGAAACAACAGCGCCACCACAAGCACGGGCTTTACCAGCGGCAGGGTAACGCGAAAGAAGCGCTGAAAGGCCGAAGTTCCATCAACCATTGCCTGCTTCTGCACATCCTCCGGCACCGCTGATAACCCGGCAAGCAGGATGATCGTCACGAATGGAGTCGTCTTCCAGACATCGGCAATAACAATCGCCGTGAATGCACCGGCCGATGATCCCAGCCAGTTGACTGGTGAACCGGAAAAACCGAGTCCGGTGAACAGATAATTCAGTACGCCGAAATTGTAATTGTAGATCAACTCCCACACTCTCGCCGACACCGCAATCGGTATTGCCCACGGGATCAGAACGGCCACCCTGAGAAGACCACGGCCGGGCAGGGTCTCATTCAGCACGAGTGCAAATATCATCCCGAGCACAATCTCGAGTGTCACCGACACGGCGACAAACAGCAACGTGAACCAGACCGACTGCCAGAAATGGGGATCGGACACCAGGCGAACATAATTGTCAAACCAGATGAACTTATTTGCGGCAAAGGTAATATCCCGCTGAAGGCTCGTGACGAGCGTGCCGACGACAGGGACGAGAATCAACACGCCCGCGAATGCAATCAGCGGAGCGTTGAAGAGATAAGCTTGAATCGTTTCGCGCCTCAAGCGGCTTTCACTCCTGCGGTTGATAGTCCGCTGTCACCCGGTCAATTTCCTTCTGCGCCTGTCGGAGAGCGTCTGCCGGATCGATTTTCGCCGCCAGGCAGTTATTCACATATCGTTGAATGACGGCGGAAACCTGCGTGTAGTATGGCAGGTTGGGGCGCGCTACGGCATGGAGGAACACATCCCGGAGTTTAGCAAGGTGCGGTAGCTGCTTGAGGACTTCCGGATCGTCGTACAGGTCACGCCGTCCGGGATTCCAGCCCAGGTTCAGCACCAGCTTCTTTTGCGTGCCGTATGAGAGCATGTAGCGAATTACCTGCCACGCTTCATTTTTGACATCGGAATACTTCGACATGCCGATATGCCAGCCGCCGAGCGTTGACGCGCTCTCGTGATTTTCAAAATGCGGCAACGCCGAGATGCCGACTTCCCCTTTGACCGGCGAATCATCCGCCTCGTGCAGTTTCCATGCGTACGGCCAGTTCCGTTCGAACAGGGCATCGCCACGCTGAAACGTCCGCCGCACTTCTTCTTCTTTCATCTCCGTATATGTATTCGGCGGAGAAACCTTGTATCGATGGATCAAGTCCTGCATGAACCGGAGGGCTTCAATGTTCTGCGGACGATCAAGGGCAATCAGACCGTTTTCCTCGATCCCGCCGCCGTTCGAAGCGGTGAATTCCAGGAAGGTGCAAACCAGGCCTTCGTATTGAGCGCCCTCCCAGACAAATCCGTCGAACTCGGGATCGTTTTGACGTTCCGCCTTCTGGACCTTCTCGGCATAGTCAACGAGTTTGCCCCATGTTTTGGGCGGGGTTGCAAACCCGTACTTGTTAAGCAAATCAGTTCGGTAATACAGAAGCCCGCCGTCGACATAGACCGGCAAAGCATACACGCTGTCGTCGTACACATCGACAAGATCCACCACGCGCTGGAAAAACGGCTCGGTCGTCATGCTGTCTTTCGCCAGGTAGGTATCAAACGGTTCCAGCCAGCCCGAGGCCTGAAATTGGCCGATCCAGATCACGTCCATCAGGAATACATCCGGGTCCGGCTGTTTCGCCTGCAGGGAGATGACGAGTTCCTGCCGCCTCTGGTCCGAATCGGTCGGCTGCCGTACGACACGAATCTTGATGCCGGTGCTGTCGGAAAAGTGATTGATCAGTGATTCGAGATAGTCCACCTCATCGGGCGCACCACCAACCCAGAATGTCAGCTCTCGCTTGCCCTTTCCGCAGCCAATCAGCGTGACGGCTACGATAATTGCTACCAGCAGGATACCGAGTTGCTTCACCATAGTACCTGAAATCGACGTGTTTAGTTTATGTGGGTTGACGATACCGAGAGGCTGAGATGACAGGCGCCGGCGGTGTTCGATCGGCACGACAACAGCTTTGTGCTTCTCTGAATGTATGACTATCCGGATGGAGGACAAGCACTTTATCCCACGAGGGATCGCCGCGGCTCGATTTCAGCCCTCACGGAACCCCATTCTTGCCGCTCCTCGCCCGGACGCTCCGAATTGGGGTACATCGACCATACCGGGCATCGTTTGGCTAACTTACTGAGCGACAATAGAATAGAAATTTACCGGGCATCCCTACACTATTTTCCGATTTTACCGAATATAGTGTGTACATGGCACAAATCCGTAATCCTGGCAGATTTTGACCGCATAGATTCAACAGGCCGGACAGGTTATCGGAAAGTTGCCAGAGACATGCATCAGGGGTAAAAACGACACCCATGCCGCGAATTGGCGTCAACACGGTCAGGCGGTGGAAGGATAGTCAATAGTGCGACTTGATGAGATTCTATTGCGCCGGGGGCTGGCTACCAGTACACAGATTCAGGAAGCTCTCGAATACCAGAAGCGAAACGGGGGGCGTATCGAGTCACACCTCTTCCGGTTCGGCTATGTTGACGAGTCCGGACTGGTATCGGGGCTCTCGGAGCAGTTTGGCTGCGAAGGAATTCGACTGTCTGATGTTGAGATTCCGGAACCAGTCATAGCTATGATCGAGCCTGAAATCGCTTTCGCAAAGTTGGTCCTCCCGTTCGCGCATGATACCGCAACAAACACGCTCCACGTGGCCAGCGAGAACCCGCGGGAAGAGAACCTGCGTGAAGATCTCACGGCCGCAGTACCCGACACAAACATCCGGCTATTTGTTGCGCTCAGTGATATCCTTAAGGTCGCGCTGATTGCCAATTATCGTGCGCGAGTGACGTATGCCGGCAAGGAGGAGCGACCGTCAGAACGCGACGACACCTGGCTAAACCAGAACACGAGCCACGGCCGGGTGCTGATTCTGGATGCCGACGGTACCGACATTCGTACCTGTGAGCACGCCCTCCGGGAGGCCGGTTTTGACACCTGGGTAGCCCGGAGTACGGACACGTTCATGGATCAGTTTGCAAGCGGCAGATTCGATATCTTGCTCCTCATGCATTCCGGCACCTGTGAGGAAGTTCGTCGACTGGTCGACAATCTCTCCGTGCAGGGATTCGAACCCGACGTGCTCCCGACCTGCCTGCTCACCGGCGACCTGCCGGTCGGCGCCTGTACGCCACTGTTGCGCGATGGGTTCGCTGATGCCATTCCGATGAGCGACCCGGAACTGGTGGTCGTGAAGCTCAAGCGTCTTCGTGCCATGCTCACCTGGGACGCAGAGCGACGGTTCGTGGAGATGAAGAGTCTCGGTACTCATGGTACGCTGGAAGATATGAATTTGATCGACCTGTTGCAGGCGCTCGGGCCGAGTTTCAAGACCGCCAGAATCAGCGTCACCGCCGAGGGAAAACAGCTGACGGTTTTTCTCGACAAGGGGAAGATCATATACGCCGAGTGCGACGGTATCACCGGCCCCGACGCCATCTATGAGGCCATTCCATGGACCCGCGGCATCTGGAGTGTCGACCCTATCGAGCCCGGCGAACTTCCCGATCCAAATACATTCTCGAGCAACGAATCGGTTCTTCTCGAGGGTTGTCGTCGGATGGACGACAAGAATCATTCCGAAGAGAATGACCTCGCCTTCCCCAATTGGCTGTAGCTTCCCCGAATTGTCGGCGGTACTTGACACGATTCAACCGCCGGTACAGAACACGGATCACAAAAACAAAGTCGAGCCGATTGCCGGACAGTTCGACAATCGGCTCGAAAATGTGTCAGTTCAGGCTGCCGGTGTCACTCCGTGCGAGGGCCGCCCTCACCCATCTTCGTCATAATGCCGCGAATCTTCATAATCTGCATGTGATTCTGTCCCTGGGAAGCGGCAAATTCCGTCTGCATGTCGGCGGCAAGCGTCTCCAGTCGTTGTTTTGGCAACGGAGAGACCGACAGGTCCTGCTTCAGAACAGCGAGACTGTCGGTGATATCCTGCAGCTGATCCTTGATCGTGGTCATATACGGACTCACCTTCTCCCGGTCGGCGGGTGTGAGCAGCATATCGATGTGGCGCAGATCGGACTGGGCCAATTCGGTATGTACTTTGAGCGCCTGGTAGTAGTCTGACGCCAGTCGGCTGCTGTAATCGTCTGACCCGACCATGTCATGAAGGGCATCCGCAATCGCCGCGCCGTCGTTCAGATGCGCGGAAAGAGCATGATGGTAATCGACTCCATTGACCGGTGATATTTCCGTCTGCTCGGCCACCGGTTCCACTTCTTCCGTCTCCTTGTTCTTGTAGATGCCGCGGACAATCTGGATCTGTTTGTGATCGATGTTCTCCGCCGCGTTGAATTCGGCCCGCAGGTTGCCGGCCAACTGTACCAGACGCGGTTTGTCCATTGACGACGCCTGTAACTGCTGTTGCAGGACTGTCAGACTGTCCGAAAGATCGTTCAGACGCCGGTCGATCTCGGTCAGGTATTGCTGTGCCTGGCTCTTTTCCGCCGTGGTGAGTACCGAGTTGATATCGGCCACGTTATTTTCCGCCAGCTTCACGTGGACCTCCATGGCCCGGTCGTACTCAGTCGCCAGTTGCTCGTTCACCTGATTTTCGGCCAGCAAGTGCTGAAGGCGCCCGGCCAGATTGGCTCCCTGATCAAGGTAAATGGACAAAGCGCGATGGTAGTTCATCCCTTGAACCGTACCCTCCGGTTTGGCCACATCCTGTGCATGCAGAGGCAAAGCTACAAGCATGCCGAGGAAAGGCAGCATTACGATTCGCATCAAGTGCCTCATAATAACTCCGCATTCTCCTTTGGCAGGTTTCGTCGGATTGAACCTCAAATCCCGGCGAGGATTCGGACTCCGGCAGAAGTGAGACAGGACCCGGACACCGAACGTTCGGTGAATCCGTTGTCTCAGGTGTCGAGCCCGTCTCACACTCGGTGAAAGAGGACTCCACTGAACCTGTCTGTTCTCTTTTCCAACAGTTCCTGCTTGAGGCTCTCAGCGGCAGGTTGAAAATGTTCGGCTTGAAAAACTGGCCTGAATGGCTGGAGCTGTGATTTATTCAACTATGTTGATAAAACCACTATTGCCGGAATCGGTTCCGGTTCACGGAATAAAGGATTATGAATCCGGGGTCGCCTTTCGCGGGGAGCCCGGTAACTCAATATGAAGAAAGAGGTTGTGGATCGCTTATAAATATGATAGTTTGTCTCCTCAAAAGGCTCCCGTTAGGGATTTGCCGTACTCCGTTCCGGCGCTGCCGGAAGGAACAAGATGCCGGCCGGGCACATTTTATAACTGAGAAGTCCCTGCCTCGCACGACGACAATAACGCAACCGGCTAAGTGAATAAAATGTCCGACGAAAACACCCAGGATTCAGAAAACAACGGCGTTTACTCGCGTGCCGACCGCCGGACACTGGTAGCGGCCGAGACCGCCCTCGCGGGGAAAACGAAGCAGTCACGTCTGCGCCGTATCTTCCCCTTCCTCGGACCCGCCTTCATTGCCAGTGTGGCCTATATCGATCCCGGCAATTTCGCCACCAATATTCAGGGAGGAGCCGAATTCGGCTACCTGCTCCTGTGGGTCATCGTCCTCTCCAACCTCATGGCGATGCTGATACAGGTGTTGTCCGCCAAGCTTGGCATCGCTACCGGGCACAACCTTGCCGAGCAGTGTCGCAATCACTACTCTCGGCCGGTTGTGTGGGGGATGTGGGGCCTGATGGAACTGGTAGCCATGTCGACCGACCTCGCGGAGTTCCTCGGCGCCGCTATCGGATTCAACCTGCTTTTCGGCATCCCGCTCATGTGGGGCGGTATCCTGACCGGCATCACCACCTTCCTGATCCTCGGTCTCGAACGCTACGGATTCCGGCCGCTCGAAGCAGTAATCTCAGCAATGGTGGGCGTAGTCGCCGTCTGCTATCTTGCCGTCACGATCATCGACCAGCCTAACTGGGTTGGCGTTCTGGGCGGAGCGGTCATTCCACGGTTCCAGGGACCCGAGAGCGTTCTGCTCGCAGCCGGAATTCTTGGCGCTACGGTCATGCCGCACGCGATATTTCTTCACTCGGCCCTTACCCAGGGCCGTGTAGTGGTACGCGACCCTGTCAGATTGCGTCGTTTGTTCAAATTCCAGATTGTCGATGTCACCATCGCGATGACCCTCGCAGGGCTCGTAAACATGGCCATTTTGATTATGGCGGCTGCCACATTTCACCAGCACGGTATGACCGGCATCGGCACAATCGAGGAAGCGTATCGAACCCTTGAACCTTTGCTTGGCCACGCCTCGAGCTGGATATTTGCCCTGTCATTGCTTTTCGCCGGACTCTCATCGGCGACCGTCGGCACGAGTGCCGGCCAGGTCATCATGCAGGGCTTTCTGCATCGTCACATACCTATCTGGCTCCGACGTCTGGTAACCATGATTCCGTCGCTGTTCGTCATCGCCATGGGCCTCGATCCTACGCGGACGCTCGTTATCAGTCAGGTTGTTCTGAGTTTTGGACTCCCGTTCGCGATCGTGCCGCTGGTGACATTTACGAAGAACCGCAGCTTGATGGGCGTGCTCACCAACAGACGGCTGACAACGGTCGCAATGACGATAGTGGCGACTCTCATTATCGCTTTGAACGTGTATCTTCTGTACCAATTACTGTTCGTGGGGTAGATTATGATAAAGCACCTTCTCGTTCCGCTTGACGGCTCGCGGCTCGCCGAGTCGGCCCTTCCGGCGGTGTCGTTTCTCGCCGAAAAACTCAAGGCGTCAGTCACACTCGTGCACGTGATCGAAAAGAATGCCCCCGCCGAGGTACACGGGGAACCGCATCTCCGGACCTCCGCCGATGCCACGGCATATCTCGAGCGGATACAGAGTGAAGCGCTGCCGGCAGACGTTACTGTCGATACCCACGTCCACACGACAGAGGTCAAGAATGTTGCGGAGAGTATCGTACAACACGTCGGCGAGTTTGCATCAGACCTTATCGTCATGTGCACCCACGGACAGGGCGGCGTTCGCGACTGGCTGTTCGGCAGTATCGCCCAGCAGGTAATCGGATTAGGCGCCACCCCGGTTCTGTTGGTGCGTCCGATGGATGGGGACGCGGCGCCGCCTTTTGGATGCCGGAGGATTCTGGTTCCGCTGGATGGTCATCCCGACCATGAACATGGCCTGACCTTCGCTGCCAGACTGGCCCGGTCCTGTGACGCCGCCATCCACCTGCTGATGGTGGTGCCGACACTGAGTACGATCTCCGGACGCATGACCGCTTCGAGCAGGTTGCTGCCCGGCACTACCTCGGAGATGCTTGAAATCAGCGTTGAAGCGGGCCAGGAATATCTTCAAGACCGCGCCCGGAAACTCGAAGAAGCGGGACTGACCGTCACAACCGAAGTTCTTCGGGGTGAACCGGCCCCGGTTATCACTGATTCCGCAGTCAAAGAACATGCGAGCCTGATCGCACTGGGGACGCACGGCAAGTCGGGTCTCGATGCATTCTGGTCGGGCAGTGTGGCGCCGGACGTCTGTCGCAGATGTGTCGTTCCTCTCTTGCTTGTCCCGGTTCACGAGCAGGCGTAACAGCCCTGTACCTGACGTAGATAACTCACCACGGTCAGCCGCTTCTAACGCCTGAATTTACCCATCCGCGGGGACTTGTCTTCGCCTCCGTCCGAGCGTATACTAACGTTCATGACATTCGATCGCCTGTTCGAACCCTTCTCAGCCCGTGATAAGCTCTCGTTGCCCAACCGGCTAGTCATGGCTCCCATGACGACGACCTCCGGAGAGACTGACGGATCCTTCTCATTGCAGGAGATTCAGTATCTCGAGCGACGCGCCGTGCTCGGTATCGGTCTGATCATGTCGCCTGCCTGTTACGTGCACAAGTCAGGCCACTCGTTCGATCACCAGGTCGGCTGCCACAGCGACGGGATGCTTCCGCGACTGGCACAATGTGCCGGGGCAATCAACCGGCACGGCGGGGCGTCGTTCCTGCAGATACATCACGGCGGCAACGCTGCCCGTGAGGAGTATGCAGGCCGTCCCCCGATGGCCCCGTCGGCTGTCATAAACCGCCGACAAACCTCGGAGATGCCCCGCGCCATGACGGAATCCGAGATAGAAGAGATAATTCACGCTTTCGGCGACGCCGCCGGGCGGGCTCAGAAAGCCGGATTTACGGGCATCGAGATTCACGGCGCCAATACCTATTTGTTCCAGCAGTTTTTCTCCCCGTTTACGAACAGACGCACGGATCACTGGGGGTGCCAATCGATGGAAAATCGATGTCGGTTCGCGGTCGAGACGATTCGTGCCATACGCGCCGTGGTCGGCGAGGACTATCCCGTTGCGTATAGAATATCGCCGGAGGAACCGGAACCCGATGGCTACTCCACATACGATGCCATTGAGTTGCTCAGACGAATCGTACCGCTGGGAATAGACATTGTCGATGTCTCCGGTTGGGAATACGGCGCCGCTCTCAGATCCGATCTGCCGCCAGGGATGCACCCGACGCTTCTGGTACGTAAGGAAATGCCTCCGGATGTCGCCGTGATCGGTGTCGGCGGAATCAAGCTGCCCGATCAGGCGATGACGGTGCTCCAGGACGGCATTGAACTCGTCGCGATGGGAAAGGCTTTGTTGCTCAATGCCGACTGGGCGGAGAAGGTCAGGACCGGACAGATTGAGTCCATTCGGACTGCTGCCCCTACGCGAGAAGAGATTAATCGGCTCGAAATACCGGTCCGGATGAGAGACTACGTCGAACGGTTTTTCTTGAACCCGTAGAGGTGAGACCGGGAAAAACCCCCCGCTTGCCGATTTGGAACATCACGTACTTCGATCCGTTAAGCTTATACGTCGAGATGATTTTATCTTGCGCCGTCGGGGAGCAGAAGTTACCCTCATGATTGGGTGGTTGTCATGAGGAGTTGATCGCTTGCTTGGCTAAATGACAGAGGAATGAGCATGCCAATCGATTCGTCAATTTTCAAAGCTTATGACATTCGTGGTACCGTACCGGACCAGTTGAATGCCGATGTTGCCTACAAAGTCGGAGCTGCCCTGGCGGCGTATCTGAAACCGACATCAATCGCTGTCGGCCGCGACATGCGGCTGTCATCCGACGATCTTTTCGAGAACGTCGCTAAGGGGATCAACGACAACGGAGTAGACGTTATCGACCTCGGCCGGATTTCGACCGACGGCCTGTACTTCGCCGTCGGAAAATACGGTTTCGACGGCGGTCTTATGATTACCGCCAGTCACAATCCCAAGGAATACAACGGCTTCAAAATATGCCGGAGGGAGGCCGTACCTCTCTCGGGGAAAGAGGGACTGGACCAGCTTCTGGCGTTGATCCAGGAAGACCGTTACCTGACCAAGTCGGCGAGCAAGGGGATGATCATTCGCAAAGATATCGGCGAAGATTACGCCCGGCACTGCCTATCGTTTATCGACGTGTCCAGGGTTAAGTCCTACAAGGTAGTGATGGACGCCGGCAACGGCATGGCCGGACTGACCCTGCCGCCCGTGATCAAGAAACTCCCGATCGATGTCACCCCGCTGTATTTCGATCTGGACGGAAGCTTTCCCAACCATCCCGCCTCACCTATCGAGCTTGAAAATCTGGTCGATCTGCAAAAGAAAATGGCCGAGGTAAAAGCCGATTTCGGTGCGGCGTTCGACGGCGACGCTGACCGCATGTTCCTTCTGGACAAAGAGGGCAACCAGGTCGGGGGCGACATGGTTACGGCCCTGGTCGCCAAGTCCTTGCTCAAGAAGAACCCCGGCGAGACTATCCTCTACAACCTGATTTGCTCGAGAGCCGTACCGGAACTTATTGAGCGTCTTGGTGGAAAAGCCGTCCGGACACCGGTAGGTCACGCCCTGATCAAGCCCCTGATGAAAAAATACAACGCCATTTTCGGCGGAGAGCACTCCGGTCATTTCTATTTCAGGGACAACTGGTTTGCCGATTCGGGGTTGATCGCGTTTCTCGTATGTCTTGAACTGATGTCGGTCGAAAATCGCCCCTTGCACGACCTGATCGCCGACATCAATCCCTACTTCCGTTCGGGCGAGATCAACAGCCGGGTCGACGATATTCAGAAGAAAATAGAAGATGTGGCAAAAGAGTTCGAATCGGGTAAACAGGACCGGCTGGACGGTCTGACAGTAGGTTACGACGACTGGTGGTTCAACCTGCGGCCTTCCAACACGGAACCGCTGCTCCGCTTGAACGTAGAAGCAAATTCAGAGGCGCTGCTCAAGAAGAAGACTGAAGAATTGTTGAAGGTGATACGCTCGTGACCAATGAAAGCGAAAAGGCTCGGATCCTTGTAGTCGACGATGATCCGCAATTGCTTGAATTGCTGACTGAAACCCTGGAGGCGATCGGCTACCGGGTAAGTGCGGCCCCCGGGGGCCTCGAGGCAATGCAGCGCATAAGCGAAGAGTCCTTCGACCTGATCATCACCGACGTCAAGATGCCGGATGTCGACGGACTGCAGCTCTACCGCAAGGTCAAACGTCACCACCCCGAAATACCCATTCTATTCATCACGGGCGTCGCATCCCGGGAAACACTCGGATCGATAACTCCGGACGGGTTTCTTGCCAAGCCGTTTCGAATCGGGCATATCGAAGGACTGATCGAGGACGCCCTGTCCCGTCCTGCGCAGGATATCCCGGAGCACCGGAGCAGGGTGTTGATCATCGATGTCGATGAAAAACGGCGGGAGCGCATTGCCGAGGCGCTATCCAGCGGCGGATTCCTTCCTTTCGCTGCCTCCACTCACCAGGAGGCTGAGCGGGAACTGGAAAGCGGGAAATTTGACGCTGTCATCGCTGACACGGAGATGTCGGATGAAAAGGGACCGGCCTGGATAAACCGGCTCAAGGTCGATTATCCTGAAATTTCGGTGATCCTGTCAGGTCCGAACAGCACTCCGCCGATCAAGAAGACGCGCAAGCCGGGTTTTGACGGTTACCTGTCACGGCCGTTTGCAAATGATGAGCTGATTTCCATGCTCAGCCGGCTGGCACCGCCCGCGCCCAAGGTTGAATAAACCGGTCTGTCTCCGGCAAAGAAAGAATTGACCACGAAAAAAGCCCGCCAGAGCGGGCTTTTTTCATTTATAGCAAGCCTGTACTTGCTGCTTACTTCAGCAGAACCATCTTCTTGGTTGCCGAGAAGCTACCGGCGGTGAGTCTGTAGAAGTACACACCGGAGGCATTGTTCGTGGCATTCCATTCAACGGTCTGGATACCGGCATCGGCCGCACCAGAGAACTGCTGCACAACCTGACCCTGGACGTTGTAGATGGTCAGTGTGTAATCACCGGCCACCGGCAACGCAAACTGGATCGTAGTTGTCGGGTTGAACGGGTTAGGATAGTTCTGGCTGAGTGAGTACTCAGTCGGTACGAGCTTCGCAACCACGGGGCTGCCATCAGCAGTCGCCATCTCAACTTCCATCACCTCGGCGTCAGCCTGCAGGAACTTGCCGGTGAAGCTGTTACCGTCACGGCTCCAGATGAGCAGGTTCGTGTTCTGACCGTCGAAGGCATACTGGAGTTCCATATTGTCTGCAAGCAGCTGCGGCGTGACATCGCCCTTCAGGACTACACGAGCGGCACCCAGCTGGACATTGTCCGGAACTGAGAGAACGCCGTTCTGGCTGTAGTTGAGGTCGACAGCAACCGAAGCAACTTCCTTCGGATACGGCTGAGCATCACCGACCACGACACGAATCAGGTACACAAGGTCAGCCACGGTAAGGGTCAGACCGTCCGCGTTCACGTCGGAAGCGGCGATCGACGCCGCGTATCCGGCATCCTGACCATTGATCTGAGTCGTGCTGTAGTACAGGGCGGTGAGACCATAGACAAAGTAGCGTGAATACATGACTGCGTCAGCAATCGTGTATGGCACACCGTCCAGGTTGATGTCACCACGGGCGTCGATAGAATCGGCGCAAATGACATCAACACCACCGTTGAAGAAGTCGATGTACTTGAAGATCGGCGGCTTATTCTCAGGAACGTAGTCGCAAGTGTCCATCGGACCGTAGATCGACGGGAACGCATGGTCTATCGTATCGGTTATTTCTACATATCCGGGTCCTACATAGTCATAAACCCGACGGCCGATAAACAGATGTTTGCCATCCATGTCGGATACCGAGTTGTCAGCACAATCAATCCAGACGAACCGAATCGGTATGAATTGGCATTCGAGCGTACGATCGTTCGACAGGAGGAACTTCAACGAGGCCAACTGGGTAATGCCAGGTTCGTTGTTGAAGCACTCGGGATGGCTAGCACCGGTGTTGTACTCGGCAATGGCCACTATCCGTACCATTCCGGATGGACAGGCACTGCCGCAATTGCCAAACGGACCTGTCCGATAGGTGAAGTACTCCCAACCACATGAGGTGATGAATTCTCCGGCCTTCACTTCGATAAATGAGAGTGCAGAGGCATCATACTCGATCAGGAAGTCAAAACCGCCCATCGGATGGTTGATATAAGTGTCGTCAGGCATATTGACGTCAACTTCAACAAACTGACCCTGAATAGCGTCGTGGACCTTCTCGATGATGAAACGGAGAGGAACCACTTCGATGAACACCGACATGGTGTCTGAGTTCGAGGGACTGCACGGATCGCAAACATTGGCGCCATCGGTGACTACCAACGTCAGTTCATATACGAAGTCACCCGGGTTAGCGTAGTCGATCGCCGTCTGCCAGGAGAATTCTCCTGTTGCGGCATTCATTATCGGGATGCCCGAACCCGTGAAGTCGAGCACGCTGTACGCAAGCTCTGACGGACCGCCGTCATCGTCCTTGGCCATGACTTTACCCATGGCCACTTCTCCAGCTCCGACGAGCAGGGTATCGCCTTCGCACATCAGACCATCATAGCTGGCCGTGTCAAACGGATTGTCGCAAGCGAAGTACGGCCCCTCGTTCGTAACGCAAACTGCGAACGACGTATTCGCGAAGGCACCGCACTTGTCGGTCACTCTAACAGTGACATTGTGAGTACACACTGCGGTTCCCGGAGGATCCCACTGGATCTGGCCGCTGACGGAATCAATGGTCATACCTGCGGGCTTCGTGATCAGGCTGTACCTCAAAGTCTCACAGCCTCCAGGATCCGTATCGCTTCCGGATGCAGTGACCGACAAAACGTCGCCGTTCCAGCTCAAAGTCTGAGCCGGGATGGTCGCAATTGTCGGAGGCGTGTTAACGATGGTGACTGTACCAGCGGTAACAGCAGCCGACACGAGGTCTCCGTTCAGATCGGTGAACTGGGTGAGAATTGGACCGGTGGGATTCGTATTCCAAGTCCACTCGGCTCCATCCGTAGTGATCACGCCCTCACAGACATCGTCTGTGGTGTAGTGCATGGTCGCTACGTTATAGCTCCCAGCCGCCATGGTCGAAAGACCCGCATCCAAACGAAGAGCGATCATGCGCACCGTATCCGGAGCAACGCCGTCCACATGGCTCATATCGATGTCTTTGTACCAGCCGGTCGGCACCGCCGTGCCCCACGTTACCGTGAGGCCACCGGTATAGCCTGCCGTCTGAGTGAGTTCAAAGACGATCTCGAAGCCTGTGATCTCCTGAGACGGAGCCACCGCGACGCTCTGGTTGATCTGAGAGCAACGAAGAACATTCGGTTTGGTCTCAAAAGTGACCTCGTTGGCCATCGAATACGAGAACGCAAAAATCACTATAAAGGAGATAAGCAGCAAAGAACTTAACTTTCTTTTTTGCATCATTTAATGCTCCTTTAATGAAATAAAGGTCATCAAGAGTTTAGGTCATCACTCTGGCAAAGTTCAAACCAGAGATAAAGACCTTCAAAAACCGATCTTTACCCCAAGCGGGGCCGGGCATCGGTACCCGCCAACTCTAAACCCCCAGAGGCACGCCGGAATAGATATCCGGAAGACACCCCGGTTTGAACGATCTAAAGCTGGAATGATTAACTATAGAAATTGAAGAAAAACCAACCGAGTATAGAACACCGGTAAGGTTTTAAGTCTTCTGATAAAACCTGAATGTAGAGTTCTGAACGAAGGTAACGTCAAGTTAAACTTAACGTTTAAAGGTGCTTAGCAATCAAAACAGTCGCGTTTTCCTGCACAACTATTTTCCCTAGACGCCTCAAATATACCCGAATTTCCAGTACTGTCAAGGGAAAAAGTGACGCGTCGACCCAATTTTCTTGAAATACGACAGATCGTAGTATCACAAACCTGAGATGAGTGGCGATATCAACCCGCTATCGCAGAGTACTCCAGCCCGAAAGAATATCAAAAAGTGTAGGATAATCCGGTTGAAAGGAGTAGGATGTTGTTGTTCTCGGCTTTCGAATCGTGCCACTCCCACTCGGCGGAGAGCAGCACATTGAAGTTAAGCGCCCTCGTCAGGTTCCAGTCGGCAATCAGGTTGATTCGTTCGTACCGAAAATCCGACTGTAGCGAACTTTCGCTCTTGAGGTTCCGCACACCGGTGTATGATTCCAGCGATCCAAACAGGCTGCCGGCCCGCATAAAATCAACCATGAGCTTCCCGCCGATCTCGACATAGTCTTCGATTCCGCCCAGATCGCTCGATTCCTCCCGGAGCATCTCGATATCCGGACCCAGGGCGATACTGAACAGACCCTTTTCGACACCGCCCAGAATCGCCAGTCGACCCTTTCTGTAGTCCGGGCTGTAAACCGGTTCCACGGGGAACGTTACCAGTTCGAATTCCAGCTCCTGCCGGGTGAAGAATCGGTCAGTCAACCTAACCTTATTGCGGGCATCGAGTTCGAAGCGGGTGTAGTCGTTTTTACCGTCCGGAAGTCGGTAGTCTCTTTTCTCGATATAGCTGAACACATCAACTTCGCCGGATGGATAGAATCCGAAATACGTTGCGGAGGCGCCGTAACTCGCATAGTCGAGGGCGGTCGAATCGGGTACCTTGCGAGTGATCGCGAACAAAAATCCGTCCAAAACCGAGAATCCCGGAAATTCCTTCGTCAAACCGAGCTGAACGCCGAATCTCCCGTGATTGTAGCTGTATGCAGAAACAGTATCAAAAACTACGAAATCACCCTTGATTCTCCCCCAGGCTGTCAGAGAACGGCTGACCGGAACCCGGAGCCGGGACTGCAGGAGCCCGAAGAGATAGCTATCTCCCGGTTTCTCCAGACCGGCGTAGCGGGTTCTCCAATCAAGCTCTTGCCTGATATCGAGTTTCGCGCCGCCGACCCTGGTGTCGAGGTCTCCGTAGAAACGGACCCGGATGTCGTCCTGCGAATGTTCATAGATGGACCTGAGCTGCAGGCGATCATCTTGCAGCGGCAGGTATGACAGGGAAACACGACCCTTGATATCATCGAGATATGTCGTTTTCAGCACCAGCGAAGCATCGAGCGTGTCCACCAGAAGGGAATCAAAGAAATATTCCTGGGAGATGAAATCGTAGGCCAACCCGGCCTGAAGAGATATTTGATCGCCCCGCGCTTCCTGCGTGTGTGCTAAGACGAAAGTCAGGACAATTGCCGCGACACAAATCCTGATATGCCCCAATGCTGCCTCAAAACCGGTTTATTCATCCTGGGATTGACGGCGATTCACCTGTCGTAGAGTCAGTTGAACCGCCTTGAGCGAGGCGGTTGCCGCCTCAACTTGTTGGTTTGCAATATGTTCTCTGGCGAGTTCAAGCTGACGATAAGCCTGCTGCAGAAGCTCCCTGTTTTTGTCTGCTTCCGGCCCGGTCAAGTCACGATTTTCCTCCGACAATCTGTCGGCGTCCTGCTTAAGTCGCTCATATAGCTGTTCAAGATAACCCTGCCCCTGGCATTCCTGCGCCGCCTTCAGCGCCAGCTCCCTCGATATCCGCAACTGGTTCAACGCCGGGAGCACGTTACCGTCGGCATGGAGATCAATCGCCCGCTGATACGCTTGCTGCGCCTGGTTCATTTCCTGCTCGGCTTTCTGCGAACCGCACTGAGCAATCTGCTCCCGTGTCTGTTGCATAAGCTGGAATACCTGCTCCCGTTTCCGTTCGTACGTATTCCGGGCCTGCGACATATCCGTGGCCGACTCGATAATCTTTCGTGCAGCCTTCTCTACCTGGGTGGCCAGTTTGTACGCCGGACGGTACTGCTGTGACCGGTAGAACTCCCACGCCTGGGCCAGTCTGTCCTCGGCCGACCGGTATATCGCCTCAAGGTTCGGGTTGTCGCCGGCTCCGAGAGCCTCTCTTGCCCGCTGGAGTATCTCCTCGGCCCGTTCCAGATGCTGCTGCACGGCGCCTTCGTACTGCTCCGTGTAGCGGCTGTTCGCCATTGCCGCCCTGGCGAGCTCGCGGGCCTTCTGAGTGGCCATCATCGCCTGGCTGTGCCACTCCATCCGGAACTGACCGCGAAGCCGCTGCTGCAATTGCCGGGCCTGATCCTGGAGCTCCTCGGCCTGCTTGAGGTTGACTGCTCCAAGCGGATTATCGCTGGTGCGGACTGCATCCCGCGCCTGCTGGATGATCCCGTCCGTTACCTCGAGCTCGGTTTCCAGCCGCGCCATCAGCATGTCGTTATTCCCCGGCTGGGCTATCGCCGGAGCGAAACCCATCATAACCAGAAGAGCAACAACCGCAATCGAGAGTATGAGCGTCTTTTTCATAATTCTCACCTCGTGTCCGGTGAGTAGTTATACAAATAGTGTGCCCGGCCGGGGAAATCGCCGTATTCCTTTGTCAGACAATACATTCTTATGAAGGTGACATCCCAATCAACTATGTTTCACGTACCACTCGGTACGCCCTTGTCCCAAAAGGCTCATTTTCCGGTCAAACCCGCCATGCTCCCGTCGTGCTCCCGGTCCAACCACCATGCTCCCGCCTACGGTTTGATCCCATGCACTTTCATGCGACTGTACAGCCGGCGGCGGCTTATGCGGAGCATCCGGGCCGCTTCGGTCTTGTTTCCGCCGGTTTTTTCCAGCGCCGACAGAATCATCTGTTTTTCCGCTTTCTCCAGTCCGCCGGTCACCTCGACCGCGCCGTGCTCCCGATTGACCAGCGGAGCATCGTCGATATCCAGCGAAAATTCCTCGGTGGTCAGCGGCTCGCCGCCGGAGAGTATGACCGCCCGCTCGAGCACATTCCTGAGCTCCCGGATATTGCCCGGCCAGTCGTAGCGGCCGAACATCTGCCTGACCTCATCATCGAGCGTCGGATAGCCGAACCGCTGTTCCCTGAGAAAATGCTCCGCCAGTTCGATGACATCATCTCCCCGTTCGGCCAGAGCCGGCAGTTCGATCGGAAAAACATTCAGCCGGAAATACAGATCCTCCCGGAAACCGCCGTCGCGAATCTGCTCCTTGAGATTTCGATTCGTGGCGGCAATCACCCGGACATCGATCGGTATCGGGTCTACCCCGCCCACCCGGACAACCTGCCCTTCCTCGAGCACCCGGAGGAGCTTTGACTGCATGCCGGTCGACATTTCGCCGATTTCATCGAGGAAAATCGTCCCCTGATGAGCCAATTCGAACCGACCGCATTTTCGGCCGACAGCCCCGGTAAACGCTCCTTTCTCGTGACCGAATAACTCGGACTCAAGGAGAGTCTCGGTGATCGCCGCGCAGTTGATCGCGATAAACGGATGGCCCCGGCGGGGCGACAGGTCGTGGATCAGTCTTGCGGCTAACTCCTTCCCCGTACCGGACCGTCCGGTCAGGAGCACGGAAGCATCGGTAGCGGCCACCTGCCGAATCAGTTTCCGCACCCGGTCGGCGGCCGCCGAGGAGCCGATTAACTCGGTCGCCCGGTCGCCCCGGATAACCTCGGCGTAATGTTCGGTAAGCGATTGAAGCCGCTCCTTTTCGACCAGCTTCTTCACCAGTATGGTCAACTCGTCAAGCGAGAACGGCTTGGTCAGATAATCGGCGGCGCCTCTTTTCATCGCGGCGACCGCACTTTCGACCGATCCATAGGCGGTCATCATCACCACCTCGGTGCCTTCCCGCTCGAGCGCTTTCTCGAGAACGGTCATTCCCGAGACCTCAGGCATCGACAGGTCCGTAATGACTACATCGAAGGCATGCTGCTCGAGCAGCTTAATCGCTTCGGCCGGCCTGGTGGTGGTGGTAACATCATGCCCCTCGTCTTCCAGCGCACCGCAGATCAGCGAGGTCATTTTCGGTTCGTCGTCGACAACAAGTATTCTGGCCATAACTATCTTTTCGTCGTAAGCGGCAGTTCGACAATCGCTTCAGTCTTTATACCCTCAGTGCTGGAAAGATGCATCTTTCCGCCCATCTCGCCAACCAGTTTATTGCTCAAATATAACCCGAGACCCGATCCGGTCGCCTTGGTCGTGTAAAACGGCGTTGCGATCTTTTTCAACTCCGGTTTGCTCATTCCGCCGCCGAAGTCAGTTACCGCAATACGAACCCGTTCGCCCTTCAACTCCACCGTCAAACTGAGTTTGGGCGGCTTGCCGGCCGATTGACAGGCTTCGACGCCGTTGGTCAGCAGGTTGAACAACACCTGGCGGAGCGAGCGCCGGTAGCCGGTCATCGGCAGGCTCTCGGGCATCTGCACCTGCCATTCAATTTCGACGCCGGCGTATTTCCCTTCGGCATGACGTTTCGTGCCGTACATCAGTTCAACGAGGTCGAATTCGACGGGACTCTCGCTCGAGATAAGGGCGGCGTCCCCTTTGGCAAAATCAAGATAGCCGGTCACGATATCGTTGAGCCGGTCGATTTCCTCGACAATAAACCCGGTCTCTTCGCTGTCGGTTTTCTTTTTCAGCCGTTCCGCCGAGGCGCGGATAATCATCAGCGGGTTTTTCAACTCGTGCGCCACCACTGCCACCATCCGCCCCAGGTACGCCTGTGTCTGTCCAAGGTACAGCTGCTGCTCAGCCCGGGTGATTCTCTGCTGAAGCAAGAGAAAGAGGAGTCCGAGTAGAACGCCTCCCACTACAGACAGCCCGGTCGAATAATAGAGGTTCCGCCGCAGATCGGCCAGCGCATCGAAATAATCCACACTGGCCTCGACTCCGAGCACGGCTATTGGAACGCCCTCGTTGCCGGTCAGCGATGCAAAGGCCGATTTCAGATACAGCCCGCCCGTCCGGTAGGTTTCGGTCACTATGACATTCGAGGCCAGCCCGAAAAACAACGAGTCGATATACGGCCCGTTCAGTGTCGCCAGAAAATATGTCGAATCGGGGCTGAGCCGGACATCCTCGGGCAGCGTCGTCGCGAGGTAATGGAAATTCTCGTCGAGAATGAACACTTCGGACAGCGAGTCGGCAATCCGTATCTTCTCGATTATGCCGTCGGTTTCTATCAGGCTTGCGAGGTCATCGTCCACCAGCCCCTGCACGAGTTCCGAAGTGAGGGGGATGCGCCCTGTCTGTGCAACAGCCGCCAGTCGACGACTCAGCTGCCGGCCGAGAATCGTCTCGGTACGGTTGTAATACAGCCACCAGGCCAGATTGACCAGCGCAATCACGGCCACGGTGAATATCGCGATGATGACCAGTTTTTTTGTGCCCGAGAACATTGCCTAATTATGTTCGCGGCAGTATCATAAATCAACTTAAAGTCAACGCGAGGTTGCCGGTCTATGGAAGCATTCACTCCCCGTCGAGACGACTACGAAAATGCGGTCCGGGATATGTTCGAGTCAATCCCGTTTTACCGCACGCTCGGTATTACGCTGGACACAATCGAGCCGGGCTTCATAGTCGTCCATATGCCAAAGACTGAATCGGTCAGTCAGCAGAACGGATTTTTCCATGCCGGGGCGTTGACCGCTCTTGCCGATGCCGCCGGTGGAACGGCGGCCGCGACCTTGCTGGCCGAGGGAGAGAATATCCTCTCGGTCAATTTCGCCGTGTCACTCTTGCGCCCCGCGCGGGCGGACAGATTGAGGGCGGAGGGGAAAATCATCAAGGCCGGTCGCCGACTTTTCGTGGCCGAGGCGGAGATATTCGCCGACAGTACCAACGACCTGTTGGTGAAAGCAACTATTACCCTGGCGGTGGCTTAGAAGGCCGGCCTGATAAGCCGCTTTGAGATTTACAGATATTCGAATCCACTTTCCATCGCTTCCCGATGAGCGTTAGCGGAACCTTCGGTCGAAAAGCCTGTTGGGGGAGAGAGAATTTCTTGACAGAAGGCCCAAAAGCAGTATAATTACCTGCCGACTCGATAAGAGATATGACCCCATCGTCTAGTGGTTAGGACACCGCCCTTTCACGGCGGCAACGCGGGTTCGACTCCCGCTGGGGTCATTTT
>CAYNEO010000041.1:0-5815 GCA_964396245.1 uncultured Ignavibacteriales bacterium
CCATCCCCTCCCACCATCGCCTTCTGCGGGACGAGGGGGGTGCCGGCCAATTACGGCGGGTTCGAGACGGCCGTCGATCAGATCTCCCGGCGGTTTGTCGATCAGGGGTATACATGCGAAGTGTTCTGCCGGAAGTCGTCCGCCTCAGAACAGGTCGCGAGGCACGAGGGACGGACACTCACTTACGTCGATGGCCACCGCTCCCGTCTCCTCGATACCTTTGTTGCCGCTGTCCAGACCGGTCTCGAGTTGTGGAAAAATAGGCGACAGTACCGCCACGTGTTCTGGTTCAATAACGCCAATTTGCCCGGTATTCTGATCACGGCGCTGGCCCGGATTCCAATGTCGGTCAACACCGATGGCCTCGAGTGGCGGCGAGCTAAATGGTCGTGGCCCTTTAAAGCATACTATTGGCTGTCATCCTTCCTGGCAGCCCGCATTTGCCGTCGCGTGATATCCGATTCACGCGGCATTCAGGAATATTATCGCGATCACTTCTACAAAGAGACAGAATTCGTTCCATATGGCGCTCCACCGGAGCAATATGTCGGCCATGAGCGGGCGCAGACGATACTCGCACGGTACGGGCTCGAGGCCGGTCGTTATTTCCTTCAGGTAACCCGTATCGAGCCGGATAACCTTCCGCTGCAAGTGGCCGAAGCATTCACCCGGTCAAGGCTCGCCGCCAGGGGGTACCAGATGGTGTTTGTCGGGTACAGGGAAGGTACTCCCTATGCCCAGCGCTTGATCGCTTACAACGGCCGCAAAGGGGTACACGTGCGCGAGGCAATTTATGACCACGAGGTACTTCAGGTGCTCCGGAACAACTGCTTCTGCTATGTCCACGGCAACTCGGTCGGCGGGACAAACCCGGCGCTTCTCGAGGCCATGGCGAGCGCGCCGCGGGTGATCGCGATCGATTGCAATTTCAGCCGGGAAGTACTCGGTGAGTGCGGACGGTTCTTCGTCCCCGATGATCTCGTTCTGACCCTCAATCTGACAGAACGAATGCCCGATGAGAGCTCGGTCATGCGTCGTCGGGTGAGGAACCTCTACGACTGGGACGCTGTCGCTGAAAGCTATGTCAACCTTGTCGAGGATCGCCCGGCGGCCTACACGCCCGTGAAAAGAACAGCGGACGAAGCCGAGCCGGAAGCTCAGTTGGAATTTGTCGGATGAAAAAGATTTGCCGGGCAACACGGAAAAGGTTTCCCGAAGCGCACGGGTGGACATAAAGAACCGCCTTAGATATGACACGTAACGTACTGTTAATAAGCCTATTGCGAATGGCTGATAAATCATCGGTTGAGGCACGGAAATTGCCTTTGCCTTTGATGGAATATACTGCGGTTCTGATATGACGAGAAAATTTACGGTATCGAGAAACGGCGAGTCACAGACGGACGATGCGGCCTTTACGGTCAGTCCGTTTGAGATGCTTGGTTTGCTCATAAGGCGCAAGAAAATCATCGCCTATGGCGTGCTCGCGACAATGGTTCTGGCGGCGGCGGTAACTCTGCTCATCCCCAACAAATATACCTCAACCGCCACCATCCTGCCCTCCGGCGGTCAGGACAAGATGGCGGAGCTCAAGAGCCTCGCCGGGCTCTCCAGTCTCAGTGATCAGGATGAAAACAGCTCACAGCTCTTTCCCGTGATATTGGCTTCCTGCACTATTCAAGACGCTGTCCTCGGCGCCCGTTATGACTTCGTCCGGCATGGCGACAGGAAACAGGTTGCCCTGCCCGAGTATTTCGGCCAGGACAATCCGGACAAACTCCGCCGGGCGCTCTCAGAAATCACCAGTATCTCTCTCGACAAGAAGACCGGCGTCATCAGCCTGGGAGTGGAGACCGAGTATCCGGCGCTGTCTCAGGCGATTCTCCAGCAGTATATCGACCAACTCGAGGTCTTCAACCTGCACAAGCGTCGAACGCAGGCGGGCGAACGGGCGGCCTATCTCGAACGGGAACTGGAAGCCTGCAAAGTTGAACTGACAGCCGCCGAAGATTCGCTCTCATCGTTCCAGGCGGTCAACCGCGGATGGGCAACTACGAGCGACCCCGAAGTCGGCATATTGCTCGGTCGACTTCAACGGGAAGTCGAGACCCGAAATCAGAAATACCTCTATTTGCTCCAGGAATACGAGATCGCGAGGCTTGACAGCCGCAAGGACGTTCCGGTAGTACGCATTCTTGATAAGCCAACTCTGCCGGTTCAGAAATCCTCTCCAAAGCGGGCGGTTATCGTCATCCTCAGCGGCATTCTCGCCCTGGTGGCAACCGTGTTCGGCATTTTCGCCTTCGAGGCAATGCGGCGCTCGTCGCAGGGCCCGGAACGTCCGGCTTTCGAGGGACTTCGAACCGAGTTCTCCCGCGAATTTCCACGCCTGAACCAGGTGGTCAATCGACTGGCTGAAACTTCCCGGAAATAGTGCACCGTCGGTCCTGCTCGGAAATCTCATTTCAACGGTTTAGGTGTTGATTTTTCGTCAATGTATGTGTATTATCCGTCTGCTTTGGCGATACAGTCCCGTATAATCTGATACCGGACTTCAGCGCCCGAGCGGAAAATTAACCTGGTTGGTGGGGTTCCCGAGCGGTCAAAGGGAGCAGACTGTAAATCTGCCGGCGAAGCCTTCGAAGGTTCGAATCCTTCCCCCACCACCATTTTTTATGCAATTCAGCGCCTTGCCGACCTTTCTGAAACCTCCCGCGTAAATGAACCGTATGCCACAGTAATGTCGCCCCGGAACGGTGAATGTGATCGCTCTGCGCTTTGATCCTGAGAGGACAGGACCTATATTAGGCCGCTTTATCTATTATGCCGGAACTGACTGAAAAGATTCGCACGGACTATACCGAAGGCCCCGTACTCGGCTCAATCCTGAAGATGGGGATCCCGTCGATGTTCGGCTTTTTGAGCCAGAACATCTACAGCTTCGTGGATACCTTCTGGGTCTCCCGTCTGGAGGAGGGAGAGGCCGGGGTTGCGGCGGTTACCTTTTTTGCGACCATTCTCTGGATGTTCTTTTCGTTCAACCAGCTGATCGGCCCGGGATCGGTCGCTATCATTTCCCGGCGCTACGGGGAGAAAGAGTTTGATCAGACCGAGAAGGCAATCAAAGAGACTCTCATCCTGAAACTGTTCTTCGGCGTCCTGTTCGGCGTTGTCGGCTACTTCTTTGTCGACAAGATGCTTGTCCTGATGGGAGCGGAGAATCTCGCCCTCGAAATGGGTATTGCCTACGGGCGGGTCATGTTTGTCGGTATGGGGATCATGTACGCCACCTATTCGATATACACGGCAATGCGTGGCGTGGCGAATCCGCAGATGGCCATGATTCTGATGATTGCGTCAAACATCCTGAACCTGATCCTGGACCCGCTGTTCATGTTCGGCTGGTTCGGGCTCCCCGCATTCGGCATTCGGGGCGCCGCAATAGCGTCGGTAGTGAGTTTCACGATCACCTTTGCCGTGGGGCTCTACCTGTTCTACGGCGACAAAACCAACGTCAAGCTTCACCTGTGGGGTAAGGAGCGACTCGCCATCGCTTCCATGTGGAAGATAATCAAGATCGGCATCCCGGCCTGGATCGGAGAGATTTCGTTTTCGAGTTCGCGGCTGATTATCACACCGCTCATAGCAGCCTTCGGAACATCGGTTGTGGCGGCCTACGGGGTCGGCAATCAGGTGACTCATTTCGGGATTATGGTCCTGGTCGGCATCGGCCTCGGGCTCTCATCGCTTATCGGGCACACGGTCGGCAGCGGCAAACTCAAGCGGGCGAAACAGACGGCCGATCACGCTGTCATACTGGGTATCGCCATCATGACTGTCTTCGGGGTAATCGTATTCATATTCGCCCGGCAGCTTATGGGTCTGTTTTTTGATTCGGCTGACACCATCGGCTATGGCGTCACTATGCTTCGTATTTTCGCCCTGGCCTTTCCGTTCCTCGGCGGATTTCTCATGATGGAAGAGGTACACGTCGGCGTGGGCATGAATGCCCCCGCTATGGTCATGAATATCATCAATTCGTGGCCGATGCAGGCTCTGCCGATATATTTGTTCACGCAGGTATTCAATATGGGCGTGGAGAGTGTCTGGTGGACAATAGGCGCCTCCTTCACGATCAGCAGTATCGGATTTTATTTCTATTACCGGCGCGGGCGGTGGATGACAATCAAGGTGTGAGCCCGGTCGCATTCTGCTGATAACACCTCGCACACATTTCTCTTGTATTCGGCGATCGCAGATGCGTACTTATCGTGTGCTCTTTCTGAGACAATTACGACTATGAACGTTTTCCTCGAATATGTCCTTCTGCCGCTTGCTCTGGCGGGAATGGTGTGGCTCATCGCCTGGATCGTGTTCAAGGAACCTTTCCGCACTCGCCGGCGGAAGAGAATCCTCGCTCAACCGTTTCCGCCGGAATGGGAGTCGTATCTTCAGCAAAATGTGGGGTTGTACAACCATTTGCCCGAGCCGTTGAAGAAGCAGGTGCGCGACCGGGTGAAGGTGTTGCTGGCTGAGAAGACGTTTGAGGGCGCCGGCGGCCTGGTCCTGACCGATGAGATCAAGGTGACAATTGCGGGGCACGCCGCTATCCTGCTGCTCAACCGCCCGACATCATACTATCCCAGACTTCAGACAATCCTGGTCTACCCGGGCGCCTACTACGCCAACTACAGGTCCAGGTTCGGCGGCAACTACGCCGAGGAACGGCAGGTGCGCCTGGGCGAGTCGTGGGGAAGAGGCAATGTCGTCCTGGCCTGGGACCACGTCAAGCAGGCCTCACGCGATCTCCACGATGGCCACAATGTTGTACTGCACGAGTTCGCCCACCAATTGGATCAGGAGGACGGCGCCTCCGACGGTGCGCCTATTCTGGATTCATCGACCAGCTACGTAACCTGGGGACGTGTGCTGGGACTCGAATACGACAAACTTCGCACCGACCTTCGCAATAATGTGGAGAGCGTCATGGACTATTATGGTGCGACCGACCCGGCCGAGTTTTTCGCGGTCGCCACCGAGACGTTTTTCGAAAAGCCTCATGCGATGCGCCACAAACACCCGGAGCTGTACGAGGCCCTCAGAGAATACTACCGGGTCGATCCGGAGACCTGGTACTGATGCGGCCCGGTCGGCTGACCGTAAAGGGGATTCTGCACGGCCATAAGGGCAGCTCTGAAATTCTATTTCCTTGACAAAATATTGAACTCACATAAATTCCTTCAATAGTAGTGTGCGGTTCGGCATTGTTCGAACACATCATGGAATGGCGGTCCTCAGGGCTAAAGCAAAATCAGGAATTCGCCGATTAATCCCAGTGGAGGGCTAACGCGGATTCTTGGGAGTTTCGTGTATGGCGAACGACACCAGGTTTCAGAGCACCGAGATACTGACAGCAGCTGAACTAAGAGAGATCGAAATCCACAAATATTACCTTTCGGAAGAAGCCGGCTATGACGTCGGCGATGACTACGCCACCCAGGACTGGCTGGAGAACCACGCTCCCCGGTGGCGGCGATCCCGTCTCAAAAACGAACTATCGGCCCAGTGCGAGGAGATCCTGAAACATAAATGGATTGAATCGGAGAAGGCCGGCCGGGACCTCGGGCAAAAAGCGATAGTCGACTGGATCAACCGATACGGCGCCATGTGGAGACACTGGCGTGAGAGCGCCGGGGACCTCGATTGACGATAGCCCACTAATCGATTATATTGCCATCGCGTAACAGGCAGGCGGCTGAACAGGCAGCCGAGAGATTTGAACCGGTCGCATCCAACAGCGACCGGTTTTTTTACG
>CAYNEO010000041.1:5915-30088 GCA_964396245.1 uncultured Ignavibacteriales bacterium
CAGGAAACGCAAGCTGAAGATTTACTTCCGCACAGCAGGCATACTCTTGCTGGTGGCCGTGGTTCTGCTCGTAATCCGCGCCGCAATCCGTCCGAGCCTGAGCCGCGAGCGGATGCGCGTCGCGGTTGCCGAAACCGGATCGGTTGAGTCAACCCTCTCAGCCTCCGGCGTTGTGGTCCCCGCCTATGAGCAAGTCCTGACCTCGCCGATTCAATCGCGCATCGATACGGTCTATGCCCGGTCCGGTGACAGCGCACGGGCGGGAATTCCCCTGTTGAAGTTGAACCTCGAGTTTATCCAGATGTCCTGCAACAAACTCTCCGATGAACTACAGCTGCTGGAAAACGAAAAGGAGCAGTTGAATCTCAAACTGGATCAGTCCCGGGGCGAAGCGCAGGCCCAGTACGACATCAAGGAACTTCAGACAAAATACACCGAAGCTGAACTTGAACGAGTCAAGCACCTGTGTGAACTCGGCGGAGCAACCAAGGGCGATCTGGACCGAGCAAAGCTCAATGTGGATATCGCCCACCGCGAGCTTCAGCAACTTGGCGATCAACTCAGGAATCAGGAAGCGATGCTGAACGCGGACCTCAGGGAACTCGACCTGAAAATACGGATACAAAACAACAACCTTGCCGAGGTCGAACGGCAGATTGACTTGGCGATGGCCAAACCCGACCGCGGTGGCGTCATCACGTGGATAAATGACAAAATCGGCGCCACCGTCGCGTCCGGAGAAACGATCGTTCGTATTGCCGATCTCGGAAGTTTCAAGGTACAGGCCAGGATTTCCGACATCCATGCCGCCAGGCTTCACCCCGGCGGTGCAGTTAACGTCCGTATCGACCGCAAGCGATTCTCCGGGACAATAGCCTCGGTTGATCCTTCGGCAAAAGACGGCACGATCACTTTTGTGGTTGATCTCGATCGCGACAATGATCCGGCCTTGCGGTCGAATCTGCGTGTCGACGTCTACGTCGTTACTTCCCGCAAAGACAACACGATCAGGGTTGCCAACGGTCCGTTCTATGACGGTTCGGTTGGCCAGAAAGTTTTTGTGCTCGACGGCGACGCGGCGGTCAGCCGCGACATTAGCGTCGGCGCCACCAATTACGACTATGTCGAATTGATCGGCGACGTCCGCGAGGGAGACACAATTATCATCTCCGATATGAGGCGGTTCGCCCACATGAATGAAGTAAAGATTACCAATTAAAGAAGTACAGGATCAGTCAATACATATACACGAGAAGGTAGTTATGATAGACTTAACCGATGTTGACAAAGTCTACCGGACCAGCACGATCGAAACGCTCGCGCTAAGGAATATCAACCTGAGTGTTGCCGATGGGGAGTTGCTGGCGGTGATGGGACCATCGGGGTCCGGCAAGAGCACGCTGTTGAATATCATGGGACTGCTCGATGCGCCGACAAGCGGCATGGTTGCCATCCAGGGGAGAGAAGTAGACCGCCTCGGCGAGCGGAAATCGGCCCGTCTTCGGAACGAGAAGATTGGCTTCATATTCCAGAGCTATCACCTGATCAACGACCTCTCGGTTCTTGATAACGTGGAACTGCCATTGCTCTATCGGCGTATGCCCTCATCGGAACGGCGACGGAAAGCCCTCACGGCGCTCGACAAGGTTGGTCTGAGTGCCCGCACCAGGCACTTCCCGTCGCAACTATCGGGTGGTCAATGTCAGCGGGTGGCAATCGCTCGCGCCATTGTCGGCGAACCCGAACTCATACTCGCCGATGAACCAACCGGCAACCTTGATTCTGCTATGAGCGGAGAGATAATGGATATTCTCGAAGCTCTCAACAGGGATGATAAGACCACTGTTGTTATGGTCACGCACAACCAGGAGATGGCGGACCGAACTCAGAGAGTCGTGAGGCTGTTCGACGGCAGCCAGGTGGAATAGGAGCAGCCATGCTGAAAAACTATATCAAAATCGCATGGAAGGTGCTCCTGCGGCGCAAATTCTTCACCTTTGTCAGTCTTTTCGGGATCAGCTTCACGTTGCTCGTACTCATGCTGGCGACGGCGGCGATGGATTTCCTGGCAAGTCCGGGCGCGCGCGGCTCCAGACTCGACCGGACCCTGTTCATCGACAGGCTGGAGTTTCAAACAGAAACGACACACATGTATGTGGCGCCCAGTTACTGGTTCCTTGACCGTCACGTTCACCCGCTCAAAACCCCGGAGATGATATCAATCAGTACGAACGGCAACGAGGTTACCACCTACGTGAATGACAGGCGTCTCAATCTCACGATGAAACTCACCGACGCCGAGTTCTGGGATATCCTCGAACTGCCGTTTGTCGAGGGACGGGCCTACAGCCGGGATGAGGTTTCGTCGGCCGATTATGTCGCTGTCATCACCGAAAGCACGCGCCAGGCGTACTTTGGTAACGAGAAAGCGGTGGGCAGGATGATCGAGACCGACGATCGCAACTTTCGCGTGCTCGGCGTCATCGACAATAAGGACATTCCATTCCAGCCGGCACATGGAGACATCTACGTTCCGATATCGACCGGCAGAGTCGACCTTCACTCCGAGCGCTACTATGGCAATTACCAGGCCTGGGTGCTGGCTGCTGATGAGGCGGATTTCAACACAATACGCAACGAATACGACCGATTCGTCGATCAGACGCGGGCGGACAACCCCGATTTGCTGACACTCTCCGCTCCGATGGGCAGCCTGCTGGACATGTGGGCGCGAGAATTCGGGGGTGGTGATTATCAACCGGGCACGGCGATCATCATCACAGTAGTCGCATTAATCATGATCTTATTCATGCTTTTGCCGGCTATCAACCTTGTAAACATCAACCTGAGTCGCATCATTGAACGGTCATCGGAAATCGGGGTCAGGAAAGCCTTTGGCGCCTCGTCACTCACCCTGATAGGACAGTTCGTCATCGAGAATATCGTCCTCACCGTGATAGGCGGCGCCATAGGATTTGTCCTGTCGGTTGTCATACTGAAAATAGTCACGGACAGCGGTATTCTTCCGTACGGACACCTTGAGGTCAACCTTCGGATATTTCTTTATAGCCTCATGATCATCTTATTCTTCGGCTTATTCTCAGGCGTGTATCCGGCATATCGCATGTCGCGCCTGCACCCCGTCGAGGCGTTGAGAGGAGGAAGAATATGATCCGTCATATATTTCGCCTGATCTGGAATCGCAAGGGCAGTAATTTTCTCATCCTGACCGAAATATTCCTGTCTTTTATCGTTCTCTTCGCGATAAGCACGATGGTTGTGGAGAGCCTCCGCGGCTATCTTCGACCGATCGGGTTTTCCTATGAGGACGTATGGGTAGTGAATGTCAGCCCGCCGGGAGGGCCACAGGGCATGGAGTCCGACGAAAACTTACGACCGACCTATGTGCAGATGCTTAACGATCTCAGGTCATCCAATGAAGTCGAGTACGTCACCTGGGCCTCGAGCAATCTACCGTACGGGCGCTCCCAGTGGATTAATGACCTGACGATCAATGACCGGGAGATATCGTCGAACATCTTTTTGGCCGACGATGATTTTGCAGGTGTTTTGAGAATGCCGGTTCTGGAAGGAAGGTGGTTCAGTCGCGAGGACGATGCATCGGCGGAGGAACCGATTGTCATTAATGGTCAACTGCGAGAAGAGGCATTCGGCAACGGTCCTGCCGTTGGTCAGAAGATCACGACGGAGAGGCACAATTACCGGGTTGTCGGAGTGGTTGGCAACTACCTCTATCAGGGCGAATTTGCCCCCGCGAAAAATGGGTTCTTTGTGCGAAATCATATTGAAGGGGAAGGCAGTACCGGGATGATCGACATGATATTGCGTGTCCGGCCCGGGACCGGCGTTGCCTTTGAACAGCGCCTGATCAAGGATCTTCAGGCGATTGGCCGGGGGTGGACATTCAAACTAACCACACTTTCAGACATGAGAGCGGCCTATTTCCGCGACCACCTGCTGTCGCTCTTAACTTATGCACTTGTCGCCGGATTTCTCGTCCTGAACGTGGCCCTGGGCCTTTTCGGTGTCGTCTGGTATTCGATAAACCGTCGCCGGTCGGAAATCGGCCTGAGGCGGGCGGTCGGCGCAGATGCCTCCCGGGTATCCCGCCAGATACTGGGAGAATCACTTGTTCTGGCCACCCTGGCCATCGTGGTCGGCGTATTCATTGCCCTCCAGGCGCCCATTCTGGGACTCTTCGGAAGTATCTCGCTGACCGTATATCTGGGCGGTATGGCACTGGCCGCCCTGATAGTCTATCTGATTGTATCGATTTGTGCCTGGTACCCGAGCCGTCTGGCCGCAAAGATAAGGCCGGCAACTGCTCTCCATGAGGAGTAATGTGAGGGTGCCTGCGAAACTCGGGCCGTGCAGTTTACGTATGGATGATCATGATATTGATTATTGATGACGACCGGGCTGTTCGGTCTTCGTTGAGTCTGCTCCTCAAACAGGCCGGCTATGCTACGGCAACCGCCGAGGAACCCGAGGAAGCCCTTACAGTTGCCCGGGAACATCCCCCCGAGCTTTTTATTCTCGACATGAATTTTTCCGTTGGCACTGACGGGGAAGAAGGTATGGCGTTGCTCGGTGAACTGCACCGTCGATTTCCCGCAATACCGGTCATCCTGATCACGGCATGGGGCTCCATCCGTCTCGCTGTAGACGGAATCAAGGCGGGCGCAGCTGATTTTGTCACCAAGCCCTGGAACAACGAGCAACTGCTCCAATCGGTTCGAACCGCCCTCAGTTTGGCAGGACAGTCGACAGGGCAGCCATATGTCGGGAGTCGCGAGGAGCTTGACCGACGCTTCGATTTCAGCGGCATGATCGGCGCCGACCGGCATTTCCTGCAAGTGCTGGACACTGCGGGGCGCGTGAGTACTACCGACGCACCGGTACTGATTTTCGGTGAGAGCGGGACGGGCAAAGAACTGCTCGCCGAGGCGATCCATAATAACAGCAACCGTCGGAATGGTCCGTTCGTGAAAGTGAATCTCGGCGGCATTCCCGCGACGCTGTTCGAAAGCGAGATGTTCGGTCATAAGAAAGGCGCTTTCACGGACGCTCACCGTGATCGTGTAGGACGATTCCAGCTCGCCGACGGCGGGACGATCTTCCTCGACGAAATAGGCGATCTCGACCTGAACGGTCAGGTCAAGCTGCTCCGCGTTCTACAGGACCGTTCCTTCGAGGTCCTGGGGACGAGCGAGCCGCAGACCGCCGACTTCCGCGTGATCTGCGCCACCAACCGAGACCTGGATAAGATGGTGGCCGATGGACAATTCCGAGAGGACCTGTATTATCGCGTCAACCTGATTTCACTCAGGCTGGCCTCGCTCAGGGAGCGTCCCGATGACATCCCGCTGCTCGTTCATCATTTCGTAGAAAACCTCAAAATAATCTATGGCTGCAAGAAACTCGAGATCAGCTCCCGCGCGGTTGCGTTTCTGAAGGAACTCTCCTGGCCGGGAAATGTCCGGGAACTCAAGAATCTGGTAGAGCGTACGGTCCTTGTATCGAGTCACGAAACGCTTGAGGCTGAGGACTTTCAGGCCCATTTGCAGCCGTCTCCATCCAGAACGGGCGCGGCCGGGATGACCCCCGTTGGAGTCACTCTCGAACAGATGGAAGAGTCGATGATCAAAAAAGCCCTCGAGTTTCACGGCAGTAATATCAGCCGGGTCGCACGGTCGCTCGGTCTCAGTCGGGCGGCGCTGTATCGTCGACTCGAAAAATACGGAATTTCACCATGAAATTGCGGCAGAAATTCCTGCTGTTTGTTCTGCTGATTCACATCCTGTTTGTCATCCTTTCAGTCTTCCTGCTTTTCGAAAACCGATATCTCTTTGTTGCCGCCGAACTGGTCATCCTCCTCAGCGCCGCCGTTTCGTTTCATCTGTATCGCTCGTTTCTGAAGCCGCTGAACTTGCTCTCGGCCGGAATTGAATCGATAAGGGATCGAGACTTTTCCAGTACATTTGTCAAAACCGGTCAATTCGAGCTCGACAGCCTGATCGACATCTACAACCGCATGATCGAACAGCTTCGTGACGAACGAGTCAAGCAAGAGCAACAGCATTTCTTTCTCCGGCGGCTGCTGGAAGCAAGCCCGATGGGCGTCGTTATTCTCGACCTGGATAATCGCGTGGAGTCGATCAATCCGGCGGCTTCCGCGATGCTTCTCGATGACGCCGTTCCCGGTCGTAACCTCGTAGATTCCAAAAGCCTGCTCGGAAGCGAACTAGCGGCGATGGAAGACGGCGAGACGAAGATACTCTCGCTGAACGGAATCCAGACCTTCAAATGCCATCGCTCCCACTTTCTTGACCGGGGCTTCAAACGCAACTTCATCATGATCGAGGAACTGACCCGCGAGATTATGGCCATGCAGAAGAAGGCCTACGAGAAAGTCATCCGGATGATGTCGCATGAGATTAATAACTCGGTCGGGGCGATCAACTCAATCCTCCAATCATCGCTGAGCTACGGGAACCAGCTCAATGACGATGACAGAAAGGACTTCGAGGAAGCGATACGGGTAGCCATCGATCGGAACCGGGGGCTGAACACGTTTATGGCGAACTTTGCCGATGTCGTGCGGATCCCCAAACCGTCTCGAGAAGAATGCGACCTCCACGATTTGCTCCGCTCGGTTCACGTTCTTATGAGTTCCGAATGTCGCCGCCGCAGTATATCCTGGGAATGGCACTTGAGCCGGGCGCCGTTTGTCGTTGATATCGATGTCCGCCAGATTGAGCAGGTAGCAGTTAACGTTATTCGGAATGCCCTCGAGGCGATATCCCGCAACGGAACCATCGTGGTCCGGACGACTTCCTCCGTTCCGCGCAAATTGATGATTATCGACAACGGTCGTGGTATTGCACCCGAAGACCGTTCCAACCTGTTCACGCCCTTTTACAGCACCAAGCGCAGCGGTCAGGGTGTGGGGCTGACCCTCACGCGCGAAATCCTCATCAACCACGGCTGTTCGTTTAACCTGGAAACCGATGTGTCCGGTCAGACCGTATTCTGGATAGAGTTTCCTCTGGCGAGATCGACATCGCATCTTGCCACGCAGGCAGAACACCGCGCCGCCGAATGGTGAGTAATCCTGCCAACACAATTCTTGCACTTGTCGTTGAATATCTATAGCTTTGAATCCGTAACGGGACCCGTTGGGTCCAATAAACCGAGCGAAAGGGCGGAATTACCATGCTGAAGAAGATTATCCTGTGGTCGGTCATAGTTGTCGTTGTTGGTCTGATTGTCGCATACTTCACGCGCAACTATCTCGTTGCCGAAGCTATAGAATCGGGCAGCTCTTACGCACTGGGCGTGGAATGCGAACTCGGCTCCGCGAACCTCAGTATCGGAGCGGGCAAGCTGGAACTCAAAGACTTCGAAGTGCGCAATCCCGACGGGTTTGACTCGACGGATATCATCAGTATTCAGTCAGGGGTGCTGGACGTCGACGAGGGCTCGGTATTCGACGATCAGGTCGTAATGGACTCACTGGTGCTCGATGGTATTCAAGTTAACCTTGAACAAAAGGATCGGCGGGGCAACTTCAGCGAACTTCTGAACAATATCAAAAACTTCACCGGCGGTGAATCTTCGAACAGCGGACAGAGAATACGCATCAAGAAGGTCAGCGTGCGTGATATCGGCGTCGACGCTTCGCTGGTGCTTCTCGGAAAGCAATATCAGAAGTCCTTCTCGGTGGACAATATTACCCTGACGGATGTCGGAGGTGAAACGGGTGGCACTGTCGGACAGATCACCGCCCGGATCCTCAAGGCGGTTCTCACAAAGGCCGTCAGCTCCGGCAAAGGTTACCTTCCGGGAGATTTCGGGAACGTGCTGAGCGGGGGAGTCGACGAAGCCAAAAGCAAGATCGAATCCGAAGTCAAGGACAAGTTGAAAGATCTCGGCGGCTCGCTCACCGGCGGGAAGAATTAGCTGGGACAGGGCGGAACCAATATTGCACCCGGTGATTGTCTCACATTGAATCCGAGGCTCCCGGCGTGTACTGCACCGGTTTTTCTCCTTTTGATGTCCTGGTTTCGAGAAACGTTATCAGGCTGTGCAGATCGCCTGAGGACAGGATGCCCCCAAACGCCGGCATGTTGTACCCGCCGTTCATCACCTGAATAATTAACTGCTCCCTGGTCATGCGGTCGGCCACATAAGTGAGATCGGGGCCGCGGAAGCCGCCATGGTCCGAGATTCTGTGACAATACAGGCACACCCGGTTGAATACCTGCCCACCCTCATAAACAGGGCCGCTGGAAGCCCCGATAATTTTCTCCGTTATCGGTTTGGCTTCGAAACGGGGTGACCATGGTGCTTTGATCCCCGCGCGAGTCAGCGCAATCAGAGAGAGAAGAACTCCGAGGACAAGCACCGGCGCCCACGGCCTCATGCGCATGCTTCGCTCACCCCGATTGAACAGCAGCGGCAAAGCTATCAGCACGACTCCGGCCAAAAGCGGCCCGAGGACCATGATGTAGCTTTCCAGGTGATGCGGCGACAGGGCCAGGACGGCAAAATACCAGAGGAAATACCAGTCGGGTCGTGGCTGAGCTTTGATCGCGGTAGGATTCGGCGGGTCCCCGACGGCGGGCGGTCCGGTGATATATGCCAGGAAGACCACGCCCGCGATGACCAGCGTGCCGAAGGCGATATCTCGCCACAGGGAGTGCGGCCAGAAGGGTTCACCGGTCGCCTCCAGCATGTTGTGATACGTCTCGCGGTACGTCTTGGGATTAACAGGCTTACCGGTCTTCGGAAGCTCCGATATACCATTGCGCAGGACCAGGAAAAGATGGAGTCCAACAACAGCCGCGATGAGTATAGGGATGATGAACACATGTAGTGAGAACATGTGACCGAGGGTGTCGCTGCCCATGGTTTCGCCGCCCAAAATGAAATGACCGAGCCAGTTACCGATAAGCGGTACGCGGCCCGCCTGCTCGGCGCCAACAACGACCGACCAGATCGCATTCTGATCCCAGCGCAAAAGCTGTCCGGTGAAGCCCATCCCGAGAGTGAGCAAAAGGAGAAACGTGCCCGATATCCAACTCATTTCCCGGGGATACTTATAGGCGGCGGTCAGGTAGACGCGGGTCATGTGAACGACGACAAAGACAATCATCGCCGAGGCCCCGAAGAAGTGTATTCCGCGCACGAGACTTCCGAACGGCGCCGTCTCAGTTATGTATTTGAGACTCAGGTAGGCGCCTTCGGGCGATGAAACGTACACCGAGGCCAGGAATATTCCGGAGATGACCTGCACGGCAAAAGCCGTCAGTGTGGCGGTACCAAACACATACCACCAACCGAGCTTAGCCGGGACTTTGTGATCGAGCGCCGGTTTGACCGCAGCGACAGTGCCGGTTCGGTCGTCAAACCATTGCCATATGTTTCGCAACAAATTCATGAGAACAAGTTCCGTCGCTTCCTCAAAATCACCGTCCGGATTCAGTCATCAGGTTATCGGTACGGGTGCCGTCTGTATTTCCACCTGCCCGTTCTTAACGCGCACCGGGTACCGGGTCAGGCCATGCGGTGGAGGACCGGCCGCCACCGTACCGTCCTTGTAATAAACGCCGCCGTGACACGGACACATAAACAGCTCCGTGTCGGCTTCCCATCGCACCGGACACCCAAGATGCGCACAGTTGATCGAGTAGGCGACAAATTCCGATTCGCTTCGTCGCTGCAGCCAGGCCGCCGTTCTTGCGAAACCGTCTTCCCACGGGGTGGACGTAGCGTCGGCGTACGAGACCAGGGTAGTCGTGTCCACCTTGAACTTGTCCACCGAACCGACCTTGCGCCAGTATTGCTTTTTCTTTCCGAAATACGGATCGAGGACAAAGCTCAGTATCGGGACGGCCACGATAACGGACGCTATGCCGCCAAGCGCAACGCCGAGCCACGACAGGAACTTCCTGCGGCTTTCAGACAGAACGTTACTCTTCGCTGTGTCCGATTCCTTGTTCATGGCGAATGTCTCCAATCCAATTTATCACGGCCACCACCGTCAGCACGAAACCGAGTATCGACAGCAGGTACGATGTCAGGGCGCCCCAGGCCAGAAATGTTATCCCGCTGGCGAGTATGATGGGCCAGTAAGTCGGCTCTGCCGGCGTCTCCGGCTTCGGTGGCTGCCACTTTGTCGGCACTCCCGCCGCCTCGGGAGAACTGTCATTAGTTTGCTCGTTGTGGCCTTCGGTCTCAGCCATGTCTCAATATTCCTCGATCTGCTACAATTGTGAACCTGCGGTTTCCGACGCGTGTACCGACGGCCGACTGCCCTCACGCTTGAGGAACCAGCGTGTGAATGTCAGCAGAACCGCCCACAGGAAAATCGTGCCGCCCATGACCCACATGAAAAGTCCCCCGAGTTGCTGATCCATCGAGGGCGAGAAGCCCCAGCCGTTGCGAATTAAGGAGAGTGCGCCCAATTCATCGGCCGGGTGCAGGTAGTGCGGATAAAAACCTACCGGGGCGAACGTGAGCAGGGCTCCGAGTGTGCCGTTGGCCAGCGCTGCGAAATACAAATAGAATACACCCTTCATTCCGGTCAGCCGTCGAAATCCCTCCGGCGCCAGAATCGGCCACCAGAAAATTGTTGCGGTCACCAGGAAGCTCAAATGCTGAATTATGTGGATATTCTCGTGGGCGAGCGCCGCATTATACAACGCCGGGAAGTGCCACAACCACAGCGTGCCGATACCCAGGAACCACGCCAGAAGCGGCGTGCCGAGGACTCGCTCCACCGCCGCGGCCGGCCGCCATGACAGCATCTTCCGGGCCAGTCGGGGCGACAATCCGAAAAGCATCAACGGCGGCACGATCAATTCGAGCACCAGATGCTCCAGCATGTGGGCGCTGAAAAGGTAATCATCGCCCAGAACATCGAGCGGCCCCACGAGCGTCAACAGCAGGATGGCGTCTCCGAGGACAAAATAGAACGTCCTGCGATTGAAGCGGAAGCCGGCGAAATAAAGGTAGCCCACCAGCAGGGCGACACACCCCACGATAATCGATATATGCCATTCCCAGGCTTTTGCGAAAAGTTCCCATGTACTCATAAGAACGCCCACAAATAGGTAACGCTGAAAATTACCACCCAAACGGCATCGACAAAATGCCAGTAATAACTGATCGCAGTCATTCCCGACGGCTTCGGCTCGGCAGCTTTTCCGAACACCGCTATTAGCAGCATGATCCCCAGGAGCACCAGCCCGGTCAGCACGTGCATGCCGTGGAAGCCGGTCAGTGTGAAGAAAGTCGTCCCGAACAGGTCCCGGCTGATCGTGATGTCCTGTTTCAACAGGTGGAGGTACTCCAGGCCCTGACCGAAGAGAAAGATCGCGCCCAGTATCATCGTGAGGCCTATCCAGGCAGCCAGCCGTGTGCGATTCTTCCGTCTCAAACTGACATCCGCCCGCCACATCGTGAAGCTACTGCTGAACAGAAAGGCAGAGAAGCACACGCCGGCGGGGAAATCCAGCGCTTGCGAGGCAGTCGGTCCGCTGGAACCCTTCACATGGTAGACGACATAGCCAATAATCAGCAGCAGGAAGAAGATGGATTCCGACATGATGAAAAGGATCATAGCCAGTCTGTTTTTGTCGCTTAGCACCGATTGTCTCCTACTCGCGTTTCCAGTCCGGGTCATCCGGATGATGCCGGTCCCAGAGTGGGCGCCGGCTGGTCACCGGCGGCACAAGGTCGAAATTCTGCGGTGGCGGCGGACTGCTGGTGGCCCATTCCAGCGTCCATGCATGCCAGGGGTTGTCACCCGCTATCTTACCTCGCCTCAGGCTGTAAATGATATTGATGACGAATATCAGGATCGATATGGCCAGGACATAGGAACTCAACGATGATATCAAATTGAACAGCGGCAAGTCCGCTATCGGGGGATAGGTCCATACACGCCGCGGCATGCCTTCCATGCCGGCGAAGTGAAGCACGAAAAATGTTCCGTTGAAGCCTATCAGGGCCAGCCAGAAATGCCACTTGCCGATTGTCTCGGACAGCATTCGGCCGGTCAGTTTCGGGAACCAGTAATAGAATCCGGCAAAAACCGCAAACACCGTACCGCCGAAAAGCACGTAATGGATGTGGGCCACGACGAAATAGCTGTCCGTCAACTCCCAGTCAATCGGCACCGCCGCAAACGCGACACCGCTGATACCGCCCACCGTGAATTCGACTATGAACGCCGTCGCGAATAGCATGGCCGTCGTGAAATTAATCGCCCCGCCCCACATGGTTGCAATCCAGTTGAATATCTTGATGCCCGTCGGCACCGCGATCAGCATACTCGTTGCCGCGAAAATGTAGTAGACCCAGAATCCGAGGCCAGTCGCAAACATGTGGTGGACCCAGACCCCGAAGCTCAAAAATCCGATAGCAACCGTCGATGCCGTCATAAACCCATACCCGTATATATTCTTTCGCGCAAATACCGGTATGACCTCCGAGATGATGCCGAATGCCGGCAGTATGAGGATGTATACCTCAGGGTGTCCGAATATCCAGAAGTACTGCTGCCAGAGCAAGGCTGAGCCGCCGGCGTACGGCTGAAAGAAATTTGCGTTCAGCATCCGGTCGGCCAGTAACGTGACGAGGGCAGTGTTGAGGGCCGGCAGTGCGAAAATCAGCAGGAACCCGTTCACGAAAACCATCCAGACAAACAACGGCAGCCGGCGGAACGTCATGCCTTCAGTACGCAGCGTCACAATAGTCACCACCAGATTGATACCGGATGCAATAGTTCCTATTCCGGTTACGAGCAGCCCGAGGGCCCAGTAATTCTGTCCGCTCGTCGGTGAGTAAAAGTTTTCGGTGAGAGGAGCATAGGCGAACCATCCGGCCGCCGGGGCCCCGCCGGCGAAGAAGCTGAAATACAGCAGCAGCCCGCCCAGCAGAAACAGCCAGAAGCTCAAGGCATTGAGGCGCGGAAATACCATGTCGCGCGCCCCGATCATCAAGGGGACAAAATACGTACTCAGTCCGATCAACATCGGCATCGCGAACAGAAATATCATCGTCGTGCCGTGCATCGTGAAAATCTGGTTATACAGGCCGGGTGTCAGGAAGTGATTTTCGGGCACAATGAGCTGGGTGCGGATGAGCATCGCCATGAACACCGCCAGCAGAAAGAAGCCGAACGAACCCACGATATACATAATGGCAATCTGCTTGTGGTCGACCGACATGACCCAGCTCAAGAGGCCCCGGTATTCCTTGATATCGCCAAGCGTCGCGGGGGTTGGATGAGCGTAGACTTTCTCGTTCATTGCAGTGTCTCCAGGTACGCTACCAGGGCATGAACCTGGCTGTCGGTCAGATCCAGGTTGGGCATGTGACAGCCGGGTTTGATCTTCTGGGGGTCGTGCAGCCAGATGGCCATATTGCCCGGAGTGTTGTTCATCACACCGCCGGCCAATTTGTGGCGGCTCGCCACGTGTGTCAGGTCCGGTCCGACAATACCGTTGGAACCGGTGCCCCGAATTGTATGACAGTTCCGACACGTCATGCTGACAAATGTTCTGAACCCCGCAACCTCCAGGCTGTCCGTCGGAAACGGAGCATCCTGTGCCTGGTGTTTGAGCCAGGCGTCGTACTTTTCGCGTGGCTCCACGATAATGCTGAACCGCATCCAGGCATGTTCCGCGCCACAGAATTCAGCGCACATACCCTGATATGAGCCGGTATGAATCGGCTGCATCCAGACGTGGTTGGGATGATTTGGTATAGCATCCACTTTCGGCCCGAGTGACGGAACCCAGAAATCATGATCCACGTCCGCCGAGAGTATCCTGAGCAGCCACAGGGAATCGACCGGCCAGTGAAATTCATTGGCCACGACGACGCTGTCCGGAAGGTACTCACCTTTCCACCACCACTGGTTGGCGGTGATTATCAGGTTGGTCGGATGTTGTCTTGGCGGCGGCTCAGTCAGGTTCATTGCCCGAACGGCAAGGAAGAAAACAAAGCCCAGGGTAAGTGCCGGTCCTATCGTCCAGAGTGTCTCCAGTTTCGGGTTACCCGGATTTTGGCGTGGCGTGCCGGAGACTCTGCTGCGACGGTATCGAATAACATTCGTGATGACAAAACCGGCAACGATCAGGAAGACGACCCCGGCGATAATCATGACGATGGTAAACAGATCCAAAACGGCTTCTGCTTGAGGGGAGGCACCGCTTAGTATCGTCGACTCATCCATCGAGACACGTCTCCTGAACTTTTGTCCGGCAGCACGGTGCGTAAGAAATTAGTGACGGACGGGAAGAACTTCTGGCTTATGAAACGAAGGCCGGCGGCTACCGTCAAGCGTTTTTTTTGCAGAGATTGTGCGGCGCATGCTACGTCACGTCATTCGTGGAGGCACAAAACACGGCGGGCGATCCGATTCATTCCGCTTGCGGGCCGGCAAAGACTTTGGTACTTTGCCTTCATCAACGGAGGCAGGCATGCGAATTATATGGTTCTTGATAATCGGGATTGTCGCCGGCTGGGCGGCAGGGAAGGTCATGCGAGGCCGAGGCTTTGGATTGCTCGGCGACCTCGCCGTTGGTATCGTCGGTGCGATAATCGGAGGCTTCATTTTTCGACTGTTAGGGATGGTGGGAGCGAGTCTCCTGGCCGAGCTCGTTACCGCCTTTATCGGCGCCGTTATTCTGCTCTGGCTGATCAGTACTATCAAACGATAGGTCTATTGTCAGCGCCGTTCGCTTACCGGCAACCGACGGCGGATGAAATGGCCAAACGAGATGCTCAAATACGTTCTCCGTTTCTAACTGCTGTCGTTTCGGGTGAAAATGCTCTTTCGTTTCAATCGGCTGAATACACGAACGGCCACACTGGAACAAGCTCTCGACTAAGGTGTTGATATAACAGATGCAGCGCTTTTCTGCCGCCGGTGATCGGGTGGCCAGGAGCAGCACCCGTGTATGAAGAAAAATCCAACGAGACATCGCTTTCTCAGGTATTCGCTCTATGTCGTGGCAGCCATAATAGCTGTGGTCGTAGCAGCAATTGTTTTTGCGCTGCTGCCGCCGGGCCAAAAACTGATCAAGGGAGAGCTGGAATCGTTCATCTCGAGTCGCCTGGACCAGAAGGTGACCATCGGTTCATTTGAAACCAATCTCTTTTCACACGCCAGTCTCAGCGATATCCGCGTACGGTCGAAAGCAAAGTCAGATTCCACGACCATAGCCCTCGTCGACAACTTCTTCATCGATTACCGCCTATGGCCGCTTATTCACAAAGAATTTGCCATAAAGTCGATCCTTATCGACACGGTCAGGGTACGACTTAAGCGAGACACCAGCGGCATCTTCAACCTGATCATCCTCGATACAATGTCCACTAAATCGACCTTCACGGTGACTCTGGGCTCGGTCCTGCTGCAGAGCTTCTCGCTCGAGTACCGGGACCGGATGACGCTACTTACGGGTTCACTCGAAGGTATGAGCGTTGTGGCGGCAAGTATTGATAGTCTTCAGGGATATGCATTCTCAATTGCGACTGATTCAGGATCATTGCGTTACGACACCCTCCCTGTCGAACCAATCAGCCTCAACCTGCGTGGACTCTATTCGTCGGACATCTGGCTATTGGACACTTTGCTCGTCCAAATGGGCGGCCTGCAGATGGCCGGACATGCTCGTGTAGCGCAGGTCGACAATGAGGCGCCGATTGACGCCGATCTATCTGTTGAAGGTGATCCGCGAACCGCTTTCAATATTGTTGCCGCTCGATACGGGCTGACCGGCGTCGAAGTCACAGGTAATCTGCAATCACATATTACCGTATCGGGGACTACTGCTGCACCGCGAGGTACGGCTTCACTCGATTTGCCGACTGTCACAGTTCGGGGCGTTGAGGCGGTCGGCGGGAGCGCATCAGTCCGGCTAGAAGAGGACTCGTTGGTCGTGGACTCGGTGGACATGAATATCTTCGACGGTCGCCTCTCGGCATCCGGTTACATGGCCTTAGACTCGCTGAAGGCTGATGCGGTTGTTGCCCTGACGAACATCAATCTGGCCTCAATGTGGCAGACCTTCCGAAGCGGCCCGTCACCTTACCGGGGATCGCTGCACGCTAATGTTACCGTGGGCGGATCCGGCCGAGAACTGGACGGATGGAAAGTGGATGGTTCTCTTGATATCAAGCAGGCGCGATACAAAAACGAATTGCTTGCCGATCTAAATACCGACTTCGGTCTCGAAAACGGTATCCTCACAACATCGCTCCGGCAGGAGTACATTAAGCTGTCCGCAAAGGTCGATCTCAATCAGGATACTGTAGCCGGTCACTTAGGTGTGGCTATATCCGATCTGTCGCCGCTGGGCGGCATCGTCGGTCAGCAGGAATTGGCCGGAGCTGTTGATGCCGATATCACTCTCTCCGGTACCCGGCAAATGCCGCGGCTACAGGCACACGTCAGCGGCAATGACATAAAATACCGCGATTTCCCCATAGATACGCTTGCTCTCGAGGCTGACTATGTAGACACCAATATCTTCGTGCGGCAGCTTCTCTTTTCCGGTGAGTTCAATTCGGCGGAGCTGGCCGCAGCACCGTTCGCGGTCAGTTCGCTGGAAGGAAACTACAGTTACACCGGACAGGCTTCCGGTCCGCTTGACCGTCTGCAGGGAAATCTGACTGTCTCCGCTGAGCAGCCCGGTTACGGAAGCGTGACATTCGACTCAGCCACAGTGGGCATATACGTTGATCTTCCCGTAATCCGGCTCGATACTTTCGACCTGTATAAGAACGCGGTCGCCGTTCGCTCCCAGGCCCGTTTCAACCTGGACAGCGCGCGCGGGGAGGTAACCGCCAGGCTGTATGACAAATCCGCTAAACACGACGGGGCTGACACCGCTGCGCTGGGGTTTATTCATGCATCCCTGGTTCGTACAACCACCGATACGCTCGAAATAGACGCACGCGCTTCTGACATCGATTTGGCAGCCTTCCGCACCCTGTGGCCGGATACAATAGATATCGCCGGCACGCTCAGCCTCAACACAAAACTGACCCTGGCAGGTGCCGTCCCGAAGGGAAAGCTCTCCCTGACAGTAGCAGACCCGCGTTATGAAGATATCAAACTCGATTCTGTGACCGCCCGCATATCAGTCTCCTCCGATTCACTTGAGATAACGACTCTGAACCTGTATTCCAGTGATCAGCAGTTGACCGCCAACGCGTATGTCGGCCTGAGCAGCAATGCCAATGGAAGTCCGACAATCACCCGTAGCAGCGCCGTCTCCGGCGCCATTCACGGTTCGGGCTTGAGGCTGAAGGGATTCGAGCCGTTCCTTCCCGGTGACCTCTCACTCGAGGGGACGTCCTCTCTCGACTTCAAATGGCAGGGTACGATCAATGATCCAAACCTGCGTGGCTCAATTGACTTGCGCGGTGTCTCGCTGGTTGCCTCTGAAGACTCTGTGCTCTCCGGGTTCAACCTCGCCGCGGCAGTCACTGATTCAGTGATCGCATTCGATACAGCCGCCGGGAAGGCATACGGGACTCCGTTTACGCTTGACGGAAGCGCGACCGTGAAAAGTCTGAGCGAGGTGCAAACCGATCTGACCGTGACTGTTGCCGAGGTCGCCACGATCACCGCCAAGGGGAAGGCGTCATCCGGGAATATCGATCTGACAGCGGTGATTGACTCACTGAATCTCGCTCTGCTGATGCCGTTTATTCCGGATGTTGACACACTATCGGGAGAATTGAATGCCAATCTGACTATCAAGGGGAAACCGAAAGCGCCGGAGGTGACTGGCTTTGTGAAAATCAACAACGGCCGGGCACGAGCACAAAGTTTCGATGAACAGATCAGCGGGGCGGTTGCCGGAATTACATTTACTCGTGACACCGTCCGCATCGACACGCTCTCTGCGAAGATAGGCGACGGGACGATGTCCGTGAAAGGCACGCTCGCGCATTCGGGAATGACAATTACGGACATTAAGACAACGACCACGGCTCATAATATCAAAATATCCGACCCGGGGTTGTTTTCCGCCACTATCGATTCGGCCGACATCAAGTACGGGTCAAAAGATAAGGACCGGTACTTGTTGACGGGGACAGTCGCGCTCGGCGAGGCAAAACTGACAAAGAATTTCGACTACGCATCAATACTCCCCTGGGCCAACAAGGTGAAACAGGTGACACCCAATGTCCCGGCGCCGCTGGATCGGACTGACTTTGATCTCAAAATTCTGGGCGGCGACAGCCTCTGGGTCGACAACAATCTCGCCCGGATGCGGATGTCGGCGGATGTTACTTTCGCCGGAAGTGTCTCACGCCCCATTCTGACCGGCCGCGTCCTTGTCGAAAAAGGCTACGTGCTGTATCTCGATCGCAAGTTCAACGTGCAGGAGGGCGTGCTGTACTTCTCCGACCCCAACAAGATCAACCCGGATATCAATTTCCTGGCCCAGGCAAATATCACCACGTACCAGGCAAGCCAGCCGATGTCGTATGTTATCAGTGTGTCGGTGACGGGGAATCTCGACAGCCCGGTAATAAACCTGTCGTCCGAGCCGCCGTTGTCGCAATCAGATATTTTCTCCCTGCTGACTTTCGGCGCGACCGTCAACCAACTCAGCGGTCAGGGCGGCAGCAGCACCACCGAGCAGGTTCTCCTTAATCGGGCGGCCACACTCGGCAGCGAGCAGTTATCCAGCGTGGTCGCCGGCAAGCTCGGCAGCCTTTTCGGATTCGATCAATTCACTGTGCAGGGGAACCTCTTCGGCAGCGGCAGCGCCGCCGGACCGAGCCTGCTGGTCGCCAAGCAGGTCACCAGCCGCATACGGGTCACGTACAGCACCACCGTGGGTCAGATCAACGACCAGAATATCCGGCTCGACTACCAGCTCACCAACCGCTTCTCGCTCGAGAGTGAAACCGACCAGCGGGGAGAGGCATCGATAAGCCTAAAGTATGGATTTCGATTCAAATGAGCCGCGCCTTGCACATCACAATTGGGCTGTTGTTTATACTCGGCATCACCGCAGTTACTGCGGTTGCCGATGATAACAAGAAAAGCGAGCAGAAAAAGCTCGAAGTCAACAGCGTCAATTTCAAGGGCAATAAAGTTTACAGCGATGATGATCTCCAGTCGGTCATGGTAACGCGGCCGTCGGGTTTTCTCAGCCACCACTATTACCGCCGCAATGTGTTTCTCAATGACCTCAAGTCGGTTGTCGACTACTACCACGTCAACGGATATCTTCAGGCCGCAATCACCGATACTTCCGTCGTGATTGATTCAGCCAAATCGCAGGTGAACATTACCCTCACGATTCACGAAGGCGAGCTTACCCGCGTCGAAGGGATCCGCTTCTTCGGGAACCGCTTTTTCGCCGACTCCACCCTGAGAAAGCAGGTCAAGCTGAAAAAGGGCGGGCCGTATCTCAAAAACCAGGTGCAGAATGCCACCATCTCGATCCTGTCGCTCTATGCCGACAGCGGTTTTCTTAATGCGTCGATCAACCCCAAGACAAATATCAACAGCTCGGCGCTCGTAGCCGATATCGATTTCAATATCACCGAGGGCCATCGCTGTACGATCGATTCGATCGCCATCGAGGGACTCGAAAAGACTCACGCAAATGTCGTCACCCGCGAACTCGAATTCAAGAAGGGGCAGGTGGTCCGCTACCAGAGACTCTTGGATTCGCAGCGCCAACTGTACATGACGGGGCTTTTCCAGAGCGTTTTCGTTCACCCGAAACCGGACACGAGCGAGTCCACCGGCAAAGTTATCCTGGTCGAGTTAAAAGAACGCAAGAGCAGCGAATTCAATATCGCCGCCGGGTACGGGTCGGTCGTAAAGGTGAAAGGCCGCATACAGCTCATGACCGATAACCTTGCCGGTACCGGACGAAAACTCGGAGGTGAATTGCACGCCAATTTCATCCAACGCGGCGCGACCGTCTCCTTCTCCGAACCCTGGACTTTCGGAACCCGGTGGCAAACCGACATTAACCTGCTGTATGAGTATCTGCTCGAGCCGAGCTATAACCTGCTCAGCTACGGCGGCGCGCTTCAGGTCGGGCGCCGAATAGGCAAGCATACCAGCATATCCTTCATCCTCCAGATCATAAACGGCAACATCAGCCACGTCGAAGTCATCGACACCCTGCCGAGCTTCAAGCCCAAGACCCGGAGTATCACCGCGCGGTATATTTACGATACACGCGACAACCTCTTCAACCCTTTGCGGGGTGTTTATGGCGAGGTCAGCCAGGAGGTCAACGGCGGCGTCCTTGGCGGCGGCAACAACTTTCTCCGGACCGATATTGTCGGCAAGTGGTTTCACAAGCTTTCCAACCGGCTGGTTCTCGCCAGCGGCATACAGATCGGCGTCATCGAACCCTTCGGAAGCACGCCCGATATTGCACTCAGCGACCGCTTCTATACCGGCGGACCGACCTCCATCCGGTCGCTCGATTACCACAAGGCGGGACCGCTCGATCCCAATGGCGAACCGCTCGGCGGCCGCTTCCTCATCGTGTGGCATCTCGCCGAATTGCGCGTGTATATCTGGAAATGGATCGGCATGGCGGCCTTTGTCGATGTCGGCAATGTGTGGTCGCGCGTAAATGATATCAGCATGACACACCTGCCCGTCGCCGTCGGTCCCGGGCTGCGCATCAACTCACCGGTCGGTACCCTGCGCCTCGACTGGGGATTCAACCCCGACCGACAGCCGGGACAACCGAAAAGCAAACTCTATTTCGGCATGGGCCAGGCATTCTGAGTCTGTCTTCAGTCTCGAATGCCGGCAGGAGGCAACCTTTTCGTGCTTCATGCAGTTACAGTACTAAACATATCCGTAATTTTCCGATTTCAACGGCGGCGATGAATCCATCGCCGAAGGGAGTGACCGTATGGCAAGTGATCACCTGACCACATCCGACTTACAAAATCTACTCACAAAACCCGATACCGTATTGCTCGATGACCGTCCGATGGCCGCGTACAACGGCTGGGCGCTCAACAACGAGCCGCGCGGCGGACACATTCAGGGCGCGGTCGCATTCGACCTGAACTGGACCGAATACGACGGATGGTCTGAACTTCTGCGCGACAAGAACATCACTCCTGAGAAAAATATCATTGTTTACGGTTACGACGCGGACCAGGGGGCGAAACTGGCCGATGAACTTCGAGCCCAAGGCTACAAGAATGTTAACGTGTTCGATCGGTTCACGGAGTGGTCGGCGGATAAGTCGCTTCCCATGGAACATCTTCCGGGTTACCGTCATCTTGTGTATCCGGCGTGGCTGAAAAGTCTGATGGCACGGGAGGAGCCGCCTGAATATGAAGGTAACAAGTATGTCGTGTGCCATGCCGCGTTCAACAACCGGCTGGATTACGAAGACGGTCATATCCCCGGCGCGGTGTTTATCGACACGCTCGAACTCGAATCGCCCGAAACCTGGAACCGCCGCTCGCCGGAGGAAATCCGGGACGCGCTTATCGGGAAGGGCATAAGCCGCGATACGACCGTAGTCCTCTACGGCCGCGACTCCAAAATCGATCCCGAGGAGCCGCACCCGGGAAGTTTTGCCGGACAACTGGCGGCGATGCGGTGCATGCTGATCATGCTGTACGCCGGCGTGCGCGATGTTCGCATCCTCAACGGCGGGCTGGCAGCGTGGGAGAGGGCCGGATACGGGATTACGACCGAAGAGACCAAATGTGACGCCGTACAAGATTTCGGCGTCGAGATACCGGATCATCCGGAATACATTGTCGATCTGTCCGAGGCGAAACAACTGCTGGCGGCCGACAACGGCGAGCTGGTCAGTATCCGAAGCTGGGAGGAGTTTATCGGCAATGTCAGCGGCTACAACTATATCGGCAAGACGGGTCGCATCCCCGGCGCGGTGTTCGGCAACTGCGGCAGCGATGCCTATCACATGGAGAATTACCGCAATATCGATCAGACGATGCGCTCGTATCGCGAGATCGCCGCGTTCTGGAAGGACAACGGCATTGTCCCGGAGAAGCATGTCGCGTTTTATTGCGGCACCGGATGGCGCGCGAGCGAGGCGTTTTTCCATGCGTGGCTGATGGGCTGGCCGAGGGTGTCGGTGTACGACGGCGGCTGGTTCGAGTGGTCGTCGGACCCGGCGAACCCGGTGGAGACGGGGCAGCCGTAGTGGCGCTTTAAATGGGTTCGTTTCTTCATTTTTTGTTTTTTATTTCGGACTGTTTTTGGCCGGTCGTTTTTCATAAGCGGTTGCGGCGCAACCGTGTGATTTTCGCAGATGGCGTTCACGAAAATGGCTTTCGTGACAAAAAGCCATTTTACGAACGGCCGCATATCAAGGCTCCTCTCAGAATATTTTGAACGTAATCGCTCAATAGAGGGTGCGAGGTCGGATTCACCCCCGGTTTGGTAGTGATTTTGTGTGTGTCATCCTTCGACTGCGCTCAGGATGACGCCGTAAGTTAATGTAGGTCGGCGTTCCGAGCGCGGATCGCGCCAGCGAGCCGAGCGAGAAACCCGACATCCCGGCTGCAGGTCAGGACCCTTGTGGTCCTGACATTGGCATCTTGACACAGCGGATACGGCAGGCCATATTTAGGTATCACACAAGGTGGAGATACGTAGTTATGATTTGTCCTGTATGTTCCCATGAGGCAGTCTCGTTCTCCCGCTTTCTCCTGGTGCTTAATCCACGACATTTGAGATGCAGACACTGCGGCGCGGAACTCGCCTGGTCGGCGAAATGGAAGCGAGTGTTCTTGTGGTCGCTGGTCGTGTGTTTGGCCTGCGCGGTTGTCCTGTCTATCGTGCACCAGGTGACAGGGCTCAGTCTGATTATCATTTTCGCGGCTGTGATTGTGGCGGCGGTGATTTTCGCCAGAATGTACTGGCGGAGCGCAACGTACGAAAAGGCCATGTAGCTCGAAACGGATGAGCAGCACGCGGGAAGGTGTCAGGATGGCAAGCATCCTGACCTACGATTTGCTCTCAAGGTGTGATCAAGAGGTTAAGGAGACCCTTCGACAAGCTCAGGGTGACTTGATTATAGCCGCTTTGCGCATGGATTGTAGGTCATCCGGTGCATGTCATCCTTCGACTCCGCTCAGGATGACGGGGGGAGGCGGTGGTTGGTGATTGGTAGCACAAGGCACGTCTGGGCAGACGTGCCCTACATTGGCTCACTTTATCTGCTGCAGGGAGTATCCGACGTATGGATCCACTGCGCGAACAGTATCCAGTGTGATTTCTCTGCCGTTGTAACACAAGAAACCATCGAGTGTGATTGTCAGGCGCATGCTGTCGGTGGGTGTTAATTTGGGGGAACCGGCCGTTTCCTGCCGGATCGGATTGTAAAGGATGAATACGTCGCTTGTTCCATATCTTATCCCTTCTATGGTATCCGGAGGAAGGCTTGTGCCGGAACGCCGGATCATCGGTCGGCCTTCAAAGGCAACTGACAGGCTGTTGGGGTTTACGATGATTTGCCCGCCCTGTTGAAGCCGTTCGAGACCAACACCTACTTCGACCTGATAGGACTCTGCATCAAACCGCTTAAACTCTGCGTTGATGACCACTTTGATCGTGTCACCAAGAAGCTTGAACTCGGCGTACCACGGATGGTCGCTCACGGCTTCTGACGGGGAGATGAATTCGATAAAGAATGGGTGCCCATCCCAGAAAAGCAAGGTCAGGCATCCCGCGGTGAATACCTGCAAGATCAGTACAAGAGGCAACACCCGCCAGAGCGATGGGAAAGAAAAGGGTGGTTTTGAACCTCGTTCCCCAATCATGATTCGTCCCCTCTTAAAGTTAATTTATTATACCACGGAAACGTTCGTTGGACACCGTTTAATTGACGCGGGGCGACGGAATCGATAAGAATAAGGAGACCCTTCGACAAGCTCAGGGTGACTTGATTGTAGCCGCTTTGCGCATGGATTGTAGGTCATCCGGTACATGTCATCCTTCGACGCCGCTCAGGATGACGGGGGGAGGCGGTGGTTGGTAATTGGTAGCACATGGCACGTCTGGGGCAGACGTGCCCTACATTGGCTGACATTGGCATCTTGACACAGCGGATACGGCAGGCCATATTTAGGTATCACAC
>CAYNEO010000042.1:0-27739 GCA_964396245.1 uncultured Ignavibacteriales bacterium
GGTTTCCAACCTACCCCTATCGGTGTCGATGACATGCGGTATATCGGCACCCAGTATATCACGGCCGACGATTCCGCGTACATGCGGTATGTCACGACGGTTGTGCGACGAGATCTCGACTTTTACGCCGATTTCAAGCTCGTTCCGCTCGACAGTTTCTTTTTGAAGACGTACGAGATCACCGAGCTGGACCTGCTTGGCTGGAAGCGACTCGGGGCCGATTACGTGGTCAAACTGGAAGCGGAATTCCCGGGCAGCAACCTGCGGGTGCGCTGGCGGCTGTTCGATGTGCTCCACTCACAGCGAATCGCCCAGGGTCAGTTTGAATACAACCGCACGTTCTGGCGAATCATGGGACATGATATCGCAAATGAAATCGTGCGAACCCTTACCGGCAACGCGGGGATATTCCGCACGCGAGTCGCCTATATCAAGAAGATCGGCGATGCCAAGGAGTTGTTCATTTCCGACTACGACGGCGCCAATGAGCACCAGCTGACCAACAACCACTCGCTCAATCTCTCCCCCGCCTTCAACCCCAAGAAGGAGGAGATATACTTCACCAGTTATGTCGATGGCCGACCGTCATTGTACCGCGTGGATATCAACACCGATAAGATGACGAAAGTGGCCGAGTACGGTGAGCTGGTGTCGGCGCCATCGGTATCTCCTGACGGCAACAAGCTGGCCTGCGTGATATCACGGGGTGGAAATTCCGACATTTACGTGCTGGACTTGAAAGGGGACATAATTAAACGGCTTACCAGCCGGCCGTCGATTGAGTCCTCACCGACGTGGTCGCCGGACAGCCGGTATATCGCGTTTTCATCGGACATTACTGGAATGCCGCAAATCTATGTCATGGACGCCGACGGTATCAATACTCGTCGCCTGACCTACCAGGGGGGGTATAATGACTCCCCGGTTTGGTCGATGCGCGGCGACAGGATCACGCTGGTCAGTCGAACCGGCACCGGCCGATTCAACCTGGTGTCGATAGACACCTCCGGAGCCGATTATCGGGTCCTGACCGACCTGGGAACGAACGAGAATCCGCATTTTTCGCCCGACGGGAAGCAGATTATCTTCTCGTCGACCCGGCTGGGCGGGATCGATATTTATACCATGGACGTAAACGGCCGCAATCAGCGCCGGCTGACTCAGACCGGAAACTGCTCGAATCCGGCCTGGGGACCGATCAGGTAGGTGGGAAATGAGCCAAAAAACGGTCCTGAGATAATGTTAAACGCGCGCCGGTTGTTTGCCGAATTGTATAAGGGGCGAGAAATCAAACTTTTTATTGACCCGCATTTTGAGATACCGTAGATTCGAAGCAACAAAAACGGAATATTCTTCTCATCTTACGGAGGAGCAAAAGCATGAAAAGAATTGGATACCTGATTTTCCTCGGCCTCGTCGTTGCCGCGTTTGTTATCGCGAGCTGCGGCGGTGGAACAACTCCGCCTCCCGCTGAAGAGGCGCCGGTAGTCGAAGTGGTTGATACGGTGAAGCCGGAAGTACCGCCGCCACCGCCGAAGCCCGAGCCGACGATGGACGAAATTCAGCAGTCGCTTCGCACCATTTATTTTGATTTTGACAAATTCAATCTCCGCCCGGACGCCAAGGCCGATCTGGACAAGAACTACGAGATTCTCAAGGAGTATCCGAACGTTATGGTGCAGATCCAGGGTCACTGTGACGAGCGCGGAACGGTGGAGTACAACCTGGCTCTTGGCGAGAAGCGCGCCAGTGCGGCCAAGGATTATCTGGTCGGGATGGGCGTCAACCCGGACCGTCTCTCGACCATAAGCTACGGCGAGGAACGGCCGGCCAATCCGGGACACAACGAAACTGCCTGGGCGCAGAATAGACGCGACGAATTCAAAATCGTGTCCATGTAGGCCAGGCGAGTGTCAGAGACATGAGATATTCTACTATACATGTGCGAACCGCCATTGGGATAATGGCGGTTCTGCTTTCGGCGGTTATTCTCGGCGGATGCGCGACGACACGACAGGTAAATGAGCTCAAGGAGCAGGTGGCGCAGGTCGAGAAGAACCAGGCCCAGATGCAGGGTTCCATCAAACACATGGATTCACTGATAACGGCCGGCAGTGACGCCGATCTGAAACTTCGCAATGAACTGCGCTATTCGGTCGATGAGCTGAACCAGCAGATAGCCATGTTGCTGCAGAACTATAACGACCTGATGCAGCGCATTGACGCACTGTTGCAACAGCCCATGACGAGGCGCGAGCTGCGGGGCTCGGTTGGTTCGCAGACATACGTCGATACGCTAAAACCCGGAACGCCTCCGACGGCGACAGTGCCTCCCCCGATTAATTGCGACAGTACGTACGACGAAGGGTTCATCCTGACGCGCCGCACCGAATACCAGAAGGCCATAGACGCCTTCGCTCAGTTCGTGCAATATTGCCCCGACCACCCGGACGTCTCGAACGCATATTACTGGATGGGTGAGAATTATTACGGGCTTCAGAAATATGAAGATGCGGTTACGCAGTTCCAGGTTGTACTTGATAGGTACCCCAACTCGTCCAAGGCCAGCCAGGCGCTCTACAAAATCGCCCGTTCCCGTGAAGAGCAGGGAAAGACGGCTGACGCCAGGAAACTGTTCCAGCAGGTGATTGATGATTATCCGGGCACGCTGGAGGCCGAACAGGCTCGAGTCCGGTTGGACGACCTCAAATGACATGACCGTCATAACGCCGAAAATCAGGCTTGAAACCCCGTCCGGTGACATTCTTCCCGGCCGGGGTTTTTATCAACTGGAAGAAGACGCGCTCTATGTTCAGGTCGGGCCGTTCAGGCGAGGGCATCGGTTCTTCTCGTATCTGGAAGCGCCGCACGTACGCATGGAGTTCGACAAGGCCGGTTGCCTGGCGTTCATCGAAGTCTCCAAGCCGCGTCGCCAATGGCCGGTCGACGACAAATTCAAATTACCCGGGAAAGCACTACCGGCCGATGTTCGCTGGCTTGATTTTCGCGAAAACATGAAGGCCCCGACGCTTGCGACCAGTCCCAGAAAACAGCATCTGCTTTTGCGATTCTCCAAAGTCGAGCCATCCGGCTGCTACTATCTCGCCAACCATGTTCTGATTCAGACGGACAGCGATAACAATCTCGTGGCGATCTGGATCACGGATATCATCGACGATCTCGCCGGGAGGGAAATCTCCGCGTTCCGCAAGGGAATTCGCCAGTAGTGTGCGCCGCGGATTCGGAACACTCTCTCGCCTCCCCCCGTTCTGTGATTCAGAAGGTATTGACACGGCGAAGAGAGGTGGGTTAATTCTCGCATGGCCAGACCGGACCAGAAAACCAAAGACGAATACGAATCGCTAAAGCGGGAAATTGAGAAGCACAACCGCCTCTACTATGTCGAGAATCGGCCGGAGATTTCAGATGCCGAGTTCGACAGGCTTTTCGATCGTCTGCTCGAGATTGAAAAAGAATATCCTTCTCTGGCAACACCGGACTCTCCGAGCCAGAGGGTCGGCGCGGAACCATCAAAGAAGTTCGAGCCGGTTCGACATCGGGTGCCGATGCTGTCGCTTCAGAAGGTAGTCTCCGAAGAGGAGTTCGAGCAGTTCGACCGCCGGGTGAAAGAGGCACTGAACCCTTCAGGGAATATCGAGTACGTGGTCGAACCGAAGTTCGACGGTCTGGCGGTGGAACTGGTTTACGAGGACGGCGTCCTGACACTGGGGTCTACCCGCGGCGACGGTACGACCGGTGAAAATATCACGCCAAACCTTCGGACGATACACAACATTCCCCTCAGGCTGTCCGATACGACCGCGAAGAAGTACCCTTTGCTGGAAATCCGAGGCGAAGTCATCATGCGCCGGTCGGACTTCGAAAAGCTCAACAAAAGGCTCGAAAAGGAAGGTAACGCCCCCCTTGCCAATCCGCGCAACGGCGCCGCCGGGTCGCTCCGGCAGCTCGACCCGAAAATCACCGCCTCACGGCCTTTGATCTTTTATGCCTATGGCATTTCCGAGGTCGATCTCGAAGGAATCGATAATCAATATGCAGCCATGCAGTTTCTCAAGGGCGAGCATTTTCTCGTCAACGAACGTGTCGAGAAGGCACACGGTGAAAAGGCCGTCAAGAAGAAATTCAGGGACCTTACCGAGGAACGGCCGAAGCTGGATTACGATATCGACGGCATGGTGATCAAGGTAAATTCCTTCGCCGACCAGCAGACGCTGGGCCAGATATCGAGGGCGCCGCGATGGGCGGTAGCGTGGAAATTCGCCGCCGAGCTGGCCGAGACCGTCATAAAGGGAACGGAGTTTTCGGTGGGCCGGACCGGGATTATCACACCGGTCGCCAAGTTGGAACCGGTCCGCGTGTCGGGCGTGACTGTCTCGAATGCCTCGATGCACAACGAGGACGAGCTGAACCGGCTCGATGTCCATATCGGCGATACGGTCGTGATCAGGCGAGCCGGCGATGTTATCCCCGAGGTGGTGGAGGTTGTCAAAGACAAACGCCCAAAGAACGCCAAGAAGATTGTCTACCCGAAAACCTGCCCTTCCTGCGGTGAGCCGATTGTCCGTCCCGAGGGCGAGGCGGCGCATCGGTGTATCAACGCTGCCTGCCCGGCGCAGGTCGAGGGCGGTCTGTTTCACTTTGCCTCGAAGGGCGGCTTTGATATCGAGGGGTTGGGCGGCAAACTGGCGAATCAGCTTGTGGCAAACAAGCTGGTGAAAGACCCGGCCGACCTGTTTTATTTGACCAAAGACCAACTGTTGACGCTCGATTTGATGGCTGACAAGCGCGCTCAAAACCTGCTCGATGCGGTTGACCGTTCGCGCCATGCCGAACTGCCTCGGGTGATCTATGCGATGGGGATAATCGGCGTGGGAGAGGCTGCCGCCCGTCTGCTGGCTGAACACTTCGGCAGCTTCGAGAAGCTGCAGAAAGCCTCGAAAGACGAGCTGGCGGAGATATCAGGGATCGGACCCGTTATCGCGCAGAATATCCGGGATTTCTTCGACAACGAGGGAAATCAGGCGATGATTGACAAGATGCACAAGGGTGGGGTGGAATTCCCGGATTATAGAGCGGCCCGTCGCGAGGGGAAGTTATCCGGCAAAACGTTCGTGATTACCGGAACGTTGTCACAACCGCGCGACCACTTCAAAAAGATTATCGAACAGAACGGCGGCAAAGTAACCGGCTCGGTTTCGTCGAAGACCGACTACCTGCTGCGCGGTGAGGACCCCGGGTCGAAGCTCGACAACGCCAAAAAGCTCGGCGTTGCCGTTATTGATGAAGATGAGTTTTCGAAGATGATTTGATACGGCGGAATCTGCGTGTCGCCGCCGGCGATCGGCGGCGACACGACACACTTTATTCGGACTGCATTTCCTCTAGTTTCTTCTCGAGCTTTTTGATCATCTTGTTCAACTGCTCGACCTGTGACTCCAGCTTCTTGACATCCTGCTGGCGCGCCCAGGACATGTCCTTGGCGAATTTGCTGACCCCCTTCTGGGCCTTCTCCGCCTCTTTGACGAACTTCTCGCGCAAGTCGGCCGTTGTTTTTTCCGCTCTCTCGAGCAATTCCATGATTGCGGCCTTGCGCTTTGACTTGTCCAGTTCGCCCTTCTTGATCAGATCGTCGATTACCTTCTCGGCTTTCGCCTTTGTCACCTGTACGACGCCGATCGACGCCAAAACGGTGTTTTTGAGAATAGACATAGACTTGTTACCTCCAAGGTATATAATGTGCCTCAGGACCTCTTTCGTTTCCGATACATCTCCCCATGAGTGCGACTCCGATGCCATGACGCGGCCGAGCACCGAGAGCGTGATGTCTCTTTCCGTGGTCGAGTCGATCACCTTGACCTCCTCGCCCTCGCGGATCATCCGGGCGAGATCGAACTGCGTGATGGTGCGGCTCTCGCTGGTATCGTATAATCGTCTGTTCCTATAACGCTTTATTAGTCTCATGGTTGCACCATATTATAGTGCACCGCACAATAAATGTCAACAAAAAGGATCGATAGCGATTGGCAGGGGGCGGAAGGGGAAAAATCAGTGCTTGCCGGTCGACAGGACCACGATATTGACGATTTCCAGCAGTCGTTCGCAGGAAAACGGCTTTTTGATGAACATATCGCCGCCGGCCTTGAATGAGCGGCCCATATCGTCGTTGCGGTCCTTGCCGGTAAGGAATATGACCGGTACGTGAGCCAGGGAGGGGTCCTTTTTCATCTCCTGGCAGATGCCGTACCCGTCGACTTCCGGCATCATAATATCAAGAAGGATGACGTCCGGCTTGAATTTCCGAGCCTTGCTCAGCGCTTCGGTGGCGTCGTTTTCGACTGCTACGGTATAGCCTGATTCGGAAAGAAAAGTCTCAACGATATCGGTGATTTCCGGCTCGTCGTCGATTACCAGCACTTTGGCCGATTGAATGTTGATCTTATAAGACATTGCACTATCCTCGCAAAGAGGCCAAACGTTCTCCTTCATTACCTCCCGGTTGTAATATTATCGGCCTGTTGCGAAAATTACTTAACCGCTGCGGAGAGCCTCGCGGACTGGGCAAATACGGCGTTGACAGCCCCGAGCAGTTCGCTGACACTGAACGGCTTGCGTACGGCGACCGGAATTCCGATGACTGGCGCGGTCAATCCTTCAAAGATCGGATTACATGCGGTCAGGTAGATTATCGGAATTTCACGCAGTTCGGGGTGCTCCCGAAACCGCTCGGCAGCCAGATATCCGTCCATTTCAGGCATGAGGACGTCGAGCAGAATCAACCCGGGCGGGTCGTCGAGCGCGGCCCGCACGGCTGATTCGCCGCTGTGGACCTTTTTCGCGCGATAGCCGGCAATTGACAGAATTTCTCCCACGACTGCCGCTACCTGTGGATCATCGTCCACGACCAGCACTTTATCGATTTTGACAGTGCGTTTTTCAGACACCTTTCTTTACCCCTTTTGAAACGTGCAAGGCCCGTGTCGCGCGGACTGGGCCTTTTTCTATATATCGGCCCATCTCGATCCACCTTGACCCCGATAATGCTCTTCGAGACCCATGTTTTCGCACGCCCGGCGGGCCGATCCTTGATTTTAATTGCAAATGGCCGGTATCTCTGCTATTGTTAAGGTCATGCCGAACGAGAATGACTACATCAAGATGGTCGCCAGGAACCGTAAGGCTAAGCGTGACTTCGAGATAACAGACACCTTCGAGGCCGGTATCGAGTTGAAAGGCAGCGAGGTGAAGTCCATACGGGAAGGAAAGGTGAATCTGGCCGACGCCTATGCCGTCGTGAAAAACGGCCAGGTAATCCTAAAGAATCTGCATATATCGCCTTACAAAATGGCGACCCAGGAGATTCTTGACCCTGTCCGCGATCGGCGACTCCTGCTGCACAAGCGGGAGATCCGCAAGCTGGCGGTAAAAACCGAACAGCGCGGCATGACCCTCGTGCTCCTCTCGATTTACTTCAAAGGTAAAGTGGCCAAAGCCGAACTGGGGCTCGGGGTGGGGCGTAAAAAGTATGACAAGCGGGAGGCTATTGCCAGGGCAGAAGCCAACCGGCGAATGCAACGTGCCGTGAGAAAAGAACAAAAAAACTGATGATACATAAAATCAGCTCCCCTCTGAAATACATCCTTGTCGCTGCCCTCCTTCTGTTCGGGGCCGGGTCTGCGCTGGCCGATGAGGTCCGCGTCAGTATCTCCGGGGGCTTTGATGAGATCGAAGCCTTCGACGATAACGACGTCACTTACATTTCCCTGTCCGAGTTGGCGGATGTACTCGGTGGCTCCCTTGACTGGGACGTGATCGGGTACAAGGTCAAGTACGTTCAGGAAGGGTTCCACTTCGACTTCGTCCTCCAGTCACCCTTCTTCATCCTGAATGACACAACCTACAACCTGACGTACCAAACGCTGTATCGGAAGGGCAAGCTGTTCGTTCCGGCGAAAACGTTCATCCCTTTTCTGGACCGGGTCACCGGCCAGAAGATCACTTGGGACAAGGGCTCCCGCACGGTTCGGGTCGATTCGGAGTATTTCAATGTTACCGACCTGTCGTTCGAGCCGAAAGCCAACGGGCTGTTAATAGAGATATTTCTCTCTACGTCATTGAATTACGACCTGTTTGTCACCGAGGGCAACTGGGTAAATATCTCCGTCCGCGACGGGCGGATCAATATCCCGCGGCTGGTCTCGAAGCGCGACAGCCGATTCGCCTACCAGGTGAAATGTCACCAGATGCAGAACACCGGGCAGGTGTCGATACGCCTGAAACGTGACGCTAAGAATATTCATCACAAGCTCGTCTTTGATCCGCCGAGAATCCAGATTTCCATCACCGACAGCGATTTCGACATAGACACGGCCGCTCCCAAGCCGGCTATCGGGCCGGATAACAAGATCGACGTTATCGTTATTGACCCCGGTCACGGCGGCGATGATTACGGCGCCATCGGCAAAGGCGGCACGAAAGAAAAAGAGGTTGTCCTCAAGATCGCCAAGGAACTGGCCAGCCTTATCCGGAAGGACAAGAAGTTCAAGGTCGTCATGACTCGTGACCGCGACACTTATATATCTTTGGACAAACGGGCGGAGATCGCGAACAATGCCGGGGCCGACCTGTTTGTGTCCATTCATGTCAACGCCTCGCCGAAAAGATCTGTCCGCGGATGGAACGTCTTCTTCCTCGCCCAGGCCAAGAACGATTCCGCGCGAGCCGCCGCACAGCTCGAGAACAGTTTTTTCCTGCGCGAGATCAGTGTGCCCGAGCAGGCTTCAAACGACATCGAGGACGAGTTATATAACGATCCCATAGTCGGTATCCTGAACGAAATGATCATGACGGAATTCCAGACCGAGTCACACGATTTTGCCATGATGGTCAACCGGGAGTTCCGGCGCAAACTGAAGATACCCGCCAGAGGCGTTGATCAGGCCGGCTTTTTCGTGCTCAACCGGGTGTTCACGCCTTCGGTGCTGATCGAGGCGGCCTTTATCTCGAATCCCGAAGAAGAGAGACTGCTGAACAAGGGGTCATACCAGAAGGATGTCGCCGAAGGGATTTACGACGCTATCAAACGATTTAAGTCCGAGTATGAATCAGATTGATCCGCCGATGGCGGAACGGAGAAATAGATGAATACGCCTATCGGTGTTTTTGATTCCGGGGTCGGCGGCCTGACTGTCGCCCGAGAGTTGTTCAGTATCCTGCCGTCGGAAGACGTCGTGTATTTCGGCGACGTTGGCCGCTATCCGTACGGCATTCGGTCCAAGGAAATTATCACGAAATTCACAAAACAGGACATCCGCTTCTTGCTTGAGCACCAGGTGAAATTTATCATTTGTGCCTGCAACACGGCGGCATCGGTGGCGCTTGATGATGTTCGAAAGGATTTCGATGTACCCATGGTGGGCGTTATCCGTCCGGGCGCCGAAGCGGCTGCAAATGTTACGAAAAACGGGCGGATAGGCGTGATCGGGACACACGCCACGATCAACTCCAATGCCTACGCCCGATTCGTGCACGAAATCGACGAAGATATCAAGGTGTTTTCACTGGCCTGTCCCCTGTTCGTCCCGCTGGCCGAGGAGGGGTATATCGAAAAGGAAGCAACCTACCTTATCGCCCGCGATTATCTGCAGACAATGCACGACGTCGAGGTGGACACGCTGATCCTCGGATGCACTCATTACCCGCTGTTGAAAAATGTCATCGCTGATGTCATGGGTGATAAGGTGACGTTGATCGACAGCGGCGAAGAGACCGCCAAAGCGGCGTTCAAGATGCTGGCCGAGCAGGGTCTGTTGTCGACAGATTCGACTCAGATTCCCGGTCCTGAGGGCGAACGCAAGTTTTATGTGTCCGATGTTCCGGAGAAGTTCTCTTTGGTTGCGACGCGGTTCCTGGGTCGTTCCGTGGACCGGATTACGCGTGTCGACGTGAGCGGATATTGATTGAATATGCAACTCGTACTGGCAACAAACAATAAAGACAAGATTCGCGAGATCAGAGATCTGCTCGACGACCTGCCGGTGACTATACTGACGGCGGAAGATTTCCTTGAATTTCCCGATCCCGAAGAAACCGGCACGACCCTCGAAGAGAATGCCGTTCTCAAGGCAAGGGTGATCTCCGAGTTTACCGATCTTCCGTCGCTCGCCGACGACAGCGGACTCGAGGTCGACGCTCTCGATGGCGCTCCCGGCGTGTATTCATCCCGCTTTGCCGGTGATGAAATCACCGACCGCAAAGTGACTTATCGCGACAACAACGCCAAGCTGCTCCGCTTGCTCCAGGGTGTTCCTGCTGAAAGGCGCACGGCGCGGTTTCGCTGCGTGATAGCGATTGCATGGAACGACAGCGATATTCAAACGGTAGAAGGCGTCGCCGAGGGAGTGATTACGGAAGACATCGCCGGGCGTGAAGGATTCGGATACGACCCGGTGTTCTATTACCCGCCGGACCAGAAACGCTTCTCTGAAATGTCCCTCGAGGAAAAAAACCTCGTCTCTCACCGAGGTAAAGCACTGCAGGAGGCCCGGACGTTGATTATTAACAAGCTGAATGAATCACGCGGGCTCTAGCACCAACACCAGGCATAAAAAAAACGGCGCCGGAAGGCGCCGTTTTCATAGTTCTCTGTTCGGCAGCAGCTATAACTTCGCCGCCACTGCTTCCGCCACCTCGAGACTGGTGTTCGTGCCGCCCATGTCATAGGTGCGGACCTTGCCTTGTTCGATAACTTCGGCGAGCGCGCCCTCCAGCGATGCCGCCTTGTCCTTCTCTCCAAGCCAGTCAAACATAAGCTTCACCGAAAGCAGCATTGCCATCGGGTTGACTTTGTACTGTCCGGCATATTTTGGGGCAGAGCCGTGGGTGGGCTCGAACACAGCGTAATTGTCGCCGATATTGCCGGATGCGGCGAATCCCAGCCCGCCGACCAACTGGGCGCAGAGATCAGAGACGATATCGCCAAACATGTTGGACGTAGCCAGCACCGAGTATATCTGCGGGTTCTTGATCAGCCACATGCACATGGCATCGATGTTGGTTTCCCAGAGGGCAATTCCCGGATAGTTCTTTGCCACCGCACGCGCGGTACGAACCATCAGACCCGATGTTTCCCTGATGACATTTGGTTTCTCAACGACAGTCACTGACTTACGGCCGTGGGTGCGGGCGTATTCGAACGCATCGGTGATAATATTCGTACAGCCCTTCCTGGTATTGATGCGCAGCGATACCGCCATTTCGTCGCCCGGGGTCGAGTCGAACCGCTTCATCTTCGGATTGTGCTTCTTGATCACGTCGCGAACTTCGTCGGGCATCGGGAAGAACTCGACGCCGCTGTACAGGTCCTCGGTGTTCTCGCGGAACACCACGATATCGATATCATCACGATAATTCAGCGGGTTGCCCTTGAAGGCCTTACACGGCCGGAGATTCGTGCGCAGGTTGAATTCCTGCCGAAGCCGTACGATTGGCGATGAATAGACATGGCCCTTGCCCTGAAGCTCAGGGATCAGATCATTTTCCGCCTCTTCCTTGGGCAACGAGGTAATGGCACCGAACAGGGCACAGTCGGTTTCTTTGAGCAGCCTGGTGGTCCGGTCCGGAAGCGGATTCGCCTCGGTCTTCCAGAACTCCCATCCGATATCTCCGTGGATGTACTCAGCATCGAAATTGATCTTGTCCAGAACGATTTTTGCGGCTTCCATCACGTCGTTGCCGACGCCGTCGCCGGGCAACCAGGCAATCTTGTACTTCGCCATAAAGAATTACTCCCAGAGCACTATGAAGAAGAATGGTTAAATTCCAAAGGTTATGTTGACCAAATGTGTCGTTCCAAGGTTGTCGGAATATGGCACAAAGGCATAGTCGATGGCAAGGTTATATTGCGTCCAGTAGAAGGAAGCCCCGGCGGTGAAATTCTTGGTATCGTAGCCGGTCATATACCCTGCCCGAAGGCTGAGGTATTCGTGAAGATTGGCTTCGGCGCCAAAGTGTGCGTGGGCCTTATCGTCAAGCACGACAATATCCATCGCGCCGAGATAGTCTTTGAAACGGTACGAGCCGCCGACACGGTACGTGGTCGGAAGCGAGATATATTCCGAGGTCTGGCCGCCGGGGAACCCCAGCCGGAAGTCGCTGCCAAAATTGGTCATCGAGGCGCCAAGGTTCAGCCCCGGTCGCACTGCTGCGATAATACCGAAATCCGCATTGAAAGCCGAACCCCGGTATGATTCGATCTTTTCCACAAACCACCCAATTCCGAACCCGGCCGAGATCTTATCGGTAATTCGGTACGCCAATCCGCCCTTGAACGAAACATCGTGGGCGCTGAACAGGTCGGCCTGCGATGTAGGGTCCACCCTGCGCTCAAGATCGGAAACGGCGGCGTACTTGATCCCGCCGTGTAGAAAGAGCCGGTTCGTTGATCTGGCCGAGAAATATCCGGTCTCGAGGCGGATATTGTCCCAGTACTCGATATGGCCGAAGGATGCGCTAAATTTCGATGTTCCTGTGGCCCCGGCGGGGTTGTACACGGCCGACATGGGATCACCCTGAACCGATACGAAAGCGCCACCCATAGCAGCGGGTCGGGCGCCCACTTCCACCTTCATCAGGGCGAGGCCGTCCTGAGCCCTGGCCGCGGATACCGTAAACGCGATCCCGATTATCAGGATGAGGATCAGTGACGTCTTCTTCATCAGTTATTTTACCTTCAAAAGAGCAGATCGAACGAAAAGATGTGCTCGGATCCTTCATCGGCCTTGTCGGTCGAAAAGGCGTAATCCACCGCGAAGAGCCGCTTCCCGAATTTGAAGACGTAGCCGGTCCCGGCCGTGAGGCGTTTATCGCCGTACCCGCCGCGAAGGGCAAATTCCGGCGATATGAAGTACTCGGCCCCACCGTGGAATTCGGCTGCCTGCTTTTCGTTTTTCGAGAGGTCTGTTGTCAGCAACAACTTCTGCTCCAGAAAGCGCGCCGAGGCTCCAAGAGCAACTTCAATGGGGACCCTATCCTCCTGCACGTACCCCACATCGTCGGTCGTATATCGGATATTGTATTCCTGGCTGTTCCAGGGATATTTGACACTGATATGCTTGACCACCAAACCGATCTGTATATCCCGCACGGGCATGAACTCGCGCGTTTCGCGATTTATCAGTTCGTCGATGTGGAGCATTCCGCCGATGTCAAACCCGACCGAGGTGGCATTGACCTCGGGGAACCTGGCATAATAGAAGTGCAGTCGCCCACCAAGGGACAGGTACTTTTCGAATCTCTTGGCAAAAATGACGGAAAAATCGTGATTGTTGAAACTGAAGTCACGATCAAGAGCATAACCGTCGGCATCGCGCGCCGTCACTGAACCCGAACCGGCGTAAAGATAGCTGAAACCGAGTGTGGCCTCGCCTTCCACGGGAATGAGAAAATTGACATAGCCGAGTTTTCGGTCGAGCTGCATGGCGCGATACGAACTGGAAAACAGCAGCTGTTTTATTGCGGTCAATCCGGCCGGATTATACAGCACCCCCGCTCCGTCGTTGGAGACGGCGACATATGCCCCACCCAGAGCGGTTGGACGAGCCCCGATGGGTACCTGCAGAAAGGCGCCGGCATATCCGCCATCGCCGTCAGCCGCCAGAGCACCGGTGGTCAGTACGGCCAGTAATACCGCAACTACCAAACTATTTCGAATCATCCATTTCTCCTTTACGGAATCACCGCCAGCTTACCCCACCGAACCTCGCCGGTCGAGTACTCGACTTTGAAATAGTACATTCCGACCGCCGCGCGGTCGCCTTTACCGTTGTAGCCGTCCCATGTGTACCGGGCGAAATTCCCGTTCGGATATATTCCGGCCGGAAAATAAACATTGTCAATCGGTCGGCTGACAAGATTCATCGCGAAATCATATATTTCCAGCGTAACTGTAGCCGGCGTAGTCACCGTGAAGTGGAAATTCGCCACCTCCCCTCTAAGAGGGCTGAACGGCGTCGGGAAGGCATACACTTCGTCCGGCGGACTGGTACTGTCGACATACAGGAAGAGTTGGGCATCGGACTGATTGGCCAGATTCATTCGTACGGTTCCTTCGTCGCTGCCGACCCACAGCTGCCCGTCGACAACTCGAACGGCATAAGTTGCCGTTCCCGGTTCGAGCAGGCGTCTGCCTTCGCCGTCGACGAACTGAACCGTATCCCATACTTCACTGGTGTCGCCATAGTTCACCAGCACTCCGGCGTTAGTAGCGGCAAAGACGGAATCGCCATAAAAGGCAAAGTTCCAGGCGAAGTCGCCGCCGTACAGGGCACGCCATCTGAGACGCGTGCCGACACTGTCACCGGCTGTATCCAGAACCGGGATATACATGCCCACCGAAAGTCCGTTGATACCGGTACCGGCAGGACGTCCCGACGCCCAGATTCGCGCCGGACCGTCGGTACGGTACTGCACCCCCAGGGCCGGGATAAAATCACCGGTAAGACCAAAGACGCCGGTGGTGGAGTCGATATTCACGGTCGTTGCCCGGGTATAATTCACCGCCAGATCAGCACCGAGGGAATCGATATTGCCGATGAATACGGCGAAAGACTCGCCGCCGTCGGGGGAAACTGCCATACCGCTGCTGGAGCCGATGAAAAGCGTATCGCCCGAGACGACATGCATAACGTAGATGGTGTCGTCGTCGAAATTTGTCGCCGTCACGCTGTCAACCACCCTGAAACTGGTGGCCGGATTATCGCCGTTGACGGTAAACTGAATGCCTGTCTCGCCAACCGTGAAAGCCGTGTCGCCTCGAAAGGCGATGTCGTAGACTGCCGTATCAAGCTTGTAGTTCGCGAATTCCAGCGAGTCGTTGATGTATGTGGATCGGGTCACCATCCTGGTGCCGTTCACGGTCATCGGACGATTGACCGTCCAGATCGATGTCGAGTCGATAGCACCGGCGGTATCCGGATTTTCGAATTCCTGGACTTTCACGCGAATGACTTTGCGACCGCTGAACAGGTCTTCCGGAAAAGTCACCAGCGACCGCGCGAGAATAACTCCCGTTCCGTCAAGTCGATAAAATACCAGACCGGTATCGGTACCGACCAGAAGAGTGTCATGGTACGGATAGACCGCGTTGGCGACATTGACAGCGGAAGACGTGTTGACCGAATCATACAGGAGTTGTTGCCAGGTCTGTCCGGTGTCATTTGAAACGAACAGACCGGCCTGTTCACCGGCGAGATACAGGCGGCCGTCCATGCCGGTGAGGTCGACGACGTTATGATTTGTTCCGACGACATCGGTCAAGCCGGCGTCGGTATAGCTGTCGCCGTAGTCGTCTGACACAGCCAATCCGGTCGATACTCCGGTGATCGAGTCAGCGGTGCCGGCAAAGACGCGGTCGGCAAAGGCGTAGATATAGGTCACTGACGATCCGGGCAGACCATCGCTCTCAAAACGCGTTATGAATTTCCCGCCGGTTCTCAACCCGCGTGTCGCGCCCCGCCCGGTTCCGAGAAATGAGAATTGGCTTAACGTATCAATACAGTCGGTGCAGACCGAAAGGCTCATCACGCGCCGTCCGAAGAACTTCTGCCGCCTGGGAGCATAGACATACTGGAAAATACCGCTGGCGGTGCCGGTCCAGAGAAAGACTGAATCCGTGTGCGAGGTATCGATTACCGCCGAGAAGTAGCGGTTTCTCAGTGACGGCACATTCTGGGTGGTGAATTGTATGGAATCGCTCGGTGAGGGATATATTCTCCGGAACGTCATGCCACCATCCTGCGAGGCAAGCAGACCGGCGGCAAAGGCAGAGAAGAAGAGCCAGTCTCGTCCGGAGCTCAGGTCATTATATCCGGTGATATCAAAAACGGTGCGATTACCGCCGGTGACCGGCGGAGTTATGTCCAGCCCGCCCTCTCCGAAATCAATCCGATTCCAGGTCAGGCCTTCATCATCGGTATACGACAGGCCGTCAGAAACCGAAACGTTTTCATTATCGATGAACTCGGTGTGATTGGTCCCAAGCCAGATGCGACCGTCAATAGGGAAAATTGCCGAGATATTGTCACTTACCAGCCCGTTACTCTCGTCATACAGAAGCCACGTCTGCCCTTCATCGAAGGTATAATTGACACCGCGGCTCGAAATGAACCAGATGGCTCCGCCGGACTGAACGATGTCTACCACAGTGTTGGTGGCATAACCGGTGTCGGGGAGATCATAAATGGAAGGCAGGTCGGCCATCGCCGACCCCGAAAGCAAGGCACCGATAACTAACAGGTTGCGAATGATTTTCACTCATTACTCCTGAATGGAACGTTCTTTGAAACAGGGGAAATGCTGGAACTCGGTGTTCTGCATGGTCTACTGACGATTACTATCGCTTTCTTGTGTACAGCAAACAGATCAATGTCCGCCCAACATAGCGAAATTGCCACTGTCGGGCAAGATATTTTGGCCCGCGAAAACAATAATACGTTGACTTTGGAGCGAGTGACGTCTATCCTTTGTATACTGTGTAACCTCAGAACACTCATTGGATTATACAATGAACAAAGCCGGCATTCTCCGTTTATCCCTTCTTCTGACAGCCCTGGCCATACTCGCCGCCCTCATTTCCCCCGGATGCGATAAACTGGTCACGGAGGTCAATACCAACAACATCTTTGATACGACCCTTGGTCAAGCTTGCCTGCAGTGTCACAACGACAGTGCCAACATGATCTTGCTGCCGGAGGGGCAATGGAAAAATTCTCGTCATGCGTCATTCCGTTTGATTGAGGCCACCGTCAACATTAACGACAGCCTCTTTCAGACGAACCTGTGCGGCCCCCTCTGCCATACGAGCGAGGGATTCATCTCCTACGCCCTGACAGGTCAGGCGAGCTCGACTACCACCCCGACCATCATCAATTGCTACACGTGTCATATGCCGCATTCGGGCGAATACGGGTCATGGTCGATTGATACGCTGCGCGGGTACGTAAGCCCTCAGCCGATGGCAAACGGCGGTTTCTATGATATGGGCAGGTCAAACATGTGTGTTCCCTGCCATCAGGCCGCCCAGCCGCCGCCGATAGGCTCGGAGAGGATTACGGTTGCCGCTGATTTCGGGCCGCATTACAGTCCGCAGGCCGATGTCTTTACCGGTACCGGCGGATATCAATTCGGTCTCCCGCTGGATACGATTACTCATCGCGGTATCGCGGCACAAAACGGCTGCCTGGGATGCCACTACGGCAACGGCGTGGGCTACGAGTTCGGAGAACACACGTTCAGGCTCGAAAATGACACCACCGGTCAGCAATATGTGGCGAATTGTAACCAGAGCGGATGTCATAGCGCCGACCTGGTAACTGATTTTTACCAATATGATATCATCGATTCCGTTGCGTTTTATGCGACATTCCTTGAGGATTCGCTCAAGAGCCGCAACATTTTGGATCCATCAGACCCCAACGGCATCGCAATCCTGGCGGATTCGCTCAGGCCGGTGCGGACGGCGCAATTGCTGTACAATTACCTGTTGTACAAGCTCGACGGATCGCGGGGCGTGCACAATCCGGTCTTTATGCTGAACCTGCTGAAAGCTTCGGCTGACCGCTGGGATTCAATTCCGCCGACAGCGAAGTTTACGGTCAGCGACGCGGCACCATGCGCCGGGACGGAGATTTCCTTCACCAACCAGACGTTGGGCACCGACACCGCCTATGCCTGGGATTTCGGCGATAATATCGGTACCGATTCGGTGGAGAATCCGGTATACACGTACGATGCACCGGGCGCTTACACCGTGACTCTTGTGGCGAAGGGGCCGGGCGGATCCGATTCAGCGAGTCTCGTCATCAATGTCAGGGGTGCACCGGGCACGGCCTTTTCGGCCGACACGACGGCAGGATGTAACAGCTTGACTGTTGACTTCACGGACGAATCCACCGACTTGCTTACCCGGTTGTGGGATTTCGGTGACGGCAGCGGGCCGTCGGTGCTTGCCGATCCTTCACACACGTACACCGCTCCCGGCAGATACACCGTTACACTTATCACGGCCAATAACTGCGCACTGGATACATTGATAAAGACCGACTTCATCCGGGTGTATTCGGCTCCGCCGGTTGCGGCCTTCACGGTCGACGTAGACTCGGCTGACACGGCACACACATTCCAGTTTACGGATCAGTCTACGGACGCCGAGAGGTGGGAATGGAATTTTGGAGACCAGTCCATAGTAACCGAGCAAAGTCCGACGCACAAGTACGAAGCGGCCGGTGACTATACGGTCTGGCTGAAAGTGACGAATCCGTGTGGTGTTGATTCCGTATCGACGGAGATTAGGGTCAGTCAATAGAGCTGGCTTTGATCTCCGGGACAAAATGAAAAAGACCCGCTGTTGCAGCGGGTCTTTTTTTCTGTCTTTTTGGAGAGGATTTCTTATGCAGCCAACTCGGCCTTGAACTTCTTGACGAGCGCCGGCACGATCTCAAAGAGGTCGCCGACTATTCCGTAAGTTGCGATGTTAAAGATGGGGGCATCCTTGTCTTTGTTAATCGCGACGATAGTCTTGGAGGTCTGCATACCGACCAGGTGCTGGATGGCGCCGGAAATGCCGACCGCAACATACAGCTTTGGATTAACGGTGCGACCTGTCTGCCCCACCTGGTGTGAGTACTCGACCCAGCCGGCATCGACAATCGCGCGTGATGCCCCGAACGCCGCGCCGAGCGTGTCGGCCAGTTCCTGTACGACATGGACATTTTCCGGTCCCTTGATACCGCGTCCGGCGGACACGATAATATCCGCCTCGGCCAGATTTTGAGTTCCGGTTGACTCAGCCTTGACTTCTTTCACAACCGCTTTGGACTCAAAACTGGTGTCGCTGACCGATTCATTGATAATCTCACCCGCGCCTTCCTGAGACTCGGCAAAAATCTTCGGCCGAACCGTCACGAAAAACGGCGAGCCGTTGTTGGCGACAACCTGGTTTATCACGTTGCCGCCGTAACTCGGACGGGTGACCGTGACCTTGTCCCCCTCCGCGGTCAGTCCGGTGACGTCGGAGGCCATGCATCCACCGTTGACGGCGGCGAGACGCGAGAAGAGCGACTTACCATAAAAGATCGCCGGACCCAGTACCATGTCGGGGCTGTACTTGGCGATCAGTTCTGTCAGCACTTTTGTATATGATTCATCATTGAAGTACTTGAGGGCCGGATTGCCGACAGCGAGAACTTTTCCGCCGCCTTTAGAGGCCAGTTCCTGCGCAATCTGAGATGGGTCGTCGGCCAGTATCGCGGTAAAGATCTCTCCGCCGAGCGATTTGGCTGCTTCGATAAGCTCCAGCGATGCGGAGACGAGTTTTCCATTCTTTTGCAGTGCAACAACGAGAATTTTCATATAATCACCCTCTTGTTATTCAATGAGTTGGAGCCCAATATAGTCAGCCTGGCGGCCAATTGCAACCATTTTCAGGAGTCTCAGGCCCGCGCGTCCGGACCGGACGGTGCGGCCGTTTGAGTTGTCGTTTCAGTATTAGGAAAACCGGCCTCGGTCAGGATTTGTTCGAATTCATCAACGGTCGAAACATGGACCAGCCTCTGGCGGAGCTCCGAGGCGCCGGGAAACCCCTTGCAATACCAGCAGAAACATTTCCGCATTTTGAGCACGCCTCTCGCTTCACCATATTCTTCGACCATTAGGCGAACATGCTCTCTTGCCATCTGTATACGTTCGGCTCGCGATGGTCCTCCGAGGGCGCGTCCGGTCTCGAGATAGTGGTTAATTTCTTTGAATATCCTGGGATTTCCCAAGGCGGCGCGTCCGACCATGACGGCATCGCATCCGGTTTCGTCAAGCATCCGCCGCGCATCCTGCGGCGTCGCGATATCACCGTTGCCGATTACCGGGATGCCGACAGCGTCTTTCAATTGTTTGACTGACGTCCAATCGGCGCGTCCGGAGAAGCCCCCCGAACGGCTTCGAGCGTGCAACGTGACGGCGGCGGCGCCGGAATCCTCGGCAATTCTGCCAACTTCGACAAAAACCGGGGTGGCATCATCCCATCCGGAACGGATTTTGATAGTGACGGGAATCTCGCCGGCGGCTGTCACTGCCTGGCGGACAATCTGCTCGGTCAGCTTAAGATCCTTGAGTACAGCCGCTCCGCCGTTCTTGTTGACCACTTTCCGCACGGGACAGCCGAAATTCAGGTCGATCAGGTCCGGATGGAAACCGCTGATCACTTTTCGAACAGCCTCGCCGATAGCGTTCGGGTCGGCACCGAACAGCTGAGCGCCCAGCGGCTGTTCATCCCGTTGAAACTTCAACATTTCCAGCGTCTTTGCCTGATTGCGGACAATACCTTCGGCCGATACCATTTCTGTGTACGTAATCGCGGCACCGGCGCGCGCTGCCAGAACGCGAAACGGACGGTTGGAAATGCCAGCGAGGGGGGCGGCAAACACCCTGCCGGACAAGTTTAAGTTTCCGATTCTCATGCCGACAATATAGGTGAACCAGTAGGAACTGACAAGCGCTCAAACATATGTCGCGGCACAGTGACGTGCACAACCTAAACAGAGACAATCGCGTGTATTTCGAAAGGAATGTCCAATGCCGGAAATCGTCGTAAAGTATGAAGACAAGGTCATTGAGCGGATCGTCACGGAGAAGAAACGGATCTCCATAGGCCGCACCCACGACAATGATATCGTGCTCGAAAACCGGGGGGTCTCTCGCAAACACGCCACTATCGAATTTAACAACAACGCCGCCGTGATTATAGACAACGAGTCACTCAACGGGACGTTTGTCAACAACCGCAAGATCCATGAAGAAGTGCTCCGTGACCAGGACAGCATCACTATCGGCAAGTACACGCTCCTGTACAGCCGGGAAGCGACCCACCAGGGAAATGAGCTGGCCGGTATGGACGGGACCATGGTGTTGAACACCAAGCGTCAGAAGACGCTTTTGGAAAACGACCGGGTGGAACGCCAGCTGGTCACCAAGTACGGCGGCTCCATTCTGCTCGGCGAAGAGAATGCCGAGTTTGCCGAATATCGTCTCGACCGCGACGTAACCACGCTGGGAAAGGCCAAGTTTGTCCATATCAAGGCCAAGGGCATGTTCCTTTCGGGCATCCAGGCCAAACTCGTGCGTGACACCGACGGATTTACGCTGGTGAACCTGGGTCGAAAAGGCAAGACGCTCATTAACGGTGAACCTGTCGATCAGTCCTTGGTAAAAAATGGAGACGTCATTACGGTCGGAAAGAGCACCTTCAAGTTTGTCGAAGGTACGAACTAAATGCACATCGCGTTGATATCGGATATTCACGCCAACCTCGAAGCCCTGGAAGCCGTTCTCGAAGATATCGAAGACCGGGGGGTTGACATGATTGGCTGTCTCGGAGATGTCGTGGGCTACGGCTGTGACCCGGTCGCATGTCTCGACCTGGTAGAATCGAAGTGCCGGATTAAGCTCGTAGGCAACCATGAGTATGTCGCCCTCGGGCGAATCCCGAGTGAAGACTTCAACGTGTTCGCCAGCGAGTCGATTGCCTGGACCAAGAAACAGCTCGGCGACCGGGAGATAGCGCTCATGGAAAGCTATGAGATCGACACCGTTATCGAAAACGCATATCTGGTACACGCTTCTCCGCTGTTGCCCGAGGAGTTCCTCTATATTCTCGGCCCGGAGGCCGCGAGCGCCGCTTTTGAGGTATTGGAACAAAACCTGTGTTTCTTCGGACATACGCATATGCCCATGATCTTTTCGCAGGCGGAGGAAGGCCAATTGCGCGTTCAGACGGGACACAGCTTTCTGCCGGACCCCGAAGTCCGCTACCTGATCAATGTCGGTTCTGTCGGCCAGCCGCGCGATAACGACCCCCGGGCGTGTTACGCCATCTACGACTCCGATGAAGGCGAGGTAACGTATTGCCGGGTCGAATACGATATCAAACGAACCCAAGATAAAATGAAACGGGCGAACGCCCCGAGTGCGCTGATAGATCGGCTCGCCGTGGGTCGATGAAGTGAGGCTTTCATGACGAAGTACTACAGCTATATACTGTTTCTGCTGATTTCGATCCTGGTCGTGATCTTCTACGTTAATGGCATCGGGCCGATCGACAGCCTTCAGCGATCCCTCAACGACGCGCTGTGCAGTGTCACCGCTCCGAGCGGTCCGCGGCCCAACGTAGTACTCGTGAAGATCGACGGCCGCGCGACCTCGCTACACGGCGAGTGGCCGTGGAATCGGGATTTGCTGGCCGACCTTTTGGCTGCGACAGCCTCGGGTGAGCCCAGGGCGATTATGCTCGATGTTGATCTACCCCTCGATCCACGACAGGATTCAGCCGGGTACACCGATATCATGGCGGGTCAGTTGAGTTGGATTACGAATGCGGTTCTCCCCTATGACATCGCGCTGGCGACCTACCGCAACAACCGGACCGACAATCCAAAATACCTGTTCAATAACTCGGTCGTTGTTGACAACCCGCTCGGGCTGTTAAGCGAGAAATCCAGTTTGCTGGCGAGGAAAGTCTTCCTGCCGTCGGAAAAACTGCTGGCGAATTATCCCCGGCTGGGATTTGATTATCATGCCCCCGACGACGACCGGGTGGTTCGCCATCAGCCGATGCTGGCATACTTTGACGGGTATTACTATCCGTCGCTGTCGCTGATGGCGGCGGCAACCTATCTCGGCGTCAAGCCCGAAAATATCAGGGTCAGCGAGGATCATGTTGTTTCCCTCGGCGGCGGAAAGCAAATACCCTTGAACGACCGCGGCGAGCTCTTTGTCACCTTTCCCAAGACAGATGGTTTCATCACCTATTCGGCCGCCGATATACTCGGCACCACCTTTGACTATTCACGACTGAAAAACAAAATGGTGTTGATCGGCTTGGATGAGTTCGGCTCGTACGACATTTTCAAGACCCCGGTCAACGACGACGTCACCGGCCTCTTTGTAAAAGCCTCGATCGTCGAGAATATCATCAACGACGATATCATGATCGAACATGCCGGATCAGGCTGGCTCTACCTTCTGATCATGTTTGGAATTGGCGGCCTCTGCGCATTCTTGATGCCGCGCCTCATGCTCATGCACCGAATGATCATCCTCGGCTCCGCTTTGATCGTGTTGGGCAATATCAATTATTTCATGGTCAGCTCGTTCCACATGATTCCGGAGACGCTCTATATCGCGCTCGAGTTGCTGCTGTTCATGGCGGCCGCTCCCCTGCTCGATTCAGAACTGATCACCGGTGTGGCAAAATCGGAAGCGACAATCGCGAAGAAACGGCCCCTGGCCGAGTCAAAGGTTATTGGATCGGACACCGGTGACGTGCCGGTGCGTGAAATCAAGGCGACCGATGAGCCCGATACCGGAGAAGTCGAAACCTCTGCGATAAGCTACCAAACCGATATTTCGTCGATTGATCACCACACTATTGCGCTCGATGATAACGATGGAACAGTGGCCACCGGAATGGACCAAGAGTCGCACCGGGATGCCGAGCCGCACGAAGATTCCAGGTTGCAAGAGGATTCCGAGCCGCAAGATATTGAGGAGAAGCAGTCGGCATCCGGATCACAGCCGCATATCATTTCTGCCGGTGTGGAAGAAATGCGCTATGAGAATGACGATGACGACGAAAAGCCCGACAGCGGTCCGATGGAGGCAAGCGACATCGGGGCCAGCGATGACAGCCAGAAGACACGGATCACCGCCGACCTGGCCGATATCAAAAATCTCGGCCGGTACCAGGTGAGCGGCATTCTCGGCAAGGGCGCTATGGGTCTGGTCTATAAAGGTATCGATCCAGCCATCAACCGGCCGGTGGCGCTGAAGACCATCCGCCTCGACTTTGTCAATGACCCCGAAGAACTCGCCGAGCTGAAAGAGCGGCTGCACCGCGAGGCGCAGGCGGCCGGTAAGCTGTCGCATCCGAATATCGTGACCATTTACGATGTCGGCTCCCACGAGCAATTGCAGTATATCGCGATGGAATATCTCGAGGGACGGACGCTCGAGGATATGATCAAGAAGAAAGTCAAATTCAATTACCGGATCATTGCCTCGATCATTATCCAGATTTGCAGCGCGCTCGATTACGCGCACGAACAGGGCATTGTTCACCGCGATATCAAGCCGGCCAATATTATGGTGCTGACGGACTATCGCGTGAAGGTCATGGATTTCGGTATCGCCCGGATCGATTCCAATTCGATGACCAAGACCGGCATTGCGATGGGAACCCCGAACTACATCTCCCCCGAGCAGCTCAAGGGGATGCAGCCGGACCGTCGGGCGGACATCTTCTCGCTCGGCGTGGTTATGTACGAGATGCTTCTCGGGCGCCGGCCGTTCAAGGGCGAGAATATCACCGCTCTGATGTACGCGATTATGAATCACGAGCCGGAGAAGCCATCGAATTTGAATCCGCAGATTCCATTGATATTCGACCGCGTCCTCGAAAGAGCATTGAAGAAGGATCCGAAGGACCGGTTCCAGCGCGCCACGGAAATTGCCGCGGGATTGCAGGACTTTGTTGAATCATTTGTGACCAGATAGACTGTACCCGGGTGAGGCTTTACAGCAGCGGCGGCGCGGGCGATTGTCCGCGCCGCCGTTTTGTTTTGCGGCGACGGGTCGGCGTTCTAACGCTATGGATACTGTAGGTCGGTGTTCCGACGCACGGGTCGCGACAGCGAGCCGGGCGGAGAAACCCGACACGCGCCGTACCGCCCACATTGCATATACAATATGAAAGGTAATGTCGGGTTTCGTGTCTCGATCCGCCTGTGGCGCACCATCGACGACGGAACCCGACCTACGTGAGATGGAACGTCTGGGGCAGACGTTCCCTACTTAATGATCACGAGCTTGTCGATCTGCGTCTTGCCATTCGGTTCGGCGACGGTCCAGTAGTAGATGCCGGAGACGACACGCTGGGTGTTGCGGGTGATCAGGTCCCATTCGTCGTGCGAAGCCGCCGGGTCGTTCGGATCCATATCATGCTCCCACTGACGGACCAGATCGCCATCGAACGTGTAGATGCTGATCGTGCACTTGGCCGGAAGATTAACGAAGTGGATTCGGTGCATCCGATCGGGGATATACCACTCGGCGTCGCGGCCTTCGAAACCTTTGCCATAGTAATCACCGTCGCCACGATACGGGTTGGGATAGACATAGGCTTTGAGGTCGTGCTGTTGAACATCCTCTGAGTTCGGAGTTGGGTAGGCCATCTTCGGACCGACTGTTTTCGATGTTTCCAGCGGGTTGATCCGCATGGCAGGAGAGCCGAAATCAAAAGCGGTGATGTTCACGTAGTACGGAACCGTCGGCAGGAGATTGTCGATCGTATATTCATATTCAAAGTATTTCAGGTAACCGTCCGGCGTCAGCTCTGACGTATCTGCCGAGTCGGGAACCAGCGTGCTCGGGTAGGGCTGGTTGGGGTATATCTTGCGAATACCGGTGGCTGCGAACCCCGATTGATTATAGTCATGCGGTTCGAAATAGAATGTTGAATCCGGGTATCCCGGCATCCGGTAGGGGTGATTTCTCGGATAATTCAAAGGATCGAAGTTGTCATCTTCGCAGGAACTCCCGTATAGACATCGAAGTTTTTGAAGGGTTTGCGGGATATCCAGAAGCTCCCAGCGCACTCGCTCGTTGTTCCATACGTACTTGTCGTAGTTGTCCTTGTCATAGGACGTAAGAAGGGTGTAGCTCGACTCACGGGTATCGCGGCTGATATATATCCGGTAACCCTCAAAATCCCTCAGATTGGTAAAAACGTCGCGAGTGGTTTCAGATACGGCACCGTTGAACCTGATCCGGATTCTCCCCACTTCCGGTTCCAGCCAGAACACCGGGGCAGGTGGTGGTGAAGCCCCCCGCCAGTCGGGAACACCATCTCCCTCGTACCACACCTTCTCGCACCAATCATAGCTCCATGCCGTGTCGTAGGGAGTCACGCTGCTATCGATGCTGACTATCACCGAGTCCTCGCAACAAATGTGTTATTTGCCGGCGTAGCCGTCGGAATCGGTATCCACGCCGGGATTGTCGTATATCCAGGATGCCCAGCGGGCGTTCAATGCGAGAGCGGAGAAATCCACGTTGGCATAGTACGCATCGGGATTGTAGCCGTCGATCAGATTCACCTGCCCGTTATACGGATCGGTATGAAAGTACTCACCGCCGACGTAGGCCATGGATATTGGCAGACTCTGGCCCGGCTCGATTCGAAACGGCCCGAAGGAGATCAGGTAGCGCGCGTCAAACCCGTCTGAGACATCGCGGGCAATGGACTGATTCGGATACGCCCACACCGGATCCAGCGGCGAAATGCCGGCCGTGTATATTTGGTCATAGTCGAATTCGCGGTTGCGCATGAAGAAATACTTGGCGCGGTCTCCCTCGGGCGTCCCCGTGCCCCCCGTACCCAGGTCGCGAAAATGGTATTTTTTCTGCGGACCAAAGTCTTTCGAACGATCAAAATTACTGACCCACCAGTTGAACGACAATCGCAGCGAATCGGAAGGCGTACGGACCACGCGCACACCAGTTATGCTCGGTACCGGCACAAAATCCGGTCCCTCCTTGAGAAAATCTCCGTCGTTATCAGCAATCCAGGCCAGGTTGACAGTGTCTGACCATTCACAATTGCCGCGCTTCCATGGGCTTGCGCGAAGAAAGCCACAGATGTCGTCATGGTAAAATTCTGTGCCTTCGGGATCAGCAATGTCTTTGTACACGTCACCGTCGATGAGTATTCCCATATACACCTTGTCCAACGTTTTCTCGCCGATATTCCGGATCAAGAAGTCAAACAGTACAAAGTCCTCGGCGTAGGAGTAGGACCAGGCGAACGACCGCTGGGTGACCTCGATGTGCAACGGCCGATGGGGCCGGCCGTGAATAAAATCGTCCCGTAGCCCGGACACGCCCGACGTAAATGTGTCCGTGTAGACAGCAATAATGTCCTCCTCAGATACTGCGAGATCAAAATCCGGATCCCGAGGCTGTAATGTTGATCGCCGCTGAATGTTGCCGAAGGGCGGTTCATCCGGATGGAACTCGCGGTTAAGCCATAAGGCATCATTGCCAATCGATACCAGGGTGTCGCGCCCAACAACTGCACCAACCCAAAGGGCGCCCGCAAAGAGATACCGTGTCCCGGAGCCTTTGGGGAATTCGCACGATATTGCCGGCCTGCCGGTGAAGCAGTCCACGCCCAGCGGCTCATTGAACATGCTCGTTCCAATCTGACCATAGTTGGTCACCGTCAGGACTATGTTGCCGATTCGATGCGCTGTCATACAATATGTCGGTGATCCTGAGGCGGTGGTGAATGTGAAGTCCCTGGCCGAATCTGCGAATCCGGCGGCCAGCACCGGTGTCGCCGTCAGTAGCGAGGCGAACAGAACTAGTATGAGACTTACAATAATGACGTTCGTAATAGGCAATTGAAAAAGCGACTTCAACTGAGTCATATATCCCCCCAGTTCCGCACTGGGCCCTAAATCTCCCTTTGTATCTATACCTAAAGGCTCACAACTCGCGTTGTCAAGGATTATGTGGCGCAACCTGTGTCCGTCGGCGTGTGGCGACCGTTCGACAGCGGAACCACGACCTGCTCGGGTAATGGCGGATGGGAAGAGGTTCTATCTGGAAGGAAAACAGC
>CAYNEO010000043.1:0-17141 GCA_964396245.1 uncultured Ignavibacteriales bacterium
ATCGGGCGATAGTTACGACACCCGGTCAAAGTCAGAGTGCAGGTCAAATCCGGATTCCTTCAGATTTTTGAGTATTCCCTCACTGGTCTTTTTTACGATGTCGGGCAGCAATTTTTGCATCGAGAGGACCTTCGCTATACCGTCAATGCCCTGCGGTCGCGGGAGTGTTGGACCGGTTGCCCGCGATATTGGCCGAATCGCTACTTCCACGAAGAATGATGCTGTCTTCCCCCGCAACGAGATAAGACCCCTGAAATTGCACGTACGCTGTCAGAGCACTCGCTTTCCAACCCGCGAAAGATCGTTGCTCCAGTGGATACGAATCACTTTTCCGAAGATATTCTCTCCTGGCACGGTGCCCCAGAAACGCGAGTCACTGGAGTTGTCCCTACTGTCGCCGAGTACAAAATACTGTCCTGCCGGCACGACATACGGACCGAAGTTGTCCCGGGAATTGCTTCCGTCAGTCCGCCTCGACCTGGTGAGACTGTCGGCATAATACAGCGTGCTCGGAGCCTGTTCCTCCTGACCATTTACGTACACCACCTTGTCGATCACCTCGATAGTGTCTGCGGGCAGCCCGATGCACCGTTTCACATACCTGGTTTCGAGATCAAGGGGGAAGACAAAGATAACGACATCGCCTCGTTTCACATCGGCCGTACGGTAGGCGTTCAGGTCGGCCATAATATAGTCACCCATCACGAGTGTTTTTTCCATGGAACTGACCGTAATCCGGTAGGACCGGTAATTACCGTAAATCGGAACAAGACCGACGCCAAACCACAACCAGGCAACAGCCACCACCGCCAGTGCGTACCATGGAACCGCAACCCGGCGGAATTGAAGACGACGAGCCCGGAGAGCCGCGTGAGCAATCTGTCCCACGATGAATCCCGCAACGACCAATCCCGACAGGAAAAGAGCCAGCCAACCCCATCCCGAGAAAATGATTATCGTTATCAGGAGATTAGCAAGAACGAGCGCCACAAGCCAGATGACAGCGGCGACAACGGGGAGTCCGAGATAAAGATGTCCGAGGCCGGGCATAATAAGCGCCAACAGGGCGGCCAGCCACGCCCGCGGGCGAGACCGTTTCTTCTCTGCCTGATTGTCTGCACCAGCGGTGATATTCTGCTCTTCCATTGAGAACCCCACTTGCTAGAACGGTTACAGACGCGGCCATCTGAGGTCCGGCTACTCGCGCGGCGTGCGCCCTGTCTGGCAAAGTAAAGTAATCATACTGCACGATGCAACCTAATTGAGGTTGTACGATGATTTGTGGCAGTTTGTCGCGCGATCAGTAGTGTATCACGAGCGGTAAATCCGGTCGGGCATCGATAGTCTTGCCCTGCCTTCCCTGATCGAAGGTCAGCTCCGCAACTTGTTTAGTGGACTCACTGAATATGACAATCCCGCGTTCGGAGAGTTCAGCCAGAGTTTGCGATTCACCCGGCAAGCCCGGTCCGGATATTCTGATTTTCGTCAGTTTCGTGATCTCTGCCGGATGTTTGAGGTCTTTGAGGTGTTCAGGCCGAGCGGCCGTTGCCATTGCCAGTAGACTGTCGTGGCCCATGTATGTCGGTACGACAAATATCTCCGGTTCGTTGCGGTGGTTTGTTTGGGCAATTTCAATGGCGGAGCCTTCGCGCATCCACGCCTGGTAATAAGATTTCGTCTGAAATGGAAGAGAGTCGGTGATTGGCTCAGACCTTCTCAGACCCAGACCAAACGGCGAACCGCCTTTAGCGGCGTTGTTGAACTTGTCTGCGAGTTCCTGATCGGCCTTAGCAAGGTCAACTGAATCTTCAACCCAGGTCAGTTCAAGGTACATATTCTCGAAGGCGAAGAAGACCGATGCTGTTCCCTGACCGGTGTGATGCGCCGTATCGCCCGCGAGCCGCAAGCCTGCATTCTCGAGCACGCTTGCTTCAGGGGCGCCTACTGCAACGCAAATATACAGGTGATCCAGCTCAAGACCTGTCGGCTGTGTCTTTTCACCGGACGAGAGTCCAACGGCAACACTCAGGAGAGCAATAGTAATTATGCCCATATATGTGCTTCCATGCTACTAAGTAAAACTTTTGCGAACGGTGGCATCCTCGGAACCAGGTTGGCCGGGACCTCACTTCCGCACGACTGTCGCTATCTGCCTGATGGCTCCCAGATGATAACCGGTGTGGACAATTATTCCAAGCGCACACTCAACATCTTGTTCACTGTTCCAATCGGGCAGATCGTTCAATCGCTGAGAAATCCTGTCGTGTGTTTCTCTAAGCCCGGTTTTCAGCGACTCCCATTCTGAATCATTGACGGTTTTCAGCGTCCAACTCGAGGCCCAGTTTATCTTGCCCTGCGGTGTGCCGTTCATGATGTTCTCGTGAACTTCCATGTAAAACCGGATATGCGCGACATGGGCTGCGATGGTTGTGCCGCCGTCTACGAGCGGCCGGGATGCCTGTTTCGCATCGATTGGCGCCAGCGTCTCAAACAGAGATGTCCCGCTGTCGATATATACTCCACTTCCGCCCTCAAAGGTTTCTTTCCACAACAAGAAGAGCGTTGTTGTGAAATGCGACTGTGCGACTTGTTCCGACATATTTGCCTTCCTTGTTCGATGTTCCTCCGGTCCTAAATAAGACTGATATACTCTATGAACGAGTCTTTTGGGAAAATGTTGCGTCGTCTTTGCGGCCGACAACACCGCTTCTCAATATGAATCAGGCTACTTGATGCAGGGGATACTTTTGCAGTAGTCGACATACCAGTCAGCGAACGGGAAGTCGGTGGCGGGGAAGTTTATTGGCGATTCCGGAGCATACATGTCATCGTTGAATCTCCAGAGTCGAACGAGTCGCCCGGATTGCAGGAAACTGACCGCTCGCTGTCGGGTCTCCGGATTGCGTGCGTCCGCAGAAATGAACTGCGGGTTCAGGTCGAGGGCATAATCCGGCATGTCATCATCAAAGCCCACAAAGGCCAATTGGTCGTACTGAATCTGATGCCACTTGCCGCGGTTTACGGAGTAGATGAGCGTGTTATCCTCGAATGGTCCGTATGAGTCGCTGGAAATCTCCAGTGTATCACCACCCGCCGAGGCTGTTGACTTATCATACCGAGCATGAATAATTCCATCGGGTTCACGCCAGCTGGTTTGAACCGTGTGCTTATCCACTTCGCCCTCGCGAGAATTCAGCGTACCGTTATGCGGGTCCTTGTAAATCACCCGGACGGTTTGACTGTCAAGATTGGGAAAGGCGATGGTGAGGCGGTCGCCGTCAATTGGATCAGGAAACAGATTGCCCACTGTGGGGTGCCATTGAATTTCCAGGCCACTGCCGAGCCTGCCGATTATATACCGGAACGTATGAGCGCGAGGGCCGGGAGCTTCGTGAATTTCCACTATAGCGCCGTCATTGTTAAGGGCTATTGCCGGTTGTTTACCACTGCCGTATCGTCCATGCCTTTGCCAACGCACTTGTCCACCTTCGAGTTGCCCGGTCCAGTACCAGAGATCGCCATCGCCGGAGTCATGGACCTCGATTACCTGACCAAGAGCGTTCATGGCCACGGCAGGGGAGAAACCGCGATCACGAAGATAATTCAACCGATTGTCTGTCGAACCGGTTAGGACGACAATTACGTTGCTCCGCAGTTCGCCCACTGTCGGCCATCCTGAGGAGTCCAAGGCGTCGCTTCTGAAAAGACGGTCGCCGAAGGCGTGCAGGAGATCGTCGTTGAGATACGCGAGATTGCCTTCCCTGTAATTGCTGCCAAAGTCATCTTTCATGTCGAGATAGAGAGTAATCGGCGCATGATCCGGGTTGCTGCCCGACCAATTGGCTATGAGTTGGAGCCAGGTGCTGAGGCGATTGTCTTCGGGATTGCCTTCGTCATGGTATACTCCATGGCCCGGTTCGTCGTGTCCGATCCTATAGCCATGTGACGCGAAGTCATCGTTGTGTATGTCGAGCTCTATACAGCGAATACCGCGATCCAGTTGCGCGATGATCGCACCGTGCTCGCCGTCGATATTTCCGCAGTACGAGTTATGCGTAGACGCGAAATGGGCCTCGTTAAAGGGGATGGAATCAATCGAATCGTCGGGGCAGGCCAACCCCGGCATCGTATATGAGAGGAGGAGCGTGATAGCACTGAGTCTGATAAGCGACCTTATTGTCATCCTGCTACCTTCGTACCCGAGCTTATCGATCAAATTCCGAGCATCTTCTTGTATTGCTCCGCCGCTGACTCTCTTGCCAGAACACACAGCAGTCCCGTCGCTCGGGTGAGGCCAATATACATCAGTTCCTTTTGATTATGGCGCACTGATTCATCGAGTTCACACAGGATCACCACCGGGCTCTCAAGACCCTTGAACCGATGAATCGTCATGGTCACTATCTGATTCTCAGCGTCCCGTGCCTCAACAAGTTTGAACGGTCCGATCTTCTGACCGTACTGCAAAGCGGTACGAGATTGCGACCGCGTACCCAGTACAGCGATATCATTGGGCGACACGCCTTCCTGAATGAGTTGAGCAATGACCGACTCCAGCTGTGGCATCATGCAGTCATCGTCTTTATAGGTCGTAAATCTTACTCCCGGGCCGGTCACGCCGCTGGACTCGATATCATCGGGAAGTTCACAGGCGTGCTTGACGATCTTAAATACCGGATCGGTATTGCGCAGGTTCTTGTCCAACCGGACCGGAAACATTTCCATCGGGTAATCGCTCGTGCCCTTGTAGATATTCTGGCCGGCATCGGCAAAAATGTAGAACACCGCTTCATTTTGATTCTTGAACAAGAACTCCATCAGAGTCCAGGACGAATCCTTGAAGTCCTGCCCCTCGTCAACAATGACGGCATCGTACCGATGGGGGATTCGGTCCAGATGATCTACGACGAGGTTCGGAAGTGTTTCGGAGTAGAAGGTATCATCTTCGGACCGCGTATACGCGCAGCCTATTTCATCAAGCCAGGCGAGGCAGAGATCATGAAACGCCCCGACCGTGATGGTTGACAGTTGTTCGCATTGCTTTTTGAGATAGGAGCTCAAAGGTTGGTTGAAACAGACCAGTAAAACGTCCTTGTCTTCTTCTGCGAGCATGCGCGCCTTGTGCAGGGCCAGCGTGGTTTTACCGGAGCCGGCGCAGCCACGGATTACCGTTCGCCGGGAGTCCCGCAACTGTTTCAACACAGACAGCTGGGCGACAGTGAGCCGAATAAATTCATCCTCGGCCTGCCTGATTCGGTGACTTACCGACGTTTTGCCAGCCAGAGACTTGTTTCCGTGAAGTACGCCGATACCCTGCATTATTCGCTTGCCATAGGCAGCAGCTTCCGGACCTTTGGGAAAAGCCTTTTGAAAAAGACGGTCGATTGCATGTTTGAAATCAAAAAGCGACCCCTGATCGAGGATCTGCCAGCCGTGTACATCCGCCCGAATGTCTCGCTTGTCCAGAACGCAGCCCGGGAAGACAGCGGCATGATGATGGGGGATATATACATCCCGCAGTTGCGGTTGTCGCCGAAGCATATTCAGGATCGCCCGCGCCGCTGTTGCCGCCTGATCGAACGGGTCCTTGATATCATGTACCCGGTTATCGCCGTCCTCCGATGACCACGCCCGAAACTCCGGCTCATAACTGCACCGGCCGCCCTTCACTTCCAGTGTGATGAAGCCGTAGTCCGGGTGAACGATCACAAAATCGATCTCGCCGCGAGCCTTGCTGGCGTCAATTGAGGGGTCGTCCCATTTCAGATCGTGAAAGACATAATAGCTGTCAGGTAGTTCAGTATTGGCTCTGTCAAAGACAGCCTTCTCCGAGGAGAATTTGTAACCGGTGAATCCCGGAGTGAGGGTGCTCGGATGCATGTGGGCCATGTGTTCCTCCCATGGTGTACTCCGTTCTATTTGAACGGTCCCTTTTCATCGTCCTTGTTCGCCGGGAATGTCCAGCGCAACAGCTCGAGCAGCTCAATGGCTGCCCAGATAATAATAAGCAGCGCAGTCAGGCCCAGCGCAATAATCAATATCCAAACCAGTACGTCGATCACATCAACCCCCACAATCTGGCTCAGCAACTACTATAATGAAGTCCGGAAATGGACATGATGCAAGTCATCTCGATGGGGCAATACAGAATCGACTGTTACATCAGGTGTCCGATCTGCGCTGGAGCTGTCGCAAGGCAGCGGAACGAACAGGGCGGCAAGTCAGTTATGTAGATAAATATAGACAAATTGGGATACGATTCTGACGCCGCGCCGGCATAATGATCGTAAAGGGAAGCAACAGACTCACAACAACTTGTGTTCCCCGAGCGAGTTCATCAGCGTAATCTCCAGGGCAGGTTGATACCGTGCCGCCTGAGGCAGAAGTAGATTTATTCCTGTGATTAATTTAATCGTCGCGCGGCCGGTAATGGCTGACGACTTGAGTCGATGCCGCCAGTCAGCTCAGGATCGAAGCGTAAAAGGAGGTCCATAGTGCCCGCCGCAAAATCTACAGAAGCGGCCTCCACTGATGCAGCTTCGAAATTTGACAAAGTCAGCCCGGAGGAGACGCTGAACAAACTGGGGAGTTCCAAGGAAGGACTGAGCTCCAACGAGGCAGGGCAACGGCTTCAGCAATATGGCTCGAATGCCCTCGCTGACAAGACAGTCAATCCAATCCTCAAATTCCTTTCCTACTTCTGGGGTCCGATTCCATGGATGATTGAAGTAGCGGCGGTGCTGTCCGCCGTTGTCCGTCACTGGCCCGACATGATTATCATCATTGTGTTGCTTTTTGCGAACGCCATAGTCGGGTTCTGGCAGGAGCACCAGGCTGCCAATGCCGTGGACGCGCTGAAGAAACAGTTGGCCCTGAAAACCAGGGTCAGGCGCAACGGTAAATGGACTGAACTCGATGCCGTCAATCTGGTTCCGGGGGATATCGTTCGCCTTCGACTCGGCGACATCATACCGGCCGATGTCAAATTGCTCGAGGGCGACTATCTCTCGGTGGATCAATCCGCCCTGACAGGCGAGTCATTACCGGTGGATAAGAAACCGGGCGATGTTGCGTATTCCGGTTCGGTAGCCAAGCAGGGTGAGATGGTTGCCGTCGTGACCACAACCGGCACGCAGACCTATTTCGGCAAAACTGCAAAGCTCGTTTCCAAAGCTAAGTCTGTCTCACACTTCCAGAAGGCTGTGCTGCACATCGGCGACTACCTGATTTACCTGAGCCTGGGGCTCACTGTAATTCTCCTGCTGGTCCAGTTGTTTCGAGGTTCGTCGTTTCTCGTGCTGCTTCAATTTGTGCTGATACTGGTGGTTGCGGCGATTCCCGTGGCGATGCCGGCTGTGCTCTCAGTGACGATGGCGATAGGCGCCAGAGTTCTTGCCGGGATGAAGGCTATTCTCACGCGGCTGGAGTCGATCGAAGAAATGGCCGGCATAGATATCCTCTGTTCCGACAAGACCGGCACCCTGACCCAGAACAAATTGACCCTGGGCGACCCGGTTATGTATGGCGCCAAAGATGCGCAGGCTTTGATCTACGCCGCCGCCCTTGCCTGCAAATCCGAAGATCAGGATGCCATTGACCTGGCTGTGCTCAAGGGAGTCAATGACCAGAAGAGCCTGGAGAAGTTCAAGCAAGTGAAGTTCGTCCCTTTTGACCCGGTCAGCAAACGCACCGAAGCATCGGTTCAGGATGACGCCGGTCATTCATTCAAAGTGACCAAGGGTGCTCCGCAGGTTATCCTCAAGATGTGCGGGCTGAAACCGGAAGACAGTAAGAACGCGGAAAAGAAAATCACGGATCTGGCGTCGAAAGGTTTTCGTACGCTCGGTGTGGCAAGGACCGATGATGGCGACAAGTGGCAATTTCTGGGTATCCTTCCACTGTATGACCCACCGCGGGAAGATTCAGCCGACACAATCAAAAGAGCCGGGGAGCACGGTATCAAGGTCAAGATGGTCACCGGTGACAACAAAGCCATCGCATCGCAAATCGCGGGGCAGCTGGGTCTGGGTACGGAGATCCACTCGGCCGACGAATTCTTTGGCGATGATAGTGACCAAGATCTTAATTCCCGACAGGTTAAGGCAATAGAGACGGCGGACGGTTTCGCACAGGTGTTTCCGCAGCACAAATATGAGATTGTAGAGGCATTGCAGTCTCGAGGGCATATTGTCGGCATGACCGGCGATGGTGTTAACGATGCTCCGGCCCTCAAGCAGGCAGATACAGGTGTTGCGGTCAGCGGGGCGACCGATGCCGCGCGGGCCGCGGCCGACCTCGTGCTGACGGCTCCGGGCCTGTCCGTGATTGTCAAGGCTGTGGAAGAAGCTCGAAAGATCTTCGAGCGCATGAACAGTTACGCCATCTATCGCATAACCGAAACGATCCGCATCATGTTCTTCGTTGTGCTGGCGATGATAGCGTTCAATTTCTATCCCATTACATCGGTGATGATTATTCTGCTGGCGGTGCTCAACGATTTGCCCATCATGACTATAGCCTATGACAATACGTGGTTGAATCCGAACCCGATACGCTGGGATATGCGCCGTGTACTCACGGTTGCCACTGTGCTGGGCACCGTCGGGGTATTCGAGACTTTCGGAATTCTGGTCATCGCCAAAATGGTGCTCAAGCTGACGGAAGGCCAGATTCAATCATTCATATATCTGAAGCTTGCCGTGGCCGGACACCTGACGCTTTTCGTGGCCCGGACCAAACGACCGTTTCTCAGCAAACCTCATCCGTCGCCGATTCTGCTTGGCGCGATCCTGACAACACAGGCCGCGGCAGCATTCATTGTCGGGTTTGGCCTGCTGATGACGCGACTCCCCTGGATTTATGTGGGCCTGATCTGGGGCTATTGTATTGTCTGGGTCTTTATCGAGGATCTGGCGAAACTGGGGGTGTACCATCATCTCAATCTGAGTGCACCTAGGCACCGATCCTTCCTGGACCGTGTCCAGGGTTCGGCACATCCGTACGGCAACCTGCACGGCGGAAGACCCGAAAAACCGAAATAGCGCTCGAGCGGCTCGGATCGATCGGTATACTCTACGTCAAGGTCAGGGAGACACTTTGTTTTTCAGAGACAGCGCCCGGCGACACGAGCACACCGGGCGCCGCCGGGCCGTCTCTATCTTCCCGGAGAGCCGGACCTCCCCCCGAAGTCCAGCTCCCGTAATTATGAAGGTTGTGTCATCTCTGCCTGCGGAAGCCGCTTCGCCGACGGCTCGGCATCATCGGCTCGCAGCGATCCTCAGCCTCGCTGTGGAAGAAGGCCATGTGGACGACAGCCGGGTCAACGAGGAGTGCGGAACCGACCACGCTATCCCCAACGAACCGGCAATCGACACCAAGCCCGACTGCCTTGTGACGGGATTCCGATGTCTTCGTACAAGAATCGAAAAAAGACCGGGCCAGATCAGCGAAGTTGCCCCCCGGTTCGGCATTCTTGTCCAGCACCGCATCGGCGGCGTAGCTCCGGAGTACCTTTGGATATAGTCTGGCGAACGACTCGTGACGCGACAGGATATCAAAACCGACAACGCGTTTCCCGATAACCACCAACAGGCCGTTCTGTCCGTCCCGCAGTTGAAATGCCTGGCACAAGTCCTCGATCCTCTCTCCGATATGCTGGTGCACATCACGCATGGCGCCGGTGGCTGATCTCGTCCCGGCTCGAACAGCCAACGCATCGATTTCCTCCCACACCCGGCCTTGGTCGGAACGATGGCCCATCTTCATAGCCAGCGAGTGGGAGACAGACCGGACTTTGTGATGCCGGATGCTCGGGGACATCACTGTCTGAGAATCGGCAAACTCGGGCGACATGTAGGACCATCGACCCTGCTCGGTACAGCTCACCGGGATAATGGTTGTGGAGTTCGGCTCCAGAAGAACGGTGGTGTTGACCACGCGGTTCTGTTTCGCTCCGATCAACTCCTCACCATCGAGCATGATCACCGGGATATCAGCCCGGTTTTCGACTGTCAGGTTCGGCACTGATCCGCCCTTAGAAACCTCGCCGATCGATACCAATCCTTCATTAAGTGCCTGTCCGAGTGTCAGGTATGCAGGTTGCGACTCGTCGTTAATGAAGAGAGGGACGACCGTCAAAACTCGATCACGGACCGGCTGGCCGATTATGATCTGATTGATAAATTGCTTGAGCTGTTTGTGCATGTGGCACCTCCTCACATGTGTGCAAAGCCTTGCTGGTATCACCTCATATCCAATGTGGTGACGGACGCCCACAATAAAACTTGCTAAACGCCACCTAATGACCTATTATCCAGAAAAGTCTGCAAAAAGTTCATTCTTTTTCATGGGGAGGGTGCCCCCTGGAAAGAAAATGTGGGAGGTTGTATGCCCGAGCATAGGCAGATCGAGCGTGTGATCAAGATTCTGCAACGGCTGGCGTTGAATCGCGAGGTCACGGTGCGCAAGCTATACGAGTTCTTTGAGCGCGAGGTACCCAAGCGCACCCTCCAGCGTGATCTCTCGGATCTCTCGGACGCCGGAATCCCGCTTCAGACCCGCTCCGGCCGCGGGAGGGAGCTGATCTGGTATCTTGAAGACTGCCACCTCAAATTCATTCCCACCACGATTGAGAGCCAGGAACTGGTGGCGTCGTATTTCATCGAGCGGCTGGCGAATGTCTGCCACGGCACCAGCCTTGAGGGCGACATCAAGTCGCTGCTTGACAAGGCAAGGCAGCTGGTCTCGCCGGAGATATTCCAGAGCGATGACGGTTTCGATCCGGGACGCGGCCTGTTCGGCGCGACATTCATGGGGTATATCGACTATGCGCCCCATTCCGAAACGATCGAGACTCTCGTGCATGCGGCCAGGGGATGTCGGCAATGTCACTTCGTATATAAGTCCACCTGGAAGAGCGAGCGGTCGGAGTTCGACGCCGATCCGTACATGATCCTGTATCACAAGGGCGCGCTGTATGGCATTGTCTATGTCCCTCACCACAGGAACTACATCTTCTTGCCGATACAGCGTATCTGTAGCGTGGAGGCGCTCCACAAAACATTTGATCGAAAGAAGGATTTCAGTCTCGAGAAATTGCGTGAGGGCCGGTTCGGGATATTCGGCTGTGAGGGTCTCCAGCCCCGGAAGGTGGTGCTGCGTTTCAAACCGGTTATTGCCGACGTGGTGGCCGAGCGGGTCTGGCATCCATCGCAGCAGTTGACGCACAACGATGACGGGTCGCTGACGATGACGTTGAACACGATTGTTTCCGACGAGCTGCGTAGCTGGGTTGCCGGATGGAGAAAGAGCGTGGCGGTTATCAAACCGGCCGGATTGCTGGAATCGGCGGATAAGCATTGAAAGGTCGAAGGCATGTTTTCAATCGGTAAGCGCACACGCAATCTGTTTGATCCGGATAAGCCGTTTAAGCTGAGCCGAAGTAAGATCGAGCTCTTTATCGAGTGTCCGCGCTGCTTTTATATAGACCGCCGTCTCGGTATCGGTCGTCCATCTATACCCGGCTATACTCTCAATTCTGCCGTGGATGAACTGCTCAAGAAAGAATTCGATCTGTACCGGTTGAAACAGGAGCCGTACCCGATCATGACAGAGTACGGCGTCAGCGCCGTCCCGTTCGCGCACGAGATGATGGATGTATGGCGGCAGAATTTCAAGGGCGTGCAGTATACGCTCCCGAATTCCAACCTGATGCTTCACGGGGCGGTCGATGATATCTGGGTCACGCCGGCCGGTGAGTTGATAGTGGTCGATTACAAGGCTACGAGCACGTCATCGGAGATCACTCTCGATTCCGAGTATCGCCAGGCGTACAAGCGCCAGATGGAGATATACCAGTGGTTATTGCGTCGGAATGGATTTGCCGTTCTGGACCGCGGGTACTTCCTCTATGCGAACGGGCTGAAAACGCCTGAGAGATTTGACAGCACGCTCACTTTCACCCTGCAACTACTGCCTTACGACGGAGATGATACCTGGGTAGAATCGGCCGTGCGTGATTGCCTGGCGACGCTGCACGCCGACACGCCGCCGGCCCCGAACGAGAATTGCGAATACTGTGCTTACACGTACCATTGCGGGTCGGTGGAGGTGTGAGCGAAGGGGACCGTCGGTAGGAGCTGTGCCCCGGATTACACTTTTCGCATAATTATGAAGAATGACCCGTAGCGATCGCTGTGCGGATTGAACTCGGCGATTTCCCGTTCGGCGGCTTCTGCAGCCGCAGCGACCTTCTCGCTCAGCGGTCCAGTCGAACGCATCATGTCAAGATGCCTTTTCAGCGGTGCGTAATACTCGCACCACCAGACGCTCGGAGGCAATTCGAACCGGCTGCGAACATCGAATCCGGCCTCGCGCACTGATTCCACCTTTTGCTCCACATTGGAGAGTTCGTCGTGTACGACCACGTAACCACCATCAACAAGAAACTGCCGCCAGAGCCTCAGACCTCGCTCGAAGCCCATATTGGCTATCGCGCCCTCGCTCCAGATGATATCGAAACTGCCCGGCGCAAAATCCATATCGAGCATAGAGCCCTGAATCGGTGTCACGCGATTGGATAACCCCTCGTTCTCTGTAACCCGGACAAGTTTATCGAGAGCCTTTTTGTCGATATCCACAGCAACTACGCTACCGCCGCTTAACCGAATAAGTTCGAGCGTACACACGCCGGTACCGCAGCCGATGTCCAGTATTCGAGGTCTTTCTATCGGCGGCAACACTTGAAAGGCCTTCCTCGTGTATTTCAGTAGATTTGCCCTGAACTCGTCACGGTCGAAAAACTCGGGATCATTGTTAGGTGTGCTGCTGGTTCCCGGCATGGTGTCTCCGCTAGAGAGCGTATAGACCTGTGTCCGCCCACTTTATGACTTCAACAACCCCGGTCAAACGAGATTCAGCTGCTTCACTATTTCCATGAACTTCGCGTGCTTCTTCAAAGGTCTGAACCTCGGATCAACATTGATCTGCAAAATGCGGCAGTAACCCTCGTCCACGCTTTGCTCCAATTCCTCGAGGGCCCTTTCGTAATTTTGCATACCCAGATGAATGAGGGCTCTCTCGTAAGATGGAACAAAATGCACTTCATCAAGAGCGCCCAATCTGTTAAGACAGTCTGCTGCCGCTGAGTCATCACCGGCCAATCCTGAAACATACCCAAGATGTGAGATGTCCATAGGGTGTCCGCCCGACATCTCAACCAGTCTGGCGGCCAGATCGTATGCAGCATTCATGTCGCCTCTTGCCGCAAGAATCTCGCACTTGTGTCGCAGCGCAGGCATGAATTGCGGGTCTGCCTCGAGCATTTTATCATTCAGGAATTCAGCGGTTTCGTGCTGATCCATAAAGAGGGCCAGTCCCGCCTTGTGTAGTTTGGCTACCCATCCAAGTGGATCCAGAGCGAGAGATGTTTCAATCAACTGTGCAGCTTCATCAAAGCGTCCAAGGGCGGCCAGCATTTCGTCAAAACCGTTAATTGTTATGGTTGAACTGGGGCTCAACTGCAGCGCTGTATTGAACTCCCTCTCGGCATCGTTGATGGCATGATGCAACTCAAATAGGTTCATAGCCAGTCTTCCGTGTGCCTCGCCGAGTTTCGGATTGATTTCCAGAGCCCTCTGCGCTGCCTCCATTGACTTTTGCAGCCCGGTCTTAGGGTGAATAAGGCAGTAGCCGGCCATGACATTGTAGGCATCGGCAATTCCGCAGTGAGCCATGCTGTATTCAGGGTCTAGAGAGGCGGCGCGGGAAAAATGACCGAGGCTTTTTCTCAAACCATCATCGGTCCTTGTGTTCCACAACGCCAGCCCAAGCAAGTACTCATTGTAGGCCTCCAGGCTCGTGGTGTGCGGCCTGACGACCGCAGCCTTCTCTCGCAGGAGCTCCGGACGCAGGGCGCTTACGATAGAGGATGTGACCTCGTCTTCAATGGCGAACAGGTCCTCCATCTGGCGGTCGAACTTTCCGTTCCATAAATGATAGCCGGTCTCCGCCTCGATCAACTGAGCGGTGACGCGAATGCGATTGCCTGCCCGGCGAACGCTTCCCTCTAACAGCGTCGACACATTAAGCTTTCGCCCGATTGCCCGTATATCTTCACGCGTGTTTTGAAATGCGAATGACGATGTTCTGGACACAACTCGTAAGCCCCGGATACAGGCGAGCGCGCTGATCAATTCTTCAGTCAATCCGTCACACAGATACTGTTGATCGCGGTCCTGGCTCAAATCGTCAAAGGGCAATACTGCTATGGATGGGCTGGTGGCGGTATCACGTGATTGAGACTGTATCGTACGTGTCAACCGTTTCAGATCGGCAATGAGATCAGTTGCGTGCTGGTAACGCAAGTCGATATCTTTATCAATCGCCTTATCTACGATGTTCTGGAGTTCTTCGGTGACGTCGGCTCGATATCTCGCAACCGGATGCGGTACGTAGTCACTCACGGCCCTGAGCGTCGCCGCGTCGCTGTCCCGCTTGAACGGGTTCTGCTTCGTAATCATCTCGTAGAGCACGACCCCGAGCGAGAACAAATCACTGCGATGGTCGATTTCCCGGCCATCCACCTGTTCCGGCGACATGTACCCGATTGTCCCGAGAGTTGAACCGGTTCTTGTCAGGTGCTCCGAGCCGCGAATGGTGGCCAGGCCGAAATCGACAATCCTCACGCGCCCGTGGCTGTCGATAAGGATATTCGACGGCTTGATATCCCGGTGAATTATGCCGCTGTCATGGGCCGCCTGAAGTCCCTCGGATACCTGAATCGCTATTTCCACGATTTGATCGATTGGCAGGTCCTTGCCGGCGATGACTTCCCGAAGCGACTGTCCTTCTATCACCTGCATGGCATAAAACGATCGACCGCCGTGTTCGCCGACCTCGTAGATAGCGGCGATGTTAGGATGGTCGAGACCGGCCGCTGCCTGCGCCTCGCGCTTGAATCGCTTTCGGCACTCATCGTCACCACACAGATCAGACGGCAGGAATTTGAGTGCGACCTTGCGGTTAAGCTCGTTATCGAGCGCGAGGTATACTTCACCCATACCGCCTGAACCGATCTTATCGACTATCCTGTAGTGTGAAACCGTGGTGCCTGCGGTCAGGGCGAAGAATGATTGAGTGCGATCATCATCCGGCATTTGTGTCGCCATTGACCCCGATCCTTATGCGGGAATGTGCTTCGTCTATAACAAAAGCATAATTTCTCGACGACGCAACTAAATTGAGCGCTTGAACCAACAGAGGTGCGTGGTGATGAATCCAAATCACCCGGGCCGGGCTTCAAAACACATGGAGAAAGGCGCTTCTCACAGCCAACGCCGGACGGTTACGTGTGCTGTCAATTGTCTGCCATCACGTTCCAGTGTGAGTGTCTTAACGTCGCCGGATCTTCCCCGGAGGGCGTCAGTTACAGCTCCCATCGTTGCACCGGTCGTTTTGAAGCTGTCGACCTGAATCAGAATATCACCCGACTGGGGCCCGGGAGCCGACGCCAACCCGTTGGTATCGGCGACCCCGATAATCAGGTAGCTGCTGTCCGGCTGAGGTTGAAGGGTCAGTCCGACGACGTCCAGATCGTGCGTGTCGAATTCACTTCCCTGCTCAAAATAGACGGCGCCATTCACGTAATCGATCTCGATCCGGAAGGCCTTGAACGCATTGGGTCCGAGGAATCCGTCTACCGGCCGTGCGGTCTTTGTCGAATACCACTCACCCAGAGAATGGCCGCCGAAGAAGTCAGGGAGTCCCGCAAGGGCGACCTCTTTCAGTTTGACGCCGCCCCAGTCAATTTCGGGCAGGCGCACCATCGGCCACGAAGGCTCCTCCGGCCACCATCCCCAGATATTGGCGCAACCGACGGCACCAGTAGCGTGAGGCCATTGCGGGTGATCATCAACCAGTTTCCGCGCGATATTGCCGGAGACGAAGCTGTATGAAGCCCCATTGTCCAGGGCGAAGCTGAAGCTTTTGCCGTCAATCATCGCGTCAATCTGCACGATACCGGTGACCGTGTCGATACTTGCTTCTGTTCTGACGCCGCGCGGCTTAATTGTTGTCGATGGTGAAAGGGTGCATTCACTACGCGGATAGTCAAATATAACGTGATACCGATTCAACACGGTAGACGGCAGATTAGCGTCGCAGTGCATGGTGCTGAACAGCCAGGCCGGTTGAAACAATACACTCGATCTTACGCCGCTGAAATCGAGAGTCAGATTGCCGATGCGTATACTGTCGGGCGGGGGCACTTCCAGAGCCCGCACGGTGGGTTCACCATTTGGCTGTTCAGTCTCTGAGAGATCAATCCCCAGATCTCGGGCAAGCGAGGGACTCATTATAAACTCGGGATTTCCGGTATCGACCCAGAGGAGAACTGTCCGCCATGTACCGTCGGCCCGCTGCATCTCGGCGTTGACAAGCATCCGGTTGTGGTCAAGTTTCATCGGCACGACGGCGGATTGATTATCGGTTCCGCCGCACGAAAAGAGAATGGCGCTGAAAGAAATAGTTGCCCAGAACAGGGACATCCTGATCATATACTCTCCTTTGACTTGCGTCTCACGGCCGGCCAGGACAGCCCTGGCACTCATGAAATTCTGCCATCAATGACGAGAGTGTTGACCGGAATGTTGCGGGGGATTGCCGGAAAAAGCGTTCTGGTTGTTCTCTTTGTCAGCTCACTTCATAAGTTCCGTATGCCAGTTGAGCACGACCTCAATGTCTCGTGACCGGTCGGATGGGCTGTTATCGGGTGTTATGAAAAGGAAACGCTGACCGTCGTTGGCCACGTCGTAGCCCCAGTATGTGTAGTCTGCCTGCGACGGGTGGGCGCGGCTAAAGAGTTTCGTCGGGGCCCCGTATGAGAAACCGTTTTTGAAATCAACTTTTACGCTGGTGAAATCGTCGCCGTCAAAGAAGAAAATTTCATCACCGGTCGGGCTCCACCGGGCCATCTCCCCGCTGGGACTGAGCCGCCATCGCGTGCCCTTGCGCTCGATATCATACACAAATATACCCCGGTCCGGGCTCCCCATCCCTGAGGCGAGGTAATACCGGCCGTTGGGCGAAACGCCTCCGGACATGAGTATCCACGGAACGGAAAAGACGACTTCGGGTTCACTCGA
>CAYNEO010000043.1:17241-27689 GCA_964396245.1 uncultured Ignavibacteriales bacterium
CTCTCACCCACGGAAGTATCCGGAGCCACGGCGATTTTCGGTTCCCCTCCGGCAGCCGATACCTGCCCAATCCTGTTGCCACCTTCGTAGTCGTCAAACAGAATTATGTTGTCTTTGCCCCAGTTGCCATCCGCGCCTCTGGCCTTACAGATTACTTGCGAAGGGCCTCCGAATACCGGAATCTTCTTGATCTGGCTCCGCGTCGACTCGAAGAACGCCAGGTATTTGCTGTCCGGGGACCAGAACGGACGGTATGTATTCTCCGTACCGGGCAAAGGGAAGGCGTCTTGAGAATTGAGCGGGCGGACGTATATGTTCGAGGTGCCGGAACTGTCGAATCCGAGAAAGGCAAGGTACTTACCATCGGGAGACATTATCGGCCAGTCGACACGGGCGACGTTTCCCGGTTTGTGAATCGTGAAGCGCACGGTTTTCGGTTCCGGTGTCTCCTGCGTGATCAGCCGTATGCCAAGCGCCAGGGCGACCACAGCGGCTACTGTTGCGACCAGCCACGCCAGTCGCATGCGAAATCGCCGACGCGAGGACACCGGTCTCGATATTCCGGCCTGTGAACCGGCTGAGGCAATCCAATCAAGTTCATCTTTCAGGTCGCCGGCCGTTTGCCACCGCTTATCCGGGTCTTTCTGGAGACATTTCTTGATGAGCCGATCAAGGGCGGGGGGAGAGGTTGGAAGCAGTTCACTAACCGATCGCGGCTCTTCCTTCATGATGGATCCGATGAGGCTGGCCTTGCTTGTGCCGGAAAAAGCGCGGTGGCCGGTGACCATCTCGTACAGTGTGGCGCCGAAGGCGAATATGTCGCTGCGGGCATCGGCTTCCTGACCTTCGAGTTGTTCCGGAGACATGTACTGCAGTGTTCCGACGATTGCCCCGGCGCCTGTCACCGGGGTGGTCTCGGTCTGATCGCCCATTCCGGTCACGGCATCCGCCTGAAGCTTCGCCAGCCCGAAATCCAGAAGTTTGGCGCCTTCTTTGGTTAGCGAGACATTGCCCGGTTTCAGGTCTCGATGGACCAGTCCCTTGCGGTGGGCCGCCTCCAGCGCGCCCGCGATCTGGCCGGCGATTTCAAGGGCTTGAGCAGTTTCGAGTCTGCCTTTTTTCAGGCGGTCTTCGAGCGTTTCGCCCTCGAGGTACTCCATTACGATGTAGTTGATATTGTCCTGGTGACCGACGTCGTACAACACACAGATGTTGGGATGATTGAGGCTGGAGACGATTTTTGCCTCACGCTCGAATCGCGCTCTGGCCTCGGGATTGATAGCCGTATGTGCGGGCAATACCTTGATGGCGACGATCCGGTCGAGCCGCGTATCCCGGGCGCGATACACCTCGCCCATTCCCCCGCTTCCGGCAGTCGATTCGATTTCATAGGGACCGAGCTTATGACCATTGGCAAGTGTCATATCATTCCCCGAATTGATAATTAATGGGTCTCCCCGGGGAAACCCTGTCGCCATACACTTACTCGAGACGCCGCTTATGTTATATCGAAAATTTGTAATTGGTAGTGGGGGGGTGCAGGTTCAATGGCTGCGTTCGTTCAAACACACCTGCCTTATCACCCTCGCACCGCCGCTACAGGTTGCTTGCCGGGTGCGTCCTTCCCATATAATTCAAATATTACCACTTTTGGACAGGTTTGCAACTCATATTCGCGTCCGTTAGGTTTCCTGGCCATCACCTCCCCCCGTCAGCTCCCTCTCCGCCGGCCGGAGTTTCCTGCGGCTTCCGGTGAAAACGAGAGTCAGCGTTTGCCTTGTTGCCACAAAACTCTTTATCATTTCCCAGCACATCTGCGCGCATGACAGGAGCTGGATGAACAGCTTTCGGCCCCCATCCGTCTATTTGTCGAAGGAAATATCCGAGGGAAGCTACGGAGGGATTCACTGTGAAAATGCGGACGCTCATCCGGGGCGCCTCAATCTGTGCCGGGGCGCTCTTTGTTGTTTTGGTGGCGAAACGAGAACCCCCCGTGATGAGCCAGTCCCACGTGCAGAAAACGGTCGATGAAATCCGCCACCTCAATGAACAACAGGAGCTTCCGGATCATTTTGCCAGTTCCCGAGCGTCGGGACTCCAATATCATTTGAGGCATCCCGACGATTTTGATCCCAATCGGTATTTCCGGAAACTCAATCACCTTCACATGGAACCCGGATATACCCTGGACTATATCTACCGATGCTGGGGCGGTGACGGGTGCCCCGTTGCTTATGCACGGAAAGAAGGGGAGACCGATACGATGCTGTATGCCCGGCTGTGGCCCGACAGCCTGGGAGGCTACGATGAAGAAGAAATCCACTCGCTCGTCGGAGATGTGCTAAACCATGTAATTGCCGACGGTACTCCAGAGGGTTTTTTCCAGTTGGCCGTATTTGTCATCATGGGAGGTCAGTTCTACCTGGCGTGGCACGCCCTTTACAATGACCGTCGGATCCTCTGTGACGAAAGTGCTCTGCGCGACCTTATCAATGATCTGAAGCGAACCAATTACGGCACTGAGCCTTCGCAGGATCTGGTTTCTGCCGCTTTCGATCTCGATCTGGCTCCGAGGATCACCATGACAGATTCAACTTGCATTGTGTCGTTAGTCACTTTCTCAAAATGGAAAGGTTTTGCGCGCGAAAGATATTCGTGCAGACGACGATTTCCTCATGTGCTCGAGTGTGTTGAGGTTCATGTCGAACTTCAATACGATTGTCGCATTGCCTTTTGAGCCAATGTCGTCGAAGGCGTTGGCGGGAGACCGAGCCCCCCTTCCACCTTTATCCAGCCGGAAATTTTGTCAAAAAAACAAAAACAACGACTAATCCCGGGTCTCTGTGCGTCGTATAAGTAGGATAAAGAGAAAGGAGACCGATAAAGGCCACGTTAGGCCTGCCGGGCGCCGAGTACACGTTCGTCCATCCGGTGCCGCCGCCGGATTGAACCAATGTCGTTGCTACTATCGGCGCCGTCCGGCGACTTTCCTCTTGTCCGACATCATCGAACGACGTTCGCATACTAACATTCATCTATAATGCCCATCCCGAGACAATCATTTTCGATTATCCCGGGCGAAATCTAGTGATCGAAGAATGAAAAGGTGATCGTATGGCAACCCAGATGGCGACAGTTGACGGCGGTCGTGTGAGCGTGGAAGACGATGCCCTCCAGCAGCTTACCTCGACCATCCACGGAGAGGTGTTGACTTCCAGTGATCCGCGGTGTGCGGAGAATCCGATTTACAACAAAATGAACCAGCGCAAGCCGGGACTGATAGTCCGCTGCACGGGGACGGCCGATGTGGTCGACGCGGTGAATTTCGCCCGTGAACGCGGCCTGACGGTGGCAGTGCGGGGCGGCGGCCATTCGGTAGCGGGACATTCCAGTTGCGAGGGAGGCATGGTTATCGATCTCACCCGTATGCGGGGTGTCGATGTCGACCCGGAGGCGAGAATCGCCCGTGTGCAGGGAGGCGCTAACTGGGGGGACCTTGACCGTGAAACCCAGGCTTTCGGACTTATTGTGCCGGGCGGCGTTGTGTCCGACACCGGCGTGGCGGGCCTTACGCTCGGCGGAGGGCAGGGGTGGGTGCGCAGGAAGTACGGTTTGACCATTGACAGCCTCCTGTCGGCGCAGGTGGTTTGCGCCGACGGTGTTGTCCGAAAAGCTTCCCAGACATCCGAGCCCGACCTTTTCTGGGCTATTCGCGGCGGGGGCGGCAATTTCGGCATTGTCACGTCGTTCGAATTCCGGCTTCATCCGCTGGGACCGATTGTCGGTTTCGCGGGCGTGTTCTATCCCGTACGCGACGCCGCTCAAGTAATCAGACGATGGCGTGATTGTGTGGTAAAATTCCCGGATGAGATTACTTCGGCCGCGGTGTCCATTACCTTGCCGGCGGCGCCGGAGCTGCCGGAGCCGGTCCATAATCAGCCCTGTCTGCTGACCGGCGGCGTGTACGTGGGCGATCCGGAAGAGGGGATGAAACTGATGCAACCGCTCAGGGAACTGGGTACGCCGCTGGCCGATATCTCTCAACCGATGCCCTTCAAGATGGTTCAAACAGCTTTCGACCCGATGTTTCCACGGGGCAGATACCAGAGTTACTGGAAGTCACAGTATCTGGATACGCTTCCGGACGCGGCGATTGATGTTATCTCGGAGCGAATGAATCAGCGCCCGCACCCGATGACCATGGTCAATACGTTCCACATGGGCGGCGCCATCAACAGGGTCAACCCCGGCGATACTGCCTTCCCGGAGCGTTCCGCGCAGTGGTTGTCGTCGATTGACGGAAACTGGGAAGATCCCAGGGAGAACGAAGCGAATATCGCCTGGGTGCGCGAGGGTTTTGACAAAATCGCGCCATACTCGAAAGGCACAACCTACACCAATTTCACCAGTCAGGCAGATGAAACGTCCGAGGCGATCACCGCACACGCTTACGGTGAGAACATGAAGCGGTTGAGGAAAATCAAGGCAGTTTACGACCCGAGCAATTTCTTCCGGTTGAATCCGAATATCACGCCGGCATAGGCCGGCGTGCGGGCCGGTACTATCAGTCGCCCAGTCCGCTGTCCCATTCGAAAACGGTTACCCTGAAGTGGTGGTACTCATCGCTCAGGTAGTCGGCTATGGCATCGAGCATTGGCAGGGCGGGGTAGTGATATTCCTCCGTCCCCGACGGCCAGAAAGCGTTCTTGCGGTACCGGTGATGCAGTTCTCGGAACTCGCACGGTTTGAGAACAGCGATATAATCATCGTAACCCTGCATTTCGGGTTGGTACTTGAATCTCTCGTCGTCCATCAATTCCCGGGTGTTCCACCAGGACACCTCGATCGTCAGCATGGGCGAGGTAGCCGGGAACCGGTACGCCTCGACTCGGACAGAAAAGGCCATCAGGCGCCTCCTTTGATTTAGTTTTTTGGGGTTTTGAGCGGATTAATTGTCTGTACGGGTGACTCCCCGAACACGGGGTTTCATTCGGTTTGTCGACCGCTCTTCCCTTATGTATCAGTCCGTTACGTCACTTGATGACGTATCCCGGGAAAATACCAGAAATTCTGCTAATTTTTTGAGGGGAAAATCCGATGAAACCAAACATAATAGAGTGCATCAGTCTGTTTTTTTGGAACCGGTGGCGGCTGAGATCAGTTTAAAAGACTGCAATCGCCCGAAATCGGGTCGGGTCAATCACAAAGCTGGATCAGAGGCGTCACGTCTATCGTCAATCGATATCGGTTACTTGAGTACGAACGAACAGCGCCCTAACGAAAGGGATAGTGTATGATTCTGAACCTGCGCCCGGTCCGTTTCTCAATTTCAGTCCTGATCATCTTTCTTTTGACTCTCCCTGTAGCCCAAGCCGGTGAATCCACCGATTCCGTCAATGCAATCAGGGAGGCGCTGCCGGACAGTGTTTCGCTGGACGGAAAAGTTGTCTATGTCGATTTCTGGGCTTCGTGGTGTGTTCCCTGTCGACAGTCGTTCCCATGGATGCAGAAGATATATGACAAATACCATCGCGACGGCCTGGAGATTGTAGCGGTGAATGTCGACAAGGACCACGCTGCAGCTATGAAGTTCCTTCAGGAGCACGAAGCCGCTTTTTCCATCCTGTTCGACTCTACCGGAAGTCTCGCCAAGCTGTACGAACTGGAGGCCATGCCGTCCTCGTTCATCTATGACCGCGACGGGCACCTTGTCCAGCGGAATCAGGGTTTCCGACAGGAGGAAACAGAAGGCGTTGAACGCACGGTGCAGACGTTGTTGAAGCAGGGGGCCTCCGAATGAGACGCCGCCGGTTATTTTTGGCCTTAATGGGTGTATTTGCTCTGGCCGTCCTGTTCTCCGGCTGTGCTTCCGTCGGCGTGCAGGTGTGGGACCGCGATATTTTGTCAAAGCCGGAGATGCAGCTGGATAAGCCGGTACTTGACCGGGCGATGGATGACCACATCTATTTCAGCAAGGAAGCATCGAGCGGCGGACGCGGTTTCGGCGGCGGAGGCTGTGGATGCAACTAGGCGGCAAGTCATCCATCCGGGGCGCCCTGACGGCCATGACCGCCATGTTGCTCGGGGGCGGCGTGGCTCACGCCGAAGGAGAACGCCGGCTGGAATCATCGGTGCTGCTCTACTCGGAAGTTGACCGGGTGCAGGCTGCGGAGGCAATACTGGGTCTCTCGATGCCGCTAAAGGGCAATCGTCTTTTCAACGCCCGTTTGACGCTTGACGGGTTGACCGGCGCCTCTCCGAATGGAGCAACACCCTCGGCAACAATCCAGACATTTACGCGACCGTCCGGAAACGGGGCGTATTCGGTCAAGCCGGGGGAGATTCCTCTCGACGATACTTTCAAAGACTCCCGTTATAGTGTCGACGGCAGTCTTACACAGGAAATGGGCAGGTTTACGACAGTTGATTTCGGCGCGCACTTCTCGGGCGAGCATGATTATACGTCGCTCGGAGTCAATGTCGGCCTGACGCAAGATCTCAATCGCAAGAATACCACAGTCGGGGTTTCGGGAGCCTATTCGCACGATATTGTCCGCCCGGAAGGCGGGGCGCCGGTACCGCTGGCGTCGATGGCGGCATCCTCCGGCGAGAGCGGTGAGCGGGAAGAAGAAGGTGATGATGACCACGAGGGCGGGACCGGATCGGGTGAAGGCAAGGACGTGTTCGATGGAGTCGTCAGTGTCACCCAGGTGCTCGGTCGGAAGACCCTGGTGCGGGTCAACTACTCGATCAACCGTTCCTCCGGCTACCTGAATGATCCGTACAAACTGCTCAGTGTCGTACAGGGACGGTCGTCGCCTCAACCGGGTGAGCCGGTGGATTATCTTTATGAATCGCGACCCGGGAGTCACACCAAACAGGCGCTGTATGCACAGGTGCGTCGATATCTCGGCGGGCATACGGTTGATCTGTCGTACCGCTACTTCTGGAGCTCCTGGGGAATAACCTCCAACACGGTTGACCTGTATTATCGTCTGCCGCTTGGCGGTGACCACGCGCTGCAACCGCACCTTCGGTACTACCGTCAGACGGCCGCGGATTTTTACCACACGTATCTTGTCGACGGCAATGTCGTTCCCGAGTTTGCCTCGGCCGATTACCGGCTCGCGCCGTTTCACGCGATCACGGTGGGATTGCAGTACATCTTTCCCGTGGCGAACGGCGCCCATATCAGCCTTGGCGGCGAATACTACCATCAGGCAGGGGACCTGAGCCCGCCTGTCGGGATGGGAGCGCTGAGTCAATATGACCTGTTCCCGACACTGGACGCTATCATGGTTCGAATGGGATTTGGTTATGACTTCTAAGACGGCTCAGTATACGATTCAATCCAGGGAGTCATACCGGGTTATTGCCTATCAGGCCATGGCGAGCCCGTGCGAGATTCTCGTGCGATGTGAAGATAAGAGCGAAGCCGAACATCTGGCTTCGCTCGCTTTTTCTGAGACCCGGCGTATCGAACACACCTACAGCCGCTACCGCGACGACAACATCGTGTACAGGATCAACCACAGTGACGGGAGTCCTATCACGGTAACTGATGAACTGTCGCGACTGTTGAACTACGCCGATCAGTGCTATCGGCTCAGCGACGGACTGTTTGACATTACGTCCGGCGTCCTGCGTAAAGCGTGGAAATTCGACGGCTCAAGCGTAACAGCGGATACGGCGTTGATCGAGTCACTCCGGGCGCGAGTCGGATGGGACAAGGTTACTTGGGATGGCCGCAATCTTCGCCTTCGGCCCGGTCAGGAAATCGATCTCGGGGGTCTGGGCAAAGAATACGCTGTCGACCGTGTCGCCGAGATGCTCTTTCAGGCTTCGGGAGTCTCACTGATGGTGAACTTCGGTGGCGATATCCGGGCAATAGCAGCCGAGGATCAACGGACACCGTGGATTGTGGGGATTGAAAATCCACGCCTGCAGAATAATGCCGTCGGGCAGATCGATCTGGTCAATGGCGGTATCGCCACCAGCGGTGATCTGCACCGCTTCTGCTATATCGATGGGGTCAGGATGGGTCACATCCTGAACCCGCGCACGGGTTGGCCTGTCGCCGATGCCCCCCGCAGTGTCACCGTGCTCGCCGATTCCAGTGTCGAGGCCGGTTTTCTCGCCACACTCACCATGCTGCAGGGGGCGAAGGCCGAGCTGTTCCTTGCGGAACAACAGATTTCCGGTCATTGTCTGCGTTGAGAGGGTCTTCTCAAGCTACATCGACTGATGATGGTACGATGCGATAATTTCCGTGCTTGACCGTGCGAAGTGGAAGTCATTCAAAGCCGTTCCGAGGCGGATCGCTCTGTCCTCGCGCGCTCTTAATTGTTGTGATTCAGAATGCGATTCAGGTAAATGACGTCATTGACTTTCTTGTAGTCATAAAATGCTTCGTCGGAGTTCCTCTGGAGAATTCGTCGGCGCAACTCTTTCAGCCTGGGTTCGTCCTCGAAACTGCTGGATGTGAACAGCAGGTCGTAGTCGCCGGCCTTTCCGTAAGACTCCCAGATCTCCGCGTACGCTTGTTCGAATAGCTCCGGAGAAACCTTCTTTTGTTCTGCAAGCATGTCCGTGTTGTCAGACATCGTCTCGAGTAACTCAAGGGATTCCTTCGCGAATTCTTTCGACTCGTCGTCACCCTTGGACTTGACTCTCTTCATAAACTCTTTCAACGACTTGATATCGGGGTCGGTGCCTTCGACTGAACTCAGGATGAGATTCCGGATATGGGGATCCTTTTCCTTCCAGAATCGCTCCTTGAGGGCGGAGTCGGCCTCGGGCGCCCGCAGCCACTGGCCGAGGAGGTTGATGGCATTGTACCTGACATCGGTGTTACCGTCATTGACTTTCCCTATCAGAAACGGCACTGCGACATCGCCCATTTTTCCATACACGAAAATCGGCCGCCAGTATTCGTCCTCGGCGTCGCTCTTCAGGACTTCTTCAGTCAGCGGGAGAGCCGCTTCGCACTGTAATTCAGCAAGGGCATTAAAGGTCTCATATCGCTCTCCTTTGTCCGACAGATAATCAAGTGAAGCCATCAGGCAGGATTCGGCTTTCTCGTTACCTACCCCTGTGAGAGCAAGTCGGCAGTTGCGCCTGACCGGGCCAGACTCCGTCTCCTTTGCGACCCTGCAGACTTCGTCGACAATCACAGGCGATTCGGTCAATCCGAGCGCCCAGATGTAGACGGCCTCCTCTTTATCGCTGACCTCCGGCGCGCTCAACTTTGGAAGCAGGGCGTTAACCAACCCCGACGTGTCTTCCTTGATCCTTTGGCTGAGCGCATCGGCAGTATTGTTGAAATCCTGACCCCCGAGCGTAGCCATCTTCTCGATATCGGCGACGAGTTCATCAGTATCGGCGGATACGCTCAAAGCGCATACCACCACCACGGCGGCCATAACCAGCCACACTCGGCCTCGTCGGTGCCTGAACAGGTTTGTCACAGATTCTCTCCCGGGCTTTTGAGTTCGTTTCAATATATGATATTGTGTGCAGGGTTACAAACCAGAATGTCTTTGCCGACTCTATTCCACTTGCAGAAGAAGGTATCGTCTCTTCACAGTCTCAGGCACGCCTCGACACTCAGCCAAAACAGCCTGTCCTTGATAAGAGCTCTGGGCTCTTCGAGTCTCTGGTCCCACTCGTCTCCGGATACGTCGTCCCCGCCGTGAACGATGTACCCCAGTTTCACGTCACGGAACTGAGCGACGGCCAATAGCGCCGCGGCTTCCATTTCGACCGCCACACAGCCTTCCTCTTTGCGAGCTGCGATCCTTGCCGGTGTTTCCCGGAAAAGCCCGTCGGTGGTCCAGATCTTGCCAACCTGATATCGTTCGCCGCGTTCATCGAGGGCTGATGTAATTGTTTTGACCACCTCCGGGTCGGCGATTATCTCTCGTCCCGCCTCTATATACTGGTAGGAAGTTCCCTCATCGCGAATCGCGGCGTTGGCCACTATAAACGCACCGACCGGGATATCTCGGTCGAGAACGCCGGCGCCGCCGCAGACGATGAATTTCCTGCAGCCGAGTGCGATGGCCATTTCGAGAAAGGCTGCTGAAATGGATGCGCCCATGAGCGGGAAGAAGAAGACAACCGGTTGCCCATTGTGCTCGAATTGGTAATACGGGTTCGAGCCGTAAACTCCCTTATCCTCAAATACCGTGCTCGCACCGGAGGTAGCCGCGACATGTTCTACGACGTCTTTGTGAAAACAGGCAACGCAGTGTTCCGCTATGTCGATTGGCCTGATCACCTCGGACGGCTCGATAATCGCCCTTCGTACCGGATCGAATTCAAGAATGGGGTACTCTCTTCGATGCATTTTTTCCACCCCGTAACACTTTTTTCCTGTAAATAGGAATGGGTGGCGCCACGTGGTCAACAACAAACGATTTGATGTCAGGGGGAAACGCAGCGACCGA
>CAYNEO010000044.1:0-1103 GCA_964396245.1 uncultured Ignavibacteriales bacterium
GACGTAATCACAACCCTCAACATATTCCCGGATATCATCAATACCGCCAACATCCCCGGAATAGAACAACCGCTTACCGCCGTGCGTGATGATAAAGGAAAAGGACTGCATCTTGTTCGGAAGAGTGTGCTCGGCGATGAATTCCTCCAGCTTCTCCAGATGCGAATTTCTCACGGCTGTCAGACCGACATCACCGGCCAGGACCGGTCCCTCGCGATAGCCGCGAATCTGGAAATCGAACGAAAACCGCTCGGGAAACAGGTACATCGCCCGCATCCCTATCTGGAACGGAACAACATACTCCTCTGGCAGATACACATCCAGGCGGTTCGTGCGCCGCGTCAGGTGGATCATCTGAATGAACAGCGGCAGATCACTGACATGATCCGCATGCGTATGACTGATAATTACCCGGTCGACAGTTAGCGGGTCGAAGCCGAATCGAAGGAATGCCGATGTCACCCCGCTGCCGCAATCGATCAGTGTCAGCCGCCCACCGCTGTCGAGCAAATAGCCCGAGCAACTCCGCTCCGCATTCGGAACCCCCGAAGAACTGCCGAGTATGGTTAACGCGGCAAATCCGGAATCCTTGCCGGGATTGGTCATTGCAGGATTGTCTTGAGCCTCTCCACAGCTTCGTTACAATCATTCGCGCTGGCATCAAGATGGGTCACGAACCGAATTGTCTTCGGTCCGAATGGAACAGCCAGAACGCCCACTTCCTTCATCTTCCCCAGCACCGATTCGGCCGTGTTGTCCCCGGTCGTATGCGCCAGTATGATATTGGTCTCGACCCGGCTCATGTCTATGTCGAACATGTCGAATGCATTGAGCTGTTCTGCCAGCCGACGCGCGTTCTTGTGATCCTCCGCCAATCGCTTAATGTTATTCTGTACGGCGTAAAGCCCGGCCGCGGCGATAATTCCGACCTGCCGCATCCCGCCGCCAAATAACTTCCTGACGCGCAAACACTTACCGATAAAATCCGCCGACCCGAGTATCATCGACCCGATCGGCGCCCCAAGCCCTTTCGAAAGGCAGACAGACACCGAATCAAACGGCCGCACCAGATCGGCCAGCGGGATACCGGTAGCCACATGAAC
>CAYNEO010000044.1:1203-27342 GCA_964396245.1 uncultured Ignavibacteriales bacterium
CCGGCTACCTCGTAGTTGACCACGTGGCATTCGCGGTCACACAACATCTCCCAGCCGGGCTGAGTCTGCGCCTTGAAACAGACCTGATTGGCCATAGTCCCCGAAGGTACATACAGTGAAGCTTCCTTCTCAAACAGATCTGCCACATGCTTTTGCAGCTTGATTACGGTTGGATCGTCGCCGAAAACGTCGTCGCCGACTTCGGCGGTCATCATGGCCCGCCGCATCTCATCGGAGGGGCGGGTAACGGTGTCGGAGCGTAAGTCTATGGTTTTCATAGGCCGCAATATACACAAAAACGGCCCGGAGGGCACAAAAAAGGCCGCCCGAAGGCGGCCTCTCTAAAATGAGAAATCTTTATTCGGCCAAAGTCACGTTGTGAGCAGAGGGCCCCTGGTCGGTTGTGAAGACATCGAAAGTGACCTCCTGGCCAACCTTTAGCGTCTTATAGCCTTCCATGTTGATGGCGGTATAATGCACATAAACATCCGTGTCTGACTTCGGATCGGCAATTATACCCCACCCTCTGTTCTCATTAAAGTACTTGACTTTGCCTTTTACCATGTAGATACCTCCGCGAATTTGTGGAGATTTGAAGGACCCTGTCATTATTAGAATACAAAATTTATACGATTCTGCAAATCAAAATTTCACGAAATAATCACGAATAAATCACAACCCGCATCAGCAGGGACATCACCAGGCCCGAAACCAGCGGAACCGAGACGTTGTCATCCACGCCCAGGGGCATGGCTTCTACAATCGTCGCAACCAGGGCCCCCGCCAGACCAACGGTAAGCGGAAATGACGGCATCACAAGCCAGACAATCACCGCGACGGCCACCGTGCCGGCCAGACAGGCAAATGAGCCCTCGAATGACTTGTGGCCGAATCGATGCCGGCCGAACTTTCGGCCGATTATCGCCGCCAGGGTATCCCCCACAATGATAAAGGTAAGTGCGGCAATCGCTACCGGCTTATCATATAAAGCAATGGTGAAACAGACCGAGAGCAGAATGTACGTCGCCCCGGTAAAGTCTCCGTTCGCCTCGTGATCCCTTATCATCCGGCCGAAAACCGGATGCACTACGGATCTCCAGAATATCCATTCGCGCAGGCGGGCAATATCAATAACGATCATGGCCACAGCAATAGGGACCATTATCGTCAGCATTTGAGCCTTGTCGAGCTGCAGCAGATAATATCCCCCCGGTATCGCCAGCGCACACATGTGCGTGACCTTACGGCCAATCTCCTGGCCAAAACTGATTTGGTTGGGCTCTGTGGCTACCAACGTCATAATTCGGTATCGATACGGTATCTTAACGGCTTAAGGTAAAACCGGGGCATGTTATCGGCAAGGCGCACGTGGTAACGCTCAATGAGCTTTGCGAGATATTCGTTCCTGATGTTTTGCCTGTGCTTTCGTATGAGAATCGATGAAATCATCCCTCGCGCCTGCACCAGATTGTAAACTTTCCGTTTCGTCACTACCTTGATCACGTGATAATCGCCCCCGATATTCACGATATCTGTCACATGACCTGCCGGCGTTTTTTCGATAGCCTTCCACATGACCGGCTCAAGATCCGCTTCACCTACGTCGCTCGTGTCTCTTAGCTCGGCCGTCAGTGTCTGCCCACCGGTCGGATAGTCTCTGGCGAGCTCATTGAGCTCAATCCCGGACATGGCCTGGTCGCGGATGAATTCAGCGAGAATCGAATCAGAAACGACTATCTCCTGGATGGTGACCGGCTTCGGCGGCAGGTACTCATCCAGATGCGCATTATAGTATTGCTCAATAATGCCGGCATCCGGCAGCCAGTTATCAGTGAGATGCTCGTCCCTGACGACTGCCTTGAGTGCCTGGTGCCTTATTCTACTCGTCTCTTGCAGGAAGGTCGGAAGGGTATCGATTCCGGCCCGACGCGCCGCCTGCATCGCGAGAGCACGACCCGCCAACCGGTCGATCATCGATCGTTTCATGTCAGGGGTTGTGTTGCTCACACGGTACCCATCCCGGTATCCAACCTCCATCCTCCGCATGTGCAAAAAATCTATCGTATCCACGCCGTTCACGACCGCCGCCCACGTAGTCTCGGGAGCCTTGAATACATCCTGAGCAAGAACAGAGTCGTTGATTTCCAGCGTCATATCCTTCCTCAGGCTGTCGACGATCTCTCTCGTGAGTTTGCCTCCCTCATTTGAGAGGTATCCCTGAAGAACTGTGCGGTAGAACTCCGGACGGTCCAGTGAAAGCAGGCCCCCCGGAATATGATCCACAACATAAATAATATGCCACCCGTCCTTATCATGGTACGGCTCCGACATCGTCCCCACATCCATGGAGAATGCCAAGGAGTCAAACGGATCGATATACGTTCCCCGTGTCACCCAGCCGACATATCCGCCGTCTATCTGCGTTGTCTTGTCGTGAGAATAATTGAAGGCTACGTCCTGAAAAGGTGCGCCGTCTTGAATCATGTTATAAAGGCTGTCCGCGTAGTCCTTCTCAACCTGCGCGAGTTCGTCTTCATCCATTCTGCGGTAGGTTGCCGAATCCTTGCCATCCATGAACCAGCGCGGCGAAACCAGTATATGATAAACTTGGACCTGCTCCTCCACAGTATAGCGTTCAGGGTTCTCTGCTATATATTTCTCCAGGGTAGCAGTATCCGCTTTGACATTGCCGCTCAGAAGACTCAGTACGTACTGGTTTAACAGGAACTCCTCGTACCGCAGCCGATACGTTCGATACTGTGGACCGTAATCTTTGAGATCGTAGTCCTCCTGGACCAGAAACCCTGTCAGGGTATCGATAAGAATGCTGTCACGCAATTGCCGCAGATCAGCTGAATCGACAAGCCCGCCGGACGGGGTAAGCTGGCTGGACCATAGCTGTGCGTAAAGATCCCGGGTAGTAAGCACATAACCGCTGTCAGCGGAGGCGATTATGTTGTTATCATACTGCAGGAAATTCTCGTTGTCGACTGTTACGACCTTTGAACAGCCTGCAATTAACGCAACAACCAGTACTGCGGCAAGCAACAAGGTAATTCGGTACGCTCTCATGTCATTCTCCAGGTTGAACATCAAGTCCCTAAATTATGCCGTACGTTGAGAAAAGCAAGGTCAAAAAGCTTCTACACGCGAGCCGGCGTTCGGGTTGCTTCTGAGTCCGAATTAGGAGTAAATGAGAGGTTTTCCGCTGTGTACGAGCGGAATTCGACCATGAAGGTCGTGCCGCGACCCGGTTCCGAGTCGACGGCGAGATTTAGCCGGAGAATCGTGCACACGCGGTGAACAATCGCCAGGCCAAGGCCGGTACCCTGTTTCTTCGTGGAGTAGAAAGGCTGGAATATCCTCTCCATGTGCTCTGTTTCGATGCCCGGACCGTCGTCCTCGAGATACAATTCGACTGATCCGTTCGCCCGTTTTTCGACAATTCGAAATGTCACCGCACCGGCGCCACCGTTGAAGGATTCGCAGGCATTCAGCGCCAGGTTCAACAGCAGTTGCTTGATCAGATCCTCATCCCCGACTACGTAGACATACGAGTTATCCGATTCCAGGAATACCCTGATATCGTCGTTCAGCGCGTGATGATGTCGCATCATTTCGATCACGTCGCTGATCAAATGGCAGAGCTCAACCTTGGTGTAGGCGGGTCGGGCGATACGTGCATATGACAGGAACTCGGTAAGTATCTTGTTGAGCCGTTGCGATTCTTTCAGGATCAGTTCCATCAGGCGCTGGTTCTCCCCCGCCAGGCTCAACTCGTTCTTCAGCACCTCGACCGAGCCGGAGATAGCTGCCAGCGGATTTCTGATCTCATGCGCAATCGACGCCGACAACTCGCCGACGGCCGCCAGCCGGTCGGCGGCGCGCACCTTGGCCTCGAGTGCCTTGGCATCGGTAAGATCGCTGAATATGGCGATCACCCCCCGCGTTTCGCTCGCCTCGTCGGTGAGCACCGACGTTGACAGGCCGATGGGCAATTCGCGACCATCGCTGCCGATAATCGTAATCTCGCGGCGCGGTCGGTCTCCCCTTCCCCTCAGGCAGCGGGTCAGGCTGTTTGAAAACGCCGGCATCCGCTCCGCGAACACGGTCTCGTAGCCAAGGCCCCGTACGTCTTCTTCCCGATATCCCAGTATTCGCTCCGCGGCCCGGTTAAAGTAGATGATACAACCGTCGGCGTCGATAGTCAGCAGCCCGGAGTTGAGGTGCCTGAGGATGTCGTCGGTCTCGAGACGGGCTCGTTTGAGTTCCAGCGAAGCATTGAGCAGCTGCCGGTCCTGACTTCCCAACCTCTCGGCGAGGTACCCCGATATAAACGCGACCAGGTAGAAGATGAGCAGGTGCAGAAAAATCGAATAGAAGATCGGCTCCTCGGCGACAAAAATTGTCTTGAGGGCGTCCATGCTGATGACCGGATCGGCCGCGGTCCGTCCCAGCCCGAGCCAGATGATGAACGAATATGCCAGCGAGACCAGCGAGGCAGTCATCAACGTGCCCACCAGCCTGTAAACCAGGGCAGCGGATACAATCGTCAGCAGAAAGAGCGCCGAGAACGTTGAGTGCAGGTTACCGGTGGCATAGATGACGCCGGTCTCCACGGCGATCTCGAGAAGAAACTGAACCGCCACGATATACCGCGCGATCACACGGAAACGCCCCCTGCGCGCAATCGACATCGCCACCGCAAGTCCAAGGGTCAACAGGGAATACAGAAAGAACGGCAGGTGGAGATACCCGGGATAGCCCATGTAGAAGACCACGACGGCGACCACGATAACGTATGTAGCCAGCCGCAGCGGCAGGAACCAACCGCGGGGAGTCAACTGAATGTCTGAATTCATAACAGCAACGGCACCGCGAGGGTGCCGTTCCTTTATCTACGAATGGGGGACGGCGTCTTGCGACCACCGTCCGTCAATTTCAAGCGTCGTGAAAATACCCGATATCATCCGATCTTGCCGATGATGTCGAACATCGGAAGATACATGGCGATCAGAATGCCGCCGATGACAACGCCCATGAAGACGATGATCACGGGCTCGATGATTGACGTCAGCGCACTCACGGCCTCGTCCACCTCTTCGTCGTAGAAGTCGGCGATCTTGTTGAGCATATCGTCGAGTCCGCCTGTCTTCTCACCGACACCGATCATCTGCGTCACCATCGGAGGAAACACGCCGGTCTCTTTCAGCGGCGCGGTGATTGTCTCACCTTCGGCGATCGAGACGACAGACTTGTTAATGGCATTCGCTATGACCATGTTGCCGGCCGTTTTGGCGGTGATCTCCAGGGCCTCCAGGATGGATACGCCCGAAGCCAGCAGCGTGCCCAGCGTCCGCGTAAACCGTGCGATCGATGACTTTCTCACGAGGGTGCCGAAGACCGGGCTCTTCAGCAGGGTTCTGTCGAAGGTCAGGTTACCTGCCGGTGTTCGCTTCCACCACACGAACAGCGCTGCAAATCCGATCAGCCCAAAGAACATCAGGAGCAGGTTGTTCTGGAGAAAATGGGAAATGCCGAGCACCACCAACGTCGGTGTCGGAAGCTCCGCGCCCACACCTTCGAACATCTTGGCAAAGACCGGCACGATCCATGTCAACATGGCGAAGGTGACGCCGATGGCCACGACGACAATAACCGACGGATAAACCATCGCGCCCTTGACCTTTCGAACCAGCCGGTCGGCCTTTTCCCGATACGCGGCCAGACGCACCAGGATGGAGTCCAGGGCGCCGCCGATTTCACCCGCCTCGACCATATTGACATACAACTGGTCAAAAATCTTCGGATGTCTGCCCATGGCATCGGACAGAGTCGAACCGCTCTGGACATTGTCCTTGACCGCAGCGATGACTTTGCCGAGCTCCTTGTTCTCTGTCTGCGAGGAGAGAATCTCGAGACACTGAACCATAGGCAGACCGGCGCCGATCATCGTGGCGAACTGACGCGTGAAACGGGATATTTCGACCTTCTTGATGCCGGTGCCGAGTTTGATTTTGATTTCGGGCGCTCTCTTGGTGATCGATGTCACCAGGATGCGATTTTGCCGCAGCACCCGTTCAAGGTCGGCCTTCGTATTGACCTTCATCTTACCCTGAACCTGGGCTCCAGCAAGCGTCTTACCTTTGTATTCAAATTCTGGCATCGCCGTTATCTATCCTTTCTCGCGGGATCGGTTACGCAAATGCCGGCGTCTTGTGACGCGAGAGCATCTCGGTCAGCTCCTGCGTATTGTGGCTGAAGCTCATCGCATCGTTTACGGTTATCTTTCCGGACTGATATAATTCCGCCAGTGACTGATTCATGGTTTTCATACCGTACTTCTGTCCTGACTGGATCATCGAATATATCTGGTGAATCTTGTCGTCACGAATGATCGCCCTGATCGCAGGTGTCACAATGAGGATCTCCATGGCCAGGCAGCGCCCGCCGCCGATCTTCGGTATCAGCGTCTGCGAAACGATCGCCTGCAACGTGAATGACAGCGTCACACGGATCTGCTCCTGCTGGTTGGTCGGGAACACGTCAATAATACGGTTGATCGACTCGGCCGCCGAGTTCGTATGCAAGGTCGCGAACGCAAGGTGACCCGTCTCGGAGATGGAGAGAGCCGCTTCGATCGTCTCGAGGTCGCGCATCTCTCCGACCAGCACGACATCCGGATCTTCACGCAGTGCGTACTTCAGAGCCGACGCAAACGACGACGTGTCCGCGTACACTTCGCGCTGGTTGATCAGCGCCGTCTGGTGCCGGTGAAGATACTCGATCGGGTCCTCGACCGTGATAATATGCAGCGGGCGCTCTCGATTGATCTTGTCGATAACCGACGCCAGCGTCGTGGACTTTCCAGAACCGGTCGGGCCGGTGACAAGAACGAGTCCGCGCGGCAACTTCGAAAATTCCGCGATGACTTTGGGCAACCCGAGCTCTTCGAAAGTCCGGACCTTGTATGGAATCTGGCGCAATGCGACAGCAACGTTACCACGCTGCATGAAGATGTTGCACCGAAACCGACTCATGTTCTCGATACCAAAAGAAAAATCAAGCTCCCAGTTCTGCTCGAATTTCAATTTCTGCTTCTCGTTGAGCATGGAGTACGCCAGCTTCTTGGTTACCTCCGATGTCAGGAGGTCATGTCCCATGCGCTGCAGTTTTCCGTCCACGCGCACAACCGGAGGCGAGCCCACGGTCAGGTGTAAGTCCGAGGCATCCAGCTTCACCATTTGCTCGAGAAGTTCACGCAGATTGATCATTCTTGTCTCCTGGTAGTGTTTAACCAGCCCATTTGTTGTAAGTAACTGTCGATATAGTCTTATATCGGAGTTTAGCGGGGAATCTTGAATCAATAGTCGGCCGTTTCAGGCTAATAAGCGCCTGCAGGACAGCCGGTTGGAAACCGGTGGCGGGAAGGAAATTAATTGTCAGGCGGTGGTGACCGCAAAGACCTCGTCGATACTGATTATTCCGGCTTTCATTTTCTCGACAGCCGCCATCCGTAACGAAAACATCCCGTCCGCCATCGCCTGTTTCCGAATCTGCCCGTCCGAAGTTTTGGCCAGAATCAGCTCTTCGATAGCCGCCGAGATAGGCATTACCTCGTAAATACCGATTCGCCCGGCTTTGCCCGTACCGTTGCATTCCTTGCAGCCCTTGCCAATGAAGGCGCGCAGGTTGCGCAGGTTTTCCTGCGGCACGTTCAAGCTGTCCACCTGCTCGGGAGTCAGGTTGACCTCTTCTTTGCAATTCTGGCAGATCTTGCGGGTCATGCGCTGGGCCATGATCAGCCGCGTCGCCGACGCCACCAGGTAGTTGGGAATGCCCATGTCCATCAGACGAGTGACCGATGACGGGGCGTCATTGGTATGCAGGGTCGAGAATACGAGGTGACCGGTCAGCGCCGCCTTGATGGCAATCTCGGCCGTCTCGGTGTCACGCACCTCACCGACCATGATGATGTCCGGGTCCTGACGAAGAAATGACCGTAGAGACGACGCGAAGGTCAAACCGATTTCGGATTTGACCGCCACCTGGTTGATGCCCTCGAAGTTGAACTCGACCGGGTCCTCCGCCGTCATGATATTGACGTCCACCCGATTCAGCTGCTGCAGCGCCGAGTACAACGTGGTCGTTTTACCTGATCCCGTCGGACCCGTAACCAGGATGATCCCGTAGGGCGAATGGATTTTATCCTGGAACTTGTGGAGATCCTCTTCCCTGAAGCCCAGCTTTGTCATGTCGATCTTCAGGGCGTTCGGATCCAGAATTCGCATAACCACCTTCTCGCCGAAGATGGTCGGCAGCGACGAGACACGAAGGTCAACCGTCCGGCCGGCGATTTTGACCTTGATACGACCGTCCTGGGGAAGCCGGCGCTCCGAGATATCCAGCTCGGCCATGATTTTGATACGCGACACAATCGCCGCCCGGTATTTGAACGGCAGCGGCGCCATTTCCCGAAGGTCACCGTCGATCCGGTAACGAACGCGAATTCGCTTTTCATACATCTCGAAGTGAATATCCGACGCCCCCATCCGGATGGCATCGGCAATAATCGAGTCGACCAGCTTGACCAGCGGCTTGTCCTGAATCGCGGAAAGCAGGTCAGACTCACTCGGCAGATCCTCGCCCGAGACGACCTCAAGGTCGGGATCGTCGTCAAGCCCCTTGACGATCTCCGAGAGGCCGTGCGCATCGGTATAGTACGAGTCGATCGCCTTTTCAATGGCCTTTTCGGGCGAGATAACCGGCTGGACCGTGCAACCGGTGATGAACTTGATGGCGTCGAGAACGTAGATGTTGTTGGGATCGCTGATCGCCACCAGCAGCGTCTTGCCCAGCTTGGAAATCGCGATGACTTTGAATTTTCGGGCGATATCGAGCGGGATGAGCTTGACGATTTCCGGGTTCAGCTCAATATCGGTCAGACGGAGGGTCCCGATTTTCAGGTGCTTGCCGATAAAGTTGGCCACTTCGTCTTCCGACGAAATTACCCCCATGCTCACCAGTACCGATTCAAACTTCTCGTTGGATTCCCGTGCCTTGGCAAGGGCTTCCTCGGCCTGGTCGGCGCTGAGCTTACCGGCTTGAACTAATATGGAACTGAGTTCTACAGACATCGACGACCTGTCCCTGGTGCGAGCAAATACACCGGCTCGTGACGGTCCCGTCGCGCACCCGCGCCCAAGGCGGCGGAATCAATCGCGGGCGGGTAGGTTAGTCTTGAAAGATATCGTCCAGCTTGTTCTGCGTCTGTTCGGCAAAGTCACCGGCCAGGTCATTGGCCCGATCCTGGCTGTCACTGGCCTTCAGATTTTCGAACACCTTGGTCAAGTCCTGCGACGCTTCCTTCGCGTACAGGCGGACCATACCGATCGTCGTGCGGTCATCGAAAATGACCACGAGAATGGATCGTTCGCCCACGATCGACATATGAATGTGGTCTTTCTTGCCCTGGTGAAAGAGCACCGAAAATTCCGGTTCTCCGACCAGCCGGGCGATTTCCTTTGTGGAAGCGAAAGAACCGGCCAGCAAAGCCCCCAGCGCGGTCGTATCGAGCGAATGAGTGAATCCCTGACGCGTGATCAGGTGACCGTCTTTATCGACCAGCAGGGCGCATTTCGCATCGGCACCTTTCAGCATCTTGGTGAGGATGGCGTTGATGGCGTTGATCTCTTCCTCATATAGGATAAAGCTGTCGTCTGGCATTTCTGCCTCCTTATGATCTATTTAATTCCGAACAACCGCTTGAAGAAGCCGCGCTTTTTCTCGGGGCGTCGCTTCAGCGGAGGCGCCATGTGCGGCCTGCCCCCGTTCGACTCTCCAGTACCGGATCTTCGGGATGGCATATTCTCTCCCAATGACGAAGGCGATATCTCGTCCTCACTCGAGGGGGTAAACGCCGCCTGGGATATTTTTTTCTGCGACGTTTCGGTGCGCCCCCTGGTCTCACTCCCGGGATAAGGCCGATACGCCGGACGCGTTACTTCACCGCTTTCCTGCGGCGCACTCACCGATACCGGCTGGGGCTTCGGTGATTCGCTCGAGTCCAATTCCGACTGCGCCGGCATCCGCTCCATCGTTTCTCCGGCAGCCGGCGAAGCGCTCGGACTTTCCGGGTTCGGCATCGCCGTCGGCGCCGATGCGGCCACCTTGGGTCCGCTGCTTTTCTTCGCCTTGTCCAGAACGAGCTTTATGATCAATTTCAGCGTATCGAACACGCCGTTGCCGACCGTCGCCGAGGCTTCGAAATGTCTCCACCCGCGCGTATTCAGCTGCGAATTGAGTGTCTCCACCGGCAAAACGCCCGGTAAATCCCGCTTGTTGTACTGAATCACGATCGGCAGAGAATCGAGATCATAGCCGTATTCCCGGAGGTTCTCCTCGAGGTTAGTCAACGACTCGATATTTTCATCCATTTTGTCCGGCTGGCTGTCGGCGACAAACACGACACCGTCAACTCCCCGGAGCACAAGTTTTCTTGTCGCGTTGTAGTACACCTGGCCGGGAACCGTATAGAGCTGGAACTTCGCCGTGAAGCCGTTGATGGTCCCGATGTTCAGGGGAAGAAAGTCGAAATACAGCGTGCGGTCCGCCTCCGTGGCGAGAGATATCAGCTTGCCGCGCGTGTTCCCCGGAACTTTGGAGTGAACGTATTGCAGATTGGTGGTCTTGCCGGACAATCCCGGTCCGTAATAGACAATCTTGCAGCATACTTCCCGCGCCGAATAGTTGATAGATACCATAGTTCCTACAATCCTGGGCTTAAGCGTTCACCATCAACTCGCTATCGCCAGTCTTCCGATGGCATTCTTGATTTCCAGACGGATTAACCCGATGTTCACCTCGCGTTCGGTGGTGACTACCAGGATACCGATATCCGCATCAGTGAAAAACAGCTTGGCGTTATCGGCTTCGATAGTGACCTGGCTGAGCGGAGTGGTGCTGAGCCGTTCCAGAGACTTCTGGATATTCGAGGTGATCGACGCCGCCAGCGCACCGACCGTATCGCCCTCGAAACTCTCCTCGAGATCGGCCGCGATCACTATGCCGTCTTTTCCGACGACCATCGATCCGGTTATACCCGGAGTCTTATTCAGTTCACTTAGTACCTGATACATATATGTTCTCCGTCTTGGAGTTTTCTTTCCGGCCGTATCGATCCTCGACATATTTCCGAATGATGTCCATTCCCTGATTGATACGTATATTCAGTAAATCGTCGCTCTGGCGCTCCGCCACTACCAGCAGGCTGTACCAGCTTTCGCGGGCGACGATGACTCGATTGTCTTTCGTGACGAGATCTATTTTCTCCGGCGGACCGAAGGGGGAAATGCGATCGATTACCCTCTGATTGTCGGAGGCGAGCAGAAGCGCCATGGGAGCCCAGTCCTCGGCATCGATCGATCCGCGCCGGGTATTCGCCAGCAGCAATCCTTCCTGATCGACCACGGCCGCCAGATGGACCGAGCCGTGCTCACCAATATAGCGCGTGGCTCGCTCAAATCCGTTGAGCTCCGACGGCGGTGTTACCTGAGTTGTCTCTCGCGAAACCGGCGCCGGGGTCGGTTCGGGTCTCGGCCGCGGCTGCGGTCGAACTGGACGGCTCGCCACTTTACGCTCTCGTGATGTGGCTTTGGGACGCGTGTCAACCTCCTTTGTCGGGGTTTCCGTAGTCTCACTTGGCTGCGGCCGACGCTCGCGATGCGACTTGATCAGCGGCATCAGCACCGGCCAGAGGGCGAATGGAGTCACCACGACCTGAAAGAACAGCACCGGCGGATAGCTGAATATCCCCAGCTGGAGACAGATCTTCGTGTGCATCGAGTAGATCGCCGCGATCAATAATCCGAACACCGCACCGACGGCAACCCGGTACACCAGACAGAGACCCGCCGCCGCAACCAGTTTCAGCAACGTCACCCGTCGGTTGAACAGAAATATTACAAATCCGTAGAAGACTATTTCAAAGGCCAGATTAATAATGTCGGGCCTGATCAATTCCATCCCGAACGTCCGCGGGAAAACGACCATAGGAACGATCAATGCCAGCAGCGTGAGTAATACACTCAGCAGTATACGCTTGGTAGATTCCATGTATTCACCTCGCTCCCTATGCCTGATACCGGTTGAATAACTCCGCCAGCTTCATGCGCAGCGTTCCCAGGTTAACCTTCATCGTTCCCGCGAAAATAAATATGCCGGACGCGACTTTTACCATATAAAACACCCGGTCGGGAGTCTCAATCAGCACCGTGGACGTATTTCCAAAGGAATACTTGGCCAACTCCTGGTCGAGATCGGTGTACGTAGCGGCCATCGTCGCAGCACATTTCTCGGCATCGACATCGACAGCCCATTCGGACTCGATGACCAGACCTTCGAGATTGATAAACAGCGCGCCCGTAATCTCGGGGATACGAATCGCGTACTGGACAATCTCGGCCTCTGTCAGAGAGGCCACTGCCTTCCGTTCGATTGGTCCGGTCGGGGCGTCGCCCGCCGCATCGTCAGCCGCTTCTGTCTCTTCTGCGCTCTGCGCCTGAGCTCTCTGCTCGGACAGGGCGCGCTGCTCTTCGGGCAATCGGACTGCAATGTCGAGAAGCTTCCTGATCTGGGAATTGTCAGGATCGGCGTGGTGCAATTCTTTCAACAACTTGATAGCTGCATTGAACTCGCCTTTATAGATATAGATCTCGGCAAGCAACAGCTCGACAGCCCGACTGCGGCCGTCGATTTCGATCGTCTTTTCCACCTCCGCCTCAGCCCAGTCGTAGAGACCCCGGTCAAGATTGACCTTCGCCATCACGATGTGCGCCGAGCCGTAGGATGGGTGTATTTTCAAGCCGTTCTGACAGATACGAAAGGCCTTGTCCAGCTCACCCTTCTTGCGGTACGCTTCAGCCAGCGCCGCGAAGATCTGTGAATTGGGATCAAGATCCAGTATCTTCTGACACTTGGAAATACGATCATCAATTTCAGCCGCAATGGTCATATAGTGATCTTCTGTAAGTTGCTTGGTGAAAGTCGCTTATAATCCGCCATTCTTGTCGGTCACGGAATTATAATTTCCACATATACTTATGTCAACCGAAAACAGGCTCAACTCAGTATCCGTTTCGCCTCGAATATTCCAAACAGGAATACCCCGGTTGCCAGTACGAGCAGAGCAGGTACCACGAATTCCGGAAGCAGCACCACCTCGAATACGTTGAGCAGCGAGGCAATCTGGCTCAGCGCCAGCACGATGAAAGCCAGCAGGAACAGCTGCCATATTTTCGCGAACAGCCCTCCCCTGACCAGCGACAGCAGTTGGGCGCACACTGTCAAACAGGCCCCGGCGAATATCAGCACCAGGATATTCAGAATGGTCGGCGGGCTTGTGACAACCGCCAGGTTGGCGGCGTGAGACTGACCGGCTCCGGCCAGCACCAGTAACAAGCTTAGACTCACCTTGCGTATCATACGTTAACCTCTTACCAGTTTTACGACTTTATCAGCCTGTTTCATACTTGAATAAAAATTGTCCTCGATATCCCAGCGCTTCAGCAGATCCCGGTGTTTCGCCAGCGGATCGGATATTTCCCGCTTCACGCTGGCCGCCGTCTCGCGGTAAGGCCCCACACCCAGCAGCTCGTAGACATAAATCAACTGCTCCGAGAGCATCTTGTGCAGACTCGACATCAGCCTCTGCAGCCGCATCGGCGGCGCAATCGAGCGAACCACCGAAACGAATTTGTCATACGAAGGCATCAGGTCCGATCCCGGATCCACGCCCGGGAAGAACGTCATGAGGCCGCTGCGATACTGTGACGCAAAGGCCGGGAACTTTGAATTCTGTTCGCCGAGCATATCGTCGACATAGGACCGGATGCGGTGGAAGGCATTATTGTAAAGGTAGAAAATAATTGTCAACACGATTTCTTCTTCGTCGATCTCTTCTTCCTGCTCGCCCTGTCTGCGTCCGCCGATCTCCACCAGGTTATTGATTATCAAGCGGTAGACCGCCCGGCAGGTGACAAATTCGCCCATCGGCGAGAGGTCGATCAACTCCGGAAGGGTCCGCTCCCCGTTGATCATCGCCAGGAGACGGAACTCATCGACCGAAATTGTCAATTCATCCCGGTTAGTCTTGGGCGATATCGCGATACGCAGAATCGCGTCGTCCGGCGGCAGGACTTTCTGGATTTCCATCCATTCGTCGATCCGGCGCGTCCCCTCCATGATCACGCTCATCGTGCTCAATTCAATAAGAAACGGCGTGTTCTTGGGCGTCGCCCCTTCATGGAAAATAAAATCTCCCTCTTTCCACGAAAAGAGGTTGTAGACGATCTCTTCAATCTGCAGCTTAAGGCACTCGCCGATCTCTTCTTTGCTGAAAAGATTCATGTCTATCAGCGTGGTACCGAGCTGACGGCCGGTCTGTTTGTGAAGACTGATCGCGCGCTCCAGATCCGTCTTGGAAATGCGACCCCGTTTCAGCAACATATTCCCGAGAAGGTCCTCGGCGGTATTCACCGACGATGCGTAGATGATATTGCCGTCCTTGAACGCGACCTCTTTCTGGCGCGTATTGGTCCTGCACTCGAGAATGCCGGTCTTTTTCCCGGTCGCCAGAAGCTGGAGAATATCCGGGAAAGCAACGGTTTTCAGATTTCCGGAAAGACTCATGCCTTGCCCTGTAGATCTATACTGTTAAAGAGTATCCCGTAGTTCGGGAGTTTCTATTTATGTATCGGGAGGCGGCGACTAATCCTTAATACTCTTTAACGCCCGGATTTCAGCGCTCAATCAGGGGGCCCTCGGCCATTACCCGCAACCGTATATCACCGAGACGATTCAGATCGTAAAGATAGTCGGGAAGAACGTTGCCGGGGGCGATATCTCTCTCGTAGCTGTCCGAAACAATGTGCGGTTCAATTTTTGAACAGACAATTCCCGCGTATCCCCGGTCATAGAAATCAGACCACTCGGACGGCGTCGGACGCCATTTCCGTCCCACAACGAGAGCTGTCGTCCCCGGCGCCGGGGCCTGATCAAGATGACATTCTCTCAAACGGTCAGTCAACAGAACCGCACTTCCTTCGAGCCAGACCAGCACGCCCGACTTCCCGGCGTAACAACCGTCCCCATCCGGCATCTGGTCGGATTGCGTGGAAAAATAGCAGAGATGATCGGAGACGGCTGTGAGAGAACTATCCGTTAGGATAACGTCCGAGACGCTGTGTCGTAATTGGCTGGAAAAAGAAACCGTATCGACCCGGTAAACAGCGGCCAGTCTGAGGCAGTCGTCGATTGCTCCATACTCGGCGGTGAGGACAAAGATCGTATGAAGACTGTCAACTCCTTTTGCACTAAGCCAGGGACCGAAAATAGCTGCGTCTACCTGATACTCGGAGTCCTGCAAACCGGTCAGCACCAGGTCAGGAAGTTCGCCCGAGGGGTGCGACACTAATGCCGCTACCCCGCCCGGAACGGTAGTGAAATCAATGGTCCACGCATCCGTCTGCCGGCCGTGAACAATCCCGAAAAGCAAGATGACATTCGCGGCGGCAATCACGCCGAACAAAACGGCCTTCCTTGCCTGTCTCGCGGCCAGCGAAAGCACCAGGCCGATAATCAGAAGATAGGCGACGATGGTCACCGCTCCCCATAGCCCCTCGGGTAGCAACGCGGCCGTTTTGATTACAGGCATCCGGTCCCCTCCCAGCAAGTGCAACACCTGCACCACCGAACCGAGAAGCAGGTTCAGCAGAGACCCGGCAAAGATGCCGAGCAGGGGCCAGATCAAATCCGCCGCCAGCAAAATGAGTATGCCGATCACCGAAATCGAGACCAGCGGAACAATGATCAAATTGGCGAGCACCGAGATCGCCGGGACCTGTCCGAAATGGTAGGCGATCACCGGCGTCGAGACAACCTGCGCCACCACCGACACCATCAGCGGGAATATCAGCCATCGGTACCAGCGACGGTTGTGATGCCGGTTGAACAGCCTGTCAAGTTTCGGCAGGATAAAAATAAGGCCCCATGCGGTCACGAACGACAACCTGAAGCCCACGTCGTAAAGTTGCCCCGGTGAGACAAGGAGAATCATGACCGCCGCGCACGCGATGACATTGTTGAGGTCATACCGGCGTTGTATCAACTGTGCCGTTATCACCAGCGCCGCCATGACCGATGCCCGAATAACCGATGGTTCTTCGTACGACAGCTCTGCGAATACGAGTATGACAAGCAGAAGTATGATCGCCCGGCGACGACGCGACCACTTGAACGGCCTGATGACGAACGTGATGAAAATCAGTATCAATGCGACGTTGGAACCGGAGACGGCCAGCAGATGTAGCGTGCCGCTGTCGCGGAACATCTTGTACACCGGCCCCGGAATGTCTCTGGTCTCCCCGATCAGGAAGCCGGCGGCAAGGGCCGACTGCGGCTCGGTCAAATTACGATACAGGCTTCCCCGGATTGCGTTGCGAAGGCGATCAATGACATGGAACAACCCGAAACGACTCCGGCGGTCCACGCGCACGTTCAGCACATTCGGAAGGTACGCGACGCCGAAAATGCCTTTGAGATTCAGGTAATGACGACGGTCAAAGCCGGTCTGTACTTTCCCCGGGGCAATCGGGTACAGACGTGTCGTGAACTCCACCCGGTCACCTCGCTGCAATGCCGTTGTGGTGTCCGTCACTTTCACCAGAATCGATCCGCTCGTTTTGCGCACGTTCTTCCCTCCGAGCGAATCGAGCGAGACAACAATCAGCGTGCGGTCCGACAGCAACTCCGGCCACTCCGATACCCGGCCGAAAACGCGATACTGCCCCGATCGTGTGAGGACCTGTCTCAGGTGATACGGACCGGTATCATATGTAACCAGCGTGTAATGGAAGCCGGCGACACAACCTATCGCCGCCGCCAGCGCAAGCGACGCCCGGGCAGTTCTCTTTGCCGCCAGGAGAGCAATACCGCCGGACACCGTGACCATGCCGGCAAGCAATAATATCCCGGAAGACAGTCGCAGGCAGTCAGCGACGATGATTCCGGAAATGACAAATGCCAGGAGCAGAACGCTCGGATATTTCCGAATCATTATTTCGTATCAGAGGATCGCTTTCTGAGGAGGGCCCGCTTCAATAGCGAGATTTCCTTCACCCGGAATATGATACAAAATACCAGGTAAAGAAGCAACGTGATTGCCATCGGAATTATCACCCGCATCAGCCGCGCCATCGGTGTCGACATACCCGAGCCGATATCGTGCGGGATGAGCGTGCTGATATACACGGCGAAAAACGCCGCAAGCGCAATCCGGAAGAAATTGAGAAACAGGTCGCCATATGAGAAAGGCACACCCTTGCGTGGAAGGAAATACAACAGCAGACCGAAATTAACGAGGCTGGCTATGGAGGTCGCCGAGGCCAGACCGGCGAAACTCAATACCTTGATCATCGGGAAATACAACAGCATGTTGAGGACTACCGACAGTATTGATATTTTCATCGGCAGCCTCGAATCACCCATGGCATAATAGACGGGCACCGTGACCCGCACAGCGGCGAAACCCACCAGGCCATACGAATAATGCAGGAGTGTCAGGGCTGTATTGGCGGCGGCGGTGTCTGAAAACTCCCCCCACTGGTACAGCAGCGAAACGATCTCTCGACCGTAAAGCGCCAGGAACATGGCCGAGGGGAAGATCAACAGCATGTTGAGATTTATTGTCTCGTAAAACGTTCTTGCCAGCCCCTTGATATCGCCCCGGCTGGCGTCCTCCGATGCTCTCGGCAGGGTTACCGTCCCCAGCGCCACGGCAAATACGCCCAGCGGAAAGTGCATCAGCCGAAATGAGTAGTTCAGGTATGAAATCGCGCCCTGACCCAGATAAGATGCCAGCAGCGTGTTGACGACTATATTGACCCGCCCGGCCGACATCCCGATAATCATCGGCGTAAACAACCGCACCACCCGCTTGACCCCTTCATCGAGAAAAGCGATACGGAAGCGGAAACGGTAGCCTATCCGCCAGAGTGTCGGTAGCTGAATCGCCAGCTGGCCGACGCCGCCAAGCAGGACGCCAATCGCCAGGCTGTACACCGGCAGTTCGAGAAAGCGCTGAAGGGCAACCACTGACAGGATGATCCCGACATTGAACACGGCCGGGGATATCGCCGGTATCCCGAAACGCCCAAACGAGTTAAGCATTCCCATCACCAGCGCCGAGAGCGACACCAGCAATAAGTAAACGAACATCCACCGAGTGAGGCTGACAGTCAAGTCGAACTTGAACGGATCAGCCGTAAACCCATTGGCGGATATATAGATAATGACCGGCGACGCCACTATGCCAAGCAGGACAATCAGACCGACTACCATCAGGACCGCCGAGGCTATCCCGTTGGCCAGATCGAAAGCTTCTTCTTCCGTACCGGAAACGAGCTTGTCCTTGAATACCGGGACAAAAGCCGATGACAGCGCTCCCTCCGCGAACATGTCGCGCAAGAGGTTGGGGATGCGAAAAGCAGTGATGAAAGCGTCCGTTGCGAGCGACGCCCCAAAGAAATAGGCCATCACCTGCTCGCGAATCAGCCCCAGAACCCGGGATATCCCCGTCGCCCCGGATACCACTCCCACCGACCTGACAAGGGAACTTTTCTTTACGTTACTGGTTGACAAATCACAGGCTCCGAGTATATTAGCGAGCTAAGCTGAATGAACGAGTTTGAAAGGAAATACCTTGCCCAATCATAAGTCTTGTGAAAAGAGGATGCGCCAGTCGGAAAATAATCGCCTGAGAAATCGGGCCTTCCGGTCGCAGCTTCGTTCCGCTATCAAGGATGTCAGGACCGAAACGCAGAAGGATGAAGCGGCCAAGAAATTCCAGAAGGCAATGCAGATAATCGATAAGGCCGCCGCCTACGGGCTCATCCACAAGAAGACGGCCGACCGCAACAAGTCCCGTCTGGCTCAATACGTCAATAAACTCGGCTGACATCCGCAGTCTCCATAAAGTTATAAAAGGTGCCTCGCAAGCTTCAGCAAACGGGGCCTTTTTCGTACCATCCCCGCTATCGTAGCCACGATATTTACCGACGCCACCGGCCGGTCACCGAAATAATCCCGCAGGGCAAGCACCATCTCGTCAAGGTCGCTGTCGCTCAACACACAAACAAGCTTCTTTATCTCAACCAGGCGCGCCAAATCAGCATGTTTTAAGTCGAGGAATCTCCTGGGATAGATATCGTGCAGTTCTTCAACGGAGTTAACCTGCCCCGACACGAATTGCCCCGCCGCCTCTCCCGCAATCTTCCCCGATAACAGCGCTGTGACTATCCCCGCACCCGTCAGTGCATCGGCCACCCGCGCGGCATCGCCCACCACGAGTAAATTTCCCCTGGCAAGCAGGCCGGGGCCGGCATATCGCGGCGATGTTCCGCAGCTCGTCCGAACAATCCGCACTTCCCCGAATCGCTCTTCGATAAATCGATCGAGATACTCTTTCACCGGTCTGGGCTGGTACGGGTCGAGCAACATCCCCAACCCTGCTGTGGCCTGGTCGTCTCCTCTCGGGAAAATCCATGCATACGACCCGGACGCCACGTTCCTCCCGAGATGGACTTCGATCACATCCGGTTCGATTGCCACACCGTCGATGTGATACTGGAGAAACGACTCCATCTCCGTCAGGTTCAGCCGATTGTCAATCCCCGCCAGGCGCGCGATAGTCCCCTCGACGCCGTCGGCCGCCACAAATACCCGGGCGCTGACCTTCCGTACGGCGCCGCCGTCATCTTCGTATTTCAACTGTGAAAAATTCTCCCCGCTGCCGTCAAGCTCGATGGCTCGACTCCCCGGTCTGAGCGTCCCGCCCGCCTGTTGGAATTCCGATGCAAGGTCGCGCTCCATCCGGACGCGGTCCAGTATGTACCCGCCCTCGAGATGATGCATTTCGAATACATGACCGGATGGGGAAACGAGTCGGCCTCGAACGGGATGTGTCCTGATCCATTCCTCCCTTAACGGCAGGGTCTGTTCGACTCCCAGCCGCGTGACGCCCTCAGCACAGTTGAGCGGCTCGCCAATCTGATCATCTTTCTCGAGAAGAAGGACCGAAGCTCCCGCCCGCACAGCCTCCGACGCCGCCATCAAACCCGCGGGTCCCGCACCGATTACGGCCACATCGAAGTTATCCGGCATCCCTTAACTCCAGGGCGCCCGCCGGACAGAAGGTGGCGCACTCCCCGCAATCAATACATGCATCGAGATCGCACTGTATCCCCGACTTCAGCAGAAACAACGCTTCGACCGGGCACAGCGCGACACATGCGCCGCAATTCAGGCAGGCTTTGACACAGGTGACAAGCACAGGCGCAAGGTATCACCTCGACGGGTAATCGTTCAACAACTATTTTGATTAGCGATTGAGGATGTAGACCTGGCCTTCGAAAAAACTGGTCCGGCGGGACTGCTCGCGGAATACAATCAACTCCCGGAGAAAGGCGTCTTTCTCCTCGCGGGAAATGTCGTCCGCCAGCACCTCCACCGGGAAATCAATATTGATAACCCGGTAAACGGTCCGCGGCCTGATCAAATCCGGCGGAAAGAGCCTGTCGGATGTTGCCGCCGCCCGAAGGTCCTTGAGAGAAAACGCCGGCAGCGATATGTGGGCCGTCGGCAGCGCCGACTTCAGAATCGCATGGTTGGGATGCCTCGACTCAAAGGCGGCGATATACCGGCCGCGGTTGAGGACCGCCCTGAACAGACAATCCAGCGAACCGGCACATCCAGTCCGCGAAGAATGCCTCAGGTACACCGTGATCGTTAACTCGTCGCCGAATTCAAAACCAACCGGGAAGAAACCGGTGGGGGGCGAGTCATCCGGGCGGCTGATTATGATCTGATCCGGGTGTTTCGCGACAACATTAATAAGATCATCGTAGTCGAACCCGATCAGCGCCAGGCGCTCGGAAGTGACCGACACTCGCTCCTCCGGATATACCTGAACCGGAATATGCGGAAGAGCATAACCGGCCAGCCGGGCATATAAACCGGTGTCGGCCAGCAGGAGGTAATCGCCGTTGTCGAGCGGCGTTACCGGAAACGGGTCGCGAACGAGGTTCGGACGGTCAAGGCTCCGGTCGCGATCCGGTTCTGTCCACTCAAACGGACAAACCGCATCGGTGTCAACTATCCTGATCTGTGAAAGCACGGCGCTATTCATATATCGAGAACACAGCAACAGGTGTGCCCCTCCTGCCCGTATAGCCATAACCTGTTATCTAACAATAAGAAAATTCTCCGCAACCGTCCGGTAACCGGCTCTTGTCCTTTTTTTGCACATCTGCTGCACACTTGCCAATGACGAGCTTTCACAGATTGTGCAATCCACGTTAGTCTGTATCAAGTAAGGATATGATTTGGCTGGTTGAGCAATGAAAATCGCTGTCTGAGTTACGCTTACAGCTTGATACCGCGCTGAAACGGCTTGAATTCGGACTTCTTGAGATCGTCAGGATCCGGCTTGAGACTCGATTGCATACCCGTTGGCAGCGATGGATACGTGTCCGGGGGCACTCGCGTTTTGTTCTTGTAGGACTCGATATAGCCCACCGCAATGCTGAGACCCTGGGCATATTCCCTGAGCAACTTCTCCCGCGCCGAGCCTTTGGTCAGGTGGGAACTGTTGCCCGTGAAAGCGAACACGAAACCGGGATCGGATGAAAACACCCGGATGCTCGTGATTTTCTCGTCTTTGAGGGACGTTTTGATAAACTTCAAGAGCGAAAAAAACGCCCCGAACTCGAGGTCAATAGCACTGCCGTCAGCCCGGCACTTGAAGAGGATGCCCAGCGATGGAATGGCGAACGTCACCATCCCCGGGGCAAATCCCTCCCGCTCCAGCACCGGGTCCATACTGGTATTCCGGAAAGCTGATATGTAGCAGTCAACCGGGGTGTCTGTCTTCTTCTTCACGCTGGTTCCTAAAGCAAGGACGGTGCCGCAATCATGCGCTCGAGAAGATTCTGCAACTTGTTGTAAATCAATACGGCGACAGAAACAAGGCGATCGTCCTCCCCCGTGTTTGTGCGGAGAATTTCAGCAAAACTGAAATCGGACGCCGGTCTCAGTCAATCGAACTCTTGAGCTCTTCACGAAGTTCGGCGCGGGCTTCCATATATTTCCCCGTCGCCGTGGCATAAACCTGCCCGTTTTCATCGACAGCTTCCCCCTCGGTGAAATAAACCCGACCTCTTCCCCCGACATGCCTCCCGACCAGTCTCAACCGGTCCCCCGTCCGCACCGGCCGCTTGAACTTGATCGTCATCTCCGCCGTCACCGCGTAAATATCCTTTGCAAGAAGCGCTTTGACCATCACTTCGTCGAGCAGCGATGACAGCACGCCGCCGTGGTAGATGCCGCGATAACCTTCGAACGATTCATCCGCCGTCAGTTCCGTTACCGCCTCTTTGCCGTCGAAGAAAAACTTCGCCTTCAGCCCGCCGGGATTTTCGTCGCCGCAGACAAAACAGTGCCGGTATTTGAGTATCTCACGCATAGGCGATAGTAAAGCCCGACTTGATCCCGGTGTCAACGCCAAAATAAAAGCCCGGCGGGTAAGCGCCGGGCCGGGTGCAGATGATGATTTGAGGCCCGTTACAGAACGGTGCAGAATGTCTTAACGTATTCTTCCTGATGAGTCCCATCGGAGACAACGGCCCCCATCGTACCATCGATGAAGGTAGCCTGCACACTCCAATTCGAAGCCACGCCCTGCGCGTCGCCGACCGAGCAGGTCACCTGCGCGGTGGCTTCCATGGCGCCGGATGACGGGCAGCAGGGCGACCAGCCGTTGGCCAGTCTATCCATAAGCAGACTCGTCACGGTGGCATCCATCACCAGTTGGCGGTTCAGCGATGAATCGGCCGTGACGGAATTAACCTGCATATTTGCCTGTCCGGTTACATAAACCCGGTCGGTATTTAATCCGGTAAGTCTGAACTCTCCCGACACGATATAATCGTCGTAGCTCTGCATCTCCTGCGAGTGCGTGAGCGTCCAGCGATGCCTGAGGATAAGACCGTCCGCCCCCACGGCTGTCAACTGCGGCGAGCCGTTCCTGATAAACATCAGCGAATCGACCACGACATGCGTTCCCGCGGCGCCAAGCTCGGTGCGGCTGAGAATGTACCACATATCGGCCGTGCTGACCGTGTCGAAACCGAATGACGATGTGATTATGCCGTCATCCGTCTCACGCGTGAGCGAATCTATGCTCCATGACTTTATCACTATCTCGAGGGCGTCGGTAAACAGGTCGAGGCTGGAACTGACCATCCCGTTGATCTCCTCCTGTACGACCGGGTACTGGCCGTCGATACCTTCAACGCCGCTGATCGGAGCTTCGTCACTCGAACAGCCGACAAACATCAACCCGAGACAACCGAGAACAAGCAGGCCCGTTACGATGACAAGCTTATGAGAACGCATAGATGCGGCTCCTTTCGTCTTGTCCCCTGCCTCGGGCGGCGGTCGCTGTCGATCGCTACTTCAGGAGAAACGCCATGATGGCTTTCTGGATGTGCAGTCTGTTCTCGGCCTCGTCGAACACCACCGAATGAGGCCCGTCCATCACCTCGTCGGTGATCTCTCTTCCCCGTTCGGCCGGCAGACAGTGCATCACAATCGCCCTGGGATCGGCACCCTCCAACAGAGAACTATTTACCTGGTATTTTCTGAGTTTTGCTTCCTTTTCCGCGGCTTTGTCCTTCTGGCCCATCGAGGCCCAGACATCCGTATAGATAACATCGGCGTTCGCAACCGCTTCTTTAGGATCGGCCGTGATCAGTATCTTACTGTCCGGGTTACCCTTGGCGCGCTTGGTGATCTCCGGGTCGGGCTGTGTGTCTTCGGCCGTGCCGATACGAAGCTCCAGCGGAATCAGGGAAGCCAAATTAAGCCAGCTGTTGGCGATATTGTTGCCGTCGCCGAGGTACGCCACGACATACCGGTCCTTCGGCTTGAGATGTTCCGTGATCGTGAAATAGTCCCCCAGAATCTGGCACGGGTGCACCAGATCGGTCAGCCCGTTAACCACCGGCACCGTGGCGTGCTTCGCGAGTCCCTCGACATCCGAGTGCGCAAAAGTGCGGATCATAATCAGGCCCACATACCGCGAGAGCACCTTGGCGGCGTCGTGAATCGACTCCCGCTGTCCGAGCTTTATCTCGGCGTCGGTGACATACAGGGCGTTGCCGCCGAGTTCGTCGATACCGACCTCGAACGATATCCGCGTCCTCAGCGACGGCTTCGTGAAAATACAGGCGACCGACTTGCCCTCGAGCGGCTTCGGGCTGATCTCCTTGCGTTTCATCTTCCCGCAAAGATCGAAAACTTCCCGGACCTCGTCGGCGGTGAGGTCGGTTATCTGGCAGAGTGAACGGGCCATGGCGAACCTCCTTCAAAACTTTTTGGCAGGTACAAAATTGTGCAGAATAAAGGCCGTTAACCGGCCGATGTCAAGTAGTGGAGCCCGCCGGGCTTAAAATCCTTGCGGATTGTAACCCTTTGGGTGATATTACGTATTCATTGGGTGGATGCACAAACAGCAAAGGCGGACTGGTGTGAGCAGCAAGAAATCCTTATGGGGGATAGTCCTGGTCCTGCTGGGGATCCTCCTCTTGTTCCGGACGTTTGACCTGATCTATTTCGATTTCGGCGATTTCTTCCGGGTTATCATTCCCCTCGCGTTCATCACCATCGGCGCGTGGTTGATCATCCGTCGGCGGCGCGAGGAACAGCGCTTCGAATCCGAGATGCGCTACCAGTACCACACCGGCGACACCGGTGTCGGCCCTGTCCCGCCCCCTCCCGGCCCGGCCGGACCGTCCTCCGAACCCGGCGCTGACCGGCAATCCGACAGCCGGCAGGAAACGGCCCGTCCTGATTACATGGACCACCGCGCCCGTTACAGCAAATTCATCGGCGACATGTTTATCGACTGCGAGAATATCAAGCTCCAGAACGTGGAAATATCCGGCTTTGTTGGCGATGTCGAGGTCAAGCTCGCCGGCGGGTCGCTCGTGCGGGGGTTGAACCGGATGGTGATTTCCGGTTTTCTCGGCGATATTCGTATTCTGGTGCCGAGGGGGATGGCGGTCTTTGCCAACTGTTCCAATTTTGTGGGGGATGTCGATGTTCTCGGCCGCCGGGCATCGGGCTTCGGGAACAACATCGACGGCCAGACGGCGAACTACCGCGAGGCCGAGTCCAAACTCTACATCGCCGCCAATTCGTTTGTCGGCGACATCCGCATTTACGAGGTGTAGGGCAGTAATTTCGAGAACCTCCCACGGTTCGGATTTACTATTACCGGGACTCTCTTTAGGTCCTTTATTTCACCTCAATCACGATTTTTTGCACTAATCAAACCGCCTTAACCAGTAACGAGAGTCTTTGCTTCGACTGGACTAAAGACAATTATCTAATTGATATCGTCACTAGGAAGGGGCCCCCAATACTTTGGTATACAGCGTATTAGGAAGTCGAAGACTAGTACCGGTTAATCTCAACATCAATCACCCCGAATTATAAACCGTCGCACGTGTAACCCGCTGTGTATCATCCGGTTTACTTTTCCGTTTTGTTAATCCTCACATTTGTGAGATATTAGTTGACAAGAATCGGTCGATTGGCTAAAATATATAAGAATGTTCTTTGACAATTGATCCTTATTCTATTGACAGGCTGGCAGGTTCCCCTGTGATCTCTAACCATCGCACGATGCGTGATGTCTATGAAGGGTCGCCGTTGGCGACCGACTCTCATCTTTTGAGAGGTACTCGCTGGAGCAGCGACGTGGAAAAGCCAGAAGGCGTAACGGCACCGCCCTACTATTACTGGTTTCGGCGTGCTGGCAATCCATCTTTCGCGCCGAGCACAATGCCCAGTGAGCAGGCGTGCACTTTTTCTCAAGTGCTTTTCAAGTTCAAAGGGCACGGCGGGCACGTGTAGTAAGTCAGTTCGTGTCTGCGGTGCAAGCTTAACCTTTAGAGATTGATAAGGAGAACGTGAATGAAAGAAAAGCCAGCCGAGAAACGGCAAGATGACGTTATGGGTGCG
>CAYNEO010000045.1:0-19844 GCA_964396245.1 uncultured Ignavibacteriales bacterium
CAGGGCGTGGGCCGCCGTATGCGAAACGACCAGCGGTTTGTTCGTAGTTGTGGCCGCGTCCCAGAATCCCTTCTCATTGACATGGGCCAGATCGATCAGTATCCCGAGCTTGTTGCACTGACGGATGAGTTCACGACCGGCGTCGGTCAGGCCGGGGCCGGTGTCCGGCGACGACGGATACTGGAACGGTACGCCGGTGCCGAAAACATTCGGGCGGCTCCAGACAATTCCGAGCGAACGCAGGCCGAGTTCATAGTACATCTCCAGCAGGTCCAACTTCGGATCGATCGCTTCGGCACCCTCGAAATGCAGGACAACCGCCAGCGTCCCGGAATCAAGAGACTGCTGTAACTCTTTGAATGTCCGAACTACCGCAATCTGCCCTTTTGCCTCGCGTTCCAGGCGAAACAAACGGTCGACCACCTGACGGCTGAAATTGTGCGCCACAATATGATCCACAGGACCGGCGAGGGGAACGGTCCAACCAACGTCGGTGAACGTGATATCATCCGGTCCCGGCGGCTGGCCGTAACGGCTCGGGTCGTTGGGTACGCATATGGCGAAGATCCCACCGGCGAGGCCTGCTTTCCGAGCCCGCGGCAAGTCGAGGTGGAATTTGTCATCCTGTCGTAAAAATGCGGACTCACCATCGGCCGCCAGCAGGTGCAGGTTGACAAGACTGTCGTTGTGGCCGTCGAATACGGGGACGAGCGGTAGTTCATTCATGTGCGGCTTGTTCACTTCCCGGCAGATCGCGTCTGCCTGCAAAAAAGCCATCGGTCACGAGAGTCCGATGGCTGCTGTTGGTATCGAGAGGCAGCTATGAGGGTGGAAGGGATCGAACCTTCGACCACCTGCTTAAAAGGCAGATGCTCTACCACTGAGCTACACCCCCATAGTCGCCTCTCGCATCCGACCGTAGACCGATAAAATAGGCATGAACAGATGATTGTCAATCGGTTTTTCCCGGCCCCAGCCGCCGCGATTCAGACCCAAGTCTTGTTCCTTCAACGGAAAAACCGCCCTCCGCGTGTCGGCCAAATCCTGCCCTCTGATATGACAAACAAATGACAAAACAGTAGTACCTGGATATAAATTGTCCAGATCGTTTTACCGAAAACACGGAGACCGTGATATGTCCGATCAATTGCTGGCTGTAACCCATTACCTGCCGATTATAAGCACGATCATCTCCGCGATTTTCGCCTACAAAATCCTGTCGCGTTACCTTGTCAAACGGCAGTCCAAACAGCTTCTCTGGTGGGGCGTCGGCGTGGCCGTCTACGGCGCCGGCACGCTCGTGGAGGCCGTCACGACTCTTTTCGGCTGGCATATCGTCGTTTTCAAACTCTGGTACATTGTCGGGGCACTTCTCGGCGGCGCCCCCCTGGCGCTCGGAACAGTCTATCTTCTTTTCGGAAGGCGCGCCGGTGATCTGTCGGCGACGCTATTGTTCAGCGTCGTCGCGGTGACCTCGACTTTTGTCATTCTCTCGCCGGTGAATTATGCCATGGTCGATGCCGGTATCGTGAACAGCAAAGTACTCGAATGGCAGTGGATTCGGCTGGTCTTCCCGTTTATCAACAGTGCGGCGGCACTCGTTCTGGTCGGCGGCGCGATTTACTCGGCGATAGTTTATTTCCGGCGTCCGGAAACCAAAAACCGATGCATCGGCAATATCTATATCGCGGTCGGTGCACTGCTACCCGGTGTCGGCGGCTTTCTGAGCCGCATAGGACATACCGAGGGTCTGTATGTCGGCGAGTTCGTTGGCATCATCCTGATCTGGTTCGGCTACAAGTACTGCCAGCGCCCGATTCAACAGCCCGTTATCAAGAAAAGTGAGCTTGTCCTTTCCGAGGATTCACGCCAAAGCTGACCGGATTCTTCACAGTCTGATGGGAATGAAAAAGCACGACCGTGGCGGTCGCGCCTTTCTGCCATTAGTGGACCACAGGTCTCTGTGTCGCTGAACTAACCGATTCGCAACAACTCAATCTCAAAGATCAAATCGGCATTCGCCGGAATGGCCGGCGGGTTGCCGCGTACGCCGTACCCGAGACGGGACGGAATATACAGTCGGCGAATCCCGCCCGGTTTCATGCCCAGCATCCCCTGGTTCCATCCCCTGATAAGGCCCGGCTGACCGACCGTAAACGAGAACGGCTGATTCCTTTCCTTGGAACTCTGGATGAGTCTTCCCTTCTGACCATCCTGATCGAGCCACAGGGTGTAGTGAACGGTGACATCCATACCGTTGGTTACTTCACGGCCTTCGCCCTCTTTCAGGTCGATATATTTCAGGCCGGTAGCGGTTGTCACCATCTGCGGCCCTTCTTCAGCCGGTTTTTCTGCAGCTTGAGGTTGCGATTCGCTGACCGGCGCCGTCTTGCTGCCGCCGCAGCCGGCGATAATCCATATAGTCAGTGGGAATAAAAGTGCGATTGATACAGATAGTCTTCTCATGTGTAACTCCGTGTTAGTCGCGTGACATCCTCTGTTGAAATCATGTTGCCGGTACGGCGCCGACCTTGATCGTCTCTTCCCGCTTGGCGCCGGTTGACACCAGGCAGATCTTCACCCCGAGATCATCGGCGATATAGTTCAGATAGCGCCGCGCTTTCTCGGGAAGATCATCGAAGAATGTCGTCCCGGTCGTATCCGCTTTCCATCCCGGGAGAGTGATATATATCGGCTTGACATGGAACAGCTCGGAGAGGTCCAGCGGTACTTCGCTCAGTTTCTCGCCGTTCAGTTCGTAATGCGTGCAGACCTTGATCTCGTCGAGTTCGTCGAGCACGTCTAGTTTGGTGATCGCGATCGAGTCAACGCCGTTGATCCGAACAGCATGACGCAGGCTAACCAGGTCGAGCCAGCCGCAACGACGCGGACGCCCGGTGGTTGCCCCGAATTCATCGCCTGTCTGCCGGAGCCGCTCGCCGCATTCGTCGACAAGCTCCGTCGGAAACGGTCCCGCTCCCACGCGCGTGGTGTAGGCCTTGACCACGCCGACAACCTCGTCGATCATCTTCGGCCCGATTCCCAGACCGGTCAGGGCGCCGCCGGTGGTCGTGTTCGACGATGTTGCAAACGGATAGGTGCCGAGGTCGACATCGAGCATGCAGCCCTGCGCTCCCTCGAAAAGGATCGCTTTCCCCTCCCGATGAGCATCATACAACAGCCGGGAAATATCGACCACCATCGGTTTAAAAAGATCAACCATGCCCAACAGCTCGTTGTAGGTGCGGTCGATATCGGCGCGTTCATCGCTCGAACCTTCGATATACTTCGCCTTGATGACGCGATGATACTCGAGCCGCTTCTTCAGCCGTTCGGGATTGAACAGATCGACCACACGTATTCCGTGGCGGGCAACCTTGTCGACATACGCCGGGCCGATCCCCCGCTGCGTGGTGCCGATAGATTTCGTGCCCCGGTTCTCCTCCTCGACCGCATCGATGAGCTTATGGTACGGAAGGACCAGATTGGTCGCGGGAGATATGAACAGCCGCGAGGTGTAGTCAATTCCCTGGCCGGTAATAAAATCGAGTTCCTCGCGGAATGTGAACGGATCGAGCACAACGCCGTTTCCGATACAGCAGGTTTTGCCGGGTTGAATGATACCGGCGGGGATCAGGTGCAGGATGTATTTTCGGTGATCCACCCGGATAGTGTGTCCGGCGTTGGCGCCACCTTGAAACCGGGCGATAACGTCCGCTTCCGCCGCGAGCAAGTCGACAATTTTCCCCTTGCCCTCATCGCCCCATTGGCATCCGACAACAACTCTGTTTCTGCCCATATTGGTTCGCCTCTCAGCGTTTTTCTCGGTCGGTGACCAGATCAAGAACGGCGCCTATCAGCTCGTGTTTGCCGAGACCGGTCTTGATGGAAAACGGGATGGCCGGAACACCCATCGCCGCTTCGACCTGTTTCACTTTCTGGTTAACTTTACCGCGACTGAGCTTGTCCGCCTTGGTGACGACGATCAAAGCCGGCAGTTCACGCGCGGCCAGCCAGTCGAGTAACATGACATCTTCGTCGGTCGGCTCCCGACGACAGTCCAGAAGCAGGACCATGCCGATCAACTGCGGCGACCGGGTGAGATACACTTCTATCAGCTTTCCCCAGCTTTCGCGCATCTCTTTGGACACTTTGGCATACCCGTAGCCCGGAAGATCGACAAAGTAGAACTGCTCGTTTATGAGAAAGAAATTCAGTGAGCGAGTTTTCCCGGGGGTCTGTGATACTTTCGCCAGTTTCTTCTGACCGAGTACCTGGTTCAACAGCGACGACTTCCCGACGTTGGACCGACCGGCAACGGCAATCTGCGGCCTTCGGTCGCGGGGAAGCTGATCGAGTGCAAAGAACGACCCCGTAAACCGTGCTTCAAACTTCTTCGAACTTATGTGTACTTTCCCCTGAGATTTTCTGCCCGGCGTTACCGCTTCGGTGGCAGAGCCCATCAACTCATCCCCGCACCGGCGCGGCGGTCGACCCGGGTTCTGGAATTAACGGTTGGCGATTCGGTCATGGCCAGTTTCAATACTTCCCTGACATCGCGCACAAAATGCAGCTTCAATCCTTCCAGCAGTTCCGGCTGAAGGTCTACGATATCTTTCCGGTTCTTTTCCGGAAGAATAATCTCCATGATATTGTTTCGCTTCGCGGCGAGGAGTTTCTCGTTGAGGCCGCCTACGGGCAACACATCGCCAATCAGGGTCACTTCACCGGTCATGGCGACATCGGTGCGCACCGGTATGTCGATCAGACTGGAGAGTATCGCCGTCAGGATCGTGATTCCGGCCGATGGTCCGTCCTTTGGAACGGCGCCTTCCGGAATATGCAGGTGCAGTTCAATCTTCTCGAAGAAATCTTCATCGAGCCCGAACCGCCTGGCGTGATTTCGAATGTACGACAGTGCCGCAGTCGCCGACTCCTGCATGACATCACCGAGAGAGCCGGTCAGTGTGAGCTTCGCCTTGCCTTTCATCGGTGAGACTTCGACCGCAAGAGCTTCACCGCCCATTTCCGTCCACGCGAGTCCGACGGCATATCCGACGGTCGGATGAGTCTTGATATTCGTCTCAGTGTATTTCCTCGGGCCCAGCAGCTTGCCAACCTTCGTCTTATTGAACATCAGCTTGCGAATCCTTTTGCCGGCTGCAACATCGAGAGCCGACTTGCGGAGCAGACTGCCGAGTTGGCGTTCCAGTTCACGGACGCCGGCTTCGCGCGTGTAATAGCGAATCACCTCGAATATGGCGTCGTCGCGAAACTCCAGCTTGATATTCTCCAGGCCTATTTCCTTACGGAGTTTCGGCAACAGATAATCGCGGGCGATAGCCGCCTTCTCGAAGTCGAGATAGCCCGGCAGACGGATAATTTCCATGCGATCACGCAATGCGGGCGGAATGGTTGCCATCGAGTTGGCCGTCGTGATGAACAGAATATTCGACAGGTCGTACTCAACCTCAAGATAATTGTCCTGAAACGTGTTGTTCTGTTCCGGATCGAGCACTTCCAGAAGTGCCGATGCCGGATCACCACGAAAATCCTTGCCGATCTTGTCGACTTCATCGAACAGGAACAGCGGGTTCGATGACTCTGCTTTTTTCAGCGATTGAATAATTCGTCCGGGCATGGCGCCGATGTAGGTTCGGCGATGACCTCGGATTTCCGCTTCATCGTGAATACCGCCCAGCGACATGCGGACAAACTCGCGGCCCATCGAACGGGCGATTGAACGCCCGACCGAAGTCTTGCCCACCCCGGGAGGACCGACCAGACAGAGAATCGGGCCGCGGACTTTTCCGGCCAGCCTGATCACCGCCAGGTGCTCGAGAATTCGCTTTTTCGGCCTCTCGAGACCATAGTGGTCACCGTCGAGAATGGTCTGCACTTCCTTGAAATTCGTGCGGTCGAGGGTGTAGGTATCCCATGGAAGGGCGAGAAGCCACTCGACATAGGTCCGCACCACTGACGCTTCCGCGGAGTAGGGGTGCATTTTGGCCAGCTTCTGGAGCTCTTCTTCGGCCTTCTCGCGGACCTTCTCGGGAAAGTCCCTGCCGTTGAGCTTGTTGTAAAGGTCCTCCACGTCAGCCGAGGCATCATCAGGCTGACCGAGCTCGTCCTTGATCGCTTTCAGCTGTTGCTGGAGATAGAACTCCCGCTGGTTTTTCGACATCGACTCGCGCACCGTACCGTCGATCTTCTGCTCGATCCGCAGAATCTCGATTTCATCCTTGAGGATATCGGAGAGAAGCCGGAACTGATCCTTGACTGTGAACGCCTCGAGAATCTTCTGCTTCGCTTCCATCTTCTGGAGAATATGGGCGGCAATCGTATCGGCTATCTGGTGGAATTTCTCTATTGATGCCACCGAAACCAGGACTTCGTCCGGGATACGGCGATTCAGACGGATATACTCGGCGAACTGCTCCGAGACGGTTCGGGACAGTGCTTCCGTCTCGCGGTCTTCGGACTCGTAGTCCGGGGGCACGATTGAGAGCCTCGAGAGGTAGAAATCGTTGCTTTTGGTTATTCTTTCGACCCGCGCCCTCACCAGGCCTTCGACCAGCACTTTCAACGTACCGTTGGGCATTTTCATGACCTGGAGGACGCGAGCCACGACTCCGACCCGGTACAGGTCGGACGGTGACGGATCTTCAACGCCCGGTGAGCGCTGGGCGACCAGCAAGAGCTGCTTGTTCTTGATCATGGCCTCCTGGAGGGCGTTCACGGTCAGTTTCCGCCCGATCAGGAGGGGATAAATCATGTGCGGGTAGACGACCACGTCGCGCAGCGGGACGACCGGCAGGCTCGACTTGATCTGCAGTACTTCAGAATTATGTATAAGCTTCATATTTTTCCAGCCTTAATCAGCCTTTTTTGGGCCAACTTCTAAGATACGCAAACGACCCAAGATTCGCAAATTTAACCGCAAGTCCAATTACTTTTTTGGCCGTGCTGATGATTTATACACTCAGGACAGGGAAAGTCAACCTATTGTTTGGCGGTAAGTATCAGTGGGCTTGTTACTTATTGAGACCCGCCACAACCAGCCAGAATATGATAATGAGGGCGGTCAGGACGGATAGCATGACGTAGGTTCGCGGTGAGGCATGGTGCGGGGGTGAATCCGGCAGTCGCCGGCCGAGCGTATGCTGAGCCAGCATTTCATCCAGTGTCGCCCGGAGCACATCGGCGTCGCCGATTCGCTCCTCCGGGTCGTGATCCAGCATCCTTTCCAGCAGCAGCCGCGCGTCGTGTGGCAGGAGATCACCAAATTCCGACTCGAGATCAACTGGATCATGCAGGATCGATTCTTTGATTTCCTGTCCGTTCTCCCCGGTAAACGGAAGTTCCCCGGTGAGCATTTCATAGAAGGTCACCCCGAGGGAGAAAAAATCGCTTCTCGCATCGGGCGGATTGTTGTCAATCTGCTCCGGCGACAGGTAGACCAACCGGCTGGTGAGCAGGGTGGTATCAGAGTCACGCGCGGGCCATCCGGCGACCCCGAAGTCGACAATTTTGACCTGCCCTCGCGGCGTGACCACGATGTTATGTGCCGACAGATGTCCGTGGATAATGCCCGCCCGGTGAGCTGATTGAATCCCTCGGGCAATCTGAACCGCCAGGTTGAGGAATGCATCGTAAGTGAATTTCTCCCGCTCCACCAGTTCCTTCACGGTTTGACCCTCGATAAACTCGCGAACCACGAAGTAGCGGCCGTTGTCAGCCTCGAGTGAGTAGAACTCCCCTATGTGCGGTTCGTGAAGCAATTCCAGTTGCTTCACGCTCTTTTCGAACCGACGATGAAATTCCGGATCGCCGGCCACTTCCGAACGGATAAACCGTATGGCTACCATGGCGTTGCGCTGACCGTCCCACGCCTGGTAGGTCTCGAACTTTTCTTCGAGTTTGCGAACGAGGCTGTAGTGGAGAACTGAATTCACGGTTTTCCTCCGGAAGGATACGGATGAGGGCAGGATTGCCGACATTCGAGCCTTCTATCATATATCGGCGATAGCAGGCAGAATCTGAAATCTAAGGCGAATCGGATGAGAGGGTCGAAACTGAAAGTCAGCCAACAACTTTGAGCTTGGCGAATTTGGCCATGATCTTCTTGACCCCGACCCCGGAAAACATGATCTCGAGCCGCAGAGAATCCCCGAATCCCTCCGACCGAACAATCTTGCCCCGCCCGAAAGTCGGGTGGATCACAATTCTGCCGGCGCGCATCACTTCGCTGTCCTCGTACTCGTAATGGACGCCGTCTTCGACAGGCTTTTTCTTTCTCGTTGAGCCGTGCGTGAATATCGGGAGTTGCGCTTCCTCGCCGGAGTCGTACCGGCGCCTAGTCCGGAGATCCTGCTTCTCTATCAACTCTTCCGGAATTTCCTTGATGAATCTTGATGGAAGAGACTCCACTTCGCCAAAACGGTAGCGGGCGGTTGCCGATGACAGGTACAGCCGACGACGGGCCCGTGTGGCGCCGACATAGAACAGGCGGCGCTCTTCTTCCAGCTGAGCCGGGTCGGAAAGAGAATTGCCCAGCGGAAGGAGCCCTTCTTCCAGACCGGCAATGAAGACCGTATCGAACTCAAGCCCTTTGGCCGAATGGATGGTCATCAGGGTCAATTTGTCTTCCACTTCACGATAGGAATCGATATCGGTGTACAGCGATATTTCGGCAAGGTAGTCGGTCAGGTGGGACTGAGTGTTTGCCCGGGCGAATTCAGCCGTGCCCTCGATAAATGCCTCGATGTTTTCAACCTTGGTCTGACCGGTCGCCGGATCCTCCGCCACCAGTTGCTGGAGCAGGCCGAGATCTTCAACCAGGTCCTGTGTCAAAAGATCGATAGGCTCGCTGTCCCGACGCTCGATAAACCGCTTAATGAGGTCAGTGAACGGCTTCAGGCGTTTTTCTTTCCCCGACAGCTCCGGGTAAGCTCCCGCCGAGGCCGCGATCTCGTAGTATGACGATGCATTCTCCCTGGCGAGAATAGCAATGGTTTCCAGTGTTTTGGCTCCAATGCCGCGCCTGGGATAGTTCACTATTCTCCCGAACGAGACATCGTCTTTGGGATTGGCGATCAGTTTCAGATAGGCCATCAGGTCCTTGATTTCCTTGCGCTGATAGAACGCTACACCGCCGATTATCTGGTACGGTAAATTCCGCCGGCGAAGTTGTTCTTCAAAGGCGCGCGACTGCGCGTTGGTGCGGTACAGGATAACCATATCATTCAGACCTATGTCAGGACGACGTGACTCGACAATGTCGATGACCCGCTGCGCCTCGTTCTCGGCCGAATCCACCAGGACGAGTACCAGCTTCTCGCCCCCCTCGGTATCGGACCAGAGCTCTTTGCCCTTGCGCATCTGGTTGTGGGCGATCACCGCCGAGGCGGCTTTCAGGATGATATTGGTCGAACGGTAGTTGCGCTCCAGCTTGACGACCTTCGCACCGGGGAAATCCTTTTCGAAATTCAGGATGTTGCTGATGTCGGCGCCGCGCCAGCCGTAAATGGACTGATCTTCATCGCCCACAACACAGATGTTTTTCTCCGGCCCGACGAGATAGCGCAATAACAGGTATTGCACGTGATTCGTATCCTGGTATTCGTCGACCAGAATATATTTGAATCGATTGCGGTAGCGCTGGCCTACCTCGTTGTTGTCTTTGAGCAGCCGTACGGTGTTGAACAATAAATCGTCGAAATCCATCCCGTTGCATTCGCGCAGGCGGCGCTGATAGAGCGTGTACAACTCAGCCGTCCGGGAATCGAAATAGCCGGCCGCCTGCTTCGCGTAGTCTTCGGCGCCCAACAATTTGTTCTTGGCGTCGGAAATCTTGCGTCGCTGCCCCTTCGGAGGAAACTGGCCGTCGGAAAAACCGAGTTCCTTGATACAGTTCTTTATAAGCGACAGTGAATCGGTTTCATCGAAAATGGTGAAATCACGGCTGTACCCGAGTGCTTCCGCCTCACGACGGAGAAACCTTGCGCAAAACGAATGGAACGTGGAAACATTCATGTCGCGGATATCTCCGCCCAGCAGTTTCGCCACCCGCTCTTTCATCTCACCGGCGGCTTTGTTGGTGAATGTCACGGCAAGAATCTGGTACGGCTCGGCTTTTCGCTGAGTGAGAATATAGGCCAGCCGGTTAGTCAGCACTCTGGTCTTGCCGGAGCCGGCTCCGGCAATTACGAGCACCGGGCCTTCGGTTGCGGTAACCGCCTCGCGCTGCGGGTCGTTCAAATCTTTCAAGAGCCACTGTGTCATCAGGGGGGAATATAGCCCAAGAAGCGAACAACGCAATCAGATTGTAGTTGCTAATCGCACGAACACCGCAACTTTGTGTGTAACGGTGCGTCTAGAAAGTCTGAGCGATAGACAATTGAAGTGACGAGGTCTTGCCAGTATGAACATTCTCATTATCGGCGGTACGAGATTTATCGGACCCTTTTTGGTCCGGCAACTGGTTGAATCGGGACACGATGTTACCCTCTTTCATCGGGGTGAAACCGAAGCCCGGTTACCCGAAACCGTAGCTCACCTCCATGGTGACCGCTATCAGCTGCCTGATTATCAGAGCCAATTCAATGATATCAAACCGGATATCGTTATCGACATGATGATTCGTTTTGGATGGCAGGCCAAAGACTTGATGAAGGTCTTTTCCGGCCTTGCGCGACGAGTCGTGATGATCAGCAGCGCCGATGTGTACCGCAACATGGGAATTCTGCGAGGCTCCGAGACCGGAGAAATCTATCCTGATCGTATGAGCGAGGACGCTCCTCTCAGGGACAAGCTGTACCCGTATCGCTCCGAAGCAAAGAGCCCCGATGAATGGATGTACGAGTACGACAAGATCCCGGCTGAACAGGAAGTGCTCTCAGATCCGAAACTGCCCGGGACGGTGCTTCGCCTGCCGATGGTCTATGGTCCCGGCGATCCGCAGCACCGGTTATTCGATTACCTCAAGCGAATGCGCGACAGCCGCCCGGCAATCCTGCTTGACCGCGAGCACATGAGGGCTCGTTGGATTCGCGGGTATGTCGAGAATGTCGCCGCAGCTATAGTGCTTTCGGCAACCGACGATCGGGCGGCCGGAAAGATATACAATGTCGGTGAGCCGGAGGCGCTTACTGAAGATACCTGGGTGCGCGCCATTGGCGACACGGTGGGCTGGACCGGCGAGATAATCGGCCTTCCTCACGGCGAGTTGCCAAAACATCTGCAGACAAGTTACAATTTCAAGGCTCACCTGGATGTTGACACGAGTCGGCTGCGGAGCGAACTCGGTTACACCGAACCGATCACGCACGAGGAAGCGCTGGACCGAACCGTATCGTGGGAAATGGTCAACCCGCCGTCTGTTATTAAGCATGAAGATTTCAACTATGCCGCTGAAGATTCGGTTCTCAGCTCCTTTAAGCGGTAATAGCATCCGGTCAAGTGCAACGCCGTAAGCCCCCTTCCAGTACCGAAGCTTCTTCCGAACAAATGCCCGGACAGCGGTTATAAGAAGCAATGCCCTTTACTACTTCACATCCGGCCCTGATTCTGCCGCTGAAAAAACTCGGTCCCCGCTGGTTCTCGCTGACCGGCCTGATGGCCGGAGCCATGGCGCCGGATTTACTGTATTTCGTGATGGGCATTACTACGTTCCGGGGATTCGGCCATTCGTGGTGGGGAATGTTTGCTATCGATCTACCCGCGGCTATTCTGTTTTCGTTCGTCTTTCACCGATGGTTCAAGTATCACGTCATTATCAATCTGCCCGCGCCTTTCGACCGTCGGTTATCGGGACTGGCTGAGAGTGAATTCAAGGTAATCGGTATTCGATCGTGGCTGGCATTTGTCGTATCGATTCTTGTCGGCATACTGAGTCATTTCTTCTGGGACTCATTCACTCACAACGCGGGCGAGATGGTCCGGCTCATCCCGTGGCTGGGCGGCACATCGACTCTATTTGGCGTGACCATGCACCGGTTCGAGTTTGCGCAGTTTCTCAGTTCGGTTCTGGGCGGGCTCGTCATGCTCCTTTTCTTTCTTAAATCCGAGCTCATCCCGCATCCCACTCTTCAGCAATCGATACGCAGCCACAAAGACAAACTGCTGTTCTGGATTGGCGGAGGAGTAGCCGCCGCGCTGTTCGCGACGGCCATGGTCTGGTTCTACGATATGATCTTTGACTGGCGAATCGGACTGCACCACGATATCCGACCTGTATTCTTTACCGGCGGGCTGGCGTCATGGGCAGGATTCGTTTACGCTGTCTGTGGATACACGCTTCTGAAGAAACACCTGGCTCATCGGCGGGCAGTTGCCGCCGTGCCGGTACCGTCTGACGAAACACAAGACAGACTCTCGTCCTGATTCTGCCTCGTCGGAGCGAGCACTATCCCTCGGCCCTGAAGATACGGCGGCAGCCTGTTACGGATACGGCGCCACGCAGACAACCTCGACCTCGAAGACCGCCGTCCATGCCGTATCGGTTGGAACCGAAGGTCCAATGTAGGCCAGGCTGATTGCCGTGGCACCAGGGTCCACTGCACGGAACTCCCACTGCTGGTGACCACCTACCCCCTGCTTGCCCTCCGGGTTCGGTAAAGGGATATACCACTCGCCGACCAGTTCCAGATAAGACGAATCAATCGGCTCGGTGAAGACCCAGTGGTAACCGGTGGTCGGATTAGCAACCTGTGTGATAATGAAGGTCGAACCGCACAGCGCCTCAATCGGTTCATCGGGGTTGGTGTAGCCGAAGATATTGACTTCATCCGTGCTGCATGACGCGAGCGCAGCAAGGATAACTGCCGCAATCGCCAGCGAAAGAACGCTCGATTTGCCCATATACCCACCCTATCGCTAGACGTATTCTATGCTAGCAGGCTATAGTATCGACGTTCCGGATGCAACTTAGTTTATTGATTATCCTGCCACACTCACTCGGGACTGAAGCGAAAGATCGTGCCGTGGTCCCCCACCACGTATCCTTCAGTGGGGGAAGCACACCAGACGGCATTCAGGCTCGTTCGAATGCTATAGTAGGTCAGGTCCCAATTCTGACCGTCGTAACTTATGATCTCCCCGTCATCACCGACAATAAAGACATCCCCGGCGGAAGTTCCGCCTACAGCCGTGAAGTCGTCTGTTGTCAGTCTCGGCATAGTCTGCCATGCCACGCCGTCATAATGCAATATCCCTCCGAGTCGTCCGACAACCCAAATATCCATTATCGATCTGCCCCAGATACTGGTCAGATCCCGATACGGAGTGATCTCCTTGAGGGTCCAAATATTACCGTCAAAGTAATGGACCAATGCCCCTCCGCCCAGAACCATCACGCTGGTAACCAGTTTGTCGATAGCAGGATGCACGATATCAGTTGACCCGTATATCGCAGTCATTTTTGTCTCGTCGGCAATTACGGTATCCCATTCTGTAACGTTGAAGTGCAGCGTAACACCCGAACCCGCTACATATACGTCACTTGTCGAGAATCCCCAGACGTCATAGAACGCGTTGCTTCCGCCCGACATTTCTTCAGTGAAGGAAGTACCGTCAAAGTGAAGTAGCGTCCCGTTGTCGCCGGTGATATAGATATTGCTATCGGCCGTGCCCCATATCGCATTCAGGTCTGTTGTTGTTCCGCTGGCCAACTGATGCCAAACGGCGCCATCATACTCGAGCACGACACCACTGTCACCCACCGCATAGGCATGACCGGAGCCGGATGCCCAGACATCCTGAAGGTTAGCGCTGGTTCCGGAATTCTGTTGGACCCATGAACGCGCCGGAAGATTCGGATTCGTGCCTGCATTCTCGTTGTCTTCGTCACATGCGACCAGAAGCAGGCTACACAGGATAGCGATGATTGCACAAAATTGAAAAGAGTGTTTCCCTCTCAGCATTCAGAGATCTCCTCTCCCGCTTTTTTAAGTGACACCAGACAGAGGTAAAACTAATCTGGCTGTACGTTCCTCGGTCACAAATGTGTCTTAAATATATACGAGCGGTTGAATTCGGTCAAGGGATACCAACCGCGTTAAGGCGCAAACATGCGGCGTATCTGTTTTTTCTTCTTTCCAACGGAGAGCGGTTTGTGTATATTTGCACCGTGTGTGGGGGCGATGTTCGGGTTTCTTCGACTCATCTCGCCCGAGGGAAAGAAAAATAAAGCGGGAGAGGAAGCTATGCGGTCACGCATTTATCTCCTCGGTATCTCATTCTCAGCTATTGTTCTCTTGTTCGGCAATGTCGTCGCCCAGGACCGGATTGGCGCCAAAGTCGGGCTGAATCTTGACTATGTCGACGGCGATCATGCGTTGACCGATACACGAGATCCCGGCATCGGCCTTTTGTTCGGCATCACCTTCAAGATCCCGGTAAATAAGAACTTCACTTTTCAGCCGGAGTTGCTGCTGACTGAGAAGGGTCTGAACCGAAGTTACATCTATCCTTTGAATGCCTTCTTTACTGGCACTATGGAGATTTCGGAGCATGCGAGGATATGGTATTTGGAGGTCCCCTTGATTGCCAAATTCCCTTTTCCGATGAAGGGCAGCTGGCAGCCGGCTGTCTATGCGGGATCGTCGGTCGCACTGCGTCTGTTTACCAGTGCTGATGGCTCCTACTCGACCACGCCTGCCGGAACACTGGTCGAAGGATCATTCGACGCTCCCATCTCGAATGCGGAGTGGTTCGATTATGCCATTCTGGCCGGGTGGGACGTGACTTTTCCGTTAATGGGACGGCAGGTCACGCCGGATCTCAGATATACTCTGGGTCTCACCGATGTGTTCAAGGAGGCAAATATCAGCGACGCATTCGCCGAAGGAGAGGAGCCGGTAGCCAATTACGTTACGGGCGAGACCGACAGCGTCAAGAATTCCGTTTTCAGCTTTACCCTGGGCATGCCACTTCCACTCTAAGGAGCGCAATGAAATGAGACGCCAGGTATTATTGCTCATATGTCTAATATTGGGAGCAGCTTCATTCTCCGGTTGCGCTACCAAATACCGGATGACAGGTAACGAGCTCATGCAGCCGCAACACCAAAGTCACAAAATTAAGAAAGCCGTCCAACCGACCCGAATATCGTCCGTCATTCTCAAACCGAAAGAGTCGGAGGTCAGGACCGATACTGTCGATGGTGTCATTCGCTGGACCGAGATACCGGCTACTGAACCCGAGACGATTGAATTCGGCCAAGACGGCGCGACGGTCGATACTGCGGCAGGTATCGTATCGGGCACAGACATAACCGGCGAACATATGGATTTCCCGTTGTCACAGGTGCAGTATATGCGGATTACTCGGTCAGATTCGCTCAGGTTCTATGTCACGCCGGAAAGCTATCTCACAAATACACACAGGGCGGCCAACGTAAAGCTCGCGGATATTAAAAGAGGTGAATTCTACGAGTGGGATGTCGTGAGATTCAAGGGAGGTGGTATCGTTGACACGGACCAACGATCTCTGGCCGGCAATTCAGAAACCGGGAAACCTGTAGAACTCAACCTGCCAGATGTTGCGCTGGCTGAGTATAGCGTATCACGACCCTACAAGACCTTGAGGATTTTCGTCAGCTTGGGGGTCATGGCCGCATTCGGACTCGGTATCTCGACTTCTACCAAATGAGCATCTTAAGACAATAGCGGGAAGAATGGGCTCAGGCGAGCTCACACCTTAACACGGTCACCGCCTGACCACCGAGAACCACGCGGTCACCGTCGACTTTCACACGCACCACGCCGCCCCGCGCGGATGCCTGGTATGCTCTGAAACTGTCTTTCCCCAGTTTGTTCATCCAGTAAGGTCCGAGCACACAGTGCGCCGCACCGGTCACCGGGTCCTCATTTATTCCCATCTGGGGGGCGAAAAAGCGTGAGACGAAATCAAAACCCTCGGTCGATGCCCTGCTCGTGACAATCGCACTCCCGGGTTCCTGTGCCAGAAGGCCGGCAAAGTCCGGTTTCAGGTTCCGCACGATCTCCTCGGACGGAACCTCCACCAGATATTTCACGCTCGTCTTACCGACATACAGCGCTTCCTCGATACCTAACGCCTCTAGCAGACCCTCTGGCGGCTCAATCGCAGTGGGAGGCGAGGCAGGGAAGTTCAGTTCAATCAGATCACCGTTTTTGTCAGCGGTCAACAGGCCGCTCTTCGTCGAAAAGCGGGCCTGCTGATCTTCGGAAAGGTAATCCTCACTCCAGAGAATATGAGCCGTGGCGAGTGTAGCGTGACCGCACAGGTCTACCTCAACTGCGGGTGTAAACCATCGAAGATGATACCCATCCTCTACCGGGTACAGGAAAGCCGTCTCGGAGAGATTCATCTCCATCGCGACTTTCTGCATCCACGCCTCATCGGCAGGACCGTCCATCACGCACACACCGGCCGGATTCCCGGCAAACGGCTTGTCCGTGAAGGAATCCACCTGGAATATTCTCCGGCTCATCTGATCGCCTCATTTGCAGGATGATTCACGCGTTCCTTACAGCTGGAGCAGGTATTGCACTTTGACAAAGAACTGTCGCGATGCCATCCGCATCGAATTGACCGTAGTACCGTCGCCCGGGTACTCCGTCACCTGTCCGTAGTCGTACGTTGTCCCGGCGTAGGCCATCGAGAATGAGTTGATCCGGTAGGTGAGCAAAGGATCGACGTCCCAGGTCTGGTAGAAATCATCGTACTGAGTCACCAGCCGGAAAGCAAGCCGTCTGGTCAATTGCAGGCTGACCCGTGACCAGAAGATATATCCATCATACAGTTCACGGTCGGTGCCGACTTCTTTGCCGTGGCTGTAGGTGATGGTCGGTTCGAAAAGCAGTCGGTCGATCGGTTTGAACTCGACCCCGAAATAGACCGATGTTTCCCGGCCCATGACCGGCGGATTTTCCCGTCGCGCGATGATGTTATTGTAGTTTATCGAAGCCTGGAAACCAAGCATGTCAGACAATTGCGTGTGCCCGCAAGTATGCAGATACCAGATGTTGTCAAAATATATTCCGTGGTATGTCTCAGCACTGCGCAACACTCGGGGGTGGATGCTCACCTGCCCCTTGAGCATGATCTCTCCCTCGAGGTAAGCCCACTCGTCCTTTCTTTCTCCACGGAAATTCCACGCTCGCCCAAACCCGATACCCGGATTGATCCGCTCCACAAAACCGTCCTCGTAGAAGAAAGTGTACTCGAAGACCGCTTCGACCTGCCGGCGGTCATTCTGGGCCTGGAAACCGTTATCGAGCCGAAACGTCGGGCTGTACTCTATGTAGTTTATGTCAAAATCGAAATTGCGCGACCGCTCCTCGATGTTGGTGATCAGCGCATGCCCGTAATATGACTCACCGTCGAGATACGACGTATGCTTGCCGCCATCGAACGTCGAATCGAAGTATTTGGCGGCAACATAGCCGCCTATCTGATCGTTCAGTTCGGCATTGTTTGGCTCCCTCGTATGCGTTCCGAATGCCTGCCACTGGAATCGGAAATTCCTGGACAGGCAGAACTCACCGTCGGCGCTCAGTACGGTACCCGACCCGCCGCCGTCCATCCGCCGGTCGGTAAGCAGTAAGCCGGCATATGATTCCTTCCCGAAAGCCCGTCGAACGCGCAGGATGTTCGACGTACTTTTTTCGCCCACAAGAAACGCACTGCCCTCCTCGAACGGCAGTATAATCGGCGAATGTTCGTCGCGTGCCCCGAGATACGCCACACTCGTGCGATCATTCCGGAACGTGAATTTCCCCGCGACCTGCGGATCATTGATAGAACGGGTGTACACCGCGTTTGTCCACGTGCGGAACAGGTCGCTGCCTTCCTGGAAGAACGGTCGCCGTTCGCTGTAGAACAGCGCCAGCGTCGTGTTGACATCCACCTGCGCTGCGTCGGCCTCCACCTGGCTGAAATCCGGATTGTACGTAAGTTCGGCGACTGCGCTGGAAGTAATCGAATATTTTGTGCCAAGAGAGAGCTCACCATCCGGGTCGGCATTCTGAAAGTCATACGGCTCCTGCGGCGTCCCGGAGCCTGCCAGCGAACCGGACTGGTAGGCGATCATCGACGGAAGCAATTCGATCCCCTTGCCGGGCTGAACGTTGGCAATCCCGGTCACCGTACCCCACTGGCACGGCCAGCAGGGATCATTGCGATCATACGCGGCCCACGAATACTGGCGGCGAATATCACGCGGATGATTGCGCCAGAAATCCACCTTCCAGGTCTGCTCCGGCGTATTGGGAAACCGCAGACTGGAAAACGGCACAGCCATTTCGATCTGGTAACCGGAATCAGTCACTTTTCCGGCGGACTCCCAGATCACGTCAAAACCGCCGTCTTCGCCGCCGCTGCGAGTCCACATCTGGTCCGACTGTATGCCGTACGGATTGACATTGAATTCATACGCCCAGTCGGCATTACCATAGGTATCGATCAACAAGCAGATATTGTCGTCGTTGCTGATATTCTCGCGGTCACACATTGAAGAACGAATGGTCGACGGATCATCATGGCACACAAAAGCAACGTAGAGGTTCTCGGCGTCGTACGTGATGAATGCTTCGGTTTCCACCGGAGGTTCTGTCTGGTCCCCCGGTTTGTGTTCTGCGAATCCTGCCGCCCGGCCGGCATTACGCCAACCGGCATCAGTCAGAATGCCGTCTATCTTGATATTTCCTTCTCGAAGCGGCACCTTCAGAGAGGGATCATAGCGGGGCGTGTAATTATCGCCTGCGCAGACCCTTCCGGGTGCAACAACCAACCCACAGACGAAGATTATCCCGATGACCGACCAATACAAGCGAGTGGATATCGAACCCATCCAAGCACCCTTTCAGCTAGAGATTCATAACCTGACTTTACTCTACGAATCCAGGGGCGAATTTGTTTTCAAAAAAATGGATAAGATTAGCGCTATTAATGTATGGAGAGGAGTCCGGGGAACAATTTCAGAAGCCTAGTTACTTGATCGAGCAACTGCATTGTGAGAAACGGTGAATACTATTCGGCATCGGCGCGAATTCTTCGGATCATCTGGCGTGCATTAGTAAAGTTCGGATCAACGCGAAGGGCCTTCTCGTAATAGGCAACGGCCTGAAGCGTATCTGATTTCATCAGGTACATTTCACCCATGCTGTCATAGAGATTGGCCACTTTCGGGTGCAGATCGGTCGCGACTTTCAGTATATTGATCGCGGCATCGACCAGTCCGATTCCGGCCAGTTGGTACGCATAGGCATTGAGACCCATGTCACTGGCTTCGCCGGCCGGGTTGATTTCGGCGGCTTCCGTCAGGTACACGCGCCCACTGTCCGCATCGCCGCCGACAAAATGAAGAACACCGAGGAAAGTGAGAGCATAATCGGAGTTCGGATACAGCCGGGCTGAATTTCTGGCGAACTTCGATCCCCTTTCCGGTTCCTTTGATCCCATTGCCGCCCGGGCAGCATCGGCTAACTGCCGGCTGAAGTCCGGATAAATCTTATGGGCTTTGAAAGTCCGATGTAACTGCTCATACAACGAATCCGGATTCGACTGCGGGTCTATGACAAGTTCGTCCATACCGTTTCTGACGAACCACGACCAGTCTGAATCCCACCGCTCGGCGGTCTTCTCGAATTTCTCATGAAGCCGGCAGGGCGACAGCCGCGTACTCTCCTCTTTGCAGAGCCGGACGTAATCCCCGAACAAACTCAGTTCTCCGGCAGTGTACGCGGCATCCACATAGTCTTTACCGTGGGCTCGGGCCAGTTGATCGACAATAAACGATCCAACCTTCGTGAAGGCGTCACCTGAAACCGGCTGCGCCCCGAAATCCACCATCGTGCGCA
>CAYNEO010000045.1:19944-26919 GCA_964396245.1 uncultured Ignavibacteriales bacterium
TTCGTGAAGGCGTCACCTGAAACCGGCTGCGCCCCGAAATCCACCATCGTGCGCAACCGGGGAAGTTTTTCCTTTTTCATCCTGGGGTCGAGTATCGTATTCAGGTAGGCAAAAGCCCGCTGGAGTAACGCGCTGTCGGTGGTGACCGGCGCCTGATAGCGATCGTAAAACGCCAGTCCCTCATTGAAACACGAGCGAAGCGCCGCCAGGCGCAGATCGTCCTCGATCTTCCCGGTGTATATCGCCGGTGTCGATACCGATTCACCCAGAAGGAATTCTATTACCGGCATGACAAAAGACCACGGGACGGCGCCTTCGAAATTGCACGCCACCGCTACGGTCATGTCGTGCGACGGAAAATGTACGAGCAGCGTGCGTGTCTCCTGCATGGCGCCGTCGTGGACAACCGTAAACCGTCCGTTCAAGTCGCCGATCGACCAGCCCATCCCGTAACCGGTATAGCGCATGTCCGCGGTTGTCATCGATGTCCACATCTGGTCTCGAAGCGTATCCGAGATCAACTTGCCGTCACTGAGCCCCTGTGCAAACCGCACGAGGTCGCCAACCGTCGAGCGTGCGCCGGCTCCCCCGATATCCATGCTGGTGTTGACGGCGACCGAGCGCGCAATGTGACCGTCGGCCACCCGATACCCTCGTACGCGGTTGGCAACTGAATCGGTCGGGTTATCGACATACGTGTGCGTCATTCCCAACGGACCCCACACGTTTTCGCGCATGAACTCCGCGTATGACTGCCCCGATACCTCCTCTATGACGGCGGTCAGGAGGTTATAACCGACCGTCGAATATTCGTATGACGTTCCCGGTTGAAAATCCAGATCGAGATCCTGAAACAGCGCCACCGCCTCGGTCGTGGAAAGCCGGTCGTTCGGGTCGACATCGGGATCATTACGATAGTTGCCGATGCCGCTGACATGCCCGAGGATCTGCCGTATTGTCACGGGCCATTTCTTCTCTGGATAGTAAGGAACGTAGGTCTGCACCTCGGCATCGAGATTTAGCTTGCCTTGCTCGGCGAGTACGAGAATGCCGACAGCGGTCATCGGTTTTGTGACCGATGCAATACGGTATGATGATTCCGCGGTGGCAGGTGTTCGGTGTTCGAGGTCAGCGTAGCCGTATCCGTTCTCCCAGAGGTAGCCGTCCTTTTCGAATGCAACCGACATCCCTATGATCTGGCTCTGATTCAGCTGCTGTTGGACGAACGCCTCGAAGTCCCGAATTCCGTCGGCGTACTTGTCGGTCTCCTGGGACGCAGCCGGAATCGCGGTGAACGCAGACAAAAGCAGGACTGCGACTGCTCGGCGGAAATGGGCAGGCCTCATATCACAGGTCCTCATTGCGCTTTCATTCTCTGGCGGATAGGGTCGTCATAACAAAGACGCAGCAACATTTTCAACCGTGTAAAGAATCTGCCGCAATCCGGGCAAGGTTCTCGCGGCAGGAAACACCAAGGGACTCATAACCTGAACAGGTACTGGAACTTAGCAAAGAACTGCCGCGATGTCAGATCCCACCGGGATTCGCTCAAATCCGTGTAGTCATTCGCCTCCCAGTGCTGGTAACTGCTGGTGGCGCCAATGTAGAAAATCGTGAACGGATTCAACCGATAGGTCAACAGCGGCTCCACGCTCAGGTCGTTGGAGAAATCATCGTACTGCACCACCAGCCGTAAGAACCACTCACGAGTGAACTGATACGTGAGTTTCGGTCGGATGATGTAACCTTCGTATATGTTTCCGGCCGTGCCGGGGTGATCTCGAAGATATGCCTCCGGATAGTCCATCCTGGCGTAATTAAAACTCGGCGTGAATACCAGCCGCCGTGTCGGTTTGATTGTCAGGTAGAGCGCAAACTGACGGCTGTTGCCCAGGACGGGAGTGTTTTGAAACGTCCGCCAGATAGTCCTTCCGAAAGAGTATGTCGTCTCCAGGGCCACCGTTTCGCTGAACCTGCTGGACACATAAACTTCGCCGACACTGATGCCTTCGAACATCTGTCCCCTGAATACCTCACGACTGTTGAGATACTCCAGATTGACCAGTGTCTGGCCGGGCAACTCGATGAACAGGCTGGGACGCACCCACTGATCCTTGACATCACCGGGCTTGGAATTGAATTCCCAGACGTGCCCGAGGTCGATGCCGATCTCCCATTGTTTGACCATGGCCGTGTTCGGCTGAAATTGCAGACCGGTCCAGAGATCGACATTGCGCATGTTGTTTCGCGTAATAAAGCCATTGTCGGCCCTGAACGTCGGGCTGTAATCCGCGTAACTAAGCTGGAGATTCCAGTGCCGGGCGCTGCGCTCAAATGCCGCATAGGTCGCCGACCCCCAGAATTTCTCACCGTCGAGATTGTACGTGTACTTTCCATTATCAAACGTGATACCGTCGAGCCCGGTGGAGGCAGCCGGTTCATCGGTTCGACTTCCGAGGACCTGAAAATTGAATTTATAATTGCGGGCCATTCTCAGGCTGCCGTCGACACCGAACACAGTCCCGGCGCCGCCGTTGTCAAAACGTCTGTCGGTCACCAGGCCGCCGATAAATGAGTTCTCTCCCAGCGTTCTTTTCGTGCGCGCGATATTAACCGTTGACTTGTCCAGCAGAAGTGTGAAGCTCCGCTCACGCGACGGGAGGATCATCGGGGAACGATCGTCACGGGCGAGAATATACGCCACACTGGTTCGGCCGAATCGGCCGGTCAGTTTGACCGCCTCCTGCGGATCGTTGATCGAACGGGTGTGAATCACGTCTATCCAGCTTCCGTAAAGATCGGAGCCTTCCTGAAAGAACGGTCGCCGCTCTTCGAAAAACAGGGCGAACGGCGTGTTGACATCAATCTGCCCCGGGTCCGACTCAACCTGGGAAAAGTCCGGATTGATGGTTATTTCCGCCGATGCATCCGATGACAGGCCGTAGCGGGCATTCACGGCAAACTCGGCGCTGGGATCCTGATTCTTGAAATCGGACGATGGTCCCGCCTCGATATCACTGGCGCCGCTCTGGTGCGCGATGACATTGGGCATGAGTTCCAGGTTACTCCCGGGCTTGACGCCTTCGATACCGGTGGCCGAGCCCCACTGACACATAAAACAGGGCTCATCCCGGCTGATTGCCGCCCAGGAATACCGGTTCCGGCTCTCCCGCTGTCGGTCACGCCAGAAATTGAGTCGCCACGTTTGCTCCGGTTTATCTGGGAAGCGCAGGCTGCTGAACGGAATGGATATCTCCACCTGGTAACCCGAATCCGTAACCATGCCGCGAGAATCCCACACGATGTCGAACGCCATGTCCTCGTTTCCCGTGGAAAGCATGCGCAGGTCGCCCTGAATACCAATCGGGTTGACAAACAACTCGTACCCCCAGGAGTGATCCCCGTACGTATCCAGTAAGAGCCCGACGTAGTCGTCCTTGAATATCTGGTCGCGATCGGTCATTGACACCCGGACGGCCGCCGGATCATCCCAGGCGATAAAGGCAACGTACAAGTTATGGTCATCGTAGGTGATCCGGGCTTCAGTCTTGACCGGCGGTTCAAGCAGATCACCCGGGGTATGTTCACTGAATCCATTCGCAACAGCCGCGTTTCTCCAGCCGGAATCGTCGAGCTTGCCGTCGATTTCAATTTCCCCGACAAGCCGTGATACATTTACGGTTGGGAGAAAAGACGGCCTGAAATCTTTCTGCGCTGCAACCATTCCGGTCGTCATCAGGCAGAGAAACGCGACCGCCGCTCCCAACCGGACAAATCTGTTGTTGCGCACCATACCCGAATTACGAGCCCACCTCCCCGCAGGTTTCATCTCCGGTTGTCGGAACCGAAAATGAACTTCAAAGAAGGGGCGATATATCTGCTATAACTGGAAAATCCCCACACAAAAAAATCGACAGACTGCTTTCCCCTCCGAAGCAGGCTGTCGTCGCCACGAGTCCAATTATGAACGGCTTTTGTCGTCATTTCCCTCCTGAGCGCCACCGTGGCGGCTGTCTCAGCCGGTCGCACTAATGACGCTCCAGCAGAAGGGATGTTCAAGAAAATATGTCCCTGATGGTATGTTCGCCGGCGGACAAAAAAAGGCCCCGTGCAGACGGGGCCCGAATCACGATATGAATACTTGTCTTTACTTGAACGACTTAACCGCTTCATCCCGGCTGTCGAAGTGCTCGAAGACCGTGATCAGCCTGGTAATGGTCAGAATCGATTCGATCTTGTCGATATTTGCCAGCACGAGACGGCCGCCGGCGTTTTTGACAGTCGTCAGGGCCGAAATCAACATCCCCAGCCCAACAGAGTTCATCCAGTCGACCTTGGCCAGATCGACCACGAAGTTCTTCTTATTCAGCTCAATGTACTCATGGATTTTGCCATGAAACATGGTGGTCTCCTCGCCTCCCATAATCTTACCGGATACGTCGAGGATGACAATGTTATTGTCGAGATGGTCTTCGAATTTCATTCTCTATTTCCTTTTTCACTGAGAGTTGAGCCTGTTTCACCACATGGAACATCCCGGCAGTCTCTCGGTTCCTGTGGATCGCTTCTGTCTATCATCCGCGTGCTGAAGCTTGCTGCTAAAATACCGGCTGGGGTCGAAAAAGCAAGCGGTTTTTGCCTTCCGAACGGCTGTGCCGACAGGTCGAATATCATGATTGCAGCCGCCGGTAAGCTACTGTATCTTAATGAGCATGAAGGAAGACACGGCGCCCGAGCTCACCGTTCGAGAACTGCGATCCGATGACTGGCCGCACCTGAAAGCGCTCTTCGGCCCGCGAGGGGCCTGCGGCGGTTGCTGGTGCATGTACTGGCGTATTCCTCACGGAGGCAAGACCTGGCAGGCTGTTGTCGGGGAGCCCAACAAACGGAAAATGAGACAACTGGTCGGCGACGGTAAGGCCCGGGGAATACTGGCCTTCCACGACGACACGCCGGTCGGTTGGTGCTCTTTCGGCAGGCGGACCGAGTTCCCGAGGACGGAGACGGTGAAGGCCTATCACCGCGAAGATATCGAGGGCGTCTGGTCCATCAACTGCTTCTACATCGCACGGGGATACCGCAACAAAGGAGTGGCGCATCTTCTGGCGGAAGCAGCCGTGCGGGCTATCAGGCGACGGAGAGGAAAAGTGATCGAAGCATACCCGGTTCCCCTGACAAAAGACGGTAAGAAACTGCCGGCGGCCTTTGCCTATACGGGCCCTGAAGTCGTGTTTCAGAAGCTGGGATTCCGGGAAGTTCAGCGTCGGTCATTTTCCCGGCCGCTATATCGCCTGGACCTTCAGTGAGATGCGTATTGTCGAGATATTGAGCTGAGAGGCGTGTTGCCGTCTGCACGAAAGCGCAACCGATGATAGAGTTTCCCATCAGCGGCGTCGAGACATACTGGTGGTTGCCAATCGTGGTAGCCTTTGTCATTTCGTCCCTCGGGGCAATGGGCGGTGTTACCGGCGCATTTCTCCTGCTGCCGTTCCAGATCAGCGTCCTTGGTTTCAGCGGACCGGCTGTGAGCCCCACCAACCTTCTCTTCAATGTCATCGCAATTCCCGGCGGCGTCTACCGCTATGGCCGCGAGAGACGAATGGTCTGGCCCCTGGCGTGGACTATCGTTGTTGCCAGCCTGCCGGGAATCTTCATCGGGGCGATTATCAGGATCAAGTATCTTCCGGACGCCCGCTCGTTCAAGCTCTTTGTCGCAGTTGTTCTTCTGTACCTTGGCATTCGCCTTGTTGCGGATCTGGTTCGCAAACGCATCGCGGTAAAACAGTCGGGTCTCAAACCTGCTTTTCGCGTATCCGGGTCAAAGGTGAGCGGCAGGGCGATAACCTATGATTTCAATGGCGTGTCTTACAGTATCAACACGTGGAAGCTCGCGGCACTGTGCTTCGTTGTGGGTATCGTCGGGGGCGCTTACGGAATCGGGGGCGGGGCTATTATCGCGCCGTTCCTGGTGGCAGTATTTGGATTACCGGTATATTCAGTGGCAGGGGCTACCCTTTTCAGCACCTTTGTCAGTTCGATAGGCGGTGTGCTTTTTTATACGGCTGTGGCGCCGTTCGTGGCCGCTGATCTCACGGTCACGCCGGACTGGCTGCTCGGATCTTTATTCGGCATCGGCGGCGTTGCCGGCGTGTATCTTGGCGCTCGAATGCAGCGCTATGTACCGGATCGGATCATCAAATGCATCCTCGCCGCGGCAGTGCTGTTTGTTGTCGCGAAGTATGTAATAGAATTCGTAAGCTGAGCCTAATTCATTTCAGCCCTCACCCCACGAGCCCGTCGTATCCGAGCAGTTTTCTTGCGTAGCTCAACTGCCCCATGTGGTAACTTTCGTGGAGCGAGAGAAAGGCTATTACGTTACCGACCGACTTGTCCTCACCGGGATACCCCTCCGGTCCGTCCGCCTTGAGTTCTTCCTCGGTCATACCCTTGAGTCGCTCCACGAGCTTCGGAGTGATCGTGTTCCACGCGGACAGGATTTCGTCCAACGGCGGATACTCCGATGCATCGCGAACGGTTATCCCCCGGTCGAACATTCGACCCCAGCTGACATGTTCATCGATTCCGACCATCTGCGCCAGACCAAAACGTGCGGCTGTCACGTGACCGGCGATAAAGTGCAGGGAATTCGCCTTATCGTCCGGACGGACATGATGGTCCGAGGCGTCGACCTCTTCGAACGCCTTGTTGAACAGGTAGTTGTTTATCTGGTACTGCGTGATGACATGGCTGATAATCCCGGCCATGGGTAACCTCCTGTGCCTGATTTTGCTTTCGTATCGAATATGATAATAAAAGAGTTGGCTTGTCCACTATTTTACGTGCCCCGGCCGATTTTTGTTGTGAGTTCCGGACAAAAAAACCGGGACCCTGATGGCCCCGGCGTTGTCTTCCTTTGGTCACCGGAATTACTTATCCGGCCTTTTTCTTTCGCTCGGCGTGCGTAATGGTCTTCGG
>CAYNEO010000046.1:0-26792 GCA_964396245.1 uncultured Ignavibacteriales bacterium
CCCGGACACGCGGATTATGATTCCGCTGCTCTAACCAACTGAGCTACACCGCCATCACTATCTCAATCGTAGCCACTGAATAAAATACAATTTCCCCACAAGTCAAGGGAATATCCGGACCGAACCGCGGGACTGATGACCGACGTGCGGCCGTTATGATTTCGGCTTCCGTTCCTCGCCAATAAAAAAGGCTCCCGGACCAGTTCCTGGCCCGAGAGCCGAAAAGTGAAAGAGGTTGCACCCTCACAATGCAACCCCTTTGCCCCACCTCTTAAATACCCTTCACCGCCAAATTAAGAATATCCAAGAGTAACTGACTTCATTAGATAGAGTCACATAATGCGTGCCAAATGCGGATCTCACCCGTCATTCGCCCCATATCTCGCTGTCTGACAATATACTTGAGCTACTTTGAGTGCCGGCGACGATGGTACTGGAACCATCAGGGCGCAGAAAGTGCGCCGTCAGGAAATTCACAAAAGTGCGAACAAAAGGGCGAGTCTGCTGCCCCGCAAAAAGATAGCCTGCCGCAGGATGTGCGACAGACTCGATCCTCTATGACCTAAAATGAGGCTATTCAGCAGTTACTGCGCTAAACAGCTTCACTTGCGTTTCTTGCCAAGATGAACCGACATCCCATGCAGGTCGTGCGCCGCCTCCATTATCGACTCGGAAATCACCGGGTGTGCGAATATGACATCACCCAACTGTGTGACTGTCAATTCCTGACGCATCGCAAGCGCGGCGACATGGATTATCTCGGCGGCGTGAATGCCGACCACATGTACGCCCAGTAGTTTATCCGTCTTCTTATCGCCGATAACCTTTACTTCGCCGACAATTTCACCCTCTGCATGGGCCTTGCCAAGGGCCCGAAGCGGAAATTTGCCGATCGCGATGTCGTGCTCTTTAGCAGCATCGTCTTCGTTGTAGCCCACCGAGGCAACCTCGGGACGCGTGAAAATCACAGACGGCACACCCAGATAGTTCTTCTCGCGTTTTTCCCCGAGACAATTGTCCACCGCTACCGCGCCGTCGTGTGTCGCCGTATACGCCAGTAAGATGTCTCCACGTACGTCTCCGATGGCATAGATGTTATCGACATTCGTTCTCATGTCCGGTCCGGTTTTGATCGAACCGTTCTTGTTGAGCTCCACCCCGACTTCTTCCAGGCCAATATCCTCGGTGTTGAACGCTCTGCCCACGGAAACCAGCACCTGGTTTGCATCGATTGTTTTCCCGCTCGACAACTTGGCGTGAATTCCGTCTTTGCCGGGGACGACCTTGTCCACCTTGGTTTTCGTATGCAGATCGACCTTCAGCTTCTTGAACTCCCGCTCCATGATGGTCGATGTCCCTTTATCCTCCATGGGCAATGCCCTGTCGAGCATCTCCACCATATGCACCTCGGCATCCAGCAAACCGAGCATACATGCCCATTCACAGCCGATAACACCGGCGCCTATTATCAGGATCGACTTGGGAAGATGATCCAGTTCGAGCAAATGATCAGAAGTCAGAATGCGGTAACCGTCGATCGGAAACGCCGGGATATTGATCGGACGCGAGCCGGTCCCGATAATGATATTATCCGCTTTCAATTTCGTTTCGTTGCCTTTTTCGTCGACGACACTGACGTGATTCGGACCGCTTATTCTGCCGTAGCCGTTGTAGTGTTTGACGCCGTGCGACTTGAAAAGCTGGCCGATACCGGTGACCATTGTGCTGACGACTTTGTCCTTTCGCGCTTTCATCGCCGGCCAGTCGTACCGTGGCGCGCAGTCCAGCATGATTCCGAAATCCCCGGCATGCTTCATATTCTGATACTGCGCCGCCGATGCAATCAGCGACTTGGACGGAATACACCCGCGATTAAGACACACGCCGCCCAGATCGCGGGCTTCTACGACGGCCACACTTGCCCCCCGAATGGCCGCACGTATGGCTGCCGGATACCCTCCGGGGCCGGCGCCGATTATCACAATATTATAGTGCTCTATCCTGCAACTCCTTGTTTGACTGTCCGAGGTAAGGTTGAGGCACAATTTAATCGTTTTGCCCTGTTTGGCAAGTCTCCCGACCGAAAAAAAGACCGGCCCGTGGATCGGGCCGGTCCTGCATACGCATGCAGGCCATTTCCTAAGTATCGCTCGCTGAAATTGTGACCACTACCCTGACCGAATCCAGATACAGAGATGTGGCGTCTGTCCAGGTCGCGTAAACATGGAACTTTCCAGTCTTGGCGAGCGACGTGAGACTGTTCATATTTACGAGATACTTGAATGATTCTCCGTAGGTGACGTGCAGATTGCCGACAGGCACTGGCAGGTCTCGTAGTACCTGGGTGGCGTTGGAATCGATTTGACCCACACGTGTGTAGACCGGATCGCCGAAGGGATCGACGTACATGTCGAAGACGGTTGCTGTCCCCGAGTTCGACAGCCATAGCTCAAAGCCGACCAGGTCGACACTGTCAAGGTTGTCCCGGTGTTCTTTCCAGATCTCGTTGCCGGTTAAGTCGACTTCTGTGAAATACGAATTCCCATGCTGTTCAAGGTCGGCCTGAGATACCTTGACATCGAGTACGAACGTACCTGAGACAATGCATCCAGTGACGCCGATGATGACCGCCGACAGGAGAAACACTATAATCTGTTGTTTTTTGGTAATCATGATCTGTTCCTCCTACTGCCCGAAGGCATAGTTGATGCCCAGTACGGCCGTGACCGACTTCTTGGAACCGCCGTTTTCCCACGGGATCACGTGCAGCTTACCGCGAACATCGAGACTGATCGCGGAAGTCAACCCCAGTCCCATTCCCAGTCCACCGGAGAATCCGAATCTGGTTTCATCCTGCATCGTCTGATCGCGCTTCACCTTGTACCAGCCGATTCCTCCGATGCCGAACATGCGGAATCCCGGACCGGCGAAGGGAGCTCCGATTGTCCCATCAACGCCGTAGAACGTGACCTTGGACCCCTCGAGGTCGTTGGTGACGCCCGCAATCCCGAGATCCGGATCTCCGTATTTCGAGAAGGCGATATTCGGCTCGACCGTGATGATGGGAAGAGCCTTGATTCTGGCTCTGAAGCCAAAAACAGTGCCCTGATCCTGATCATCCTGTACAATCGGAAAGTCGAGCCCGCCGAACGCCCCGACACCGATTCTCGGACCCTGTGCATGCGTCACCTGTGACAAACACAGCAACAGGCACAGCACGAGCATAAATCGCTTCATGAAGAAATCCTCCTGTGCTCCGATTCTGATAGGGTATTTTGTGATCTCTTTTCAAGACAATTGAATGTGCTGATCCAAAAATCCGCCAAAATTGCCTGATTGTCAACTGAATTCTGCCGGAATAGGCGTTTTTCCCGACCGCTTCGGGGCCAGGAATCAGCTTCGATGTCTCGACAAAAAACTCGAAACCGGCAAAAAAAGGACTTGACAAAAAAAGCGCACTCGTTATCTTTGGCAATCTTTATTAAACAAAAAAGCACTGTTTATTAAACAAGGCTTTTGGCGGAAAGAACGATCGATGGAACTGAAAATTGGTGAGAAAATAAAAGCCCTGCGGCTGGCATCTGAACTGACCCAGGCCGAACTTGCCGACCGGGCCAGGCTGACCAAGGGCTTCATTTCGCAACTGGAAAATGACCAGACGTCAATTTCCGTGGATTCTCTCGCCGATATTCTGGGTGCTCTGGGAGTCAGCCTGGCAGAGTTCTTCAGCGACAGTTCCGATGTCAAGGTGGTTTTTTCACCGGATGAAAGGATATCCATCGACAACAAGGGCGCCAGCCGATTTCAGATTCTGGTGCCGAGTTCGACGAACAACCTGATGGACCCGATTCTCATCGAATTGAAACCGGGAGAGAAACTCGGCCAACAGAACCCGTTGCCGGGTGAGCAGTTCGGATTTGTCCTGTCCGGGACCGCCAGTCTGCGAATAAACAAGAAGCTGTACAGAGTGCCTCATAAGCACTGCTTTTACTTTAAGTCAAATTGCGTGCACCAGGTGTTGAATACGAGCAAATCAACGGTCAAGCTCTTGTGGATTTCAACGCCGCCGCTGATGTAGGTGAACCCATACCCGTCGAAAGGAGGGATCAAGATGAAGATTCTCGGACGTCATCTGATCGTTGAATACTCGGATTGCGACAGAGACATTCTGGCGAATACCGATCTACTGGAAAAGTACCTCACGGAGGCGGTCCGAAAATCGGGCGCCACTATCGTCAGGTCGGTGTTTCACCAGTACAATCCGCAGGGTGTATCCGGCGTGGTCGTCATCGCCGAATCTCACATCTCGATCCACACATGGCCGGAGTACGGGTACGCGGCGGTAGATTTCTTCACCTGCGGTCAGAGCGTCGACCCGTATCGGGCCCACGAGTATATGCGCGAGACTTTGTGCAGCGGCGGATTCCAGTTGAAAGAACTCAAGCGCGGAATTCCGTCCGAGACGGATGAAATCATCCAGCACAAGCAAGGCGCAACTTCTTCGGGCGGCAACGCCTCTCACAATTAAGCCAGGAGGTTGCCGTGACCCACTCGGTGCACTTTTCTACAGTGGAGCGGTCGACCCTCTTCCGCGGCGTCGATACCACACTCATACGCGACTTGTTCGCCAACAAGAGGTTGGAAACACCCCAGCTTCTGCTGTCGACATCGGAAGTCGGCCGCAATTATGACGCTCTCGAGCGGGCCCTTCCGCGGGCACTGATCCATTACGCGGTCAAGTCCAACAATCATCCCGGAATCATTCGCGAAGTGTTTGATCGCGGCGGTAATTTCGATGTCTGCTCGCTTGGCGAGATTCGCGAAGTGCTGAAGCTCGGGATTGACCCGGCCTCTCTCGTTCACTCCCATCCGGTGAAGTCAATCCGGGAGTTCGACGGGGCGGTGCAGGAAGGACTGGAGCTGTTTGTTGTCGACAACCCCGATGAAATCCGCAAGCTGACCCGGTACCGGGACAAGAAGCTCAAAATTCTCATTCGGTTCAGGATTTATACCAACACCAGCGCAGTCGTCAACCTGCAGTACAAATTCGGATGCACGCCCGACGACGTTCTGCCTCTGGCTCGCCTGATAGAAGAAACCGGTCACGAGTTCTACGGCCTTTGCTTCCATATCGGGTCACAGTGCCTGTATGCGGAGAATTACATCGGCGCAATTGAGGCGGCCCGCGACCTGATTTTCCAACTCGACTTGGCCGGTTTCAATACGCATCTGCTCGATATTGGCGGCGGCTTCCCGGTGGAGTATGTAGAACCTATTCCGCCGATCGAGGACATCTGCCGCCCGATCAACACGGCGTTGAACGATATGATTCGGCCCGGCATCAAAGTCATTTGCGAGCCCGGACGTTTCATTTCGGCCAGCCCGGTCACTTTGATATGTTCCGTGATAGGCAAGTCACTCCGGGATGGGAAGATGTGGTACTACCTTGATGACGGTTTGTATTCGACATTCTCCGGTATCGTTTTCGACCACTGCCAGTATCCGGTGGTGACCGACAAGCAGGGTGAGGGCATGCTCTCGGTTCTCGCCGGACCGACGTGCGACTCGTTCGACGTCATGTACGATGGGCTGTTCGTGCCGGAACACGAGATCGGTGACATGTTTGTATTCCCTCTGACCGGTGCTTACTGCGCCGTTTCCGGATCGAATTTCAACTCGCTGTACAGACCAGAATACAAGATGATAGGATAAACGTGAATATGGCAGATAAGACAGAGCAAGAAGAAAAGATCGTCCAGGAGAATACCCTCGTTACTTCCTGGAACGTTTGGTATAACGAACTGCATGACAAGAGTTGCGGGCTGACTATGCAGGTTGATCGAGTCCTCGAGTCGACTCGCTCGCAATTTCAGACTATCGATGTGCTGGAGAACAGAATATTCGGCAAGCTGTTGGTGTTGTATGGCTCGCTCATGGTAGCCGACCAGGACAACAATGCCTACAACGAAATGATTGCCCACGTCCCCCTGTTTGTGCACACATCGCCAAAGAAAGTGCTAATTGTCGGCGGCGGCGACTGCGGGGCGCTTACCGAGACGCTTAAACATCCGGAAGTGGAATCCTGCACCATGTGTGAAATCGATCAAAAGGTGGTCGAAATTGCCAGGATGCACTTTCCGAAGCTCACCGAGGGGCTATCGGACCCGCGGGCTAATATGGTTTTCTCCGACGGCAAAGAATACATCACCAATACCGATGAACGGTTCGACATCATTATCCTTGATCTGTCTGATCCGGTTGGGCCGGCTTTTGAACTGTTCCAGAAGGAGTTTCACCAGACGGTACATGATCATCTCAATGATGACGGCATTCTCGTGGCCCAGGCGGAATCTCCGTATTTCAACAAGAAAGCCCTGAGGGCCATGGACACGAATCTCAAGGACATTTTCCCGTTGGTGAGGATGTATACCTGTTTCATGCCGATTTACCCGTCCGGGTACTGGGCGTTTGCATTTTGCAGCAAAAAATACGATCCGATCGCCGATTTCGACGAAGCACGGCTTGACAAGCTCGGGCTGAAGACGCGATATTATAATAAGGAAATCCACCGGGCCGCCTTCGCTCTGCCGCAATTCTTCAAGGACTATCTCTAGCAGCGAAGGTTCCCAGCCGTGACTGTGACTCCCGGGGGTTCTGGCCCCGGTTTTTTTTAAACTCCAATTCCTGTAGATTGTGTATGAAACCTGTCCTTGTCATACAGAACTGTGAGGCCGAGTCACCTGGAACGATACTCACCTATATGGATGAAAAGAAGCGAGATTATCAACTCATCCATTCTTACGACGACAAGCCGCTTCCGTCCAGTTCCGACTTCGCCGGAATCATAAATCTGGGGACACCCCACTCTGCTGCGAAATACTCCAAAATCGGCTATCTCAAGGAAGTATTTAAGCTCGTTGCAATGACAGTTCGGGATAATCGCCCCTATCTCGGTATCTGTTTTGGCGCCCAGATTCTCGCCCGGGCTCTTGGCAGCACCGTGATGCCGAACAAATCCAAAGAAATCGGCACCTACATGATTCGTCTTACCGGGGCCGGCAAAAGGGACGCTTTGTTTAAAGGATTCGAGCCGGAATTCCCCGTCTTTCATTGGCACGGCGATACGTTCAAACTCCCCTTCGATTCCCAGTTGCTCGCCGAAGGTGACGAATGTCGATGCCAGGCCTTCCGGAAAGGCAAGGCTGTCGGGTTGCAGTTCCATCTCGAGGCCGATCCCGACGAGATTCCAGGATGGACCGAAGAGTATCAGGCGGAGCTCGAGGAAGTGGGGAAGTCTGCCGATGCCATTATTTCGGATTACCGGGCAAAGGCGGATCAGGTCAAGGTGCTGAACTACCGCCTTCTCGACAATTTCTTAAACTCTCTGTGAGTTTTGCGGCCGCTTATTTCCGTTGCTTGACTGACTGCCAGATTGCCTCGAGTTCGTCGAGGGTGTAATCGTCGAACCGTTTGCCGGCTGCCCGAATCTCGTCCTCAACGTTACCGAATCTTGAGCGGAACTTGTCGAGGGCTCTGCGTAAAGATATCTCCGGGTCGATGGCAAGCTTGCGGGCCAGCGAGGCCGTGGCGAATAGCAGGTCGCCAATTTCATCCGAAAGCCTGTCCGGAGATACACGATGAGTCGCGAGCTCGGTGCGAATCTCGCGGACCTCCTCTTCGATCTTTTCCAGCACTTCCTCCGGCTCATTCCAGTCAAATCCTACGCCGCCGGCCTTTTCACCCAGGCGGAAAGCCATGGTCAACGCCGGCATGGTCCTGGGCAAACCGCCGAGTACCGAAGGTTTTTCTCCGGATTCGGTCTTGATCTTCTCCCACTGGTCCCGAACTTCCTGCGGCTTAAGATCCCGTCGCTTTTCGAAAACATGGGGATGGCGGTTCACCAGCTTGGTTACTTCGTCGTTGACGGCGTCATCGATGGTGAAGTCGCCTCGCTCCCTGGCCAGTTGCGCATGGAACACTACTTGCATGAGCAAGTCGCCCAGCTCCTCCCTGAGTTCGCCATAGTTGCCATCTTCTATTACCTCAACTACTTCGAAGGCTTCTTCCAGCAGATAAGGAATAAGCGACTCATGGGTCTGTTTTTTGTCCCAGTTACAGCCCTCGGGAGACCGCAGAATCTCCATAAGGCGGATAAGTCGTTCGAAGGGAGTCAGATCAGGATCCAGGACTTGTGCTTTCAAATCTGTCATGATTGCCGATACTACTTTCTATCGGCGTCGGGATGAACCCGGCGCCGGTGTTTCTGGCCTTGACAAAGGTTGGCCACCGGACTATTATGGCATCTTATCCCGGATGATCCCGGGGTTTTTTGCCAAAAGGACGGCAAATATACGGAAAAACACGCTTATGAGCAATAGTAACAGCGAAATCGTCAGTAAGTCTCGCAAGTCGGGAGCATATAACCCGCACGAAGTCGAGGACCGTTTATATAAAGAGTGGATAGATGCCGGGTACTTCCACGCGGACGCGGAGTCGCCGAAGCGGACGTATTCGATAGTCATTCCACCGCCCAACGTCACGGACATCCTGCATATAGGCCACGGGCTCAATAATACGATCCAGGATATCCTCATCCGCAAGCACCGGATGGAGGACTATGTCGTCGAATGGCTGCCGGGAGCCGACCACGCCGGTATCGCTACCCAGGTCATCGTTGAGAAGCAGCTGGCCAAAGAAGGACTGACACGACGCGAAGTCGGCCGTGAGAAGTTCCTCGAGCGCACCAGCGCGTGGGCGTACCGGAATAAAGACCTCATCCTGGGACAGCTGCGCAAGATCGGTTGCAGCTGTGACTGGGAGCGGACTCGCTTTACTATGGATGAGGGGCTCTCGAGAGCCGTTGCCACTGTGTTCAAGCATCTCTATGACAAGGGCCTAATATACCGCGGCCACCGTATCGTCAACTGGTGCCCGTCCTGCAAGACATCGCTTTCGGACGACGAGGTCGAGCATGAGAACTTCGACAGCCACCTGTGGTACATCAAGTACAAGATTAAAGGGTCGGATGAATATCTGACGGTTGCGACTACGCGGCCCGAAACGATGCTCGGCGACACGGCTCTCGCGGTCAACCCAAAAGACAAACGATTCAAGAAGTACATTGGCAAAACGGTCATCCTGCCAATTCTGGAACGTGAAATCCCCATTGTCGGCGACAGCTTTGTCGATCCCGAGTTCGGAACCGGTGTTGTCAAGGTCACCCCTGCCCATGACCCCAACGACTTCGAAATTGGGAAACGGCACGATCTGCCCGAAGTAAACATCCTCAATATCGACGGCAGCCTCAACGAAAATGCCGGAAAGTACAAGGGGATGGACCGCTACGATGCCCGGAGGCAGCTACTCGAGGATCTCAAGAAAAAGGGCCAGCTGGACAAAACAGAAAAATATGAACTGTCGGCCGGGACCTGCTACCGCTGCCACAATGTCATCGAGCCGTATCTGTCCGACCAGTGGTTTGTAAAAATGAGCGAGCTGGCCGGCCCGGCGATTGAGGCGGTCAAGACCGGCAAAATCCGTTTCCATCCGGACTACTGGTCCAAAACCTACCTTCACTGGATGGACAATATCCGGGACTGGTGTATCTCCAGGCAGCTCTGGTGGGGACACCGTATTCCGGTCTGGTACGCCGAGGACGGCACGGTGTTCGTGTCGGCAGACCGGCCGTCGGCCGACGAATGCAAACCGTATGATCCGGAGACGCTGGTCCAGGAAGAAGACGTTCTGGACACCTGGTTCTCGTCCTGGCTCTGGCCGTTCTCGACTTTCGGCTGGCCTGAGCAGACCGAAGACCTCAAAAAATTCTACCCGACCAATGTTTTGGTCACGGCTTCGGAGATCATCTTCCTCTGGGTCGCGCGTATGGTCATGGCCGGGTACGAATTCATGGGCGATGCTCCGTTCAGCGATGTCTATATCCACGGTACGGTTCGGGACGCCAACGGCGTTAAGATGTCCAAGTCGCTGGGCAATGGTATCGACCCGCTGGAAATTATCGATAAATACGGGGCCGACGCGTTGCGAATCTCGATGGTTCTCGCGACGCCCGACGGACAGGACCCGTGGATCAGCAAGAATACGTTTGAAGTTGGTCGCAATTTCATAAACAAGTTGTACCAGGTTTCGCGATTCGTAATGATGCGTCTCGATGAACGCAAGCCGGTCCTTGATGCCGTCAACGACAACGATCTCGTTTTATTTGATCGCTGGATTCTTTCGCGTTTGGAACGAACGATCAAGGCTGTCAGCCGTTCAATTGAAGAATACCGGCTCTCGAGTGCGGCCAAGACCCTGTACAATTTCGTCTGGGATGACTACTGCTCCTGGTATATCGAGTTGATCAAGCCCGATAAGCCGGGTCAGACCATCGGCGAAAATTCCCTGAATGTCGCCACCTACGTTCTGGATAAGATACTCAAGCTGATGCATCCGTTCGTGCCGTTTGCGACCGAAGAGATCTATCAGCAGCTTCTCGGGACAGACGACGACCGCAAACCAACCCTGACTTTCGGTCCGTGGCCTGCCATTGACGGCCATCATATTGACGACGCCCTCGAGGAAAGCCTGCGGCAGATTCAGGACATTGTCACCAGCGTCCGCTCCATACGGGCAGAACTCAATGTCCCGCCGACCAAGAAATCCGACTTGTACATAAAGGTCAACGACGAGGCCTTCGGTCACCTGCTCGAGAAGTACATTGACTACTTCCGCTCGCTTGCCAAGGTGGAGAACCTGCATACCGGCGTAAAGATCAAGAAGCCGCCTCTTTCGGCATCCGCCGTCATTTCGGGTGCGGAGATATTCGTGCCGCTTGCCGGATTGATCGATATCGACTCGGAACGGAATCGGCTTCAGAAAAGCCTGGGTAACCTGAAGGTGCAATTGGAGAAGACTTCGAAGAAACTGGCCAATTCTGATTTTCTGGCCAACGCCCCCAAGGACGTTGTCGAGCGCGAAAAAGCCAAGAAAGAAGACTTCCAGGAACGCATCCAGAAGCTCAATAAGAACCTCGAACAGATTCTCGGCTGGTAGTGATTACAGCGCAGCCGCGAGGGCTGCTTGACAATAAAAAAAGGTCGATCTCAGGGCGAGATCGGCCTTTTTGATGGGAACGGGAAGATTCTATAGTAAGCTTTAGTTTCGGTGTTTCCTCTGCAGCTCCTCCAGAAACTCCGACAGGGCCCTGGCGCCGGCAGTGTCCGGGTAGGAGGCTATTTCCAACGGAATCACTTCATCGATATTTTCATTCAGAACTTCAGAGATCTTTTGGCGGATTATGTCGGTCAGCCGCCGGGATGACACCTCGGCGCCCTGACGAGGGGTTTCCGGAAACAGCAGGGCGATTGATCCGTTTGTCCGCGCTATTATGTCACTGGCCCGGATGTGCTCCTTGGCGGTTTCTACAATCGATTGCATTATTTGAAAAGAGCGATCTCCGAATTTCTCCTTCACAAACGAGAGATCAAGAAGTATCAGCGAGACAAACACTCGATATCTCTCGGCTCGCTTGAGTTCTATTTCTCCCTGGTTTAAGAACGACTCTATTTCAAAAATATTGTTAGTCATCTCTGTTGCCGTTGCCTTGAGCACCATATCCTCCGCTGCCTTTCTGCATGCAAAACAGAGCAATTCGCGTTCCACGGCATACGGTCCCGTATAAATGAGAAAAAAATTCCGGGCCAATAACTTATTTTCCCCACGCGAAAATATCTATCTGATTGATTTAGAATGTGTTAGAAAACGAAACGGCTGGACGACTTGCCATCGAAAACTGACCTATTCTATCAGAATAGTGCAATACGATGCTCAAAATTTGCACAGAAAAGCAACTTATAGTGATGCCGTGATGAGATCTACTTGGCAGCGTTCAAGTCGTAATCTTTGATCTTGTACAGCAGCGAGCGGTAACTTATCTGGAGCAAGTCGGCAGCCTTGCGTCGATTCCAGTTGGTCTTGGTCAAGACCTCGGCAATAAGACGCTTTTCCTCGCGAGCCACGGTCTTACCAATTCTGGATTTCAGTGAATAATCGCCATCCGGGTCCCCTGCACCTTGTGGCGCAGGCATAGAGGGACCCGTCACCTGTCCACTCAATTGGGGGGCAGCCTGGTGGCTGGTGGAGTTAATGAGGTCATTGACGATAGAGTCGTCTTCTCGAACCACCACCTGCTTGAGCATATTTTCCAGCTGTCGGATATTACCCGGCCAGTGGAAATTGACGAGCTCGTTGGTAACATCGGAAGAAATCTGATCGAAATTCCGGTTGTAGAGCTTGTTGTACTTCTTGAGAAAATGCTCGACCAGCAGGGGTATATCGTCGCGGCGGTCCCGCAGGGGCGGCAAGAAGATAGTGATTTCATTCAGGCGATAAAACAGGTCATCGCGGAATTCCCGCTGGCTGATACCCTGCTCGAGATTCTTGTTTGTCGCACAAATGATCCGGACATCGACATGGATATTCTGGATGCCGCCCACGCGGACAAATTCCTGCTGTTCGAGCACCTGTAGCAACTTGGATTGCAGTTCCAAAGGCATGTCGCCGATTTCATCGAGGAACATGGTCCCTTTATTGGCCAGTTCAAACCGGCCCTGCTTGGTCTTGTGGGCACCCGTAAAGGCGCCTTTCTCGTAACCGAAGAGCTCTGCCTCCAGAAGGTCACGCGGAATGGCGGCACAGTTTACCTTGATAAACGGCTGCTCCCGACGATTGGAGAGCTCGTGCAGCGACCGGGCCACGATTTCCTTTCCGGTACCGGATTCGCCGCGGATGAGAACGGTCAGCTCTGAATTTGCCACCTGCTCGATGATTGATTTCACCTTGACCATGCCGGGTGAATCGCCAATGAAGCTGTCATAGGCGCTTTTTGACTGGAGTTCAGTCTTGAGCTCGGTTACCTCGCGTCTTAGCCGGCTGCGCTCCAGAACGCCGTTTATATGTATCTCCACTTCCTTGACGTCAAACGGCTTATTGATGAACTCGGCCGCCCCCAGCTTTACCGAATCCACGACATACTGGGTGTCGCCATGACCGGAAATCATGATAACATCGGGACGGTTATCCTGCTTGTTGAGTTTCTCCAGCACTTCCAGGCCGGACATGCCGGGCATTTTGATATCGAGAAGGATCAGGTCCGGTTTCTCGGTGGAAACCATCTGGATTCCCTCGATTCCATCGCGAGCGGATATGAATTCAAAAGAGGATGCAAGGCCTTCGGAAAGTATCCACGAAACCTTGGGATCATCGTCAATGACCAGGATTTTTGTCTTACTCTTGCCCATTTTTACCGTATTCGCCTATTGCTCTAAGTATCGGCACGCACCCCGATAAATCAAGCATAAATTAAACTGATTTGCCGCTTTTTCGCAAAGAAATGCACTCTATAGCGACTGTGGCAGGTAGATGGAGAAAATCGTTCCGCTCCCCTCATTTGACTCTACATGAAGCGTTCCGTTGTGGGCGGAGATAACACGTTCTACAACCGCCAGACCGAGACCGGTTCCGCTCTCCTTGGTGGTGTAGTACCGGTCGAATATCTTTGACAGGTTCTCCCTTTTGATGCCCACCCCGGTATCAATAATCTTGACCGTCAGGTAATCGTCATTTCGGTGGGGCGGCTTTTCAACCCGCCCTTTGACCGTGAGCTTGCCGCCGCTCGGCATGGCGTCGACCGCATTTATCATCAGATTGAGAAAGATTTCCATGATCTGGTTTTTGTTCACTATCACATCCCAGTTCAGCTCATCGAAAGCGCATTCCGATTCGATATTATGCTTGCGCAAATCCGGGCCGACCAGTTCCAGCGCCCGCTGGACTATCTGGCGCAGGTCCACCTTGGTCGTTTCATAACGATTGGGATTGGAGAAATCGACTAACTCACGGACCAATTCGTTCAGACGGTGAATCTCTTCCTCGACAATGCCGAAGATATTGGAATTCTCGGTCTCGGCCGGCCAGCGTTGTTTGAGAATCTGCAGGCTGCCGTGAATCGAGGTCAGCGGCTTGCGCAGGTCATGCGATATTTCGGAGATCATGTTTCCCATGGTCAGAAGGCGAGTCGCGTTGAGTAATGCCGTCTCTTTCTCGAAAAGCAAGGCCGCCTGGGAGATCACCAGCCGTGCCAGCGATATGTCATCGTCGGTGTACGCCCGGTCAGCATCGGCTCCCAGGTAGAATACATAGGCCAGATCGCCGCCTTTGAGAATAGGCACTGCCATGTACGCTTCCTTTGGCTCCGGATAGTTCTTATTGGCCCTGATGGCCTCGCCGATGTAGGCCGACAGCGCGCGGACATCCTTGGGATCAATCTTATCCAGATCCAGATCAGTCAGTGAGATACTGGCCCGGCTGATTTTCTTGAGGTCGATCTTCCCGCTCTCAGTAAGCGGAATGCCGGTCCGACCGAGAGCACCGTCGGGAGTGAGCGTACTCGTAGCCTGATTCCAGGTAAACCAGACACCGTAATCGACCGGAAAAATCCTCATGAGCTTTTCTGTCAGGGAGTCCCGGAAATCGACCCAATTCTGGATATTGGCCATTTCATGAGACAACTCATGCAGAATCTCGAATTCGATGAGTCGTCTCATGCTCTTCTCGAACTGATAGGCGTCGTCGACTGCGACCGCCGCCTGGGATGCGAAAGTCGTCAGGAGCCGCAAATCATCCTCGGTAAACGCAGCACCGTCCTCTTTGTTCGCCATATTGATGACGCCGAGGATGTCGTTCTTTATTTTCAGCGGGGTGCACAATAGCGATGCTGCGCCGTACCGTTCTCGGTTGATTCTCTGAAAGCGGGGATCGGCCTCCACGTCCTTCACGATCAGGGCCTCCCCGGTCTTGGCCACATAGCCGGCTATCGAGGCGCCTATAGGAAGTCTTGTCGTTTTGATAATATCCTTGTCGAGGCCGATGGAGGCTTCAATGGTAAGATACTGCTTCTGTTCATCCAGCAGCATAATCGAGCCGACCTGCGCTTCAGTGACGGTCGATGCCAGCACGACGAGCTGACGGAGCAGTTCGCCCAGATTTAGCGAAGACCCGATGGACTTGCCTGCTTCATACAGGGCGTTCAGTTCCCCGACTCGGCGCTGGAGAATCAAATTCGAGAGTTTGAGTTCTTCCAGCAGACGCAGTCGCGCCAATTCCGCCCGACGTTTATCCAGAGCGCGGCGGACTGCCAGTTCGAGGTAAGTGAACTCGACCGGTTTCAGCAGATAGTCGTAGGCGCCTTTGGCGATAGCTTCGATAGCCGTATCCAGTGATCCGTATCCGGTCATGAGAATAACCGGAATGTCCTCATCAATCGCCTTGACCGCCTTAAGTATTTCCAGCCCGTCCATGTCGGGCATCTTGATATCGGTAATTACAAGGTCGACTTTTTCGGCTTTCAGCGTTTCGACCGCTTCAGGGGAGTTCTGGAACGTCCGCACCCGGTAGCCGTCACCGGATAGAAGCGCCGACAGTGAATCGCACATCCGCTGTTCGTCATCGATGATAAATATATGCTCAGATGCTGTAGTCATTGGTTTTGTCAGCAAGTACTAGCGGAAGCATGATTTCAAAGCAGCCTCCGGGGTTCATGTTTCTAAATCTTATCGACCCTTTGTGATTTTTGATTATGCCGTAGCAGACCGATAGTCCGAGACCGGTTCCTTCGCCCTGCTCCTTGGTGGTGAAAAAGGGTTCGAAAATCCTCGGGATGATTTCCGGCGGTATCCCCGGTCCCGTATCCAGGAAATCAATTACAAGATTGTCCCTCGCCTGCTTCATCTCGACGATCAAGGTGCCGCCGTCCTTCATGGCATCGCGTGCATTGATGATCAGATTCAGAAACACCTGCTTGAGTCCTTCAGGCGAAGCATTAACCCCGGGGAAGTTGTCGCGATACTTCTTGACCACCTCGATCCGGCTGGATGCAAGCTGGCGTTCCATAAGTGTCAGGACGTCGTCGAGGAGTTTCGTGATCGACACTTTCTGCATCGTGACACCGGTCGGTCGATAGAAATCGAGGAGTTGCTTGACGATCCGCGCTATTCGGTCTATCTCCTCGCTGACTATACCGACATAGTCCCCGGCCCTATCACTCTCCGAGTGTTCCCGCTGGAGGAGAACCATGTAATTTTTGATAATCCCGAGCGGGTTATTTACTTCATGGGCTATTTTGGCCGACATCTCACCGAGCGCGGCAAGCTTTTCCGTCTGCACCAACTGCTGCTGGGCCGCGCGTAACTGCTGAGTTGCCATCCTCTCCCCTTCATAGAGTCGGGCATTCTCGATAGCAACCGAAATCTGGTTGCCTAAAATAGAAAGGAACTCGATATCATCGAGACCGAATTCCCGACCGGAAATTTTCTCCGACATGGCGAAAATGCCGCTGAGCCGGGTCTGGTAGATCAGCGGGACGACTATTCCGGGGTTAAAGTGCTTTAGGATGGCGGCTTCTGATTTCGTGGAGAAATCGGTCATAAGTTCGGCGGTGGGGACCGGTCGGTTCAACCGGCTGAGATAGCCGGCCAGTTTCGAGCCTGACGGAAAGTGCTCGTTTTCTCCTGGAAAATCGCCCGAGCCCTTGGATTTCGCCATGAAGAACTTGTCCGGATGTCCGTCTCTCTTGAGGAAGATGGCTCCTTTAAGAGCACCCACCTGACCGAGGCAGGTATAGATGAACGTGTCAAGCAGCGATTGATAATTGAGGACCGCATTGAAATTGCGGCTGATCTCGAAAATCGTGTAGAGGTCAAATATCTTTCGTTTTAGCTGACGGTTGGTGTCGGTCAAGAGACTGATCTTCTCTTCAAGCTCGGCTTTCAGTTTCTTGATGTGAGCGGTGTCGGACCGCCTCCGGGTCGCATCCGTTCGTGCGGACTTTTTGGCGCGTGTGGACGATGAGGCTGGTTTCGCTCTTTTTTGTTTTTCGCTCATCGATGACCGTTAAAGGACAGAAATTCGCCAACAAGATAATGTGAACCGATTATACTTATAATATCGTTAGGACCGCATGATTTCAACAGGTTATTGTAAGCCGTTCGCAGACTGCCGAATTTCCGTACCGTCACGCCGCGAAAACGAATCTGGTCGAGGAGTTCCTCGAGGTCGGTGGAGCGCTTTGTCTTCAGGGGCACCAGAGAATACGAAGAGGCGATTCGCGCCAACTGGTCAAACATCTCCTGGTGCTCTTTCCGTTTCACAAAGCCGGTGATTACAAATGCTTTTCTACCCGGATACCGTCGAAGGAACGACTCCGTAAAAGCAGTCACTCCGCCAAGATTATGGCAGACGTCGAGAATCAAAGTCGGACCCTGATCCTTCACGATAATCTGGAATCGGCCGGGCCAGTCGGTTTGGGCGATTCCTTCACGGATAGCCCGTACGGGAATCTTCAGATGGTGGAAATCGCGCAGGATTTCAATCGCCTTGACAACCACAGCGGCGTTTGTCAGCTGGTGTGTACCGGTCAGCGACGGACGCAGTGCGTTAAGTTTGAGTGTTTCGGTTCGGTAATCCAACTGCATGGTCCGGGGATCAGCGCGAAAATCAGATTTCCTCAGGCGGTACATCGGCGCTTTTCGTTTCCGACAAATCGCCCGTAACACCGGTACCGTTTCCTTCGGTAGAAGTCCCAGCAAATGGGGCACACCGGGTTTGATAATTCCGCCTTTTTCCCATGCGATTTTTTTGAGCGAAGAACCGAGGATCTCGATATGGTCCCGGCTGATATCGGTGGTAATTGTCAGCAGCGGTACGAGCACGTTAGTTGCATCGAGGCGGCCACCGAGTCCCGTTTCAATCACGGCAATATCGACGTTCGACTTCGCAAAATGATCCAGACCCAGAGCAGTTACCAATTCAAAGAATGACAGCTTGCGCTTTGTCAATTCACGGCGGCGCCTGTCGATGAACGAGTTGATATTGCGTTTGCCGATCTTCTCCCCATTGACTTTGATCCGCTCGCGGAAGTCCGTCAGATGGGGTGAAGTAAAGAGCCCCACCCGATAACCGGCCGCCCTGAGGATAGCGTCGAGCATCGCCGCGGTGGACCCTTTACCGTTTGTCCCGGCGATATGGATTGTCGGATACCGTAACTGGGGCGTACCTATGGATTCAAGGAACTCGGTAATATTCTGGAGACCGAGTTTCATGCCGAAGAATTCGCGTGAGAGAATAAATCGTTCCGCGGCCGCGTAGGTATGTCGTCGAGTCACTTTCTCCACATGTAGCGAAGTAAGGTTATGATGGTATCGCGCAGTTCCTTGCGGTGAACGATCTTATCGAGGAAGCCCTTATCCCGGAAGAACTCGGAAGACTGAAATCCCTCCGGCAATTCCTGGCCTATTGTCTGCTGAATAACTCTGGGGCCGGCGAATCCCAGGAGGGCTTTTGGCTCGGCGATGATAACATCGCCCAGCGAGGCGTAAGAAGCCATTACACCGGCCGTGGTCGGATTGGTCAGAACAGAGATATACGGTATTTTCTTTTCCGCAAGGACGGCGAGCAGCCCCGATGTCTTGGCCATTTGCATCAGGGAAAGTATCCCCTCCTGCATGCGGGCGCCGCCCGAACAGGACACGATAACCAATGGTACTTCGTGCTCAATGGCGCGTTCAATCGCCCGTGCGATCATCTCGCCCACGACCGAACCCATCGAGCCGCCGATGAAGGCGAAGTCCATGATGGCAAACGAGATCGGTATGCCGTCCATTTCGGCCATGCCGGCGATAACGCCATCGTTTTTCCCGGTCTTCTCCTGGGCCGCTTTCAAACGGTCGGGATACCGTTTCGAGTCCTTGAATTTCAGCGGATCGACAGATTTCAGATTGGCATCGAATTCCTCGAGCCGACCGCCGTCGAGAAGGATACTGATATACTTCTGGCTGGAAATACGGAAATGGTAGTTGCAGTTTGGACAGACCCAGAACATCTGCTCCATCTTCTTGGAGTAGACAATCTCACCGCAATCGGGGCACTTTGTCCAGAGCCCCTCGGGGATATTCTTCTTCTCCTGGGCGGTGAGTCCGGCTTTTTCTTTTCTGAACCAAGCCATAAATTCAGCTATTCTCTGTCCGTATCAAGATACCGGACCATAACGAGAGCATCCTCGGCAGGTCGGCGGTAGTAGTTCGGCCGGCGATAGAGCATGGTGAAGCCATACATTTCATAAAAGGCTATCGCTTCGGCGTTCGACGGACGGACTTCTAATAAAATGAGATCGCAACCGCGATCTTTCACGGTGTCTAAAATACGTTCCAGAAGTTGTTTGGCAACTGATTTTCTTCGGTAGGCCGGGACCGAGGCGATATTGGCCAGATGGGATTCATTCAGGACAATCATGTAACAGGCGTATCCAACAGTCATTCCATCGGCTTCAGCCACCAGCGACTCCCACTGATCATCGGCCAGAATCTCCGCAAATGACCGCATTGGCCAGGGATCGGAAAAGATTTCCTTCTCCAGCCGGGCGATCTCTTTCAGGTCGGATTCCGCCATCGGTCGAATCTTGACCGCGATTCTGTTATTGCTTGTGACGTCGCTCAAAACGCAACTCCGCCTGTGACTTTTGAAGGTACAGCGGTTCCAGCTCGGCCAGTGGATGATCCATTTCCCGGTTCAGTTTCTCTATCCCGAGGTGCAACAGTTCCGAAGCATCGAAATCCACCCGTTCGATCGAAACCGGACTGCCGTTTCCTGAAATCTGGCTGCCGACATCAAAGCCGACACCGACGAGCTGTTTTGAATCGCTGATCTCGGCCACCTGTTGGGCAGTGACAATTTCCACTCCATCCAAATCATAACTGCCGTTCTCAACTTCGCCCAGAAAAAACTCTCCGCGCCGAAACGGGATGAGAATGGTAACGGGTCCCGGAACCGTTTCGAAATGACGCGCCGCCAGTTCAAAGACAGTAACGCCAACGACCGGAATCCCCAGAGCCACGGCAATCCCTTTGGCGACAGCCAGACCGATTCGGATTCCCGTAAACGAACCGGGGCCGGTGGCGACCACGATTCCCTCCAATTCGGTCCGCGACATCGCGGCCGATTCGAACAGGTCGCTTATCTTTTTTATGATCACACGTCCGTGCGACTTCTCGACTACCTGCTCCGATTTGACCAAGCGATCTCTTCCGAAGCTCAGCGCCAGTTTCAGGCTGCGGGTCGCTGTATCTATAGCCAGAATGTTGTTGTATTCGCTCACGGTTACTCCGTCACCGAGACATTAATCTCCCGGTCGGTATCCCCCACTATTTCAAAGTCTATAAGGTAATGCGGTTTCGGCAGCAGCGGTTCCGCTTTCTCGCCCCACTCAATGACGACCAGGCCGTTGCGGCTCAGGTACTCGTCGAGACCGATCTCGTACAATTCGGAGGGGCTCTCCATTCGATAGAGATCGAAGTGGTATACCGACGTTTTCCCCGGGTACTCGTTGACGAGCGTGAAAGAGGGAGAATTGACGAGATCTGCATCCAGACCCTTGGCTCGCGCCAGCCCGCGTACGAAGACGGTCTTGCCGGACCCGAGTTCTCCGGTAAGGACGATTACCGCCTGCTCGCCGAACAGACCGGCCAGTTTCGCGGCGAGAGCCTCGGTCTGTTCCTCGGAGTGTGAGGTTATATTAAGTACTTTCACAGCTATCACTTGGGGGTAAGCACCGCAAGCGGCACGACCATCTCCTCAAGCGAAATCCCGCCGTGCTGGAAGGAGTTCTGGAACTGCCGGACCATCTCGTTATACCGGTTCGGATAGACGAAATAGAAATCTTCCCTGGCGATAATATAAGTCGTCGCCAGTGTAAACGACGGCAGCCGGTACTGCTCCGGTTTCTTTATCAGGATCGATTCCTTGGGATTGGAATTGAGGTTGTCGCCATATTTGTAGCGAAGGTTGGTGGAGGTATCCCGCTTACCGTGCGCCATTGTCCCCCGACGGCAAAGCACCGAGCCGTGGTCAGAGGTCACGACCACGGTGAAGTCGCGGCTGGCGAAGGTCTTGAGAATCGAGAAGAGCGGTGAGTGCACGAACCAGCTTCTCATGAGCGAACGAAACGCCGCCTCGGTGCCGGCAATCTCTTTCAGGATGACATTGTTTGATCTGCCGTGGGCGAGGATATCGAGAAAGTTGAACACGAAAGTCGCAATAGGACTTTCAAAGTAGTCCGCCGCCCGTTTGGCTAGCTCCTCTCCCTCGGTATTGTTGTATACTTTCACGTACTTTGCCTGACCGTCCGGTCGCACACCGTTGCGGGCCAGGTTATCCCTGAGGAAGACGTCCTCGAACCGGTTGAGTGAACCTTCGTCCTGCACGCGATAGTTGTCCGGATAGGTCTTGTGAATGTCCTCGGGGAACAGCCCTGCGAAAAGGGCATTACGGGCGAATGGCGTGGCGCTCGGCAGAATCGAGAAATAGTAGTGGCGGTCGACATTGAAGAACTCCGCCACCAACGGTTCAACCTGCATCCACTGATCGAGCCGCATGCAGTCGACCACGATAAACAACACTTTGCGCTTGTTCTTCATCTCGGGGACAATGAACTGTTTCACGATATCAGGCGAAAGCAACGGCCGGTTCTCCCGGAACAACCACTTGTGGTACTGCGAATCGAGGTACTTGGTGAACTCGTTATTCCATTCTTTCTTCGTTCCCTCGTGGGTTTGCTGAAGTCCGGTATCGGTGCTCTGGTCCAGGTCGAGGTCCCATTGCGCCATGATTCGGGCGGCCTCGAACCAGTCATCCGGTTCCATCGCGCCGAATAGTTTCTGATTGAAGCGGTTGATTTCGGTGATGTAGCGCTTCATCGAAGATGAGCTGATTATTTTGCGGGAATCGAGGAGTCGCTTGATGACCAGAAGAATCTGCGACGGTACGACCGGCTTAACGAGGTAATCGTCGATTTTCTGGCCGATCGCGTCTTCCATAAGGGTTTCTTCTTCGGATTTAGTGACCATCACTACCGGCAGGTGGGGTCTGACCTCCTTGATTTCGTCGAGAGTGGTCAGGCCGTCCTTGCCGGGCATCATTTCATCGAGGAGAACGAGGTCGAAGTTTTCGTTCTGAACGGCCTCGACGGCGTCGTCGCCGGACATCACGCCGACCACATGGAACCCCTTGTTTTCCAGAAAGAGAATGTGCGATTTCAGTGAATCTATTTCGTCGTCAACCCAGAGTATGCGCTTTTCGTCGGTAGCTGCAGGCATTCATTATCCCTTTTTCTTGCCGGAGACCGGCAGTGATATCATAAACACGGTCTCACCGGGATGTGACTTTTCGAGCCAAATCCGGCCGTCGTGATACTCTTCAATTATACGTTTGACCAGCGTGAGGCCGAGCCCCCAGCCCCGTTTTTTGGTGGTAAAGCCGGGCCGGAAGATTTTCCGGGCGGCGGCGGCGGACATTCCCTTGCCGTTATCCTGTATAGTTACCAGGACCCGGGAGCCCTCATCCGTCAATCTGGATGTCAGCGTGATCTCGCCGGTGCGGGAATCGACGGCCTCGAGGGCGTTTTTGACCATATTTTCCAGCGCCCAGGTGAATAGCTCGGCATTGAGCTGAACACACGGGAGTTGCTCAGGGATGAACTGCAACCGGATGCCCTTGCCCTGGAACGGCAGGCGACGCTGGTAGTAGTCGACAACCTCCCTGACGAGCTCGTTAAGGTCGCATTCATTCAATTCGGGGATGGAGCCGATCATACCGAACCGGTTGGCGACACGCTGCAGCCGGTTGATGTCAACCTGCATGTTGTCGACCGTGTTGCCGAGCAGGTTCTTGCCCATTCCCCGGCCAACCTCGGTTTCGCATTCCGAGTCGATCACCTCGAGCCAGCCCATCAGCGACGAAATCGGCGTGCCGAGCTGGTGGGCCGTCTCCTTGGCCATGCCGACCCAGATGTGGCGCTCCTCGCTCCGGCGGATATTCTGGAAGCCGATGAATCCGACTATCATGATGACCAGCACGATTCCGATTTCGAGGAACGGCATGACTTTCAACTCCCGAATAACTTCGGAGTCGCCGTACAGGAGATAGTTCACGCGCATTTCACCGTAGTAGAGCGGATACTCACCATTGCGGCCGTACATATGGCTGGCGATCTCTTTCAGTTTGACCAGCGCCGCGTGCGTGGTGTCGTTGGATGGTATTCCGGGGATATTGCGCCAGTGGATCGGCTGCATGTCGGCATCGAGAACGATTATCGGGAAATTGGCCTTGACGATGATTTCGTTGAAGATGAACTGCAACTCGCTTCCGGAAGTGCTGGTATTCGCCGCCAATTGCCACAGTTTCACGTACCGTTCGACCTGGGCCCGGGTGTCTGTCTGGAGGGTGTCGATGACCTGGAACGAGTACATGATAAACAGGGCGGAGACGACAATAATCCCCGCAACGAGAAAGACCTTGAAAAAGGTCGACTTGCCGATGTAGAGGCTGGATGTCCGGCTGCGAATGTTTCCCGGTATGGCCATTACCCTATGCGTTCGGCTCCCTGCATGTATGGTCGGATCGCCCCGGGAATCGTGATCGTTCCGTCGGCGTTCTGATAATTCTCTATGATGGCGATAACGAGCCTCGGCAGTGCGACGCCCGAACCGTTCAGCGTGTGCGGGAATTTGACTTTTTTGTCATCGTCGCGGAAGCGGCAATTCATCCGTCGCGCCTGGAAATCCTCGAAGTTGGAGACCGAGGATACCTCCAGCCAGCTTTCGGTACCGGGCGCCCAGAGTTCGAGATCATAGCACATGGCCGAGGCAAACGAGAGGTCGCCGGTCGCCAACTGGCTGACGCGGTAATGCAGATTCAGAGCCTGAAGTATTTTCTCCGCCTGACCGACCAGGTTTTCGAGCTCGTCGTAAGAGGTTTCCGGCCGGACGATTTTCACCAGCTCCACCTTGTCGAACTGGTGGACCCGGATCATGCCGCGCGTGTCTTTGCCGGCGGAACCGGCCTCGCGGCGATAGCAGGGCGTATACCCCACGAAGTTCATGGGGAGCTGTTCGTGGCTGATTATCTCGTTTTTGTACATGTTGGTGATCGGGACTTCGCCTGTCGGTATCAGGTACAAACCGTCGCCTTCGGTCTTGTACATGTCATCATCCAGCTTGGGCAGTTGCCCGGTGCCGAACATGGTCTCGGCGGTGACGATATGGGGAACGTGCAGCTCGAGATATCCGTCGGCGACGTGGGTATCCAGCATGAAATTGATCAGGGCGCGTTCCAGGCGGGCGGCCGCTCCACGCAACATGAAGAAGCCGGAACCGGAGACACGGGCGGCGGCGGGAAGATCGAGAATGTCAAGCTTCTCCCCCAGTTCCCAGTGCGGTAACGGCTTGAAGTCAAAGGTGCGTTTTTCGCCCCATGTGCGGACGACGACGTTGTTGGATTCATCGCCAACCGGCACCGATTCGTGCGGCATGTTGGGTATCCAGCTCAGGGCGCTGTTGAGGGAGTCTTCAAGATCGCGCAATTTGGTGTCAAGTTCGGCTATTTCTTCGCCGACCTTGCGCATGGCCTCGATAGCGTCATCGGCCGGTTCGCCTGCTTTTTTCTTTTTGGCGATTTCGCCCGACACCCGGTTGCGGGTAGCCTTGAGTTGTTCGCCGGTGTTGATGATTTCCCGCCGTTTGGTGTCGAGTTCGAGGACGGCGTCGATATCGATGGTCTGGTTTTTCTTTTGGGCTCCGGCCTTGACCAGTTCGGGGTTTTCGCGGATGAATTTCAGATCGAGCATCGGGCTATGGGCTTTCCTGCATATTGTTATGAGTTATACGCTCAGACCGGCTAAGTATAACCTGTTGCATAGGTTTAGTCAAACAGGGAGATTTCGGGGCGGCGGTCGGGCGAAGCGGCCTGTTTTTTGGATAATGCCAAGGGAGGTATGGGGATAGGGGAAATTGCAGAATTGTCTTGTCTTTTGAGATTTTGTGCATATATTGGGGGACTTTGTGAGAAGGAGTTGAAAGATACCATGGCCAAAGTTTGCGAAGTTTGCGGAAAGAAGCCGATGTCGGGCCACAACGTATCGCACGCCCACAACCTGACCAACCGCCGGTGGATGCCGAATCTCCAGCGGGTGCGGGTTCTCGAAAACGGCGTCGCCAAGCGCAAGACCGTTTGCACGTCCTGTCTTAAGGCCGGCAAGGTCATCAAATACGTCCCGACCAAGAAGGCCAATCAGCCGAGCCAGTAAACACGCTCGCGAGGTACCCACAGCAAGCTGTGTGGGACCCGTGGGTGTTCCAAAATATGCGGTAAAGCCATCCCATGTGGATGGCTTTTTGTATGGGTTTAGGCCGGAAAGCTATTTCGGGCTGGCGCCAGTTACTCCATTGTGCATGAACAGGTTGCGTGGCGATTCGGGCCTTCTGAAATGGGTTCGTTTCTTCATATTTCTCATTCCAACACTGTGTCAGGACCGCAAGGGTCCTGACCTACGGCAGCATACACTGCCCGCGGCGAATACTAACAGAAGCGTTAGAATCAGACCCATCACACCAGCATTCAGTCCAATTTACACGGGTAGTTGAGTATCATGTACACATAGCATGCCGGCAGTCCGGCCGTTTGGGCGGTGCTGAACATTACATGTATGGTCCTGTCATAGTAACGGATATAAGCGTGCTTGCCAACCGCGACTTCCTCGTCGTAATTCGCAGGGAGAATGCTCAGCCCGTAGTTCATGAGAAATAGGTCCGAAAACATATAGAAATTATTAAGATTCACTCTACTCGGGCTGTCGAGATTATATACCGAGAAAAGCGAAATCTGCGAGCCGAGGTACAGACTGATCGATCCAACATGCCGACTCGATGATATCACCGGATTCCACATTGAGAACAAAGAGCCTGCCGCTACAACGAATTCGCGATAATTCTCTGTGAAGGTGGAATCTCTGAAAACACGCGCGCTGTCCTTCCCGACTATGCCAAATGCCGAATCATAATGCTCAAGATTTCGCTCCAAAGAGTCATTAACCCACGGACCATACGCAGCCGTGAAAACATCTTCTAGAAAGAATTTCGATTGATAGAAGTGAAATAGTGTGTCGAGTCCCGGTCCGTGTGCACAAAGCGCGTGGGAATACTCCTGCGAGGGTCCCAGGGTCTTTGCAAGCTCTTGTACAGACTTAAGCACCGGCTCGGGAAGGTAGTCTCGTAACGTGTCCCAACCCCGGTCAATTGAAATCAGAACACCATTATTCCAATCCAATTGAGGTGGTACAAACGGTTCGGAAGCAGCACCGGCACCGAAGGCCGGTAGGACAAGTAGTACCATCACAATTATGCTTCTATTAAGCATACGCCGTCTCATAATCCCCACACAGCTCTTTCGTTTTCGCTGAACTCCGTTGAAGCAACCGCGTTATCGGCGTTCTGCAGATTCTGGATCCGGTGTATGTTTCTTTCTCAGGCATGTTATCTTCGGCGAACAAAACGGACGTCCTCCCGCCCGAAGCGGTTGGGCCTTATTCCCTGCTTCAATAACGACCGAATGGAGAGATTATGCAAGAGGTTTGTCCGGTAATGCGGCCACTTCTCTTTTGCACCTTGCTTGCGGTTTGAGCGTCAAGTATATTGACGGCAGATGTAAGAGGGGATGAATGATGATTGGGGAAATACCGGCTTCGGATGAAACTCAGAAAGCACAGTTCACGTAAGGCGTGTTTGTCTCAAACGTGCCATTCTCGGGAGAGGAAAGCGGTTGCGGTGATGAAAATATGGCAGGTCTGGGACAGACATGCCCTACAAATGCTGGGGGATTATGTATAAGAAACTGCTCATTTTTGCGGTGAC
>CAYNEO010000047.1:0-26763 GCA_964396245.1 uncultured Ignavibacteriales bacterium
CCCGATACGTGCCAGGAGCGCTCAATATCTGTGATCCGGCTGCCGGGGACAAGGAACAGCTCTCCCCCGTCTTCCGTAATGCGGGCCGTGAAATCAGTATCATCACCGTACAGGTAGAAATCTTCATCGGGATATCCCACACGGTCTAATAGCTGTTTATGGAAAAGCAAACCGCCGTAAATCCCGAATGGAATCTTTGCATATCTCACGCCTGAGCGGGTCGGTTGACTACGCCGTCCCAGCAGTTTCCGCAATACGCGCTTCGGGGCATCTAGAATATGAAAGTCGAGAAAGCTGTTTTCCCGCGCGAAGACCTTCTTCGGATCGGCCCCGCCGGCAATGCGCACGAAGTACTGCCTGTCAGTGCGCAGCGCCATCAGAGCTAACCGTTGAGGACCGCGCTCGCGCCCCAATTTCAAATAGCAGGCTTTCAGTTCATCGAGAGCGCCGGTCTCGGGACAGTTGTCGTCGTCGAGAATCCAGATAAACTCGGCATCAGATGACTCGCGAGCGGCTCTTAGCCCGGTACAAAAACCGCGAGCTGAGCCTTCGTTCTTTCCGGATCCTACTACCTCCACCCGGTCGCTGTACATGGGCCAGATGCGTTCATCCAGATTGTACGCAGCACCGTTGTCAACGACAATTATTCTGGTCACCGCCGGAAGACAGCACAGGGTATCGAGCACTTTGGAAAGCAGGTGCCACCTGTCTCCATAGGTCACCGTCACGACACACACCGTGAATGACCCAACCCGTACGTCAGATACCGGCGCTGACATTGAGCTTCCTCTCTGGTGATATAGACTGCGGGGTAACGGGCGTGATACTGGAGGGCTGCCCTTCAATTGGCGTTGTCTTGAACTCCCGTTCTCTTCGATACTTGACGGCAAAAGCTGTCTTGGCGCCGGTCAGGATAGAAGCCGCTATCAATGTTCCCCAGGCAGCGCCGACCGGACCGAGTGACGGAATCAGGATCAGGTGCGCAACCAGTGCTGCGCCCAGAGCCGAGCCGCTGGCAGTCACAATCGCGCGGTCGCGGCGTCGGACATAAAGAGCCAGGTGCGGGATGTATGACAGGCTGAGAATCGCAATTGCGGCAATGAGTATCCAGCCTACCTGCAAGTGGTCACGGTAGACCTCTTTGCCGACGATGGTCAGCACCGGCCTGATTATGATAATTATCCCCATGCCGACCAGGAGTATCGACCCGGCCACGCCGATGACCAGCCGCCTCATATGCAGGCGATACGCGGCCAGGTCCCCCTTTTGGAACGACTCAACGAGCTTCGGAAACAGGACAGTGGCAATAGCGGTATAGACGAATATTTGAATCGTATTGGCAATCTGCCAGAAAAGCGTGTAGATGCCTACGTCAGCGGCGCCGTGAAAATGCTGGAGAAAATACCGGTCGGCATACTGGACCCCGAGCAAACAGATACTGGCAGCGAAAAACCTTGATGAAATCTTCACACCTCTTCGTATCCACGGCCAGTTGATCTGCTTATAGAGAACCGAGCGCCACGGCAAATTCCGCAGGACAAAGCCCGCTAACACGAGACTGGCCGTCACGCCAACCAACCAGCAACCGAAGACGAGGTTCAAACTAACGACACTCGGGGTGAATATCCCGAGTGCGGCAACCGCAAATACCCAGATTCCGGCCCGCAGAAAAAGTACGAGGTTGGCAACGCTCGAGCGGGAAAGGGTAATGAGCAGTCGGTAAGACTCCTGCGAGAGATGCTCGAGAACCAGCAGGATATAGAACCATCCGGCGTATTTCCATGCCAGTGTCCCCGAAACGAACACGAGGAGCAGAGCCGGAAGCACCACGGCATAGGTCGCGCCGTGGAAGACCAGCTGATCACGAATTTTCAGTGCATAACCGGAGCGGTCACCCGCCAGTATTTCGCGCGTGTTGTAGGTGTAAAAGTCAAGCCCCAGCAAGTACAGGGAGACGCTTATTGTGACAACGACAAGACCGTAGATGCCAAGGTCGGATGGCGGAAGGAGCCTCGCCAGGAACATCAGCAAGAGAAACTTGCTGGCCAGTGTCAGTCCCCGAAGCGAAATATTTGCCAGCCCGGTCTTAAGCATCCTCACCCCTGTAGCATGCGCCATGTTGATCCGTGTTTGTCATTCGGCTTGAGACGTCGTTTCTCGAAGAAAATGAACATGCCCCGAGTAGATTGATTCCCCCGGCGACGAGGACCGACTTCCGTGTCAGCATTACCTTGTCCCTACCGTTTCTTTTAGCCCACACTGTCGTTGTCTTACTCTTCCTCAGCGCTTCTGCACGGACTTCCTGTTCGTGCAAGAGATACCGATTCAGCCGAGATCATATCAACTATCGTGCCGAACGACAGCCGCTTATGGGCCCCATTGCCGTTCAAAGACTTAGAATGCTATTAATAGGATTGTACAGGAACCCGGAACGGTTCAGACGTGAAGCGTGCGAAAGGATTTCCGGACGGCCGTGAAAACTCTTCCGCCGGAGTGTGGCGTGAAATCAGCTCTCGCCCTGCGCGAAATGACGGTCGACGAGGTCGCACAGTATGTGGCCGATAATGATCTGGACTTCCTGGACCCGGGGCGTCTCGGTCGACGGGACAATGATAACATGCTCGGCGTGCGTCTTCATCGTGCCGCCGTCGCCGCCCAACAGCGCAACAGTCACGCAGCCGATGTTCCCGGCGGCTTTGAGCGCCTCGATGACATTCTTTGAATTGCCCGAAGTAGAGATGCCGATCAATACGTCGCCCGGCTTTGCCAGCGCCCGGACCTGACGCTCGAAAATGGTGTCGAAGCCGAAGTCGTTGCCGATGGCGGTGAGGGCCGAAGTATCGGTGGTCAGGGCTACGGCCGGCAGTGGCCGTCGGTTGCGCAGGAAACGGCCGGTGAATTCCGCCGCAAGGTGCTGTGCATCCGCGGCCGAGCCGCCGTTACCGCATAAAAAAACCGTGTGGCCATTATCGAGGGCATCGGTAAGCTGGTTGGCTACGCTGATGATGGCTTCGCCGAGTTCCTTCCTGACGGTTTCGACGAGCGTGATGTGATCGACAAAAGTCCTGTTTATTTCTTCGTACATAGGATCTTGCTCCGGTTAGTCGAGCTTGAATTTGGAGTCGGCTTCATCCTCGTGCCGGATTTCATCAACCGGCTCCTGGCGGTCCTTCCCGGCATACAGCCGGTTGGGCGCATTGTACACTATGCCTTCGACCGCCCCGATATTTTTGTAGGCATGCACCACACCGGGCGGAACGATGGCGGACAGGAAGTAATGCTCCCCTGCGTCGATCGTAAAGCGATTACCGTTCGTCGGCGAGTCCGGCCGGTTGTCCCAGAGATACAGGCGAAACGTCGATGGACCTATAAAACAGAAATAGTCGGTCTGGTTCTTGTGCTCGTGCGGTCCGCGGGCGACGCCCGGTTTCGTCATGGACACGTAACTCATCACCGGAACATGTTCAGCCAGGAGGTCATCCTGACGAAACAGTTCGATCAGCCAGCCCCGGTGATCGGTAAACCTCTTCAAATCTTCGAGAATAACACCGTCGATCGGACATTCAATCATGACATCAGTCCTTTATTCGTCGTCAGAAATTCCTGGAGGGCCGTACGATAATGCCGCATCACATTGGCGCCGGCTTCTTTCAGGTTGCGGTTCTCCAGCGCCGACATTGCCGGTCGTTGTGCGGGACGCGGGAACTCGGCGGTCGTGCACGGTTCCAGATCAACATCGAGTCCGGCAATCTCAAATATATCGGAGGCAAACCGGTACCATGAGCATGGACCCTCGGATGTGCTGTGGTACAGACCATCAAGCTTTCGGTCAATCACTGCCTGAGTCTGACGGACAATATCTACGGTCCAGGTTGGGTTACCGATCTGGTCATCGACAACCGTCAACGGTTTCACAGTCTCGTCACGCCGCCTCGTCTCCAGTTGTATTTGCGCTAATCGCAACATCGTCTTTACGAAATTCTTGCCTGATTTACCATACACCCAGGCGATTCGGAGAATGGTATAATCGTCCAGTATCTTCCGGACAGCCTCTTCCCCGGCAAGTTTCGACCGTCCGTACACCGTTTGCGGGTTCGGGGAATCGGTTTCGATATACGGAGTCTCTGTGTTACCATCGAACACGTAGTCGGTGGAATAGTAAATCATGTGCGCCCCCACATTCCGGCATGCTTCCGCAACATTGGCGGTTCCGTCGTCATTGACCTGCATTGCCAGCGCGGCATTCGTCTCACACCCGTCGACATCCGTGTAGGCGGCAGCATGGATTACTATATCGGGCTGCAACTTCTCGATGTATGTCATGACCGCAGGCTTATCGGTGATGTCGAGTGTGTCGATATCGACACCGGACATGTTGAATGACGGCGACAGCCTTTCCATCAAATCGCTGCCAAGCTGACCGAGATGACCGGTGACCAGAACGTTAGTCTCGCTCACCGTCGACCTCGGCAACTACCTCGACAAGGTACTTCCTGTAATCGTTGTCCGGCATGGCATCGACAATAGCCTGCATCTGACGGCGATTGACAAAACGCATCCGGTAGGCAATCTCCTCCAGGCAGGCGATTTTCTGCCCCTGCCGTTTCTCGATAGTCGCAATAAATTCGCTGGCATCGAGCATGCTCTCGTGAGTGCCGGTGTCGAGCCACGCGATGCCGCGCCCGAGCTTGACCAGTTTCAGATCGCCGCGTTCGAGATAGGCCTTGTTGACATCGGTTATCTCTAATTCTCCGCGCGCCGATGGCTTCAGGTTCTTCGCAATGGAGACAACGTTTGAGTCGTACAGGTACAGACCGGTCACCGCATAATTCGATTTAGGCTCTTTCGGTTTTTCCGCTATTGAAATCACCTTGCCGGCGTCATCGAACTCGACCACGCCGTAGCGCTGCGGGTCCTTGACATAGTAGCCGAATACCAGCCCGCCGCCGTCGAATGTCCGCGCCTCGCGCAGAAAATCGTATACCCCATAAAAAATGTTGTCACCGAGAATCAGCACAACCGGATCATCGCCGATAAATTCCTCTGCCAGCAGAAACGCCTGTGCTATCCCCTCCGGTTTGTCCTGCACTTTGTAAGTGATGTTGAGTCCCAGCTGTGAACCATCGCCGAAGATATCTTTGAATCGGGGGGTGTCCTGCGGCGTTGAGATCAGGAAAATGTCGGTGACGCCGAAAAGCATGAGTGTTGCCATCGGGTAAAAGATCATCGGCTTATCGTAGATCGGCAAAAGTTGTTTGCAGACGACCTGTGTGACGGGATACAGCCGGGTGCCGCTACCGCCGGCGAGTATAATTCCTTTGGTGACCGGTTTTGCCATATGTAAGTCCTACCGATTTTCGTACATGTTCTTGTAATATTCCAGATATGCGCCGCTGACACACTGTTCCAGCCATTTCTCGTTGTCGAGATACCAGCGGATTGTCTTTTCCAGTCCCTTAGCGAACGTGTAATTCGGCTGCCAACCGAGCTCGGTGGCGATCTTGGAGGCGTCGATTGCGTAGCGGCGATCATGCCCCGGCCGGTCCTTGACGAACGTTATCAGTCGGTCCAACGGATCACCGCCGAGTATCTCCGTCATTTCCCGGCACAGGAGTCGCACCAGCTCGATATTCTCAATCTCGTTATGACCGCCGATATTGTATGTTTCGCCGCTTCTCCCCTCGTGGAACACCAGGTCTATAGCTTCGCAGTGATCCCCCACGTACAACCAGTCGCGGATATTCTTGCCGTCGCCGTAGACTGGCAGCGGGATGCCGCTTCGCGCATTGCGGATCATCAGCGGGATCAGCTTTTCGGGAAACTGGTACGGGCCGTAGTTATTGCTGCAATTCGTAGTCACGACATCGAGATCGTATGTGGTGTGATAGGCCCGAACGAGATGATCGCTGGCCGCCTTGGAGGCCGAATACGGAGAATTGGGCCGGTACGGTGTTTCCTCCGTGAAGTACCCTCTAGTTCCGAGCGAGCCGAAGACTTCGTCTGTCGAGACATGGTGAAAGCGGAAATCACCGGTAACTTCCCGGGTCTTGCGGGCCATCTCGAGAAGGTTGAAGGTGCCGTTGATATTGGTATTGATAAAATCCGAGGGTCCGGTGATCGAACGATCGACATGTGATTCCGCGGCCAGGTGGATCACCGCGTGGATACCGTAATCGGCAAAGCACCGTTTGAGCCGTTCAAAGTCGCAGATGTCGGCCTTTTGGAACCGGTAGTTCGGGGCGTTTTCGATCTCGACCAGATTCAGCAGGTTGCCGGCGTATGTGAGCTTGTCGTAGTTGACAAAGAGGTAATCGGCGTATTTCGGCACCATGTGGAGCAACAGGTTGGAGCCGATGAAGCCCGCGCCCCCGGTCACCAGTATACGGCGTTTGAAATGTGAGTAATCCATAAAGATAAATAAGCCGGTGAAGGGACTCGAACCCCCGACAGGCTGATTACAAATCAGCTACTCTACCAACTGAGTTACACCGGCTTTTTACAAGCGTTCGGGCTTCTAATTAAGAAACATCGGGCGGCCCAAGTCAAGAAGTTTTGACCCTTCCGCCCGAAGAGCTTACGTCAGGCTTTCCGCTTCCATTTGACTCCCTGCGGAGTGTCCTCGAGGATGATTCCCTGCGCCAGCAGGTCATCGCGGATTTTGTCTGCCAGGGCAAAATCCCTGTTCTTGCGAGCCTCGGTCCGCCGGGCAATCAGGTCTTCGATTTCCTTGTCAAGATCGGCGTGTTCGACCCGAAAATTCAGAACCGTGTCAAACTTCCGAATGGTTTCCAGCGCCCGGTCACGTTCTTCTGCGGACAGCTTGTCCTCGGCTTTCAACCGGTTGATATCCCGGATAAAATCAAAGACAACGCCGAGGGCGCCGGATATATTCAGGTCATCATCCAGATTCGCCTCAAATCCGGCTTTGGCGTCCTCGATGATTTTATCGGCGCTGCCGTCTGATTTACCGCCCGGATAATCTTCGAGGTTTGAAATGAAATCGTTGTAGCGCTCCAGGGCATTCCGGGCAGCATCCAGACCCTCCCAGGTGAAGTTCAATTGCTGCCGGTAATATGTGGATATCAGCAGATATCGAACAACCTTGCCGGAATAGCCCTTCTCGAGAATGTCACGCAGGGTGTAGAAATTACCAAAGGACTTTGCCATCCTTCGCCCTTCGACAATCAAATGCTCGCTGTGCAACCAGTAATCGACAAACTTATTCCCGGCGCCCTGTGACTGAGCGATTTCGTTCTCGTGGTGCGGGAAGATGTTGTCCACGCCACCGGTGTGAATATCGAAATGGCCGCCCAGGTATTTCATCGACATGGCCGAGCACTCGATGTGCCAGCCGGGTCTCCCCTTCCCGAGATCGGTTTCCCAGAAAACGTCGCCGTCATCCGGGTCCCAGGCTTTCCAGAGCGCAAAATCCGAAACCGATTCTTTCTCGTATTCGTCGGTGGCTACCCGGGCGCCCGGTTTCAGGTGTTCCATGTCCAGCTTGGCGAGTTTGCCGTAATCCGGAAAGGTCGAGATCTTGTAGTAGTAATTTCCGTTGACCTCGTAGGCATGGCCCTTCGCGATGAGCTCTTTCACGAGGGCCACCATTTCACTGATATGTTGTGTCGCGCGCGGGTAAACTTCCGCCCGTTCGATTCCAAGCGTATCGAGGTCCTCAAAGAAGGCCTTGATATACGGCTCGGTGTACTTGTCGAGCGGTATGCCCTTCTTGATAGAGGCCTTGATGGTCTTGTCATCGATATCAGTGAGGTTCATCACCTGCGTGACCTGATAGCCTTTGTATTCCAGATACCGTCTCAGCAGGTCTTCGAACATGTAGGTGCGGAAATTGCCGATATGGGCAAAGAGATACACGGTGGGTCCGCATGTGTAAAGGCCCACCTTGCCCGGTTCGATCGGTTTGAATTCTTCCTTTATCCCGCTGAGCGTATTTTTGAAACGCAAGGCCATTATCAATCCTCCGTCAACGATGCGACTGTCTTCTTGTCGAGCTTCTTGATCAATTCCGCCACCAGTTTGACCGTGTTATTGTAATCGTCACGGTTGAGAATGCTGTTGTGGCTGTGAATATACCGCACTGCGGGACCGATCACGATGGATGGGACGCCGATGCCCGAAATGTGCACCCGGCCGCCGTCGGTGCCGCCCCGCTCGATATAGGTGACAAAGTGCGGGATTTTGGCCTGCTCGGCGGTCCTGATGACCAGGTCGCGAAGTTTCAGGTTCGGGATCATGGTGCCATCGTAGATCAGGATACCGGGACCGGCTCCGAGCTTCTCGTTTTTCTTGAATCCATCCGGCGGAATGTCCTGTCCGATGCCGGTATCGACCACGATGCAGACATCCGGCTCGGTCAAATGCGCCACGGTTTGGGCGCCGCGAAGACCGACTTCCTCCTGCACCGAAGCGGCGCCGAGGAGCATGTTCGGATGCTTTTCCTTCTTCATCTTCTTGATCAGGTCAATCACGATAGCACAGGCCACGCGGTTGTCAAACGCCTTGGCCATGTACATTTTCGGGTTGCCCATTATGACGAAATCGCTGTCGGGAATAATCGGGTCGCCCGGCTTGATGCCGAGCTTTTTCCTGACATCGTACTTCTCCTGCACGCCCACGTCGATAAACATGTCCTTGATCTCGACGACCTTCTCGCGCTCTTTTTGCGGCAAAAGGTGCGGCGGCGTTGAGCCGATCACGCCGACAACAGGACCTTTCGACGTTATGATTCTCATCCGCTGGCCAAGAGCGACGTGCCCCCACCAGCCACCCAGCGGCAGGAACTTGATATACCCTTCTTCGGTGACCTCTTTAACCATGAAGCCGATTTCGTCCATGTGGCCGATCACCATGACCTTCGGTGTATCGCTGGTGCCTTTCTGCATACCCACAATGGAACCCATGCGGTCATACTCGATTTTATCGACATTTCCCTTGAATTCGCGCGCCATGATCGCACGGATTTCGGCTTCATAGCCGGAAACGCCGTTGGCCTCGGTTATCTCGCGAAGAAGCTTTTCGGTACTGTCCACTGTCTCTACTCCTGTTCTATATGCTTACTCTTCATAATTCCGATCTGTGCGGCGACATTTACGACAAATCTCCCCGTCGGGAGCAACCATTATCATCCAATACGGACTAGACCTCAACATGTTCGAACAACTCTGAGAGCGTGTGTATCTGATGCTCCACCTCGGGCATCTCCTCAGGATATTCCCTTCCCGGTTTAACCTTGAGGATTGCCGGCATGCCGACTCCATACGGTCCCTGGATATCCTCCATGTACCGGTCACCGATATAGACACACTCGGCCGGGGCCTGCCCGGCGAGATTGGCGGCTTTCAGGAAGATATCCCTGTGAGGTTTTCGCAGCCCGAAACTCGAACTGAAAATGGTAAAGTCAAAAAACCCTGCCAGTCCGAACCGCTCCAACTCCAGGAGATGCGCCCGTTCGGGGAAGACGGTGTTCGAGATCAGTCCCATGACCGGGCACTTTTCTTTCAATGTGGACAATGTCGCCACCGCATCATCGAAGACATAAAGCTGGTCCGCCACCGGCTTATAATAGGCATCAAAGAAGTCGTCCACCAGCCTGTCGTCGTAGGGAATGCCCAATCGGTCAAACAGGTCCGAAGCAACCTGCATAACATCCCACTCAACGAGCATCTCGGCGGCTCGCTTCCGATATCCGTCACGAATCTCGTTGAACGCGCTCTCGAACTGACCGTCATCGCCAATGTCAATCTTCTTCTTGATCAGATATTGCCGGCCGCTCGCAGCACACCGATCACCAAGTTCCCCCCAGCTCACCGATTCGTATTCTATCAAAGTCGATCCAAGATCGAACAAGATTGCCCGTGGTTTTAGTTTTTCGACTACCACTCGTTACCTCTTCAAAGCTGAACGTATAATTCGCTCTACGAGACCGTCAAAATCAATTCCGACACACTTAGCGGCCATCGGCGCCAGCGAAAGGTTAGTCATGCCGGGAAGCGTATTGAGTTCCAGGCAATATGCCTCACCCGAGGGAGTCAGGATGAAATCTACTCGCGCCAGTCCTTCGGCGCCGATAATGTCGTAGACGCGAGCGGCAGTGAGCTGAAGATTGTGCGCTACCAGCTCGTCTATCTTCGCCGGGGCGATATATTCAGACTTCCCTTTTGTATACTTGGCCTCGTAATCATACAATTCGTTTTTAGGTTTAATTTCGACAACCGGCAAAGGTTCCCCGTCCAGCACCGAGACCGTCATTTCGCGACCGGGGATGAACTGCTCGACGAGAATCTCGGGAGATTGCTCATCCGCTCTTTCCAGGGCGGTGAGAAGGTCGTCGCTCTCCTTCACTTTGGTCAGGCCCACGGTCGAGCCGCCGTCGTTCGGTTTCACGATGATCGGAAATTCGAAGTTGCTGCGGATATCGGCAGCGATCGACTGATAGTCCTGCCAGTTCCTCCGGCGATAAAGCTTGAACGGCGGCGTCAGGACATTCTCCGACATCATCAGCCGCTTGGCAGCCGCCTTGTTCATCGCCAGCGCCGATGCGTTCATTCCCGACCCGGTGTATTTCATGCCGGCCAGTTCCAGCAGGTTCTGGAGCGACCCGTTTTCGCCCGTCCCACCGTGGAGGCCGATAAACACCACGTCAACGTCGCTGACATCGGGAGCTTGCAAGGCCCGTGTGAGAGCAACCGAATCGATCTTTGTCGCTGCCGGAACGTCGACACTCTTCTTGAACTCCAGGAAATTCCCGTGATTATCGAGCAGAGTATGTCCGGAAGCCGGATCGATGCCGATCACCTCGTGCCGGAGATGCTTCAGGGCTTCAAAGATGGCCTTGCTGCTGGCCAGAGATACATCGCGCTCGTTGGACTCGCCGCCTGCCAGAAGAAGAACTTTCATATCAACTGCTCTTTTTGCCTTTCCGATATCGGTGGAAGATATATATCAGTACGGCCAGGATCAAGACCGGCCAGATGATCCGGTTGTAGTGCCTGAAATACCTTTCGATTACGCCCAGATTATCCACCAGTTTCACGGCAATATACAGTAAGAGCCCGGTAAAGGCAAAGTAGGACACGGCTGAAAAAATAACCATCCGGCCGGTAGGATAGCGCCCGATCCCGGCCGCAACGGCAAGGGCCGAACGGAAACCGACAATAAAGCGGGAGGCCATCAACAGCCACGCGCCCCATCGCGACAGTTTGGCTTCGACTTTCCGTACATCATCCGCCGAGAAGTACTTGTAGTCCTTTCGGATAAAAAAGTCCCGCCCGTATCGGCGCCCCACGTAGTACATGACCATTACGGAAGCAAGGCCGCCGACGTTGATGACAAGAAACGTGGGGATGATATTGAGGCGCGACAGCCCAACCAGGCCGCCGGCGGCTACGATAAAGCTGTCGCCCGGAAACGGCGGGAAGATATTTTCCACAAAGCAGGCGGCAAACAGGACAAGATACACCCAGAAGGAACCGTACGTGAACAGGAAGTCGAGATAATGATTGACCTGTGAGAGAGTGTCACTCATTGATTGCCAGCAGGCAAACGGCTGATGCCGCTATTCCTTCCTCGCGCCCGACAAATCCGAGCCGTTCGGCGGTGGTCGCCTTGATGCCGATTCGCCCTTCATCGATATCCAGAATGTCGGCTATTCTGTGTCGCATGGCGGTTATATGCGGATTCATTTGCGGTCGTTCGGCCATAATAATACAATCGACATTGACAATCGTGTCAAAACCGGCCTGGTGGACGAGTTCAACGACATTGACAAGCAATTCCGCCGAGTCAGCGCCACGGTAACGGTCATCCGAGGGCGGGAACTGACGGCCGATATCGGGCAACGAGGCCGCCCCGAGCAACGCATCGGCAATAGCATGCAGCAAAACATCGGCGTCGCTATGCCCCTCGAGCCCCAACTCGAAGGGTACGGTCACACCTCCTATAATCAGGTCGCGACCCTCCACCAACCGATGGACATCGAATCCGTGTCCGATACGAAACTCAGTCATGTTTCTCCCTCGCCAGTAATGATTCCGCGATCAGCATATCGTCGGCCGTAGTTACCTTCAGATTCGGACCGGTTGGCTCGACTATGCGCACCTTCACGCCGTTCACTTCGAGAAGCGAGGCATCATCGGTAATGACCCGATTGGGGTCGGCCTTCCGGTGCGCCGACAGGATAAGGTCATATCTGAAAACCTGCGGCGTCTGGGCGAGGTACAGGCTGTCGCGGTCGACCGTGGCTTGGATAATTCCGTCTTTGACTCGCTTGACGGTATCCGTGGCGCATACAGCCAGCATGGCCGCGCCCTCAGTTGCGGCGGCTGCGACTACCCTGTCAATATCAGCCGGCGTTACCAGTGGACGGGCGCCATCGTGAATGGCAACCAGTTCGGTTGTGCCCGGAAGCGAATTGAGCCCGTTGAGGACTGAGTCCCGACGGTTGGCCCCGCCCGCCACGACTTTCCTGACTTTTTGAAAGTCATACCGGTCGACGATGTTCTCGCCTGCGTGGACCAGCGACTCCTCGGCCACAACTATGACAATAGCATCAATCGATGCCGCTTTCTCGAATCGACTGATTGTCCACGACAAAAGCGGACGACCGCAGATTTCGGTAAACTGCTTGGGTGTGTTGCCGCCGAACCGTACCGACTTGCCGGCGGCCACAATAACAGCATAAGTATTCATTGCATCCGAATATATGTAGCCAAAATGGACGGGAAAAGCACTTTATAGGATCAGCATGGCGTCGCCGTAACTGTAGAAGCGGTAATGTCTATTTATTGCTTCCCGGTAGGCGGCCAGAATCTTCTCGCGCCCGGCAAAGGCCGAGACAAGAATCAGCAAAGAAGATTTGGGCAGGTGAAAATTCGTGACGAGATGATCCACCATCTTGAATCGATGGCCGGGCCTGATATAGAGATCCACCATTCCTGAAAAAGGCTGAACCTTCCCGTTTTTCATTGGAGCCGACTCGAGGGTTCGAACCGATGTCGTCCCGACGGCGACAATCTTGCCCCCTCGCTTCCGCGTGGCGTTCAGTGCATCGGCGGTCCCGGCAGTCAGTTCGGCGTATTCGGGATCAACGACATGATCCTCAATTCGGTCTGTCTGTATTGGCTTGAATGTGCCCGGTCCGACATGGAGCGTCAACTGGGCGATAAAGATGCCGGTCCCCCTCAAATGGTTCAGAAGCGGCCGGGTGAAATGAAAACCGGCAGTCGGAGCCGCTACGGCGCCAACCCGGTCAGGGTCCGCGAACACGGTCTGATAGCGCCGAATATCACCGGGTTGGTCTTCCCGCCGGATATAGTGCGGCAGAGGCACGTGCCCGAAGTGAGACACAGTGCGTTCCCTTGCCGTTTTTGACGAAAAGCTCACCAACCAGGAACCGCCCCCGATATCCTTCTCAAGTACCACCGGCGGTTGATCGTCGAAAAGAATCTTCTCCCCTTCTTTTACCCTTCGAGACTTGGTGACCAGGGCCAGCCAGCGCTCAGAATCGGTTTCCCGGCGGCGAACAAGAAAGATCTCCACCTTTGCCCCCGTGGCTCGCCGCCCGATAAGCCGCGCTTTGAACACTTTGGTGTTGTTGACAACGAGGGTATCGCCGGCGGCCAGAAATTCAGTTATGTCCTTGAATGAACGGTGCTGAATCTCGCCGGCGGCGCGATCGAGTACGAGCAACCGGGATTGCTCGCGCTTGCGCACGGGGAACTGCGCAATTAGCTCGGCGGGCAGGCTGTAGTCGAAAAGAGAAAGATTCACCGGAGTTTATTTTCCCCGACCGAAGAGATTAAGAATGATCGTGAGCAGAATGCTGATAATCAGCATCGTGGCAATCGGTATATATATCGAGTAGTTGTCCTTCTTGATATGAATATCACCCGGGAGCTTTCCCAGAAACGGGATGCGACCGGCAAAGAGGAACAGCACACCGATTACGACCAGGACTATTCCCGCTATAATCAGCAGTTTTCCCAATTGCGGCGTCATGGCGGATATCACAAGTGATTGAGGTTATCAGTACGTCCGGTGGGCGAATCGCCTTAGTTCCTGCTCAAATCGTTCCCTATTGGTGACTTCGCCGGTCTGCGGGTCTGTGATGTTGATCGTGAAGCTTACCGTGACATAGGCGTTGCCCGACGATAGGTCTACCGAGCTGTATTCGATCTTTGTCAGGTAGTCGTCACGATTGTAGTAATTGTCGCGGACTTCATATTCGTTGATTTTATGCAGACATACGGTGGAATCAGACTTGAAAAGTTTCACACAGACAGAATCGAACGAGACATAATCGACAGGACTCTTACCCAGACTGTCATTCCATTTCCCGTTGTAACTGACATCAAAATCGAGGTAGAACAAATCCTCGTTGATACTATATCCGGTAAGGCGGGAGCTTAGCTCGAGAACGACCCGATAACCGTCCAGTGTGACAACCGGCGCCGTTTCATCCGGCATCTGGTACGTTTTCTCGAATACCTTGGAGCAGCCGGCTGTGATCGCAACGAGGGCTGTCAGCGCGAGTGCAATCAGTAGTATGTAAAATCTGGATTTCACCTGTTGATCTGCCTCTGCCATCCGATTCACTCGTTTTGAAAAAGAGTGATCCTGTCAATATAGATCTGCGTGAGCGCCTTTTGTTCAGGAGTCAGCGTGTCGGGCAACTTGTGGCCTTCAAGATACTGTTCCAGACTGTCGAGGGCAATCCGGGTATCCTGTACGGTCAGTGTGGTTCCAGTCTCTGTTTTGAGCTTATCCCGAAACCTGACTGTCTCAGTAATAAGCATGGCCACCATCCCGGTTGGATTCGACTGCCGCTGAAGCTCTCCGCCGAGAGCTTCGATAAGAAGTCTGATATCGTCGTCGGCCATTTCTTACTCCACCGGTTTGATCATCTCCGCAGCCACCGAATCACGGCGCTCCTGCGGTCGGAAACATGGACCGCCATTTGTTATAAACCAGTAACGGTTAATTGGCTCAGACAGTTACAGGAAACCTAGAACAAACTTCGCTGCGCTCTATCGTCAGGAAGTTGAAATCCGAGATGCCTGGCTGCATCCGGAGAAGCTACCCGGCCTCGCCTGGTACGCTGCACGAAGCCGATCTTGAGCAGGAAAGGTTCCACCATATCGACGAGGGTATCGGCTTCCTCGTTTAACGTCGCAGCCAGGGCCTCGATGCCTACCGGCCCTCCCTTGTAATACTCCAGTATCACCTGGAGCAGCTTGCGGTCGAGATTATCCAATCCCGCGGAATCGACTCCCTCGGCATCGAGCGCTTTAACCGCAATATCCTCATTGATATTACCATTCTCTTTGACCGCGGCATAGTCCCGCACCCGGCGCAGGAGACGGTTGGCGATTCGCGGCGTCCCGCGGGCTCGACCGGCAATAACGGCCGCGGCGGCCGGGTCAATGTCGATCTCCAGAAGGCCTGCCGACCTGAGAACGATATCGCACAACTCTTCGGCCGGGTAGAAATCGATATGATAATAGAGCCCGAACCGGTCACGAAACGGCGCTGAGAGCATTCCCGCCCGCGTCGTCGCTCCCACCAGCGTGAACCGTTTCAACGGGACATTGATCACCTTCGCGAAGGCGCCCTTATCAACCACGAAATCGACCTTGAAATCCTCCATCGCCGGGTATATGAACTCCTCGATTACTGATGACAAACGATGGATTTCATCGATAAAGAGGATATCACCCTCATTGAGATTAGTAAGAATACCCATCAGGTCGCCGGCGCGCTGAAGGGCCGGGCCGGAAGTTGAGATTATCCGGGAGCCCATTTCATTGGCAATGATATGGGCCAGCGTCGTCTTGCCCAGTCCCGGCGGACCATAGAGCAGGATATGTTCGACCGGTTCCGAGCGCCCCCTGGCAGCCTCCAGTAAGACTTCAAGTTTCCCGCATAACTCCTGCTGCCCTATATATTCCCGAAGATACTTAGGGCGAAGCGAATATTGCACAAGGTCTTCATTGGGAGTCGCCTGCGAACCGGATACGATGCGTTCACGAGCCATCAGGAAGCCACCTTCGTTTGTTGCTGATTCTTGAAGATAAGGGTGATGAGGTCCTCGGCGGAAGCAATTTTGGGATGTCCTTCCAGAACGCGGTCGATCATTTTCTTCGCCTCGCTCCTCGAGTACTGCAATTGCTCGAGCACATCGAGAGCCTCATCGACAAACGGCGAGGACTTCGGCTTTTTCACCGCCAGCGGTTCTTCGTTCCTGGATAGCGCGAACTTGGCCGTCTTGCCATGAAGCTCGGCGATAATCTTTTCGGCCAACCTTGCTCCCACGCCGGGGAGGCTGTTGAGCTTGCCCGCATCTTTCGTTTCGATGGCGCGGGCGATGTCTTTGATGGGAAAAACCAGCGATTTGAGCGCCTTTTTGACTCCGAGACCGGGCACCTGGGTGAACAACGAGAAAAACTCCCGGTCGATCCTGTCCGTGAATCCGACCAGCTTGGGATAGTGGTTGGATTTTCTGTCGCCCGCCTCAATATAGTAGATTGTCTCAAATTCAATTTCGGATCCGATGCGGCCGTCGTCTTTCAGTCGCTCGGCCAACGCGGTCGGCACCATGACTTCATAGTATACGCCGCCGTTTTCGACGAGGGCTGATTGCTCGCCAATCTGCGTGAGTTTACCCTTGATTCGGCTGATCATATTTCCACCGGTTGTTGGTGTTGCATGGCCTCGATATGACACAACGCCGCCGCGAGAGCGTCGGCGGCATCCGGCGGTTCGGGCACCTCTGAGAGGCCGAGTGTCGAGCGAATCATGAGTTGCATCTGCAGTTTGTTGGCCCTACCGTTCCCGGTGAGTGATTTTTTGATACGTGTCGAGGAATACGGAAACACTTTCATCCCTGCCTCGGCGGCCTGAAGGAAGACAATTCCACGGGCGTGACCCATAATGATCGCGGTCCGTGGATGAGCGTAGTGCGAGTAGAGCTCTTCGACTGCCATTACATCGGGCCGGAATTGTTCGATAATTGCTTTAAGCTCGCGCGCTATTTCGCTCAGGCGCATGGAGATATCCTCACGGTCAGCGGTGCGGATCACACCCGCCTCGACGACCGACCGGCGATCACCATCGCATTCGATTACGCCGTATCCGGTGATGCGCAGGCCCGGATCTATGCCCAGAATTCGCATATGTCATACATAGGATTCAGCCGCCCAAATATCAATAAAAAACTGGATTTCCGCAGTGGTATGTGAGGTTCACACCCCCAGAAGACCGGGGATCGACGTAATGGAATCGACAATCAAATCGGGGCTGATATCCGAGGCCGATACAAGCTCCTCGCGATATTTGCCGGTCTTGACTAGTATTCCCCTCATCCCTGCGTTCTGCGCACCGCCGATGTCGTTTACGATATCATCACCAATCATCACGACCCGGTCGGCGGTCAGGCGCATGTCTTTGAGGGCAAGTTCGAAGAAGGATTTCGAGGGTTTCCCTATCACCGTCGCCGCCTTCCCCGTGACGTACTCGAGTCCGGCCACAAAAGCGCCGATATCCATTTGCAGCCCGTCCTCCGTCTGCCAGTAGCGTCCCTTGTGCAAAGCTACCATTTCCGCCCCGTTGATGACCATATTGAAGACCCGATTCATGAGGTCATAGTCCCACCGCTTGCCGACATCGCCGATTACAACGACATCCGGATGCTGCTCATCGACGGGAAATTCGGCAAAGTCCTGAAGCGGATCATCGGATAACATGAGAAAGCAGGTCGGTTTGCCCCTCTCCCGAAGATACGCCTGGGTGGCGTGAATCACGCCGAATACTTCTTCTTCCTCGATTGGCAGTCCGAGATTGACCAGTTTCCGATACAGCGCCGCGAGCGATTTGGTGGTTGTGTTGGTGGTAAATCGACAGGGAATGCTTCGGGATTTGATGCGTCCGAGAGCCTCGATAGCACCGTCGACAACGGAATCGCCGATATAGAGAACCCCGTCCAGATCAAACAACAAACCGGAAATGTCGGATAGTGGATTTGATGTCACCGGATCACCATACCGGGCCGTATCCGCCTGCCGTAGCCTCGAGGAAATAACGTCGCATCACTCTTCGGCTAATTTCTCCATGACAGATTCATCGATGTCGAAATTGGCGTAGACCTTCTGGATGTCGTCATTTTCCTCCAGCAAATCCATCATCTTCAGCATACTGGAGGCTTCCTTCTCGTCGGTGAGTTTCACGGTATTCTGGGGCACCATGGTGACTTCCGCGGAGGCAATAGGGATGCCCTTTTCCTCGATAGCCGTCCGGACATCATCGAGCTTGCCCGGGTCGGTGATGATAGTATAGGAATCGCTTTCGGTTTCGATATCATCGGCACCCGCCTCCATGGCGACATCCATGAGCGTGTCCTCGTCGACCCGATCGGCGTCGATTGATATAACCCCCCTGGAGTCGAATATCCACGCCACACAACCGTTGGCGCCGAGATTGCCCCCGTATTTTGTCAGGATGTGCCGAATTTCTGACACAACCCGGTTCTTATTGTCCGTCATTACTTCCAGATAAAGGGCCACACCGCTGGGGCCATATCCTTCGTATGTCGCAGATTCATAGGAAACACCCGGGAGTTGTCCGGTGCCCTTAAGGATAGCCCGCTTGATATTGTCGGCCGGCATGTTGACCGCCTTGGCGGCGGCGATTGCCGTACGCAGGCGCGGGTTACCATCGGCATCACCTCCGCCTTCGCGGGCGGCGATCGTGATTTCCTTGATATGACGGGTGAATATCTTGCCCCGCTCCTGGTCGGCTTTGCCTTTTTTGCGTTTTATTGTCGCCCATTTTGAATGGCCTGACATAAAAGAACCCTCCGGGTTGACGGAATCGTTTTAGCCTCTGATCGATACGCCGAAACGGCACTTGCCGGAAAATCTACACAATTATGCCGGGGTTGGCAAGTGGACAGTATTCCTCGGAGGAACAAGATTTTGCTTGAATTTCCGCCTGAAGGGAGTTTTTTGTGCGACGTGAGTTGCGGTCGATCATGCGAAACGCGGAAAGGAAATGCGGATGGCATCGATTTTTACACGTATAATCAAGCGTGAGGCGCCGGCCAAGATATACTATGAAGACGATGAGGTTATCGTTATAGCCGACCGCTACCCGAAAGACCGGGTCCATCTCCTTCTGATTCCCAAAGAGGAGCACCCGACTTTCTTTGAGACGCCGCCGTCCGTTCTCCATAAGCTCAACGAAACGGCCAAAATGGTGGTGGACAAACTGGGAATTTCCGATCATTTCCGGATTGTCATCAATAACGGCTACGGACAGGAGATATTCCACGTCCATTACCACTTGATGTCAAACCGGGGCGCCGACCGGGTAGAGTATATTGAGGAAGTGAAATAAGCCGGGTTTTTGGCCTAAAACAGTCACCGGAACAACCGGCGTTGGGCGGCGTTAGAATGAGCAGTTTTGAGCGGATAACTTGCTCCAAGCTGTTGACAGAACTTGATTTTTGGCGTACTATACCGATAGTAGGTGAAATATATGATAGATTTGAATTTCGACAGACGACATGCGGAGGGGGGTGAAGTAATTTGACGGGCGTCAGAGTACGCGATGATGAATCGTTTGAAAAAGCCCTCCGTCGTTTTAACAAGTTCTGCGAAAAAGCAGGCATACTCTCGGATTACAAAAAGCATCAGCATTTCGAGAAGCCGTCTGAAACGAGAAAGCGGAAGATGGCTGCTGCCCGGCGGAAAGCCAGGCGGTCCAGAATGATGGAAAGCGATTAATGGCTATTATTGATCACATAGATCAAGATTTGATAGAGGCCCTGAAAGGCGGGAACAAGCAAAAGGTTACCGTTCTTCGGGGCCTTAAATCTGATATAAAGTATCGTCAGATCGAGACGAGAGAAGAACTTACTGACGAACAGGTCACCGAGGTTCTGGCCTCGAGCGCCAAGAAGCGCCGCGAATCGATCGAGCAATACGCCGCCGCGGGGAGACAGGACCTGGTCGACAAGGAAAATTTCGAACTCGATGTAATCCAGGGATACCTTCCGGAACAGCTCTCGGAAGATGAACTGCGGACCCTCGTAACCGAGGCTATAGCCGAGTCCGGCGCCGAATCGCCAAAAGATATGGGCAAGGTAATGAAGATCCTTATGCCCAGGATCAAGGGGAAGGCGGACGGTAAGCTGGTCAATAAATTGGTCTCGGAAATCCTTGCCAAGTGATTTAAAACTTTTCTATCTTCGGGCCGAACGGGAATATCAAGAAAGGGAGTGCGCCTATGAACTGGATAGACGGCATCCTCATTGCCCTGCTTCTGGCAATGGTGATTATCGGGTCCAAGAAGGGCTTGATCAGGGAGCTGATGGCGTTCGTGGTCTTCTTCGCGGCCATCATTTTTTCTATCACTTACATCGATAATTTTGCCGTCTGGGTATACGAGCAACTCGGGGGGTCGCCCCTCGTTTCAGCCTTCCTGTCATTTTTGATTCTCCTGGCGGCATCGTATGCGGTTTTCAAACTCCTGGGAATCCTCTTCTACAAAGTGGCGCACATTAAGACCTCCGGTAAGCGCGACCAGATGGGCGGCGCCCTCATCGGATTCCTTCGCGGCTGGCTGGCTGTGAGTTTCCTGACTTTCCTGGTGTTCCTGCTGCCGATGCCGGATGGTTTTTACACCAGTTTTGACAATTCCTTCTTCGGTTCGACGGTGGTTCGGACTATCCCGCTGGTATATGATAACACCAAGGCCATTCACCCCAGGCGACCGGCTTTCATGGGTCAGATTGAGAATACCCTGCTCGTAGCCCCGGGCAAGACAACCAAGGGCGCCAACATGGCGACCGAAGAGCGACAGGAAGTGCACCGAGTCATTTATCACATGGACCGAATTCTGAACCCGGTTCAGTGAACCGGCAAATTGGTTTTGATTTCGCGACCTTGTGCATATATTAGAACCGGCCTTCGGGCCGGTTTTTTTGTTGAAAGAATTGTCCAGATATGATTGCCGAACACACGCTTACAACGCTCGAGTTTCCGAAGGTCATCAGCCTGATCGAGGGCCAGTGCCGCACGCCCTACGGGCATGAGGAAGTACGCAAAATCACGCCTATCTACGATCGCGACACGATCGAGCGAAAGCTGACTGAAACCTCGCAGATGAAGGATATCATTTTGTTCGGCGCGGCCTTTCCGATTGCCCGAATGGAAGATGATATCCGGGATTTGATCCATCGCTCGCAGATCGAAGGGATCTTCCTTGATCCCAAGGAGATGCTTCAAATTCGCGAGCTGGTTGAGATTTCCATAGACATCGCTCGATATGATCCGGAAAACCGCGAAAAGTTCCCCTCGCTGATGGAGTATATCGGCCAGGTCAGGGCCTTCCCCGAACTGAAAGCGGAGATCAACAAGGCTATCGATGATGACGGTTCGGTTAAGGACAGTGCTTCATCGAAGCTGAAACATATCCGGATGGATATCGCCGACAGCCGGCGGAAGATAATGGCTCAACTTGATCGGGTTCTTGCCGGTCAGAAGAAACAGGCCGGGTGGCAGGACGATGTCATCACCCAGCGCAACGGCCGATACGTAATCCCCGTGCCCTCGAATCAATACCGTGGTGACCTCGGGATTCTTCACGAACGAAGCCAGAGCGGGGCGACGTACTATGTCGAGCCGACCGTAACAGTCGAACTCAACAACCGCATCAACCTGCTTTTCCAGGAAGAGCGTCTCGAGATTGACCGGATTCTTCGCGCCCTCACGGCCGAGATTGCCTCGAGGGCCTCTGCCCTGCTCGAGAACGTACGGATGATCGGGATTCTCGATGCGATCTACGCCTCGGCCGCATTCGGACGACAGGTTGGTGCAAACAAGCCGATACTCAGGGACGAGCCCGGTTTCAACCTGATCGACGCCCGCCATCCGTTGCTGGTCCATCAGTTCAAAGACGTCAAAAAAGTAGTCCCTACGAGCGTGGGGCTCGACGAGTCCCGGCAGGGAGTACTGATCACCGGGCCGAACACGGGCGGCAAAACGATCACGGTTAAGACTATCGGGCTCATGGTCGTCATGGCTCAATCGGGTCTGCTGATCCCCGCTGACGAGAAATCGGAAATCGGCATATTCAGGCGTGTGTTCGCCGATATTGGCGACGAACAGTCGATCGAGCTGTCGCTGTCAACATTTTCCTCGCATATCAAGAATATCATCAGCGCGCTGGACGGGGTTTCCGAGAACAGCCTGGTGTTATTCGATGAAATCGGCGCCGGAACCGACCCCAAAGAAGGTGCGGCCCTCGCCGAAGCGATCATTCTGTACATTCTGGGAACCGGCGCCAGACTGGTTGTGACGACACACTATTCGCAGCTCAAGACCCTTCCGCTGGATCATCCGGAAATCGAGAATGCCTCACTCGAATTCGATCGGAAGACACTGGCGCCTACTTACCTGCTCCAACTGGGTATCCCGGGTTCATCGTACGCGCTGGAGATTGCCTCAAGGCTGGGCATGCCAAAAGAAATTACCGGTACCGCCGGCAAGCTCCTCGGGGCCGGCGAACGCTCACTTGGCGAACTGATCTCTTCGCTTGAAAATGAGCTCTCGCAGGTACGGAGGGATCAGACCGAGCTCAGCGAGCGGCTGGCCCGCACGAGACAGCTGGAGGAGTACTACCGGACACAGACTGAGAAGCTGGAAAACGAGGTCGAAAAAGCCAAAAAAGAAGCGCTGGCTGAAACCGAAGAGATTCTCGACACCACGCGGAAAGAAACCGAACGGCTGGTAGCGGACATCCGCAAAAGCCAGGCGGCGAAGGAAAAGGTGAGAGAACTGCACAACACGCTGAAGAAGAAAAAGGGGCAGCTGCAGAAAGTCCGCGGTGAAATCGAGAAGCCGAGAAAAAAACCGGACCAGACGCGGTTCGGAGTCGGTGATCGGGTCAGAATAATCTCGCTCAACCAGGAAGGCGATATCGAACAATTAGTGGGGTCGTCGAGGGCCAAGGTTCGGGTAAAAAATGTCACCACTACGGTCGATCTGCGCAACCTGGAGAAACTGGAGCGTCCGGAAAGTCGCAAGCTGACCAAAACAACCGCGGCGGTCAAGGCCGACACCGATATCAGCCCGGAGATTCATCTGAGAGGCATGACGGTCGAGGAAGCCATGGAAGCGCTCGACCGGTTCATCGACAAGGCTGTGATTGCCAACCTGAAACAGATTTACGTTATTCACGGCAAAGGTACCGGCCGTCTCAGACGTCAGTTGACCGAGTTTCTCAAGCAGCACCGCGAAGTCGAATCTCTCCGGCTGGGCAACTGGAACGAGGGCGGCGCCGGCGTGACCATCGTGAAGTTAAAAGAATGATACCCGAAGAAACGATAGATCAAATCCGCCAGGCTTCCGATATTGTCGACGTCGTGGGCAGTTATGTCAGGTTGAAAAAGCGGGGAAAGAACTTTATCGGCCTCTGCCCTTTTCACAACGAGAAAACACCGTCGTTTACGGTTTCACAGGACAAGCAGATCTATCACTGTTTCGGGTGCGGCGTCGGCGGCAATGTCTTCACGTTCCTGATGGAGCACGAGAAGATGTCGTTTGTCGAGGCCGTTCGCTTTCTCGCGAGCCGCGCCGGTATCACGATACGAGAGACGGTCTCCGATACCCGCCGCGATGAACGCGAGCGGCTGAACTACGCGCACCAGGTGGCGCTGGACTATTTCAAGCGACTACTGCATAAATCGCAGTATCGAGTGGTGCTGGATCAGTATCTCAGGCAAAAACGCGGGATTGCGGATGACACTATAGATCACTTTCAACTCGGTCTCGCGGGAGAGTCATGGGATGGCCTGCTGAAATACGCCCGGAGCAAAGACCTTACCCCCGACGAAATGGTGAAAGCCGGCCTGGCGATCAAGCACGAGACGAAAGGCACGTATTTCGACCGATTCCGTCAGCGGCTGATGATCCCCATTTTCAACCTGAGCGGCAAGCCGATCGCATTCGGAGGCCGCACACTCAAGAAGGGTGAGTCCGCGAAATATGTCAATTCGCCGGAGACTCCCCTCTACTCCAAGAGCAACATCCTCTATGCCTTGAATTTCGCCCGGGACCATATCCGCGATGAGAATGCAGCCTATGTGGTTGAGGGATATTTCGATGTCATCTCGCTCTGGCAGGCGGGAGTGCGTAATGTCGTAGCCTCATCCGGGACGGCGTTTACACTCCAGCAGGCACGGCTTCTGGCCCGATTTGCCGAGGACGTGTACCTCTTTTTCGATGCCGACTCGGCCGGACAGCAGGCGGCGATACGGTCGGTCGACGTTCTCTACGACGCCGGACTCGAAGTGAAGATCATTGTCACGCCCGAGGGTGAAGACCCGGACACACTGGCACAGAAATACGGGCGGGATAAAATCGAAGAGCTCCGTCACGACGCTGTTGGTTTCATCCCTTATCGCGTGAGAGATGTCCAGATGCGCGAGACAGGGATTATCGCGCGCGAGAAACTCATCAAGGAACTCAAGTCCATTGGAGATAAGATCGGCGACCCCACCCGTCGGTCGCTGTTTTTTGTCGAGGCTGCCAATACACTCGGTGTTGACGTCCAGATACTGAAGTCAGCGCAGGCGGCGCAACCGACCATGCGGGACCAGACGCCGAGAGTACGGAAAGAACCACACAAGGTTGAATTTCAGTTTCTCTCACTGATGTTCAATAATCCCGGTCCGATCGATGCCATTTTCGAAGAACTTTCGCCGCAAGATTTTGATTCCAAGTCGCTCGCGCGGCTGTATGCAGCTATGATCGTGCACTATCGCGATCGCGGAGTGCTCAAGGTAACAGCGCTCGTGGAAGATCTCGCCGACGAAGAGATGAAATCGCTCGCGACCGAATTGGCCACGGTGGAATGGGACGCGGGCGTTATCCCGCAGGAGATTCGGCGTTACCGGGACGAGATGCTGGACCGCAAGCGGAAGAAAATTCGCACGCGTCTTCAGGATGAATTAAAAAAGGCCGAGGAAGCGGGGGACCAGGAAAAGGCCGATCAGATTATCAAGGAGATGACCCGTTACGGGCTTGGGGACTAATCCGGTATGCTCACCAGACTCAGTATAAGCAATGTCGCGCTGGTCGATAATGTTGACCTGCACTTCGATCCGGGATTGACCGTGCTGACCGGTGAAACCGGTGCGGGGAAATCGGTCATTGTCAACGCCCTCTCCCTCGTGCTCGGCGACCGCGCCGACCGCGAGTACGTGCGTCACGGCGCCGACGAGGCAACGATTGAGGCGACGTTCGATGTTTCCGCCATGCCTGCTCGATACAAGAAGGAATTCAGCGACTACATCGCCGGCAATCTCCTCACTGTTCGACGGGAAATCTCACGCGACGGTAACTCCAAGGTCAGGATAAATTACTCGGTCTCGACTGTGACTCGCCTCCGTGAACTGACCGAACCGATGGCGGAGATTGTCGGTCAGCACGCCAGTCAGATGCTGATGAACGAGGACAACCACCTGCTGTTTCTGGATTTCTTTGCCTCGCTCGATGATGCCCGCGAGTCGGTTGGGCGCATTTACGCCGACTGGGAAAAGACCGCGCGAGAACTTCGCAAAGTGCGCGAGCGCCGCGAGCAATTGATCAAGGAACGGGAGCTGTTGCTGTTCCAGAAAAATGAAATCCAGTCAGCCGATATCCGGTCCGGCGAAGAAGAAGAGTTGAATCAGGAACGCCGCATACTGGATTCTTCCCGCGCCCTGATGGCATCGGCGGCAGCGATACAGGAGATGCTCGACGGTGAAGACATGTCCGCTCTCCAGCTTCTTCGCAACGCCGCCAAAGAACTGGACAAAATGGCGGAGATAGATTCATCGCTTGAAACGCAGTCATCGCAGTTGACCGAGATAGATTTCCAGATCAGCGAGATCCGTCAGTTTATCGAACAGTACGGCAGTTCTATCCCCGACGATCCGGCGCGGCTCGAGGAGATCAACGAGCGGCTTGATGAAATCTACCGAATGAAGAAAAAGTACGGCGGCTCTGAAGAAGCGGTACTTCAGACACTGGCACAGATAAACGAACAACTTCAGGACCGTCCGGATATCGATTCTCTAATCGATCGGCTCGAACGTGATTACGAAAGTCACCGGCAGGCATATACAAAAGAAGCTCTGGCGCTGTCCGAGGCCCGTCACAAGGCGGCCGATTACCTGCAGAAGCTGGTGATCAAGGAATTGACGGAGCTGGCAATCGATAATGGTGGATTTGAGTTCGAGTTCGTTTATGAAGACTACGCCGACGGAATCGTCATCGACGGTCGCGCGGTGCGGCCTTTCCCCTATGGCCTGGAGTCGGGGCGCTTCCTGTTTTCGGCCAACCCGGGCGAACCGTTGAAGTCGCTGGTGAAGACAGCTTCAGGTGGTGAAATCTCCCGCGTCCTTCTGGCACTGAAGGCGGCCGAGAAGAAAGCCAACAAGCTGTTCCACTCGTTGTTGGTCTTCGATGAGGTCGATGCCGGAATCGGCGGTCAGACCGCGGTTGAGGTCGGCAAGAAACTCAAGAAGCTATCCGAAAACAGCCAGTTAATTGTTATCACGCATCTTCACCAGATTGCGATGCTGGCAGACCATCACTATGTCGCCGAGAAGAAAACCAAGAAGAGCCGCGCCGTGATTTCCGTTGACCGCCTCGATCCCGTCGGCCGCAAAGCTGAAATCGACCGCATGCTGGCATTGCCGGAGGA
>CAYNEO010000048.1:0-26398 GCA_964396245.1 uncultured Ignavibacteriales bacterium
CGAAGCTTATCGACCACGTGTACATTTCGCAACAAGACACGCCACTGTGTCCATAGGCCACACTGGATTGGCCTGACGGCCGGTCCATAACCTGACGGCCACCCCCTTCTCACGGGGGTGGCCTATTCCTTTTGCGTAGCAAAATTAAATGGTTATATTTGTGCAAAGGATGGGCGAGAGTAGAATATCGACTCGCCGATTATCGAAACCATCCACGGCCGTGTGGGCAGCAGCGCGGGCAAAGTCGGGTGTGTGAATGATATCACGAATCCGGTAATGTCGATATCGCGCTCGCGCTGACGGCGTCCTGCCAGTGGAAAGTGAGATGCGGAGGATATATACTGAACAATACCACTCTGGAATCCGTCTTTTTTGTTGAGAAACGGTTAGAATCCGGTTTTTCTATTGACTCGGAAGACTCATTGTCTTATTCTTGACTCGGTTAGGTATATGCGCTTGGCCGAGGCGGAGGACCGTGAAGAAGATGAAATCTCGATGAACTTCGACGGTTCACGAGCGTTTCATCACTTGAGGTCTTGAGCATAGGATGATCATCATAAATGGAGGTTCGAGGAATGCGATTCAAACTTTTAACGGCTGTGTTCGTGTTCGTTCTGCTGTTTGGCGGAGCAACCTTTGCGCAGGATAGCGGTAACCCCGATACCCTGATTCTCTTGACGAACCGGCCGGATGTTGCCGGTAACGACAGCCTTTTTATCATCGAAGCCTGGTTCTATGACGATGCGGATAGTCTGACCGGGTTGTCTTTTGGCTTCAGCTGGGAAAATCCGAACCTGACTCTGGACAGTTTTAGGGCCAGCGCCAAATCGGCTGAAGCCTTCGCACAGGTTATTCCCTACGAAAGTGGTAGTATTACCGTATCTAACAACAATGACCGGGCTCAGTTTGTGGGTATCTGGCTGTTGGGTCCGACATATTATGACCCGGACCCGACCCGTCAGTTGCTCGGAACTTATTATTTCACTTTGTCCAGTTGGAGCGCCTCAGACGAGATAGTCGTGGATACGAATGTGTGGGGAGCGGGACAGAAGATTTCGGCATCGCCCGTAGTAGGAGATGCGTACACGCCGGTCTGGTTCCACGATGCGACTCCGATCATTGTCCGCGACCCGTCGGATGCGCCCGGCCAGGCAGATGCCGGCCTGCCAAAGACCTATTCGCTGGCGCAGAACTACCCCAACCCGTTCAACCCCACCACCACCATTGAGTTCGCAATGCCTGTGGCGGGAAAGTACGACCTAACCATATATAATGTCATTGGTCAGGTTGTCGATGAATTCTCGGGCACCGGCGCAGCCGGAACCAATACAGTCGAGTGGGATGCCTCCAGCAGAGCGTCGGGAGTGTATTTCTACAAACTCGATGCAGGCAGTTTCACCCAGACTCGTAAGATGATGCTGGTGAAATAGTACTGGCGAGTCCAAGAGACTTTTGAGGCCCTCCTAATGCGGAGGGCCTTTTCTTTGCTATAAAGGGGAGTTAAATTCTGCCGCCGGACCGGATCCGGATTACTAACTATCTGTCCGGTAATGAATTATCGGATTAATATTGACTTTTTTGGCATTAGCTGGTATAATTGAGTTCTTACCCGAATGTGAAAATAAACGTAAGTTCTTGAATAATAAGGTCTTATATGTTAGGAGTTATCGGCAACAAGTTCTCGATCGGTAAAGAAACCTACCAACCATTCTCCGCCGAATTGCACTACTTTCGAATCGACAAACGCCACTGGTCGATCTGTTTCGAGAGGATCAAGCGGGCCGGATTCCGAATAATATCTACCGCCGTACCGTGGAATGTCCATCAGGATGATACCCGGTTCGTGGATTTTGGCGGTGTGACCGATTCCCGCAAGGACCTGGTCGTTTTCCTCGAACTGGCGCGTGAATTCGGATTCAAGGTAATTCTTCGTCCCGGTCCGTGGGTATCCGGCCAGCTCCCCAACGGCGGCCTGCCAAAGTTCCTGTACAAGGATCCCAAGACCCTTGCCCGCAACGCCGAGGGGAACGAGATTGTCCTTCCGGATGACTCCGGGGTAAAAGGCGGCCTGTTGCCGAGCTACCTGAGTGATAACTTCCAGTTCTATCTGAAAAACTACTTTAAGGCATTTATCGAGATTACCAAGAACTACGTTCACCCCCGTGGGCCGATTTTCATGATAGAGCTCGACTACGAGACATCGTTTGGCCGCCTCCTGGACCCGTCATCCGCCGACTACAACAAAGATGTTCTCGCCAAGTACTATTCGCCGTTTCTCGAGGGTCTGTACGACGACATCAAGAAGTTGAATACCCGGTACAAAGAGAAGAACGCGGATTTCACGGCGGTCGAACCGCCGCGCGAGTTCACCGGTCTGACAATGGACAAGTATCCGAAGGTGATCGACTGGTTCAAGTTCCGCGAGTATATGCTCAATCAGTACCTCACAATACTGGAGGATATCTTTAAATCCTATACGGTCGAGCCGTTGTTCTTCCGGTCGCTGTATTTCAAAGGAGGCGAGCTGCTTCCGGCGTACAATCTCGTACCCGGTGACCGTTCGCCGTTCCTTGGCAGTAACGTATTCCCCGAGGGAAGCTACTTCGACCTCGTCAACAAGGCTCGTTTCCTGAAGGCCGAGTACGGCTTCGCCTTTGCCTCGTCGTTTACCTCGGGTTCGGCGGCCGCCGACCCGAAGCGCGAGGAGCAAATCGCCCCGATTCAGAACAACGACCGGCGTTTCTACTATGCGGCGGGATTGTCGGCCGGGTTTAAGGGGCTCAATCACTATATGTTTGTCGACAGGGACCACTGGCACGGTGCTCCTCTTCACGAGGACGGAACGGTTTCGAAAGGCTACGAGGTAGCCCGGCAGTTCAACACGATCATCTCCACGATTGGGTTCGAGGAGATGGAGTCGAAGTGTGATATCGGCATCCTTGGTAACCGGATGTATTACTGGCTCAGCCTGACATCGAGCAAGAAAGACTTCCAGTACATCAATCGCTTGCTGGAACAGTCGGCTGTCGGCTTCTGCCGCGATCTCATGCGACTGAAACTGCCGTACGGTATCCGCGAGAACCGCGACTGGACGACCATGGGCGACTACAAGCTGCTGTTCGTGCCGACCACCGAGATCATGGCGGAACGCGACCAGGAGGCGCTGGTGGAACTCGCCAAAGGCGGGACTTCGCTGGTCCTCTGTGGCGTGATGCCAAAGTACGACGAGAACTTCAAGGACTGTCAGATACTTGCCAAGCATTTCCGGGTCAAGACCACTGTCGACCATCGTATCGGCTCGGTGACCCACAAGGGCGGCGCATTCCCGGCATACCTGTACGGCTCGATTCGGAGCACGGACGAGGGTAAGGTGAAGAAAATCGCCCAGTGCGGCGCCAAGGTGGTCGGCGTGTGCTCCAGCCGGTTCAAGGGCAACATGTATTTCTTCAGCTTTGACTTTGCCTCGGGCGGGAATCACCAGAAGCTGGCGTTCGTGGAATCAATACTGGAATACGAAAAGCTGTCGACGAATCTGTACTGCGATGATCCCTCGGTGGACATCTCGTTCCAGGTCGGTCCGAAAAAAGGCCTGCTGTTTGTAGTCGTGCCGCCCCCCGGCGCGCTTTCCGATGGATTCGAGGGAGCGAACAAAGAGATTATCATCCAGGCGGATTTGAAGAAATCCGGGTTTTCGGCCGCCAGACTGAAATTGACTAATATCCTCTCGGAAGAAGAGAATCCCCAGATCATCAAGACGACCTCGAAGGAGCTTCGTGAGGGAATTCCACTGAGGGTGAGTTACCCGGACGGCCTGATCTTCCTGGTAGAGCGGCGATAAGGTCGCAGAATCTTGCTGAAACACGTGAGACCGGTAATATCCCGTCACATGCTCGCCCGGGTGATTGTCCCCGGGCTGCTGGCACTCGGGTTGCTGTTCAGCTTCTCGACCTGCTCCGGCGTACGCATAACCAAGTATCACCGCAGCGGTGCAGTTGCTTCGGCGGCTCCCATCGCTACCGGGGTCGGCGTCCAGGTTATCAAGAGTGGCGGGAATGCGTTCGATGCCGCGGTGGCGACGGCGCTCGCTCTGGCGGTTGTACACCCTGAAGCCGGCAATCTTGGGGGCGGAGGATTTGCCGTCATACGCGACGGCGCTACCGATAGAATACAGACACTCGATTTCCGCGAAACAGCGCCTCTCGCCGCGACTGCCGACATGTATCTCGATGACACCGGAGCCGTGATTCCTGACCTGTCGACGTTCGGGGCGAAGGCTGCGGGCGTACCGGGCTCGGTGGCCGGACTGTATGAGCTCTGGAAGAATCACGGGTCAAAACCGTGGGCGGAGCTGGTTCATCCGGCGGCGCTTCTGGCCGACACCGGATTTATCCTCGACGAGTATCATGCCGCTACTCTCGCAGAAAACCGCGAGGGGCTGACGGCTTTCGAAGAGACGGCGGATATCTTCTTCCCCGGGGGTCAACCGCTCAAGGCGGGTGACCGACTGACCCAGAAGGACCTGGCGTCGACTCTCTATGCCATCATGACGGAAGGTCCTGACGGCTTCTACTCCGGGCCGGTTGCCGAGAAGATTGTCGCTTCCATGGAGGCTCACGGCGGTCTTATTACCGCCGCCGACCTGGCCGGCTACCGTCCGGTCTGGCGCGAACCGATTCATTTCACGTTCGACTCGCTGGACATCTACTCGATGGCTCCGCCCTCCTCAGGCGGGATTATCATCGCGCAGATATTGAAACTGATCGAACCGTACGATTTCTCGACATATACACCGAACTCCCCTGAGTACATTCACCCGTTCACCGAGGCGGCCAGACTGGCCTATGCCGACCGTTCGGTTCATCTTGGCGACCCCGCCTTCTACGATATCCCGTCCGGTTTGCTGGATTCGGCCTATCTAGTTCAACGACGAAGCCTGATCAGCCTCGATCATGCCGGTTCATCGGAGCAGGTAAGCGCCGGTAACCCGATGAGTCATGAGTCCGACCAGACCACGCACCTGAGTGTCTGCGACAAGGACGGCAATATGGTGGCGATCACGACGACACTGAACACCGCGTACGGTTGCAAGCTCGTGGTCGATGGTGCGGGTCTTCTGTTGAACAACGAGATGGATGATTTTTCGGTCAAACCGGGCGTCCCGAACTACTTCGGTCTGATCGGGGCCGAGGCGAACAAGATTGAACCCGGCAAGCGCATGCTTTCGTCGATGTCTCCGACACTGGTGCTCGAAAACGGGGAGCCGCTGTTGATTCTCGGAAGTCCCGGCGGATCGAAAATCATCACGACCGTGGCCCAGGCTATTATTGACTTCGATCGCTTTCACATGACGGTGGATGAAATCGTGGCGCAGCCACGCTTCCACCACCAGTGGCTTCCGGACGTACTCTATCTGGAGCGGGATGGCTATTCGGAGTCTACCGTAGCAGCCCTTGAAAAGTACGGCCACACAGTCGAAGAACGCACGCCGTACGGCGATCTCCAGATAATCTATATCGATCCGGCAGGATTGATGGCGGCGGCATCCGATCCGCGCAACGACGGCGCCTCGGGCGGCTATTGAGTCTCGAGCGGCGGCCCGGGACTTTCGGGAGTAGACCGTTCCAGCGGCGGATGTTTATCCTTTCGGCAGAAGCGTATTCCCAGTAAAATCGCTCCCGCACCGATTATCATTGACAGCAGATACACAATCGTCCCGATATACGGCAACGAGTAGAAGAACAACAGGATAAGCAGGCCGAGAAACAGGGATATCGCGCTCAGTGGTTTGGGATTCGGCCGGAAGGCCCTGACGACGAGGTATCCGATCAAAAATGCGATAATGATCTTGCCCGAATAGAGGATAATTCCTCCCGCGACACTTCCGAAGGCCGTGATCGGTATCATCAGGCTGGAGAATACCAGGAAGAGCAATCCGAGGCCGGCCGTGGCTCCCTCTGATGTCAGCAAAACGTAGCCGATTGCCAGGAAAAACAGGGCGATGACCAGAATCACGATGCAGAAAATGAGGCCAAGCAATCCGAGCAGTCCGGCCGCCGAACTCATGGCAAAGCGCGATTTCAACTGCACGAACGACTCCGTGGCGTAGGGGCGGAAAAGGCGCACCACAATAACGCCGAATATCAGCGCCGCGAGCATGCTCGAGACCCGGAGGATAAACCAGGTGTATGTCTTCTCCTGTTTTTCTTGTTTCAGCGGTTCCCACCTGACCTCGCCGCTGACATCGGCGCCGGCGTCGATAACCAGCGAGTCTGCCGCCGGGGCCATGTAGGTCAGGTTGCCGGCGATAGACGCCGGCGGCGATATGGTGATTTTCTTTGCCCTGATTTCCGCGTCCCCGTCGATCGTGCCCGTGATAAAGACCTCGTTGGCCCTGACATATACTTTTCCACCCACCTGGCCGTCGATATAGACCTTGTCTCCGAAGGCATTGACCTCGCGGGTAATCACGGCGCCGCGACTGATTCGGATCGTCGTGCCGAAAACGTCGACCGAGCGCCCGACACTGCCGTCGACATCGAGATTCATCCCCGCGGCGCGCAGCGAGTTGCCGACGCTGCCGCTGAATTTGAGTGTCTGGCAGCCAACGCAGGCCGACTGGGTGACTTCACCCCGGATAGTGGCCTGGGAAACCAGGGCGAGGAGGTCGCCCTCGATAGTACCGTCCATCGTGAGATTTTCCCCGATGGCGTAAAAATCGTCATCGATCACATGAAGGTTAGATATCTGGATATTGTTCTCGGACTTCATCACAGACGCGGTGGCGGGCGCTGCCAGGAGTACGAACAGGGCTGCGACGGTGATCACCGCCGGGAGATAACGGGAACAAAGTTGCCGGCTAACCTTCATTGCATTCTCCACGTTTTTGACAGTATACTGTACGAGATTCGCACGAACGATGTTCCAGAGGGTATATATAACCTGCTGAATGCATTGTAAACATAATAATACAGGGTCCGTATTGGTTCTGGCAAGCGGTGAAACTCCGTGTTACATTGGTCGTGTGAAAGCACCAAACGTCCGGGAGTGAAGAATTGACCTGGCTGGCAACCTATATCATCATCGGTTCGGCTGTCCTTGGCCTCATCGGCTTTTTATCTCTGCGACGGGCGGTGAAACGGCTCTCGGTACTGTTGCTGCTTCTGGGCGTTCTGTTGGTGTTCGCCGGGGTGTGGCTGATAGCGACCCAATCGGAGATGCTGGTCACAACGAGACAGCACGTAAACTGGCCGACAACCGAGGGGACCGTAGTTACGTCGGAGGTGGTGGGGACGAGAGCGTTTCATCCGCATATCGTATACCAGTACACGGTTGCCGGGGTCACCTATCGCGATAGCACCGCCCTTGATTTGCCGAGTGTGGGAGGTCGGCATACAGCGTACGATGCCGCCTCGTGGATTGTCGAGCAGTACCCGGTCGGTCGTACGGTGACGATTCACTACAATCCGGACAATCCGACCGAGAGCGGGATACGGGTATTTCCGTCGTGGGATGTGTATGGCAAGCTTAGTGTTGGGGCGGTCGTGCTTATCGGGGGACTGATTCTCACTTTGCTTGGCGCCGTGCCGCGGCGGCGTTAAGTTGTCAGGTTTCTCCTCCCGGCTCGCTGCCGTGACCCGCGCGTCGGAACACCGACCTGCAACTGCACAATTGCAGTGTTAAGACCGTCTCATAGACGGAAGGGGATAAATGTGGGAAGATTTCCAGTGTACGCTGTTATCCTGTGGGCCATTGTTGCCAACCTCATTCTCATACGGGGAGAGCGGGTTAGCGCCTCCGATGAATGGGGACCGGAAAGCGGCGGTCTTCGAATGCGCGCCGAGGTGAAGGAGCCTGTAGTTCGATACGAAACCGTCTCGGCCGATTTGGAAATCCTTATCGATCACGAGTTGCTGGGCAAAGTCAAGTGTTTCACACCTCAGGAAAAAGGCTCGCAGATATTCCTGCGAGTGTACGATGAAGAAGAGGGTCAGTCGCGACAGTTCTATGCCCGTCTTCCGGCGAGTATCGACGTGGATTTCGACAGCCTGACCGATATTGTACGGATTGGGAAATTGGAGTGGTGCCCCTTCTCGAATGGATGGCCAAATGGAGATCGAGTGTGGGGATATGTCGAGCTGTTCGTTCCATCCGGCAGCGATGAGTATTGGTCGGGTATCCTGACATCAGCGCCGTTTGAACTCCGCCTCACTGCTCCGCCGGAAGATATGAATGTGTTTTCATTCGTTATACCGACCCGACTTGTTCTCGTCAAAGGTCCCCGTTTCTCGTTCGACTCCACAAGCCTTGACACCATCGGCGTGCCAAGTCGACGTGACTTTCATCTGATTGGACGGACCACTTGCGCCGGCTTTGAATCGGCCGGTCCGATTTCGGCGAAAGTCAATGATAATGGACAGTTGGAATTACCCTTTCTTCCCTTCCTGCAAATGGGCCACCCGTTGCCAGGCACCCACATGTTTATCGACGGCGAAACAACGGTCGAAATACATGCTGAATTGTACGAGTCACTGAACATTCCGGAGTTCCATATAGGAACCCACTTTTATGGTCCCCACAGGCTTCTCTGGAAACACACCTTCCGTCTCACTATAACGAAAGAAGAGCTTTTTGCAGCGACACCCGATGACGAGGGAGACTTCAACTACCGTACTTTCTTGATCCCCGTCCGACTCCACCTTGGGGACCGCAGACATCTCTCCTTCACGCCAGCTGACGCGCGGCCGTTTGAGTTACGCCTGACCGAAGGCAAGGCCATCGGTTATTCGGTGTCGGTAAACGGCAGAAACATGGGGTGCCATGAAGGAGTCCCGCGATCACCGCTGATCGAGCTTTCGAAACGGTCATCGTGTGATTCACCTGCTGAAGTCACTCTCCGCATGTTCCAGTATGAAAAAGGCGCTCTCGGGAATGCCGGCGACCGCAATTGTGGAAGCACACAGACAATCTGGCACTCACGATGCACGGTCGCCGGCGATTCAGGAACTTTCGACTTGAAAGCATCCGACATCAACAAGCCGATAAAATCCGGTTGGAGCCGATGGAGGCAATGCAAGATCCCACGAGACTTACGGCTGACCGGCGACGGCAGCATAGAGTTCGACACTACAGATATGATGACAGTAGATTTTACGCCGTGGGCCAAGAGCCTGTGGCTGCTCAGGATCACAGTTGACGACAATGCTCCTGTCGTAAGCTCCACACAGCTGCGAAATCCGATTTCCACATGGCATCGGGAGAGCCCGACCGATAGCCTGATTCAGGTGACGATCGACATAATCGTTGTAGATAGCAATGGCATCCCCGTTCCCGAGAGACAGCGCCCTTTGTATTCAAAAACGTATCTGGTGAGGGCTTCAGAGCAACCGAACCGCACCCCAAGGGAGAGGGAATGAAACACGTTCGCCGTCGAATAAGAGTTTTGATTATCAGTCATCTCCTGGCTGTTTCGATATGTTTGCTACTCGGTGAACATATGGCCATAGCGCGTTTTGACCAGCCTACGACACCAGGAAAATCCGCCAGATACCCGGATTCTACCGCGTGGACCGATCCCGTCGGAAATTTGGCTGTTCGAGTGCTGTATACACCAGAGGTAGAATTTACAGAGCCAATAGAGATTGGATTACAACTGCGAACGGATAACGGTCAACAGTCTGGAACAGCTGGCGCCGATTCGCTGATGTTGGATGGTGCTGAAGTCGTTCTTCAGGTGGTAAATATGCAGACGTTTCTTGGGGAGAGGTATCGGCAATCCATTTCAGCTATCCATCTACTCTCTGCCGGTGGTATCGGCGCAGATGCGATGCGCGATAATTCGGAGGTATGGAGTGAGCCACTCGCCTTCGAAGTGGATCAAGGTTGGGCGGTTATTGACCTGTCGAAATATAACCGCAACACCGGCTACATTTGGAACGAGCCACGAACGAAAACGCTCCGTGAGTCTTTGCCATCCGGAACTTACGCTGCCAGACTGGACCTCGTCAGAGCACGGTCCGAAACTGGCGGGTGGCACGGGCTGATCACGTCGCCGTCGTTTACCATCCGGGTGAGTCCAACCAAACCGGAACAGGAGTTCAAGATTTTTCTCTTCCCTCACGAATTTCGTTTCACAGAGGGACCGATTGTCGATTGGGCACCCGATGCCGTCGATACCGTGGCAGTGGAAACAAACCCATACGGGTGGCTTGACTACCGCATAAAGAGCAGTTTCGGTGATATTCGGTCAGTCGGTCTGCCGGAATGCCCTATCATCCTTTTGCGTCGGGACCTGCCACGGGCATTGGCGCAATCGAAACTGTCACTCAAGCCCGGCGACCGAAGAAACAGGATAGTATTCGTCGACGGCCGTCTGGAATTGCATTTTTCATTCGAGTTAATCGAATTAAGTATTGCCCCTCAGCGAGATTGTTATATCGCATGTAGTGATCGAGCTGAGATGTTGTGGAGCATGACGCTCGATACCGTCATGACTAAAGCGCAATTCGATTCGTTGACTCTACAAGAACAGGATGTGTACGAGTACCATACAATTATTGTGCCCACGGCTCTTCGGTTCGGTCATGACGATAATCTCCTGTTCGATAATTACGATGCGGAACTCCGGGAGGTTCGCTTTCCGAAAGGCTGGCTCATGGAGACGGAATTGAAGGTAGGATACCAGGAAAGCGTACGAATCGACAGGCCACCTTCATCTCCTATGGTGCTCGCGGAGCATCCTCTGCCGAATGGGACCATCCCTTTGGTGATAAAAGTGTATGCAGTGCGGCCGGGACAATCCGTCGCGAATGGCCGGGACAGCCTGGATTACTTGTTGCTGTGGTCGGGCTCATCGACCATCAACAACAAGGACCGGGAATTCGAGGTGATTGAGGAACTTTCTCAGCCTGCGCCGGAAATCTGGTCATTCCGGTCATGCTATTTACCCGGTCGATTATTGATGACAGATTCACTTTACCTGATTTCCGACTACACTGACAGTATCGAGGTGTCTATTAACCGGCGTCCGGAGACGGCGTTACTCGCGGCGGTAATTTCCGGAAGCGAGCGTTTCACAAACCTGCCGCCTTACTTGGCAGGGGCGGCAATAAAGGTTAAGTACCCATCCCTTGAAGGCGACACAATGACTTGCAGTATAGATCTATACGAGAGACCCGAAGGATCCGGTATAATGGGTTCTTATGACCGGCTTTGGTCGCGTACCTATCGAATACCCCTCACGGCAGAGCAGGCAGAAACGTTCCGGGAACTGCTGCGGACGAAACCTGAATATCACTTTCCATAGGCTCGTGAGTTTGTCCTTGCCGATGGCTCCGGGCGTGAACCTGGCTCCTCTCCGCAAAATCCCCCCTTGCAAATCACCAGAGAGCTGCGTTTATTACAAGAGCGGGTTTTTCATCACGGAAGGACCGGGATAGTCGTGAATGTCTTATTCTACCTCTTTGGCGCTCTAATCCTTTACATACTCGGATACCGCATCTACGGACGATACGTGGCCCGCGCGCTCGGCCTGAACGACCAGCGTCCGACTCCCGCGGTTGAGTTCAAAGACGGCAAGGATTTCGTCCCGACACGACCGTCGATCCTTTTCGCCCACCACTATTCGACAATAGCCGGTGCGGGACCGATTGTCGGCCCCACGCTCGGCATTTTGTACGGGATAGGCCCGGCGTGGCTGTGGGTCGTGTTCGGTGCCATCTTTTTCGGCGCGGTCCATGATTTTGTCGCGCTGTTTGCATCGATTCGGGAACGCGGCTCCTCGATGGCCGAGATTGCCCGCAAAGCGCTTGGCCCGACCGGCTTTTTGTTGTTTATCGTTTTCACGATCATACTCATCGTGCTGGTGACATCGGCCTTCCTCTCTCTCACCGCAGTCAGTCTGACCTCGATCACTCCCCTATCTGAACTTGGTCTCGATGGCAGTCAGACGCTTTTGCGCACCAGGGTTGTCGATGGTCAGACATTCGGTATTGTCGGTGGCATAGCATCGATGTCGGTCATCATCATCACAATGCTGGCGCCGGGTCTGGGCTACCTCGTCAGCAAGCGGGGAATCAAAACCTGGCTGGCGTATGTGATTGCCGCGGGAATCTGTTTCTTCTCGGTCTGGGTGGGATTCCAATACCCGGTTACGCTGGCGCCCATTTTGTGGATGCTGATTATCTCGGTCTACACGATGTTCGCCTGCCAGGTACCGGTGTGGGCGATTCTTCAGCCTCGCGATTTCGTGAATGTGCAGATACTTTACGGCGGGATGGCCGCACTGATAGTGGGAGTGATCATTTCCGGTTTCCACGGTCTTCAGGTCACTTACCCGGTTGCCAATCTCACGGTCGGATCGATGAAACTTGGGCCGATGTGGCCGTTTCTATTTATCACGATAGCCTGCGGAGCGATATCGGGCTTTCACGCCCTTGTTGCCGGAGGAACATCCTCGAAACAGCTCGCCCGCGAACGACAGGCGAAAACAATCGGCTATGGCGGGATGCTTCTCGAGGGGCTTCTGGCCGTACTGGTGCTGATTGCTATAAGCTCGTCGCTGGATTACGGCCGTTACATGGCGGTTGTCTGGCCGGAAACCGGGGTCGGAAATCCGGTGCTCGGGTTTGCGCTGTCAATGGGGTACTTGCTCAACAACTCAATGGGGTTGTCGATGGCCCTCGGGACGGTAGTCGGAATACTGGTTGTCGAAGGGTTCCTGATCACGACGCTGGATTCGGCGGTGAGACTGAATCGGTACTTGTTCGAGGAGCTCTGGCGCACAATCATGGACAATCCGCCGGTGGTCATGAGAAAATTCTGGTTCAATTCCGGTTTGTCGGTGCTGTTGATGTTCGTTCTGGCGCAGACCAACGGCTGGAAACTGATCTGGCCGGTGTTCGGGGCGACCAATCAACTATTGGCGGCGTTGACCCTGATTGCAGCGACCGTCTGGCTGTACCGGGCGGGGAAAAAGAGTTGGTACACCCTGGTCCCGGCCCTGGCGATGATGGTAACTACAATCGGGGCATTGGGTTACTTTCTTGTTGAGACCTACATTCCGACCGGCAACCTGATTTTGATCGTGACGGATGTGATCCTTCTTTTCCTTGCAGTCGGAGTGATTTTCCTGTCTCTCAAGCAGCTTTTTGCCCGCGAACTCGGGCCGGACGCATCTTTTTCCGGCTAAACCGTTCTCCACCAATAAATAAACTGCACAAGTGACCGATATTATTGCCTATACAGCGGTCTTTTTACCATGAAGCTATTTCTCGACAGGAATCGTACGCTTTTGCCCCGGGTAGATATGATCTACCTGTTCACACGTGTGTTGACGCTGGTGAGTATCGCCTGGTTTGCAGTATTCGGTGATCACCCGGGCGTGCACACGATATTCTTCGCCGTAATGACCGGTACGTTTCTGGCGCACCTGCTGGTGTTCATGGCTGCCATCAACGGAAAATTCGACCTCAAACTGGCTTACCTTTCGGCTATCATCTATGACCTGCTGTTCATCCCGCTGTTTATTGCCTACACCGGGAGCCTCAATTCCTCGTTCTATCTGTTGTTCTACCTGACCATCTCGGTGGCGGCGTATGTGCTCGTATTCTGGGCTGCGGCCGGCGTGACTGTCATAGTCACGATCTCGTATGTTCTGCTTGTTTATTCAGAGCTGACAGTCAGCAGCGCGTTTGATTTTTCAATGCGAGTTGGCCTGCTGTGGGTCTATTTCCTCGCCCTGTCATACGCATCGGATTTTCTGCGTCGCTCCGAAAGACGGCTGCTCAAGCTGTTCGACACCTTGAACCTGCGAACGTCCGAACTGGAAAAATCCCAGGCGCAGCTTGAGATGATCTACGAAAACACGCGTAACCTCGCGGCTATTCTTGACGGGGACGGAGTGGTCAGGGAGGTCATGCGGATCATGGGCAATACGCTTCAGTTCAGCCACTATGCGGTGGTGTTCAAGGATCGGCGGGATCACTTCTATTTCCGGGCGCGTTCGCTTAAAGGTCGGGACAATTTCCACTTGAAAGCGATCGACGATTCGCGAACCGAGCTAATTCGGAAAGTGAGCCGGATGGACGAACCTATCCACCTGAAAGACGTGCACGGGCGCGAAGACTATGAACCGCTGGATGATAAGGTTCGTTCGGTGATGATCGTGCCGATGACGTCGCACGGCGACGTTCACGGGCTGCTGATTGCCGAATCGACGCACGCCAGTCATTTCCGGGAGCGCGACGTGCAGATGCTGTCTATCGTTGCCCGTTCCGCCGCCCTGGCGCTGGAAAACGCGGACCTTCACAAGCGCACTGAAGAATTGACTATTATCGATGAACTTACGGACACGTATAACTATAGGTACTTCGTGCAGAAGCTCGAAGAGGAAAAGAAGCGTGCCTTGCGATATGATTTGCCGCTTTCGCTCATTATGGTTGACATCGACTGGTTCAAGAAAATAAATGACAGTTATGGACACGAAGTCGGCAATGTGGTCTTAAAGGAACTCTCGACGATAATCAAGGGTTGCATTCGCGATGTCGATATCTTCGCCCGTTACGGCGGGGAGGAATTCGTGGTAATTCTGCCGCAGACGCCGCAGATGGAAGCATCCCGAATCGGCGAGCGTATCAGGGAGCAGGTGGAGGAAACAATTATGAACACGGCCGCCGGCAGGCTGAAAATCACCGTCTCGGTCGGGGTGACGTCATTTCCGGAGAACGGCAAGTCTCACGAGGAAATTGTCGCCGTCGCCGACCAGGCACTCTATCGAGCCAAGGGATCAGGTAAAAACCTGGTGTGCAGCGTATAGGGGAGATAATCACTATGAAGAGAATTTCGAAGCGGATCGGGCAATTGTTCATCACGGGGTTTCCGGGAGAGGAACCGCCGGCAGCGTTTCTGGACTTTGTTTCAGAGGAGCAACTCGGCGGGGTCATCCTGTTCGAGGAAAACTGCCCGACCCATGCGAAGGCGCGGGAGAATATCGAGATCATACGGAGCCGAATGACGACCGGCTCGCCGTTTATCGCGGTAGACCAGGAGGGCGGTCGCGTGTCGCGCGTGCGCGGGATTCCGGTCGAGTTTCGCTCACCGGCGGAATACGGCCGCAAGAAGGAAATCGAGCATTTTATCGAGGAATACCGCCGTTCGATGGTTTACCTCGAATCGCTGGGATTCAACCTGAATTTTGCCCCGGTTGCCGATATTTTCCTCAACGAAGAAAACACGTGCCTCAAGGACCGGTGTTTCGGCGCGGACCCGGGCACGGTGTCCCTGTTCGTAAAAGCCGCCGTGCAGGTAGCGCGGTCGAGCGGCATTTTGTCGTGCCTGAAGCACTTCCCCGGGTTGGGCGCCGCCACGGTCGATCCGCACGTGGACACGGCGACGGCAGACTACGATATGTTCGTGTGGAAATCGCGGGAGATGATTCCCTTTGCCGACGGTATCGCCTCCGGTGCGGATTTCCTGATGACGACTCACCTGCTGCTTCCGGAGATTAGCGACACAATCGCCACCGGTTCTCGTGAAATTATCTCGGAAATGGCGAGAACGATGCTGTCGTTCGACGGACCCATAATCACCGATGATCTCACGATGGACGGTGCCTCGACGCTCGGCAATATCGGCGAACGGACAGTAGCCGCCTTTAATGCCGGTCACGACCTGCTGTTGTTCGGCAGAGATTACGAAGCTGCTATTCGTGCATACGATTACTTTATGGACGCATTTGCTCGGGGTGATATTTCTGAGCGGCAGGTATCCTCCGCTCTCAACAGGGTGACGGGCACCAAATATAAGCTGGTCAGGTCCGTCCTGAAATAACATGACACTTTCCGGGTTCGTAAACAGAAAAAACCTCCATATTCTGGGTATTAACTCCGGGACCTCCGCCGATGGCGTGGACCTGGCTGTCATGCGAGTAAGCAAATCAGGCAGGAAGATATCTACGAGATTTCTAGCCGGGACTACACGAAAATACCCAAAATCCTTGCGAGCGCTTATAGTGGACGTGTCAACGTCCCAATCCATAGCCCCGGAATCTATCATATACCTCGATAATCTCCTGGGTCAGTTCTATGGCCGCGCAGCGAAACGATACATAGCAAGTCTGGCGCGACAGGGGATCAAACTCGATGTGGTCGCCTCTCATGGCCAGACAGTCCGGCATTTGCCTCGCAAAGTGGCATATGGCGGTAACCGTGTAAACGGGACTCTTCAACTTGGCTCGCTGGAGCTTATAGCAGCCGAGACCGGCCAAGTGGTGACCGGTGATTTCCGTCAGGCCGATATTGCGCTCGGTAACGAGGGAGCGCCGATTACAGTCGCCGCGATGGCACTCGTATTCGGTCATCCGAAGGAATCGCGACTGATTGTCAATATTGGCGGTATCGCGAATTATTTCTATCTGCCTGCGGGCGGCCGTATGGCGGATGTCAGGGCGGCCGATTGCGGACCGGGCAATAGCCTTCTGGATATACTCACTCAGGCACTGTTCAGCAAACCGTTCGACCGGGGTGGTCGGTATGCGGTAAGGGGAAATGCCTCGCAACGGCTGATGTCGATTCTCCTGGCGCATCCGTTTTTCAAGACTCGGACAGTATCCACGGGACGCGAAATGTTCGGCGTCGAAATGGCGCGGGAGATGATAGCCTTCGGCAAGAAGTTCTCCCTGTCGGGCGAGGATTTGCTCGCGACGGCCGCGGAGTTCACGGTTTATGCTATCGCCGACTCGGTCGTTGAGTTTGTTGCCGGTAATGCTCGCCTGCGAAAAATATATTTGACCGGAGGCGGCTCGCGTAACAGATTTATTGCCGGCCGCCTGCGAGACCATCTCGACAATATCGCGGTGCGGTCCATAGACGAACTGGGCGTGAAGGCCAACCTTGTTGAAGCGAGCGCGTACGCCGTTATGGGCGCCATGACATTGTGGTCGCACCCTCTTCAGACCAAATTTACGGGCGGCAGACCACAGGCGGTGTGGCCGGTGCTCGGCAAGATCGTTCAACCGCCGGTTAGGGTAAAATAAACATGAAAGACCATTCGAGACTGACAACACTACTCATAAAGGTCATGCCGCGCATGATCGCCGGTGGACTCCTCCTGGCCTTGATATGGGGCTGCGCCTCGATCCCGGGACTCAAGGAAGAGTCGGTCGCTACCTATATCCGGGTGCCGTTCGTTCGCGTGCTTCTCGAGGATGGCCGCGACTCCATCAGGGTGTCGGCCGACAACGCCTTTGCCATCGAATGTCTCGAGGGTGCAAAGCAGACGGTCTACTATTCCGGTCAGCCGGTGGAAGTGACGAATGACGATCTCGCGCTGAAAGTGATCAACAGTAACGGTGACATAATCCAGGGTGGACTTACCGAGGTCAATATTATTCCGCGAGGCAGCAATAACCGACTTCGGGTGAACGATCAGCGGTATCGCGGAATCATGAAAGTGGTGCCGACCGGGAGAAATGTACGCCTGATTAACATCCTCTATATGGAAGATTACCTGAAAGGCGTGGTCCCTCCGGAAATCGGCGAGCGCACTTTTGATGAACTCGAAGCGGTCAAGGCGCAGGCTATTGCCGCCCGTACCTACGCGATGTCACACCTTCAGCAATACGGCGCGGAACCGTACGACGTGAAGTCGAGCATAATCGATCAACTCTACGGCGGCGCGGATATCGAAGATCGGCTGATAAATCAGGGGATAGAAGCGACTGCCGGCGAGGTCATTACCTACCAGGATGAAATGATCGACGCTTACTACCATTCCACCTGCGGCGGGATGACCGATGACATCGTCGATGTCTGGGACAGAGCCGAGGTGCCCTATCTCAAGCCTGTTCACGACACGGCGTGTTCCTGGTCCAAGTATTACAAGTGGGAAGAGACGTTTACCGAGCCTCAGCTTCGAGGACGCATCGAGCAGTACCTTTCACAGGACCGGGGGCGTGAAATCAAAATCAGCCCCATTACGAACGTTGTCGTTGGCCAGCGAACCGCCGGCGGGCGTGTGATGACGCTCGAAATTCGGACTTCTGACGACTCGTACCGTTTCCACAAGGATCGTATCCGTTGGGTCATCGGACGAACCTCCAATCCCGACCTCATACTGCCCTCGTCGAACTTTGACGTCGACATAAGACAGGACAGTCAGGGGCATATAGAAAAGGTCGTGTTTTTCGGTTCGGGATACGGCCACGGTGTGGGTATGTGTCAATGCGGCGCTATCGGTCACGCCCGTGAAGGATGGAAGTATCCGAAAATTCTCGAAACGTACTATACGGGGGTCGAGATCAAGAAATTGTATTAGGCCGGTTGTTTTTCTTGATTCTGCCCGGGCTCTTGCAGACATTACCTACCATGCGTGTCCTGGTGACCATCATCGTGCTGTTCTTTGCGCAGAGCGCCATGTCGGCCGACTACTATAAATATTCCATAGGCGGCGGCGGCGGTGTCGTGAAACTCACCGGCGGTGACTTCTATAAGCTCGATTGGGATGAAGCCTACGGATTCACGGTCGGTCACTGGCTGAGCGACCGATGGGAACTGGCCGTCGACTATTCCTTCTTCACGCTGGCAAACGACACGACGGTCGATACGACCGGCTTTTTCGGTAGCCTCACCAACAACCTGCCGCTTGAGTACCGCGCTACTCGTCTGGGACTGATGGCTCGCCGGTTATTGTTGAAACCGACCTCGAAAATAAATCTGGCGTTAGGGGCCGGCGGCGGAGTGACATTCTGGAAGATGATTGATATACGGGACAACACGACCTACACGGTAGTCGGCAGCAAAGGCGAGCAAACGGACTTTGCCGCCACCGAGCTGTTTCTCAGCGGCACGGCCGGAATCAGCCTCTCCCCCGTGCCGAGCATATCTCTGGACCTCGATGTTCGTGCGGACTATATGACGCACGCCGGCGCCGAGTTCAGCGATGTGGTCAAGTCGACTCTCGACCGGTGGCTTCTTGGCGCCCAGGCTCGGCTGAATTTCCGATTCGGCGGCGACGGCGCCAAACAGCCGGCATGGGTGTCCGACAGTGCCTGGAGTTCTCGGCGGGCTGCTGCTGTCACACGGGCCGCGTCGGAGCAGGACGGTGACGCCGACGGGGTCAAGGATGACGAGGATCGCTGCCTCAATACGCCCCGTGGCGTTCAGGTCGACAAGTATGGCTGTGCCGAGGATTCGGACAACGACGGCGTCCCGGACGGTCTCGATAACTGCCCGGGTACCAGCCCTGAGGCACGAGGGCAGGTGGATATTTTCGGCTGCGCCATAGACTCTGATTTTGACGGTATCGCGGACTACCTTGATGCCTGTCCGGCAAACCCGGTCGGGGCGGTGGTCGACCGAAACGGCTGCCCGGTAGATTCTGATGCCGACGGCGTGCCCGACGGTCTGGACGACTGCCCGTATACGCTTGCCGGAGTGGCCGTCGATAAATACGGCTGTATCGACCTGTCGATGTTCTCCGAACCGATGGTGCTCAATATTGACTATCCGTCGGGTTCATTTGAGATTGACCCTCACAGCAAAGAACGGTTGAAAAAACTGGCGGGACTGCTTAATTTCGTACCCGATATCAAGCTGGAGATCCACGGCTTCACCGACAACATCGGTACCGCCGAGGCGAACAGGGAACTATCTGAGAAGCGGGCCAACCGGGTCCGGGATTACCTTGTAACCCAGGGAGTCTCCAGAGACAGAATGAAGGTGTTTGGCCGGGGCGAAGAAAACTTCGTTGCGTCAAATCAGACGGCTGAAGGCCGGGCCAAAAACCGTCGGATAGAGATTGTCTTCTACCGTTAACAAATCAGGGTACGCAAGTTGACCATTTACGGATATCGACAGGAAAACATGGACCGCCCGGACCGGCTCCGGTTCAGCATAGTCATATTCCTTCCCACCCATCTTGACCGTCTTGTGGCGCCGCTTCGAGAGCGGTTCGACCCGGATTACAGCGTGATGTCCTCCCACGTTACGCTGGTAGCGCCGTTCGAGACGGAGTTGACGATCGGGGAAATTGCACGGATCATTCGGCGGGAAGTTGAAACGATCGAAGATCTTACCATTCATCTCGGTTCGATAGGTGATTACTATCCCTCGTTTCCGGTCATCTACTGGAGCTGCAAAGACGGGGGCGAACTGACGATATTATCAAGGAACCTGTACGCTCGGCTGGATCTGGCGCTGCCCTGCAAGGAGTATGCCCCGCATGTGGCCGTGGGCCGGGAAATATCGGACCACCGCCTGCTTCTGGTCAAGGAGCAGATTGCGCCATATCTGCCGGAGGAGTCGTTCACGGCATCAGCCATAGACCTGGTTTCGCCGGTTGCCGGCCAGAATTGGGTCTCTGTGCGAACTTTTCCGCTCCGGACTCGTTTATAGGGCATTCAGCAACAGGGGACTGGGCGTTTTCGGAGCGTGGAACGTCTGTATGTTACGGTCTCGGGTTCCCCGGGATAAAGTCGGGAGACTAATCAGGACAATGGTTGCCGTATATGCTTATCGGGCAAGCCAAACCGATTCCCATCAGAAATAAGCACTTGCTTAGAGGTTGAAAAAGAGGTACTATTGACTGAGTATGCGATGAAAATACTGATTGTAACACAACACTTTCCTCCGGAGCGGGGTGCGGTCAGGAGGCTTTTCGAATTTGCCCGGTATTTTGTCAAAAACGGGCATGATGTCTCCGTGATGACGGCCATCCCCAACTATCCCGACGGCATCGTCCCCACGGAATATCGCGGGAAATTTTTCCAGCGCGAAGATATGGACGGGGTGAAAGTGTATCGGAACTGGGTCTTACCCGCCTCGAACCGAAATCCCGGCAAGCGGATGATCGGCTTCATCACGTTCCTGGTTACCTGTCTGGTCAACTCTTTCCGGATGAAGTCCGACTACGACATCGTGGTGGCCTCCACCCCGCCGGTGACATCGCCGGTAATAGGCTGGCTGTTGAGTCGTCGGTGGCGATCGAAGTTTATCCTCGAAGTCCGGGATCTCCAGCCGGAATCCAGTACCGATTTTGGTAACCTCAATCCGTCGCTGTTCACCCGCATAGTGCGTAATATCATGCACTGGCTCTACCGCAGGGCAGATCGAATTGTCTCGGTCACCGACGGGATTTCAAGCTACATGGAGTCAATCGGCCTTCCTAAAGATCGCGTTATCACAATCAAGTCCGGCGTAAGCAAAGAGTTCATCGACTCCGATTCCAACGGCATCCGCAAGCGGTTTGGCTGGGAGGACAAGTTCCTGGTTGTCTACGCCGGCACGCTTGGCTGGGTACGGCCACTGGAGACGGTCATTGAAGCCGCCAGGCAGGTTGCCGATCAGCCGAATATTCATTTCGTATTCGTTGGTGACGGTCAGAAGCGGGAGGCCCTCGAGAACATGGTTCGCGATTACGGACTCAGGAACGTGAGTTTCACCGGTCCGCAGCCGCTCGAGACGATTCCCTATTTCCTTAAGGCAAGTGACGTATTGGTCGAGAGCCTCAAAGAGGTACCGGTGGCCAAACTGGCGTTTCCGTCGAAGCTCTACGAGTACATGGCATCCGGTCGGCCGGTGATTTTCGGTTCTCGCCAGGGTGAGGCTATCACGGAACTCGAGATGGCCGGAGGCGCCCTGACCTATCCCTCGGATTCTCCGGAAGCTCTCTCGGAGATTATCCTCAGGCTGCGTTCGGGGCAGATCGACGGTGAGTCGCTCGGCCGCAAATACCACGACCATATCAGCAAGTACCATATCCGCGAACGTTGGGCTGACGAGTACGTTCAGCTTTTCCAGAACCTCTAGATTTTCCTTCCGGGCTTTCCAATCTGGTCATAATTCGTTATATTTCCAGCCGGATCAATAACCTCAATTCTGGTGGATATTTGACTTACCAGGCGGACACGCAAAGTTCCGAGAAGAAGATCACGATCGATCAATTGCCGCATCTCACGATCGGCGCCGATACGATTGTGCCCACTCTTCACGGTCCCAGGCGGTATATCAATTTCGACAACGCGGCGTCGACCCCGACATTCGCACCTGTCGCCGATGCCGTCAATGATTTCCTCCAGTGGTATTCCAATGTTCATCGGGGAACCGGTTTCAAGTCTCAGTTGGCCAGTTGGGCTTTTGAACGCTCGCGCGACATGGTGGCCGAGTTTGTCGGTGCCGACCTGACAAAACAGGTCGTGCTTTTCACCAAGAACACCACCGAGGCAATCAACAAGATGGCCCGACGTTCCGGGCTGACAAAAGATGACGTCGTTCTCACCACGCTGATGGAACATCATTCCAATGAATTGCCGTGGCGACGGGTGGCAACCGTGAAGCACGTTCGCCTCAACGAGGACGGGACGATATCTAAAGAACACTTCGTGGAACAACTCAAAGAGCACGGGTCAAAAGTAAAGCTGGTGGCGATCACCGGCGCATCAAATGTGAGCGGTTACATCAACGACCTCGACTTCTTTGCCACCGGGACCCACCGGGCGGGGGCGAAAATTCTGGTCGACGGAGCGCAACTCGTCCCGCATCGTCCGGTAAGCATGCGGACCGATCATCCCGAACGGATGCTCGACTATCTCGTTTTCTCGGCGCACAAGATGTACGCGCCGTTCGGGGTGGGCGTTCTGGTCGGTGACCGGGCGACATTCGAACTCGGTGATCCGGAAATGGTTGGCGGTGGGATGGTCGATATCGTGACGCTCGAGGAAGCCTACTGGTCCGATCTTCCCGAAAAGGAAGAAGCCGGAACGCCGGACATTGTCGGCGTGGTGGCGCTGGCCCGGGCGATCAAGCTGTTTCACGCCCTCGGGTTTGATGCGATCGTCCATCACGAAGCGGAGCTGACGGCATATGCACTCAGGAAACTGAACGAAATCCCGGAAGTGCAGGTGTACGGCGACACCAATCCCGACACCGCCGAGCAGCGACTGGGAGTAATCTCGTTCAACATAAACGGCGTGTCCCACGCGCTTGTCTCGGCAGTCCTGAGCTACGAAGGCGCAATCGGGGTACGCTCAGGGTGTTTCTGCGCACACACCTATGTGAAGAGTCTCCTTCACGTTTCGGACGACGAGTCGGCTCTGCTCGAGCGGCAAATTCTCGCGCGTGACCGCTCGCAGATACCGGGCGCGGTGAGGGCGTCGTTTGGACTATACAACACGACGGCTGAAATTGACGAACTCGTTACGATGGTCAAGAAGATCGTGGCGGGGGATTACAGCGACCAGTATGTGATGGATAAAGAAAAAGGCGAGTTCCGCCCGAAAAATTACCATGTAGATTTCGAGAAGTATTTCAAATTCTAACGCTGGACAAAGAGCATTCGCAATAGACGCAGGGAGATGTGTGTGGACAACTTAATTTACCTCGACAACGCTGCGACCTCCTGGCCAAAACCGGACAGGGTGTACGAATTCATGGTTGACTTCTACCGCGCGTGCGGTGTTAACCCCGGGCGCAGCGGTTTCGACAAAGCAATCGAGGCGGGCAATATCGTCGAGAATCTGCGGAATCGTCTGACGACGTTTTTCGGCGGCGATGGCGCCGTGCCCGAACGGCTGTGTTTCGGCTACAACGCTACCGACGCCCTCAACCTGATCATACAGGGTCTTCTCACGAAGGGTGATCACGTCGTCACAACCAATCTCGAACACAATTCGGTCATCCGTCCGGTGAATCACCTGGTGCGTGACGCCGGTGTCGAGGCTACTTTCGTTGAGTTTGACGCAGACGGATTTGTCGATCCCGATGACATCAGGAAGGCCATCAGGCCGAACACGAAACTGGTTATTGTCAATCACGGCTCCAATGTTCTCGGGACGGTGCAGCCGGTCGCGAAAATCGGCCGGATCTGCAAAGAAGCCGGGGTGACATTTGCGATCGACGCTTCGCAGACAGCCGGTATGGTGCCGATCGACATGACGAAGATGCATATCGACGTGCTCGCGTTCACCGGCCACAAGTCTCTCATGGGCTCTACCGGTATCGGCGGCATGTGCGTTCGTGACGGCGTCGAGATTCGCCACACGCGAAGCGGCGGCACCGGCGTCCGTTCGGCGTTTCCGTATCATCTCGATGAATACCCGTTTCGCATGGAATACGGCACGCCCAATATGGTCGGTATTGCATCACTTTGGGCGGGGCAGGAATGGATTCAGGAGCAGGGTGGTGTCGAAGCGATCCACGCCAAAGAAATGAAACTGGCGCGAAAGCTGATCGAAGGATTCAAGAACATCGACGGCGTCGTCGTATACTGCTGTGACAGCTTGGAGAACCACCTGGCCACGGTGTCGATGAATGTCGAGGGACTGGAAGCGGGCGATGTCGGGATCATGCTCGATGTTGATTTTAATATTGCCACCCGTACCGGCCTGCATTGTGCGCCGCTGGTTCACAAGCAGATCGGGACCCTGCCGATTCACGGTTCTGTCCGTTTCGCTATCGGTCCGTTCAACACCGAGGCGCATATCGACAAAGCGATCGAAGCCGTTCGCGAGATTAGAAAGCGAGCAAGGACCATCAAAAACAATCGCCAGCAGGTACGCGGCAGCTGATCGTCTACCCGCGAGCTTCAAAACAGAAACGGCAGACACAGTGTGTCTGCCGTTTCTGTATGATTTGTGGCGAAGAAAACCCCTCGCCGCATTGTCTATTTCTTCATGTACGGGTACTTGAAGTCGGTCGGCGGGACAAAGTTCTCTTTCACCGAGCGCGGTGACGCCCACCTCAGCATATTCTGGATGGCGCCGGCTTTATCGTTCGTACCGGAAGCACGGCCGCCGCCGAAGGGCTGTTGACCCACCACGGCGCCGGTCGGTTTGTCGTTAATGTAGAAATTGCCGGCCGCCTGCCTGAGCGTGCGCTCGGCCAGGACAACAGCCTGCCTGTCGGTCGAGAAGATAGCGCCGGTGAGCGCATATGGCGAAGTCTTATCGACCAGGTGCAGTGTTTCTGCAAAAGCGTTGTCCTCGTAAATGTACAGCGTCACCACCGGACCGAAGATTTCTTCTTCCATCAGCTTGAAATGCGGGTCGGTGGTGACAACCACGGTCGGCTCGATAAAGTAGCCCCTGGACATATCGTATTTGCCGCCGGCGATAATCTCTGCATCCTTCGATTCCTTTGCATAATCGATGTACGACGTAATCGTCGTGAACGCCGCTTCATCGATTACCGCGCACATGAAATTGCTGAAATCTTCCGGGTCACCCATTTTGACCTCTTTGATTTGGGCCAGCAGGATTTCCTTGGTTTTCGGCCACTGAGATTTCGGCAAATAACAGCGCGACACCGCCGAACATTTCTGACCCTGGTACTCGAACGCGCCACGGGTGATAGCTGTTGCCACCTGCGCGGGCACAGCCGACGGATGCGCGACGATGAAGTCCTTTCCGCCGGTTTCACCGACAATGCGCGGGTAGGCCTTATAGTTGGCAATATTCTCGCCGACGGTTTTCCACATCGACTGGAAAGTATTAGTCGACCCGGTGAAATGAATTCCGGCCAGGCTCTTGTGCTTGAGCACGGAGTCGCCGATTGCCGAACCGCGGGCGAAGATCATATTGATCACGCCGGCGGGCAGTCCGGCCTCGCGGAGGATTTTCATGAAGACGTGCGACGTGTAAACCGCGGTCGAGGCCGGTTTCCAGACTGTGACGTTACCGAGAATGGCCGGGGCAGTCGGAAGATTGCCGTTGATCGAAATGAAATTGAACGGTGTGACCGCGAAGATGAATCCCTCGAGAGGACGGTGGTCGACGCGGTCCCATATCTGGTGACTGCTCAAAGGCTGAAAGTCGTAGATCTGCTGGGCGCCCCAGACGCCGAAACGGAGAAAATCAGCCAGCTCGCAGGCGGCATCGATTTCGGCCTGATGAGCCGTCTTGGAGTGGGCCAGCATGGCGGCGGCGTTCATTTCGTAACGGTATGGTCCGGCCAAAAGGTCAGCGGCGCGGAGAAATATTGCGGCCCGCTGTTCCCAGGGCATCAACGACCACGTTTTCTGGGCCTCGACAGCGCTCTCGACAGCCATCTCGACTTCTTTCTTGTCCCCCTGGTAGTAGTAGCCCAGCACTTGCTTGAGGTTGTGCGGGCAGCGGATTTCGATCTTCTTTTCGGTCTTGACATCCTGGCCGTTGATGACCATCGGGATTTCAATCTGCTTGCTCTTCAGGTCGGCCAGAGCCTTCTTGAGTGCTTCCCTCTCGGGCGAACCGGGGGCATAACTGAACACCGGTTCGTTTTTCGGTTCCGGTACGCGGTATGAAACCATGGGATCCTCCAATTATGTCTTTAGACAGCAGTCGCTTTCAACCCTTCCGGACCGGCCGCATCGGCCAAATCCGGGACCTGTATGATAACGAGAACACGGCTCGCGGGCAAGCGGTTCAGGTGGA
>CAYNEO010000049.1:0-26227 GCA_964396245.1 uncultured Ignavibacteriales bacterium
TCGACGATGAGCAGTTTGAGTCAATCCTCGAGCGCGGCACCATGTTTTCCCCTAAACCGATTACTCTGGACCAGATTAAGCTCATCTCCTCGTCAGTTGTCTTCCGCGATCTGAGCGATATCGACAATATGGGCTGGATCGACAACCGAGCCGATACGCCCCGTCACATAAACTAAGATGTCTCTCAAGGGCAAAAAAGTTCTGGTCGGGCTCACCGGCGGCATTGCCTGCTATAAAATCCCCTACCTGGTTCGCTCTCTGCACAAAGAGAATGCCGAAGTACGAGTTGTCATGACCCGGAACGCGACCCGATTCATCACCCCGCTGACTCTGGAATCGGTTGCCAACTATCCGGTTGCAACTGATCTCTTCCCGGAAAATGAATTTGTCGCCACCCGGCATATTGACCTGGCCGAATGGCCGGATCTGATTGTTATCGCCCCCGCCACGGCGAATTTCATGGGAAAGGTCGCCGGCGGTATTTCCGATGACCTCCTGACTACCATAGTCTGCGCCACGGCTCGCCCGGTGATGATAGCCCCGGCCATGAATCCCGGGATGTGGGCCAACAAAGTGACCGAGCGCAATTTTGCCTTTTTGACAAATGAACTGGGGTTTTTGGTGGTCGACCCCGTGGAAGGCAATATGGCCTGCGATTCATATGGCGTGGGGCGAATGGCCGAGCCCGACCAAATATTCGAACGGGTCAAGGCATTCCTTCTCGGCGGTCAAAAAAAAAAGTCCTCGAAGGCAAAAAGATCGTCGTGACCGCCGGTCCCTGTCGTGAGCCGCTCGACCCGGTCCGCTTCATCTCCAACAGATCTTCCGGTAAAATGGGATACGCCATTGCTGAGGCGGCCGTCCGGCTGGGCGCAACGACGACACTGATTTCCGGCCCGACCGGCCTCACTCCCCCCGACGGTGTGCAGTTCGTCCCAATCGAGACTACCGACGAACTCTTTCAGGCTGTGAAAACCCGGTATTCGAGAACAGACTGCCTGATTATGGCGGCCGCCCCCGCTGACTACGCCCCGACCAGGGTAGCGCCGGAGAAAATAAAGAAGCAGGAACAAGATCTCAGCCTGTCGCTCCGGCCGACTATAGATATTTTGAAGACGCTGGGGAAGAAAAAGAGGAAAAGTCAGTTGCTGGTCGGTTTTGCGCTTGAGACCGAAAACGGCGTTACCAACGCCCGTCGAAAGCTAAAAGACAAAAACCTCGATCTTATCGTTCTGAACAACCCCCGCGATGAAGGCGCGGCATTCGATTTCGATACCAATCGAGTGACCATCATCCGTCCCGGGAAGAAACCGGAAGAGTGGCCCCTACAAAGCAAGCAGGAAGTGGCCATCAATTTACTTGAATTAGTCGCCGGCTTGTTTTAGGTTAATCTGCTGATAGCGTTATGCGAGATAAACCAACTAATATACACCAACTCCTGCGGCAGGCGCTTGCGGCTCAGATGGAACTGGGGGTAAGCGAGGTTGTTCTGAATCGTGACCGCAAAGTTGCCACCGGACAAGTGAATACGCCCGATTCCGAACCGCGCGTCGTATCGGTGCAGGAAGCAATTAACCCGCAGACAGAAGGGATGTTCATGTCGCAGGGCGGGCTGGACTTACAGCAAGAACCGTCGTATCACTCTCTCCAGGAACATTACGAGGCTATCAAAGACTGCACCCGGTGTCGGTTGTGGGAGGGCCGCACCAAATTCGTCTACGGAGTCGGGAATCCGGATGCCGACCTCATGTTTGTCGGGGAAGGACCCGGCGCGGAGGAAGACCGTCTCGGCGAACCGTTTGTGGGACGTGCCGGCAAACTGCTGGACAAGATACTGGCCGCAATCAATCTTGATCGCAGTGAAGTCTATATTGCCAACATGGTCAAATGCCGTCCGCCGGGTAACCGTGACCCGCAACCGGATGAAATGGCCACCTGCCAGCCGTACCTTCGCGAGCAAATTCGGCTTATCCGTCCCAAACTGATGTGCGCTCTAGGAAGAGTGGCCGGTCAGGCGCTGCTTAACACCAATACTCCGCTGGGAAAACTGCGCGGCAAATTTCACCCGTATGACGGCATACCGATGCTGGTCACGTATCACCCGGCGGCACTCCTGCGGTTCCCCGCATACAAGCGCGACACCTGGGAAGATATGCAGAAACTGCGGGCTAAATACGACGAACTGAGACAGACGAAATAGACACGATGGCATACCGAACACGGCAAAACCAATCGCCCGATAATCTTCAGCCACCGCAGTCGGTTGAGACTGAACAGACCGTTCTGGGTGCGATTCTTAAGGACGCCGAGGCCATCCATCAGGTGATCGAAATCCTCGATTCGGAAGTGCACTTTTACAGCCCCAAACACCAGAAAATTTACCGTGCCGTACTTGGTCTCTATAATCGTTCGGAGCCCTGCGATATCACCACTGTTGCCAATGAACTGCTGAAGCTCGGGACTCTTCAGGATATCGGCGGCCGCGTCTACTTGGTGGAACTCGTCGAAAGCGTCATATCCACGGGTAATGTCGCCACACACGCCGGCATTATTCTGGAAAAATCCCTCCTGCGCCGGCTTATCTCGACATCAAATGAAATCGTCAATAGCTGCTACGCGATGGAAAAGCCGGTCGAGGACCTTCTTGATCAAGCCGAAGCCAACATTTTCTATATATCCGAGAGCCGGCTCCGTCAGGGATTCGTGCCGTTAAAGAATCTCATAACCAGCACCTTTGAGCAGATCGAGAGCTACCAGGCCGGCGAACAGATGACCGACGGAGTACACACCGGGTTCACCGACCTCGACGTCATGACGCAGGGACTGCGCAACGGCGACCTTATCATCGTCGCCGGCCGGCCATCGATGGGCAAGTCTTCGCTGGCAACCAACATCGCCGAACACATCGCCCTCGACCTGAAAAAAGGCGTCGGCATGTTCTCAATCGAAATGTCGAAAGAACAGCTGGCCTTGCGTATGCTTTGCAGTCGATCGAGGATAAGTCAGCAGCGCTTGCGGTCGCGACGACTGAGCGACGAGGACCTCTCGCGCCTGACACGAGCCGGCGGGACGCTGTCCACCGCCAATATCTTCATCGATGATTCGCCAACGTTGTCGTCGCTGGAAATGAGAGCCAAGGCCCGACGTCTGAAGGCCCAGCACAAGATCGACCTGGTTATTGTCGACTACATCCAGATGATGCATGCTTCAGGTCGCTACGAAAACCGGCAGCAGGAAATCGCGAGTATATCGCGGAGCATGAAATCGCTTGCCAAAGAGCTCGACATCCCGGTTATCGCAATCTCGCAATTGTCACGAATGGTGGAAACCCGGGGCGGTGACAAACGGCCGCAACTCTCGGACCTTCGTGAGTCGGGCGCTATCGAGCAGGACGCCGACCTCGTGATGTTCGTGTACCGGCCGGAATTCTACCTGACCTCGGATGATCCCAAGTATCGCGAGGTGGAAGGGCAGGCCGAAATCATCATCGCGAAACAAAGGAACGGTCCCACCGGCGCCGTTCATCTCACATTCCTGAAAGATTTCACACGTTTTGAAAACCCGGCGCAGACATTCCGGGAAGTACCGGGCGATGTCGAACCGGTTGGCGGTCCGCCCGACATTCCGTTCTAAGGAGTTTGCATGGAGTTTGGCATATCCGCTCTCGGCCGAATCGGCATCAACACGGTGAATCGTGTCGGCGGTATCACCGTTATGCTGGTGCGGTTTGTCGGCAGTCTCAAGGACATTCATCGGTCGCTCGGCCTGATCGTCGATCAGTTCTACTTCCTCGGTGTCAGATCGATGATGCTCATTCTCGTGACCTCGGTCTTTGTCGGGGCAGTAGCCGCATGGCAATCAGCCTATCAATTTCAGTTCATCGGTGCGCCGGTAGGTTTACTCGGACACGCCGTCGGTAAAACGGTCGTCATTGAACTTGCTCCGGTACTAACGGCCCTGGTATTTACAGGCCGCGTCGGCGCCGGAATCACGGCCGAGCTCGGCACCATGAAGGTCACGGAACAGATTGATGCCCTGGAATCCATGGGAATCAGTTCAATACGCTACCTTGTTCTGCCCCGCGTAGTCGCATGCATTTTCATGGTTCCGCTGCTGGTAGTGTTCTCAGTGTTCATCGCCATCGTCGGCGCCATGGTGGTTGGTGTTGTCGGCGTTCATATTTCGATGGAGACGTTTTTGCAGGGATTCAAGAATTCATTTCAGTTGAGCGACTTTGTGGCCGGGCAGGTCAAGGCTGTGGTTTTCGGACTGCTGATAGGCGTTGTTGGATGCTACGAGGGCTTCCGCACCAAAATCGGCGCCGAGGGGGTTGGTCTGGCCACGACAAGTTCAGTCGTTACCTCATCGGTGGGCGTTCTCGTCCTCGATTTTGTGGTTGCCGTCTTGATGTTCAGATTGTAGGTGTATGGGACCGATAGTATTTCAAATTGAAGACCTAAAAAAACGGTTCGGCAAACTTACCGTTCTCGACGGCGTCAACCTGACCATAAATCGCGGTGATTCCGTCGTCGTTATCGGTCAATCCGGCACCGGCAAGTCCGTGCTCTTAAAACACCTCGTGCGACTCCTGGAGCCGACTTCGGGGCGGGTCATTTTTGACGGTAAGGATCTGGCCGAGCTGTCCCGAGGCGAACTGGTCGAGGCGCGTCTGCGCATGGGCATGCTGTTTCAGTCAGCCGCCCTGTTCGATTCCATGACGGTGGCCGAAAATGTGGGTCTCGGTCTCAAGGAATCCCGCAAATACAAGCCCGCGCAAATCGAAGAAATAGTCAAAAACAAACTCCAGATGGTGGGGCTCACCTCTGCCGAGGACAAATACCCCGGTGAGCTGTCTGGCGGTATGCGCAAACGGGTCGGCCTGGCCCGCGCCATTGCCACTGAACCCGAGGTACTTCTCTACGATGAACCCACGACCGGGCTTGACCCGATTTCGGCGGATATGATCAACGACATGATTGTCGAACTGAACCAGAAGCTCGATGTCACCTCGGTCGCCGTGACCCATGACATGAAATCGGCGTACAAAATCGCCAATCGAATCGTCATGCTTTACGAAGGAAACGTGCAGATCGATGGCAGCCCGGAAGAGATCAAGTCGACCGACGATGAGATTGTTCAGCAGTTTATCACCGGCCGCGCCACCGGTCCTATTAAGGTCAGGTGATGGCAACCGGGCGAAAAGTCAAGACCGCGTATTTTTGCTCGCAGTGCGGCGCCGAACATCCAAAATGGCAGGGGCAATGCCGCGAATGCGGCGCCTGGAACAGCCTGATCGAAGAACGAATTCCCATCAAGCGAAAGTCATCAGTGCGACAGCAGGCCGTTGAAACCCGACGGCTGGCCGAGATTTCCGCAGAATCGTATTCCGGTTTTGAAACCGGCATCGCCGAGTTCGACCGCGTCCTGGGCGGCCAAATCCTCCCGGGCATGACTGTCCTGCTCGGGGGTGACCCGGGTATCGGCAAGTCGACACTGATGCTTCAGGCAGCCGATGCCTACGGCAGGCAGGGGATACCCGTGCTCTATGTCACCGGGGAAGAGTCATTGCCGCAACTGAAGCTCCGCTCAGAGCGTCTCGGAGTTGCCGGTGTGAATATCACTGCGGTCAACGCGACATCTCTCGACGATATCACGGCAACGGTTACCTCGGATTCATACGGCATCGTCTTGATTGATTCAATCCAGACAGTATCCTCGCCCCAATTCGATTCCCCGCCGGGCACTGTCGGGCAAATCCGCGAAGCCGCCAACGAACTCATCAACCTGGCCAAAGCGCAGGGCTTTGCCCTGTTTCTGATCGGCCATGTCACCAAGGAAGGGATGATCGCCGGTCCCAAAGTGCTCGAACACATGGTCGATACGGTCATCTATTTCGAGGGCGATTCCACGCATCTGTACCGGATGCTTCGCGTCACCAAGAACAGATTCGGATCGGTCGCCGAGATCGGCCTATTCCAGATGACTTCAGCCGGTCTTTCTGAAGTGTCAAATCCGTCATCGTTCTTCCTGACCGACAGTTCAGATACCAGCCGGACCGGCGCCGTAGTCTCGGGCATCTGCGAAGGGAACCGGCCCCTGCTCGTGGAAGTGCAGGCGCTGGTAACCAATGCCAGCTACGGCAATCCGCAGCGCGTAGCCGGCGGCATCGATAACAAACGATTGGCCTTGTTGCTTGCTATTCTTGAGAAGCGATGCGGCTACCCGATCTCAGCCAGCGACGTATTCGTCTCTGTCGCCGGCGGGCTCAAGCTCTCCGAACCCGCTCTCGATCTGCCGATTCTCGTGGCGATTGTTTCATCACTTCTGAACAAGTCGGTCGACTCCCGAATGCTGGCTGTCGGCGAAGTGGGACTCGGCGGCGAGGTGCGTGGAATAACGATGATCGATCGGCGAATCAGCGAGGCGGTCAAGCTCGGGTACTCGACCATTGTCCTGCCCGAGACAAATCTGAAACAGGTGACCGACAGCCGGGCGACTCTCATCGGCGTCAAGGACCTCCAATCGGCACTCGAAACGATTTTCGATTAACAATCCCGTGTTCACACTTTCGCTCACCGACAAATCAGCCCGTCGCGGGCACATTCAAACGCCGCACGGGACCTTCCAGACCCCCGCCTTCATGCCCGTAGGAACTTCGGGCGCGGTAAAGGCGCTCACGTCGGAGGACCTCGAAGAATGCGGGGCGGAAGTTATCCTCGGCAACACCTATCATCTGTACCTGCGACCCGGAACGAATATTGTCAAGCATCAGGGCGGTCTCGCGCAGTTCAACGGCTGGAATAAACCGACCCTGACTGACAGCGGCGGATTTCAGGTCTTTTCGCTCAAGGACATCTCGAAAGTAACCGATAACGGCGTCGAGTTTCAATCCCATCACGATGGATCACGCCACCTGTTCACACCCGAAAAAGTGATGCAGATTCAGCACGATCTCGGAGCCGATATCATTATGGCGTTTGACCAGGTCGTACCGTATCCATCCGAGCATGATCAGGCCGCGGTGGCGGTTCAACGGACCTATGAATGGGCAAAACGTTGTCTCGAAACTCACGATCAGCTTAACGCCGGGCAGGAGTTGCCACAGACACTGTTCGGTATTGTGCAGGGTTCGACTTACAAGGACCTTCGAACACAATCGGCCGAGCAGATGCTGTCCCTCGAATTTCTCGGCTACGCCATCGGCGGCCTTGCCGTAGGGGAGAGCAAGGCCGAGATGGAAGACATGCTTGCCTTTACCATCGAGTACCTCCCAGAAGACCGCCCGCGCTACCTTATGGGAGTCGGCTATCCGGAGGATATCCTGATGGCCGTGTCGTACGGCGTCGACATGTTCGACTGCGTTCTCCCCACGCGTAACGCCCGTACCGGCTCGGTGTTCACTTCCGAAGGGCCGCTGGTCTACCGAAATGCGGATTTCGCCGATGATTCCCGTCCCCTCGACCCCGATTGCGACTGCAAAGTCTGCCGCCGCTACAGCCGGGCATATATCCGTCACCTGTACAATCAGTCCGAAATCACCGGCATGGTGCTCTCAACCTATCACTCAACGTATTTCTTCCAGAATCTCATGAGAAACATTCGACGGGCAATCGAGGAAACCAAATTCGAGTCATTCAGGAAGGACTTCTTGGAGAAATACACACAAGGCCGCTGAGCAAGTCGGCCAATTTTCGCGGCAGATTACCAGAATTCCTTGAGCGTCCAGAGATAGCCGAAGGTTATTCGGAATGCGCTGAGCTTCGTGGACTCCCCGTATGTTGCTTCGACGTTGGACGCCGGCCTGCGGTGGTACACGATGTCCGATTCCACCTCCGATACGCCAACTTCCAGAACGTAGACTTTGCTGAAACGCATGCCGAGAAAAATCCTGTAACCGAGTGCCTGCTTCAAGCTGACTTCATCGATCTGGTCTTCGGCCCATAGAGAGTCTTTAGCCGTGGAAGATAGATTGTAATATCCAAAACGAAAGACCGGACCGGCGCCGATGTAACCGGTAAGTTTGTCCGTGCCCCGGTAGTAGAACGCGGTCAGTTCGATAGACGCCTGGTGCAGAGTACCGCCGGGCCAGAGTGTAGTCCTGGTAGATCCAAATTGATAGTCGAGGCTTGTCCTGAGTACCAGCGGATGAGTGGCGAGAAGCTCGTACTTGAGAGACAATTCCGGTCCAGTGCTCACGATGTGATTAGGCGATGTCACTCCGGCCGAAACCTGAAGAGCCATGGCCGGCAGAGTGTCCTGCTCGATCGGGTTCAACGGCGCGATCGGCAGGCACATCCAGAATGAAGTAACGATAGTAGTGAGCATATGATTGTTGGGCCTCTCTAGAATAGTAACGTGGTAATTGCCGACAAGATTCAAGCGGTTTTTACGTTTTTTTTCATGCCGCCAAAATCGGCTAAGATTTCCACATTTTGGGGGCGTGCGAAAGGACTCCCGGAGGCGCTGTAACTTCTTGTGCGATAACACCGAAAAGCGCAGGTTTTACTGGTGAAACCGGTTGACAAGCTAACTTTAAGCGGTATATTACCCTATTCTTGTCGGCCGGTGTGAATAAATTCACAACCAGCTAACCTGAAGGTAAGGAATGAGTTAAACCGGACGAGATTGGAGATATTTATGGCTGACGCAAAAGTATACAAGAACTTCATTAACGGACAATGGGTTGAGTCCGCTTCCGGGAAGACCTTCGAGAACAGAAACCCCGCCAACACGGACGAAGTCGTTGGCGTTTTTCAAAAATCGACAGCGGAAGATGTCAAGAATGCTATCGATTCCGCAGCGGAGGCATACAAGAAGTGGCGTCTCGTTCCCGCCCCCAAGCGCGGTGAAATCCTCTACAACGTGGCCGCCCGCCTTCTCCGCGACAAGGAAGCGCTTTCGCGCGATATGACTCGCGAGATGGGCAAGGCTATTGCCGAAACACGCGGCGACGTTCAGGAAGCCATCGACATGACGTTCTACATGGCCGGCGAAGGTCGCCGTCAGTTCGGTATGACCACGCCGTCCGAGATGCAAAATAAGTTCAACATGACTGTTCGCCAGCCTCTCGGTGTCTGCTCTTTCATTACGCCGTGGAATTTCCCGATGGCGATTCCCTCGTGGAAGATGATGCCCGCCCTGATCTGCGGCAATACTCTCGTTATCAAGCCCGCCACCGACACGCCGCTCTCAGTCGCGAACCTGATGAAGGTCTGCGAAGAGGAAGGGATTCCCCCCGGCGTTGTCAACATGGTAACCGGTTCCGGTGGTGCGCTCGGTGATGCTCTCATCAACGACGATCGCGTCCGGGTCGTATCGTTCACCGGCTCGACCGAAATCGGGCGCAAGGTCTCGGAAGGTTGCGCTCCTAATTTCAAGCACTCCTGCCTTGAGATGGGTGGCAAGAATGTCCAGATAGTCTGCGAAGATGCCAAGCTCGAACTGGCTGTCGAGGGAGCGCTCTGGGGCGCCTTTGGAACTAGCGGACAGCGTTGCACGGCGACCAGTCGCATCGTCTGTCACAAGGATGTCCACGACAAGTTTGTCAAGATGATGGTCGATCGGGCGTCGAAGCTCAAGGTTGGCGACGGTCTCGATGAATCGGTCCAGATGGGACCACTAATCAACCAGGGTCAGCTTGATACCGTCCTCAGCTATGTCAAGATCGGTAAGGAGGGCGGTGCAAAGATGGTCACCGGCGGCGAGCAGCTCACGGGCGGCAAGTACGACAAAGGCTTCTTCGTACAGCCGACCATATTCACCGATGTCACCCGCGATATGCGGATATGGAAAGAAGAGATCTTTGGCCCCGTCCTCAGCATCACCACATATAGTGACTTCGACGAAGCCATCGAACTCGCCAACGATACCATCTACGGCCTGTCCGCATCGATTTACACGCAGGATATCAACCGCGCCTATCGCGCCATGCGCGATGTCTACACCGGTATCTTCTATGTCAACGCACCGACCATCGGAGCCGAGACACATCTGCCGTTCGGTGGAACCAAGGAAACCGGTAACGGTCACCGTGAAGCTGCAACCGCGACGCTGGATGTCTACAGCGAGTGGAAGTCAGTCTACGTTGACTTCTCCGGCCGGATCCAGCGGGCACAGATCGACAACCAGTAAACCGGGTAAAGACGCACGGAATGGCTCGTTGTAAGTTCATATCCAAGTGGTCAGGAGGGCATCGCCCGTTATACCTGATCACCTTCATCTGGCTGTCCTCATCCATATAGCGCCCACGCCAAGCGCTACTGAAGATCAAAGGATATTACTGATGACGACATTCAGATACACAAAGGAATAAACGATATGGCTACGAAAAGAAAAAAAGTGATCATAATGGGTGCGGCGGGACGCGACTTCCATAACTTCAACGTCCTCTATCGTGACAACGACGCGGTTGAGATCGTTGGCTTCACAGCCACACAGATTCCTGACATCGAAGGCCGTCGCTACCCGGCGGTCCTCGCCGGCAAACTCTACCCCAAGGGTATTCCGATCTGGGACGAAAAGGAACTGCTCGACCGAATCAAGAAGCACGAAGTTGACGAAGTTGTCTTCTCGTATTCGGACGTCCCTTACCAGTACGTGATGGAGAAGGCGGCGTACGTGATGTCTGCCGGCGCGCGCTTTGCCGTCGAGGGCGGTTATCCGACAATGATCAAGTCCTCCAAGCCGGTGGTCGCCGTGTGCGCCGTCAGGACCGGCTGCGGCAAATCCCAGACAACTCGGCGCGTCGCCGAGGTTCTCCAGAAAATGGGGAAGAAGGTCGTGGCGATTCGCCACCCTATGCCGTACGGCGACCTGTCCAAGCAGATCGTGCAGCGTTTCGCTACTCTCAAGGACCTCGATAAGCACAAATGCACGATCGAGGAACGCGAAGAGTACGAACCGCACATCATGCGCGGTGTCACCGTCTACGCCGGTGTCGACTACGAGAAGATTGTCCGTGAAGCGGAAAAAGAGGCCGATGTCATCCTCTGGGACGGCGGCAATAATGACATGTCGTTCTACAGACCGGATTTCCTGATTACCGTAGTCGACCCGCATCGGGCCGGCCACGAGATCAGCTACTATCCCGGACAGAACAACCTTCTGATGGCCAATGCCATTGTCATCAACAAGATTGATTCGGCCGATCCGGATCTGGTGCAGGAAGTGCGCCAGAATATCGCCATGTACAATCCGAAGGCGATCGTGATTGACGGCGCCTCGCCCGTCGATGTCGAAAAGCCGGAATTGATCCGCGGTAAGCGAGTGCTCGTGGTGGAAGACGGACCGACCCTGACCCACGGCGAGATGGCCTACGGCGCGGGGATCATCGCAGCCGAGAAATTCGGCGCGGCGGAACTTGTCGACCCGAGGCCGTTCACGGTCAAATCTATTACCGAAACCTACAAGAAATACCCCGATATCGGCGTTCTGCTGCCGGCTATGGGCTACGGCGACAAGCAGGTCAAAGACCTCGAGACGACCATCAACAAGACGGACTGCGATCTTGTGATTATCGCCACTCCCATCGACCTCAACCGGGTCATTAAGATCAAGAAGCCGACGGTACGCGTATCCTACAACTTGCAGGAGATCGGCAAACCAGACCTGGATATGGTGCTGGGTGATTTCTTCGGGAAAGCGAAAACACCCGCTCAGAAGAAAACCCCACGGAAAAAATAGGCTGTGAGGAACGTGAGGCAGACCCGTTACACGGTCTGCCTCGCTTCGTTTAGCCCGGTAACCGGTTGGAAACGACAGTATGGAGAAAAGCAAAACAGCGGTTGTCGCCCTCGGTGGTAACGCCATCACCGTCCCGGGACAGGAAGACACCATTGCGAACCAGTTTGCAAATACCCGGAAATCGCTCGACGGTATTATCGAACTGGCCCGTCAGGGGTATCGCCTTGTCGTCACGCACGGTAACGGCCCGCAGGTCGGCAACGCTCTTCTGCGAGTGGAGCTGGCGCGAGGCAAGGCGCCCATTCTGCCGCTGGGCGTGCTGGTGGCCGATACCGAAGGCGGTATGGGCTATATGATCGAGCAATCTTTGCAGAACCGACTCCGCAAGGAAGGAATCGACCGGCCGGTAGTGACCATTATAACACAGATGCTGGTCGACGCCGATGACCCGGCGATCGCCAATCCCACGAAGTACATCGGTCAGTTCTATACCGAAGAAGAGGCAAAGACTTTCCAGGAAACGCGCGGCTGGCAGATGAAGAAAGACGCCAATCGCGGCTGGCGGCGGGTAGTACCGTCACCTATCCCGAAGAGTGTGGTTCCCTCGGCGACTTTGAAATCGCTGGTCCGCGAAGGCGTGATTGTAATTGCCGGCGGCGGCGGCGGAATACCCATTTACCTGGATGAAAAGCATAATTACGAAGGAATCGACGCCGTCATTGACAAGGATCATGCTTCCGCCGTCATCGCGCGGGAAATTGGCGCCGGCATTCTCTCAATTCTGACGTCGGTCGAAAAAGTCTCACTCAATTTCGGACAGCCGAACCAGAAAGACCTCGATGAGGTCAAGCTGTCGGAAATAAAGAAATACCACCAAGACGGTCAATTCCCGCCCGGTTCGATGGGTCCCAAGATCAAGGCAGCGATAAGTTTCCTCGAATCCGGCGGCAATATGGTGACAATAACCTCGTTCGACAACGCCTACCGCGCCGTCATGGGCGAGGCCGGAACACGAATCATTCCGGACTAGTAATGTGCAAACTGTCTGAGGAAACAGTGAAGAATATTCTGAGCAAAGGCCGAATATTTGAAGTCGGCGGGGCAGTCAGGGACCGGTTTCTCGAGAATGTTACAGTCAAGGACCGTGACTACCTTGTCACCGGCGTCCCCTATGACGAGCTCAGCAACATCCTCAAACAGTACGGTCGAGTAGATCTGGTCGGGAAAAGTTTCGGTGTAATCAAATTCACGCAGTATTCCGCTAACCTTCCGCACACGTTTGATATATCGCTCCCTCGAAGGGAGCACTCCACCGGCGAGGGACATAAGGACTTCGCCGTCGACTTTGATCCCACACTGCCGGTTGAGGAAGATCTCGTCCGGCGAGACTTCACCATCAATGCCATGGCGCTGGCTCTCGACAACAATGAGTTGATAGACCCTCTCAATGGGATGGATGACCTGAAAAAGCGGATTCTTCGAATGACCTCGGAGGATTCTTTTATAGATGATCCGCTTCGCATGATGCGGGCCGTGCAGTTCTCCGCGCGGTTCAATCTGACAATAGAGCCGCACACCCTGGACGCCATGGAGCGTCACGCCGCACGCATTAATACCGTATCGAGCGAGCGCATCGCCGACGAGTTGAATAAACTGATGCACGCTGAGAAACCGTCTGACGGCTTCCGCCTGATGCAGCGGGTCGGACTGCTCAAAGAAATATTGCCCGAACTCGAAGAATGTGTGGGCGTTGAGCAGCCCGGCGGCTATCACAAGTACGACGTTTTCGAACACACCCTGCACGCTATCGATGCTGCGCCTCCGAGGTTGCGGCTACGTATGGCAGCGCTGTTCCATGATATCACCAAGCCGCGGCACCGTCGCCTCGTTGAAAACGGGGCTACCTTTTATGGCCATGAAATCAGTAGCGCCAAAATTGCGCGGAAAGCGCTTTCCCGACTGCGATATCCCAAAGATTTCATCAATGAAGTGTCTGTTCTGGTCGAACGACACATGTTCACCACCGATGTCGGTGACAAAGGACTGCGGCGGTTGATTCGAAAAGTGGGTATCGATCTTGTTTTCGACCTGCTGGAATTGCGTCGTATCGACGTCGAGGCGCAGGGGATGGGTGGTACTACCGAGGACGTTGACGAGTTCGAAGCGGCTATTCGTGAGGAGCTGTCGAAAAAACCGCCGTTCGGTTACTCGGACCTCGCTTTGCACGGCAGTGACATCATGCGCATACTGAACTTGAAACAGGGTCCCGCAGTGGGGAAGGTGCTCGAGCATCTTATGGAAGCCGTGCTCGATGATCCGTCGCAGAATACCGCCGATAGGCTCGAACAAATCGCTAGAGAATACTATTCTCAGAATATAGATAGCATGAATTCAGCAAACGATGAGGAATCCGTTCGATGAAGATCCACGAGTATCAGGCTAAACAGATCTTTGCTGAGGCCGGTATGCCTGTGCCGGCGGGAGAAGTCGCTGAGACGCCGACTGACGCCTTTGCTATTGCCGAGAAGCTCAACTCCCCGGTTATGGTCAAAGCCCAGGTACACGTCGGCGGCCGCGGCAAAGCCGGCGGAGTGAAATACGCCGAAAACGCCGAGGCAGCCCACGTGCTGGCCCAGAAAATTCTCGGCATGGACATCAAGGGACTGACGGTGAAGAAGGTGCTGGTCACGGCTGCCGAAGATATTCTGTCGGAGTCATATGTTGGCATTATTCTCGATCGCGCCACCAAGAAGCCGGTCATCATGGTCTCGGCTGCCGGCGGCGTCGATATCGAAGAAGTTGCCGCCAAAACACCCGAGAAAATCCATAAGCTTTATGTTGACCCGGTTGTGGGACTGTTGCCGTACGAGGCACGCAATCTCGCCTACAAACTGTATCGTGAAATCGGTCAGGTCCGGCAGGCCGCCGACATCATCATGAAACTCTATGATGTCTTCTGGAAAGTCGACGCTTCACTGGCGGAAATTAACCCGCTGGTCACGACGCCCGGCGGCAAAGTGGTCGTGCTCGACGCCAAGATCAACATCGATGACAACGGCCTCTTCCGTCACACCGATATCGCCGCCATGCGGGACCTCGATGCCGAAGAGCCGGCCGAAGTCAAGGCCCGCGAGGCCGACCTCTCGTATGTAAAACTCGACGGCAATATCGGCTGTATCGTCAACGGCGCCGGTCTGGCCATGACGACTATGGATCTTGTCAAACGGTATGGTGGTGACCCCGCCAACTTTCTCGATATCGGCGGTTCATCGAATCCCGATAAGGTCGTCAACGCCATGCAGATCATTCTTTCCGACCCGAATGTGCGCGCGATTCTGATCAATATTTTTGGCGGTATCACACGTTGTGACGATGTGGCCAACGGTATCGTCGCCGCATTCGAGCAGTTCAAACCCACCGTGCCGGTCGTTATCCGTCTTACCGGTACCAACGAAAAAGAAGCACAGAAAATTCTGGCTTCCTATAACCTGCCGACGGCCGACACCCTCGACGGTGTGGTCAAGAAGGCGATTGAACTGTCGGGAATTCACGAATAACCGGAATGCAGTGAGGAAAGAAAGACCATGTCGATATTCATTAACAAAAAAACCAAGTTGCTGGTGCAGGGAATTACCGGTCGCGACGGGAGTTTCCATGCCGAGCAGATGAAAAAATACGGGACAAACGTGGTCGGCGGTGTGACGCCCGGCAAGGGCGGAACCTCCGTCAGCGGAATCCCGGTTTTTAATACTGTCGAAGAAGCTGTCAAGGCTACGGGAGCGAACACATCAGTCATCTATGTTCCGCCGGCCTTTGCGGTTGACGCCGTCTACGAAGCGGCCGATGCCGGAATTAAACTGATTGTTTGCATCACCGAGGGTGTCCCGGCGAACGATATGATGAAAGCTGTGCCTTTCGTCAAAGCAAAAGGTGCTCGCCTTATCGGTCCGAACTGCCCGGGGCTCATCTCGCCGGATCAGTCGAAAGTTGGCATTCTGCCCGGTACGATCGTGAAGAAGGGCGGCGTCGGAGTTGTTTCCCGCTCCGGAACCCTCACATACGAGGCCATCTGGGCGCTGACGCTGGCCGGGATGGGTCAATCGACCTGTGTCGGTATCGGTGGAGACCAGGTGATCGGCACCAACTTTATCGACTGCCTCGAAGCATTTGAAGCAGACCCCGCCACCAGGTCGGTTGTGATGATCGGCGAAATCGGCGGTTCCGACGAGGAAGAGGCCGCGAAGTACATCAAAAAGAACCTGACCAAGCCGGTTGTTGCATTTATCGCCGGACGCATGGCTCCTCCCGGAAAGCGCATGGGCCACGCCGGAGCGATCATCTCGGGCGGCAGCGGTACTGCCGCTGAGAAGGTCGAGGCGCTGGAAAAAGCCGGTGTACCGGTCGCCGGTTCACCAACCGAGCTGCCGGAACTTCTGAAAGACGTCATCAAGAAAGCCGGTAAAAAGGCCCCGTCCCAAAAGACTTCGGCAAAGACGAAAGTGAAGAAAGCAGTGAAGAAGGCTGCCGGGAAGGGAACGACCACGAAGTCGAGCCGTAAAAAGACATCGGTTGCCAAAAAGACGACCAGAAAAGCCGCCAAGAAGGCAACGAAAAAGACGACCGCGAAAGCCGGAAAGAAGAAAACAACCGGCCGGAAGAAGTGATCGCCGCAACGTACAACGTGAGTAACTAAAAGGGCCAATGTGCCCGAGGTGATGCTATGAGTGCAGATAAGCCGGAAACCGAAACAACAAAGAAACCGGCACCCAAAAGCAAATATGACTATACCGATGGCCCACCGCCGGTCAATGTGAACCTGGACTGGTGCAAGGCGTGCAATCTCTGTATCGCGCTGTGCCCCACCCAGGTATTTGAACCGGACCGGGACGGGAAACCGATCCTGGCCCGTCCGGAAAATTGTACCCAGTGCACGATCTGCTGGATACACTGCCCGGATTTCGCTATAACATCGAATTACAAGTAAGGATGGGAACGATGGCACGCACTAAACGAAAACTGCTGCTGGGTAACCAGTCCTGTGTCGAGGGCGCCCTCTACGCGGGGATGCGCTTCTTCGCCGGATATCCCATCACACCTTCGACCGAAGTTGCCGAAACGTGTGCCCGTGAGCTACCCAAAATTGGTGGCAGATTTATCCAGATGGAAGATGAAATCGGATCAATCGCCGCCGTCGTCGGGGCCTCGGTGGCCGGTCTCAAGTCGATGACGGCTACATCCGGCCCCGGTTATTCACTGATGGTTGAGAATATCGGCTATGCCTATATGACCGAGACTCCCTGTGTGGTTATCAACGTGCAGCGCGGCGGACCGTCAACCGGACTGCCCACGAAAGTCAGCCAGTCCGATACGATGCAGGTTCGTTGGGGATCACACGGTGATTTTACCGCTATTGCGGTGGCGCCTTCGACCGTACCGGAATGCCTGATTGAAACCATGCGCGCTTTTAATCTGGCCGAGCGGTTTCGCACCCCGGTGACGGTGCTTCTCGACGAAGTGATGGGACACTCGCGGGAACTGGTCACGATTCCGGAGCCGGGTGAATACGAAGTCTATAACCGCGTGAAACCGACGGTCAAACCCGAGGACTTCGTGCCGTTCGAAATGACGCCCAATCTCGTATCGCCGATGCCGGCGTACGGGGAAGGGTATCGCTACCACATTACCGGCCTGACACACGACGTGAACGGGTTCACGACCAACAAGCCGGAAGAGATCTTTCCCAAGCTCGATAAGCTTCGTAACAAGATAATGAACTACACCGACGAGATCATAAAGCTCCGCACGGAGATGCTCGACGATGCCGAGGTCGTCTTCATATCCTACGGCACCGTGTCACGAGCCGCGTTGCAGGCGGCGTCGCTTGCCCGCGAAGCCGGCGCGAAAGTCGGTACCATTCAGCTGTACACGATCTGGCCCTTCCCTGAAAAACAACTCGCCGATCTCTGCAGCCGCTGCCGCAAGGTTATCGTTGCCGAGTTGAATATGGGACAACTGGTCAATGAAGTCCGCCGGGTCCTGCCGCGCGATATCGAAATTCACACGCTGCAAAGGTACGATGGTGAGATTCTCACCCCGATGCAGCTCTTAGAGAAGCTCGAAGAGGTGATATAATGGCTACTCTCGAAAAACCAAAAGCCGGAGAGAAACAAAGATCCGATGTAATTCTCTCGTATCTCAGACCCCGCAAGAAATTCCCCTCGGTCTGGTGTGCGGGATGCGGCAATGGTGTCGTGATGAGCGGCCTCATACGAGCTATTGACCGTCTTGGTCTGTCGCGTGACGGTGTCGCCCTTGTCTCGGGCATTGGCTGTTCTAGCCGTATGCCGGTTTATCTGGACTTCAACGCCTTGCACACGACTCACGGCCGGGCGCTGGCTTTTGCCACAGGCGTGAAGTTTGCCAAGCCGAACATGAAGGTGATTGTCATCACCGGCGACGGTGACGCCCTCGCAATCGGCGGCAACCACTTCATCCATGCCTGTCGCCGCAACATCGACATTACCGCCGTCCTGATTAACAACTACATCTACGGCATGACCGGCGGCCAGGGATCGCCGACAACACCGTCGAATTCCTTCTCCACGACCACGCCTTACGGAAATGTCGAGAAGCATTTCGAGCCCTGCGAACTTGCGCATGCGGCCGGCGCATCGTTTGTCGGTCGCACAACCGTCTATCACGCTCCGCAGATGGAGAAGATGCTGATGGATGCGATAGATCACCGGGGATTCTCGCTTGTTGAGGTCATTTCAAACTGCCACACCTATTATGGCCGTTTGAATCGCCAGGGCGACGCCACGGCCATGATGAAAATGTTCAAGGAGCGGTCCGTCACGACCGGCAAGGCCAAGACGATGGACGAGGAAGAACTGAAGAACAGGATCCTCATCGGCACTCTTTACAAGGATGAAGAGAAGACCGAGTTCTGCGATGAGTACCAGCGGATCGTCGACCGCGTGCACGGAGGTAAGTAAGATGGCGCACAAACTGCTTGATAAAGTCAAGGTCCCGCAGGACCGTTTCGAAGTCCGGCTCTCCGGCTCGGGCGGTCAGGGGATGATCCTGGCGTCGGTGATTCTCTCCGAGGCGATCGGCAAAGATGAAACCAAGAATGTCGTCCAGACACAGTCATACGGACCGGAGGCACGCGGCGGCGCTTCAAAGGCCGATGTGGTGGTATCCACCAACGAAGTCTACTACCCGAAAGCGATGAGGCTCGACCTCCTTCTGGCAATGACTCAGGAGTCGCTGGATGCCTACTATCCGTTTTTGAAGGAAGGCGGCATTCTGGTGATCGATACCGGGCTCGTTACCCAGATTCCCGAGCATGACTACTACGGGTTGCCGTTCACTCAGCTGGCTCGCGAAGAGGCCGGTCACATAATGGTTGCCAACGTCATCGCACTGGGCGCGATTGCCGCCCTGACCGGAATCGTCCCGAAGGATGACCTGATCGAGGCGGTTCTGCACCGTGCCCCGAGAGGTACCGAGGAAAAGAACCGAAAGGCTGTCGAAATCGGATTCCGCGAAGCGGAGAAATTGAAAAAGAAATAATTGCACGTATTACGAGAGCGTTGATGGAAAAAACACTGCTGATTATTAAACCTGATGCTACTGACAGAAATCTGATCGGTCATATCATCAATCGGCTCGAGAAGGCGCGTTTCAAGATACTTGAGATGCGAATGGTACGCCTGAGTGAACAAGAGGCGAGAACATTCTATGCCGTTCATGAGGGCAAGCCGTTTCTCGATTCGCTGGTGACGTTTATGACCTCCGGGCCGGTTATCCCCATGGTGCTTGAAAAAGAAAACGCCGTCGCCGATTTGCGAACGCTCGTCGGTGCGACCGATGTCGAACAGGCCGCGTGTGGGACTATCCGGTACGAGATCGGCTTGAACATCGAGAAAAACTCGGTTCATGCCTCCGATTCTCTGGAGAATGCGGCGACCGAAATCGCGTTCTTCTTCTAGGTTGCGGTTGAGCTGCCGGCGGAAATTGGGGACGGCAGCCGGCGCTCTCGTATGATGGAACGCTCGATATGGAAATCAGACTGGATTATGGGAAGGGTGCTGTGACGATTGACCTGCCCTCAGACATAAACGTTGATGTATACGCTCCGGCGGAACTGGATTCCGAAATCGACTATGCCCGCTTTGTCGAAATAGTCGGCAAATCGGACAGGGTCGAGGTTTTCTCCGGGGGACCCGTTCTCTTTGTCGTTAACGATGGCTATCGTCGTACGCCAACGCCCACAATTCTTGATTGGATCGACCGGCTATTTCCGGAAATCATAGACAACTCTTCCTTTCTGATCTCAACCGGCTCGCACGGGGCGCCTACCGAAGAGCATCTTCAGAAGATCTTTGGATCTCTCCTTGAGCGCGTGAGAAGTCGCACAACGCATCACGCAGCCTCCGATCTGAAGAGCATGCGCGAAGTCGGCACCGAGGAGACGGGGGAGGTCGTCTATCTCAACAAACAGCTCTTTGATTTCGACAAGATCTGCATTATTGGTTCAGTCGAGCCGCACTATTTTGCCGGTTTCACCGGTGGCCGCAAATCGATTTTCCCCGGTCTGACCAACCTCGCGACCATCGAGCGCAATCACAACCTCGCCAACTCACTCGAGGCTATGCCGCTCCGGTTGGCCGGCAATCCGGTGGCAGAACATCTCCTCGCCCTCATGCCGCTGTTTGATTCTTCGAACGTATTCTCGATTCAGGCGGTGGTCGACGCCGGGGGGCGAATTGTCGGATTGTACGCCGGTTCACTGGAAGACAGCTTTGCCTATGCGGTTGAACTGGCCGAGAAGATTTTCGCCTGCGATGTGGCTAAACCTTACGACGCCGCTATCTGCGAATTGCTTCCCCCGCTCGACAGAAACCTCTATCAATCGCAAAAAGCGCTGGAAAATTGTCAGGCGGGAGTCGCCGCCGGCGGTGCTGTTGTGACGGTCTCGGAATGCAGTGAAGGCGTCGGCTCGAAGTACTTCTTCGATCAGGCACTCACCTGGGATCGCGGACGCAACCTGCCGGGCGACGGCGTCCTGCGCTTCGGTTCGCACAAGCTCTCACGCGTGAATGCCATCGGGCGGCGAGTCGATGTCGGCTTGTATTCCGGCCTGGACGATAACACCGTTCGCCGGGTCTTCTATGAGCCGATCCACGACATCGCCGAATTCATCGTCAACAGGGCAAAAGATCGGAAAACCTACCGGGTGGCGGTTGTTCGTGATGCCGGCCATACCGTGCTGAGGAAACAAGGAAACCAATAACAATAAACATGTACTTGTAGTTTGCTGGAGGAGTTATGAACAAGAAGATCGCTGTCATAGGCGCCGGAAACGTTGGCGCGACTACCGCGATGTATCTCGCCGAGGCGAACTTCGCCGACGTGGTCATGGTGGACATTATCGAGGGCGTTCCGCAGGGTAAGGGACTCGACCTGTCACAGGCCGGACCGGTTCGCGGATACAATGCGATGATCACCGGCAGCAACAAAATGAGCGACATCAAAGGCGCTGATATCGTCATCATGACCGCCGGTCTGCCGCGCAAGCCCGGTATGACCCGTGAGGATCTCCTGAACAAGAACGCCGAGATCGTCGGTGGCGTCGCCAAGGACATCAAGAAGTATGCCCCGAAGAGCACGGTTATCGTGGTGTCCAACCCTCTTGACCTGATGACCTATCACATGCAGCAGGTAACCGGCTTTCCCAAGAACCGCGTCTTTGGGCAGGCGGGCGTGCTCGATTCCACCCGTTTCCGCACGTTCGTGGCCATGGAACTCGGTCTCGCGATGACCGACGTGCAGGCGATGGTCCTCGGCGGCCATGGTGATACCATGGTCCCGCTGCCGCGCTACACGACCGTGGCCGGAATTCCGATTGGCGAGTTGATCCCGAAAGACCGCATCAAAGCCATTTCCGAGCGGACGGCCGGCGGCGGCGGCGAAATCGTCAAGCTGCTCAAGACGGGTTCAGCTTATTACGCTCCCGCGGCAGCCACAGTCGATATGTGCAAGTCCGTCTTCAATGACGAAAAGAAGGTCATGCCCTGCTCGGCTTATCTGACCGGCGAGTACGGAATCAAGGACATCTACATCGGTGTGCCGGTGGTCCTCGGCGCCGACGGCGTGGAGAAGATTCTCGAACTCAAGCTGACCAAGGGCGAACTTGGCAGCCTGCAGGGTTCCGCCAAAACGTACAAAGAACACCTCAAGATTCTCGGATATTAGCATCCAAGGAGATACAATGGCAAAATTCAAACATGTTATCGTGCCGTCGGACGGCCAGCCCATCAAGATCATCAACAAGAAGATGGTTGTCCCGAATCGGCCGATTATCCCTGTAATCGAGGGTGACGGCATCGGACGCGACATCATGAAAGCCACTCGGCGCGTGGTCGATGCCGCCGTCGAAAAGACATTCAAGGGTAAAAAGCAGATTGCCTGGATGGATGTCTATGCCGGCGAAAGGGCCAACGAGCTATACAAAGAATGGCTGCCGCAAGAAACTATCGATGCCATCAAGAAATACATCGTCGCCCTCAAAGGCCCGTTGACCACACCGATCGGCGGCGGTTTCCGTTCGCTAAACGTCACCCTGCGCCAGGTGCTGAACCTGTACGCCTGTGTGAGACCCGTAAAGTATTTCCAGGGTGTCGGTTCACCGGTCGTGCATCCCGAGCGGATGAACGTCGTGATCTTCCGTGAAAATACCGAAGATGTCTATGCCGGTATCGAGTGGAAGAAGGGCACCAAGGACGTCCTGAAGGTGATCAACTGGCTGAATAAGAACATGAAGCTCAACATCCGCAAGGACTCCGGCATCGGCATCAAACCGATTTCTGTAACCGGGACCAAGCGGCTTGTGCGTAAGGCCATCCAGTACGCCATCGACAAGAAGCTGCCGTCGGTAACCCTTGTTCACAAGGGCAACATCATGAAATACACTGAGGGAGCCTTCCGCGATTGGGGATACAAGGTAGCCACAACGGAGTTCCGCAAGAAAGTGGTCACCGAGGACGAACTCTGGAGCAAATACGGCGGCAAGATGCCGAAAGGCCAGATCCTCATCAAAGATCGTATCGCCGATTCCATGTTCCAGCAGGTGCTCACTCGCTCCGACGAGTACAGTGTGGTCGCCACTCCCAACCTCAACGGCGATTATCTTTCCGATGCCTGCGCCGCGCAGGTGGGCGGACTCGGCATGGCGCCGGGCGCCAACATCGGTGATTTCATCGGACTGTTCGAGGCCACCCACGGCACCGCTCCCAAGTACGCCGATAAAGACGTCATCAACCCGGGTTCACTTATCCTCTCGGCAGTGATGATGCTCGATTATCTCGGTTGGGGCGAAGCCGGACAGCTGATCGAGAAGGCGCTCGAAAAAACCATCAATAAGAAGACCGTGACGTACGACCTCGCGCGCCAGATGAAAGGTGCGAAGAAAATCGGGACCTCCGAGTACGCCACGCAGATTATCAAGAATATGTAATCGTCATTGACGACTGACAACTCACCGACCCCTCCGGCGTTATCCGGAGGGGTCGTTTTTTTGTCTCACGCGCCTCGATTGTTAAATGTTGACCCGCCCAATGCTGATGTGTTTGATTTGACGATTACCTTTTGACAGGGAAATAACAACATGGGCTTTGTTCTGCTTTTGATTATCACGCTGGTGATTGCTATCGCCGTCTCGGGACTGGTCGTCCTGTTCTTCCGCAAGCCGATCGACAAGATCTTCGCCCGGATTATCGGTGAAGAGATATCGATCGCCTGGCGGAAATTCCTGACCTTTGCGCTGTTTGTCGTCGGGATATCGTCGGGGGTCAATATCTGGAAGCTCGAGCAGTTTGTTTCGCCCGCGATAGAACCGGCGCAACGGCCTGTTCTGTCTGCACAATTCTGGGCACTCGAGATCTACCGGACTATCATCGGCACCCTCGGCGGATTGGCATGGGCGCTCCTGGTATTTTTCGTGGTGGCGCTGATTGCCTTCGCCCTCGTTCGGCGCAAAGAACAAAAGGCCTGATATCCGGAGATACCAGGCCCGTATTCTGCTCGCAGTCGACCGAGCTACTTCTGCACACTTCCTGCGATACGCTCGGTGTCCTTGGCGATAACCAGTTCCTCGTTGGTCGGAATGACGAACGTCCGGACCGATGCATCGCCGGTGGAAATATCCGACTCCTTGCCGATCGCGGCCTTGTTCTTGGCCTCATCGATCTTGATGCCGAGATGCTCCATATTCTGGCAGGTGAGAGCCCGGACCGTGTCGGCATTTTCTCCGATTCCGGCCGTAAACACCAGTGCGTCAAGACCTCCCAGCGCCGCCGTATATGCGCCGATGTACTTTTTCAACCGGTAGCAGTAGATATTCAGCGCCAGTTTGGCCCGCTCGCGACCGTTCTGTGATGCCTCGATTATCTCCCGCATGTCGGATGACACCCCCGATACCCCGATAAGTCCGGAGTGCTTATTCAGAAGCGTATTTGCCTCGTGAAGTGACAATTCCTCCCGGGCCATGATATGCAGGATAATCGCCGGATCGATATCGCCCGAGCGTGTTCCCATAATGAGACCCTCGAGCGGCGTGAATCCCATCGAGGTGTCAATTGATACGCCGCCGTCAATCGCCGCGACCGAGGCCCCGTTTCCGAGATGCGCCGTAATGATCTTGAGCTGGCCTATCGGTTTACCCATCAATTCTGCCGCCCGGTCGGAGACGTACTTGTGCGAGGTGCCGTGAAAGCCGTATCGCCTGATGAAATACCGGCGGTAAAGCACGTAGGGGAGGCCGTACACATACGCGTGCGGCGGCATTTCCTGGTGGAACGCCGTGTCGAACACGGCCACTTGCGGTTTGTCGCCCAGAATTTTCTGGCAGGCGATAATACCGCGAATATTGTGCGGGTTGTGCAGCGGCGCCAATTCGATAAGCGCCCGCAGCTTGGCCATCAAATCCTGCGTGACCAGAACCGAATCAGAGAAATCTTCACCGCCGTGTACCACCCGGTGCCCCACGGCGTCAATTTCGTTCTTGTCCTGGATCACCCCGTGGTTCTTGGACATGAGATAGGCGACCACGTACTCAACCGCAACCACGTGGTCGAGAATTTCGGCTGAGACTTTTATCTCCGGCCGGTCGTGCGGCTTGTGCGTGAGGACCGAACCCTCCATCCCGATGCGCGCCACCATGCCTTTGGCAAGAGCCAGCCCGGTCGCCGTGTCAATAAACTGGTATTTGACCGACGATGAGCCGCAGTTGAGTACCAGGACCTTCATGCTATCTGACTCCCCGTTGTTTCAGGTTCACTCGAGGGTATGCGGTTTCCCTCATTGTCATACCGGAAAAACCCGCGGCCCGTCTTGACGCCGAGGTGTCCCGCTCGCACTAGCTTGCGCAGGAGCGGACACGGGTTGTACTTGTGTTCGGAAAGCTCGTCCAGAAGATTTTCCATCCACGACATGACGACATCGAGTCCCATCATGTCGGCGAGGGAGAGGGGGCCGACATTGAATCCGAAGCCGCGCTTCATCGCCTCATCAATATCATCCGCCGATGCTACACCTTCCATCAGAACGTGCATAGCCTCGTTGAGAAGGGGGACTATTATCCGTGTTGTCACATAACCCGGGTACTCATTGACCGTAATCCACTTCTTGTCCAGCATGTCGGCGAATTCGACCGCCTTCTGAAAAGTTTCATCCGACGTCCGCAGACCTTTGACTATCTCTACGAGGGGAATCTTCGTAACCGGGTTGAGGAAGTGCATCCCGATCACCTTCTTTGGCCGGTTGGTGAAGCTGGCCATTTCCGAGATGGAGAGAGTACTTGTATTGGTGACAAAAATGGTTTCCGGCGGGCAGATCTCATCAAGCTGATGGAACAGTTCCCTCTTGGCTGCCAGTTCTTCCGGAATGGCCTCGATGACAATGTCCGCTTCTTCGGCCTCGGACAGGTCGCCGGACGGCAGGATCCGCGAGAGAATAGCCTTCTTTTCCGACTCGGTCATGCCCCAGCGGCCGATTTCTTTATCCATTGCCTCAGAGACGCCCCGGACGCCTTTCTGGGCGAGTTTTGTGGTCCTGTCGACCAGAATCACTTCTATAGCTCTGGAGGCAACAGCTTCAGCGAGCCCCTGGCCCATGACGCCGGCCCCCACGATGACAATTTTAGTTCCAGCCATAATCGTGCTTCCACGTTTTGCGGTTCAACGATTTATCGTGCAGCCATTATAATGACTATATCGGCCGGAGCAAGTGAAAAATTGCACAAGCTCCGTGATTAATCTTCCTGCACCCGATTTATGTCATATCTGTATAATGGCTTATACGAGCGTTAGGGTTTTTCTTGTTTGACACGTCTTTGTACTGAGAGTTTATTGAGACTACAAACGATCGCGACATAACAGGAGCGGCTTATGTACCGGATTTTACGCCTGATTGCCGTGGCGCTGGTGATAGTACTGGCTGTTACTTCAACTTCAAGCGCTATCACGAGGGTGGCCCGAAGACT
>CAYNEO010000050.1:0-25113 GCA_964396245.1 uncultured Ignavibacteriales bacterium
TATCGCGACATCGAGACAAGCTGTCGTCCCGGTACAAGTTTCTGGTGCCCGAGCCGGAACTGGCCGAACGGCTCGTAAGCAAAGACGGACTCGCCGAGATTCTCGAAGAGAGAGATCTCCCCGGGCCGACGTCATTCATTGTACGTGAGCAGAGTCATCTGGATCATGTCGCCAGACAGCTGCGCTACCCTGTCATCATGAAACCGATCTACTCCGCATCGTGGTATCTCCAGGACATGGTTGACAGGATTGGCTACCGTAAAGTTATCGTCATTTCGGACGAAGCCGAGTTGCGTAATTGGTATAAGCTGGTGGCCGAAGTCGACCCCAGGGTGATTTTGCAGGAGTTCATTCCCGGCGAAGACGCCAACCTGTATTATGTCTGCGGCTATTTCAACGCCGATGGAAAACTCGAAGGTATTTTCGCTGGGCAGAAACTCAGGGTTACGCCGGTACACTTTGGCAGCGCCTCCTTTGTGCGAAGTGTGCGGGATGACGCTCTGTTGACCAAAGCCGTCAACCTTCTTCAACCGCTCGGTTACCGGGGACTTTTCGGAGTGGAATTCAAGAAGGACTCACGGGACGGTGAATACAAGGTTATCGAAGTAAACGTCCGCTGGGGCCTGTGGGATGGCCTCGCGAGGCGATGCGGAATAGACCTGGGCTATCTGGCTTATGCCAGAGAAGTTGACCTCCCTTTTGAAACCTATGACCATTACCGTCCCGGAGTTTGCTGGCTTTCCTTCCGTCGAGACCTCGAGGCCTTTCTCGGTTACCGGAGAGAAAACCTGCTATCGACGTGGGGGTGGATTCGTTCGCTGATGGGAGAGACCGAGCACGCGGTTTTCTCCTGGGATGATCCTGCCCCGACTGTACAGGAATTGAAAGGGATTTTCCTGGAAAAGTTCGCCGCGATCCGATCGCGAATTGTCAAAAAAATGCGATCGGACGGCAATACATAACGGACCGGACGGATTGCCTCCAGTTCCCTCCGGTCTCAGGTGGAATCGAATACGCTGTGAAAAACGCGGTAATTGAAACCTACGCTGAATTCCAGATTCTTGCCGAAGAGTGGAACGCCCTCGTCTCGCGCTCCAGCCTTGGTCATGTATACATGAGACATGAGTGGTTTGATCACTGGATGCGCGCCAATCGCGTCCAGTCGCAGTTGGCCGTAGTGGTACTCCGGTCAGGAGATGAGCTCGTCGGCGTGGCTCCGCTGTACCGAACCAAAGCTGTTTTCCGGGGATTCAAGGTCAGGGGACTGTCGTTTCTCTCTTCCCCCATATCGCCTCGCTGCAATTTTATTGTCTCGGAGGTGCGGTACCTGAAGCCCTTGCTGGCGAGTATCTTAGCGCTGAAGGACTGGGATGTTCTCATGACGGAAAATATGGAAAGCGAGAATCAGATCACCCGAGCTTTCCTTGAATTGATTGACCGCCGGAATCAGACCTACCCCTCGCAAATTTCGGCTTCTCTCCGTTCGCCGTACCTCCTGACTGGCGGTACGTTCGATGATTACTGGAACAGCCTGCCAGATAAACGCATCAAATTTCTCGAGCGCATGTGCTATCGGAGACTCGAGAAGGCTGAATCATACGGTTTCGGGAAAATCGAAACTGTCGAGCAGTGGGAAGCTTTCCTGCCGTCCATGTTCGCTACCTCAGAAAAAAGCTGGAAGGGCATGGAGGGAACGCAATTGCGACCCGGCGGGTCGGACGCCCGGCTGTACATGAGTTTTACTCCCCTGGCGCTGGAGAGAGATTGGGTGAGCATCCATACTCTCAGCATCGATGGCAAGGTCATTGGCTTTGAATACCTGCTCAAGTATGGCAATCGGTACGCCCTCACGCGATGTGACTTCGATATGGAGTATAAGTACTATTCCCCCGGAAACAACATCAGGCTGCATATCCTCGAATACCTGTATGACCGACCTGATACCTGCGAATATGATCTCTGTGGAGACGATTACGATTACAAACTGGAGTGGGCCGATCGTATCCGACCCCATATCTCGGTGACAGTCGGGAACAGGACCTTGCGCGGACAGACCGTTCTTTGGGCCAAGAATCGTTTGCTCCCCGCGATTCGCCGGATCACCGGACGAAGCCACTCATGACGCACACCGTCGCCCTCCCTTGTTGCCACCACCAGCCCGCCAAGACTCGCCGCCATACGGTCAGGCTTTACTGTCAGCCCCTCACAACTGATTCCCACGGCACGACCGGAAGTCAGCAGCCTTCACGATAGTATGCCTGTAGCTTTAGGTCATTTCCTCTTATCGGGGCGTTACACCTTGTTGAGAACGTATTTGGAGCTGAGTTGAAGGGGAGTTACTTAAGAAGAACCATCGTCTTGGACTCGGCAAAGCCATTCGCCTTGAGACGATACATATAGACCCCGGTAGCAACAGCTTTACCGTCATTCGCACGACCGTCCCAGGTGACGCGATAACTGCCGGCTGACTGATAGCCATCGACAAGCTCGGCGATAGACTGGCCGAGAACATTGAAGACCTGCAAATGGACATATGATCCTTCCGGCAGGCTATACTCGACAGTCGTGGTCGGGTTAAAGGGATTGGGGTAGTTTTGTGAGAGGGTGTACTCTGTCGGTAAGCCATTGTCATCGCCGTCATCAACACCGGCTACGATATCCAGAAAAGCTTCGGCGCTCTGCACGTTCGAGAGCGGTGAGAGGTTACCTGCCTCGTCAACGGTGCGCACGGCCACGTAATAGGTCGTCCCTCCTTGGAGACCGCCAAGGAGGCATCTTTCAACCGCCCCCGGCCCCGAAGGGGCCGGCGGGTCGGTATACAATGAAGCCGAATTCCAGTTGTTTGAGTCGATCGCTTCAGTCGAGTAGCCGACAAGGTACAGCTTTGCCTGGCCGATCATACCGTCGTCCCCCGGCGCGGTCCAGACAAGATCGATTTCACCGTCGTTCTGGCCGGTCGATGCCTGGAGGTCATCAATGGCCGACGGCGGCGTCTGATCGGGTGCCGTTTCACGGCTCACGACGTTTGAGAGGGGTGACCAGTTCGGAACCTCGTCTGCCGTCCTGATGGCGAAGTAGTACGTGGTCGTGTTTTGCAGACCCGTGACCACAAAGGATTCGGAGCTGCCTGCAGATTTTGGCGCCGGTTCACCGGATACCTGAGTGGCGGCATCCCAGTTCGCGGCGGTAATCGGCGACGTCGAGTAGCGGATGTCATACTCGGAAGCTGTCCCTGAAGCACCATCATCACCCGGCGCGGTCCATGTCAAACGAATGGTGGTCTCTGTTCCGTTGCCGGCCGCCAGGTCCGCAATCGCCGCCGGTGCGGCGGATTCGACCGCAGTGCCGCCTCGAGCTGAATTCGACAAGGTTGACCAATTCGGAACCTCGTCAGCGGTTTTTAAAGCAAAATAGTACGTGGTGCTGGGCAGAAGGCCCGTTACAGTGTAAGATTCCGAACTGCCGGCCTGCATGGGAACAAGCTCGTCGTTTACCTGGGTGGCAGCATCCCAGTTGGCATCCGTAATCGGCGCCGTGGAATACCGAATATCATACTGCGAAGCTGTCCCGATGTTACCGTCGTCGCCCGGCGCCGTCCACGCGATTGTCACGGTTCCCGACGAAGAGTCAATCATATGCAGGTCGGTTACCTGCGCCGGGGCAATCTGTTCCTGATCGGTTGTGGCTGAGACCACATTCGAAAGCGACGACCAGTTAAGCATCTCATCCGCAGCTTTGAGGGCAAAGTAATAGGTCGTTCCCGGATTCAGACCGGTTACGGTAAATGATTCCGAGCTGCCCGACGACTGCGGGGAGGGCAAACCGGACACCTGTACCGCCTGGTCCCAATTTGCGTCGGTGATCGGCGACTCCGAATACCGCAGGTCATACTCCGAGGCCGTCCCAACGTCACCGTCGTCACCCGGAGCGGTCCAGGTAAGCGTGACTTCGTTCGAACTGGCTGCCTCGGCCTGAATCGCCGCCTGTCCCTCACCAGCGACGAGCAGTAAGACTCCGAGTATCAGAGCCGCGGCTTTTGCCATTGCCGGTAATCTGAGCGCGGTAACCGGCAACGCGTTCTTGTTTCCTGCTCTATCCATGATTCATTCTCCTTGGTGTGTACACCTATGGATATTCCTCTGACCATGTGCAGTACGGTTTCCGACTATCAGAAATGTTGCCCCCGGTCAGACGGTGTGTTTAGACGCCGTCAACAAGGATCAAAGGTGGGTATAGGCAACAGACTCGGAAGGATCCGACAGACAACTTGCACTGCACAAGCTTTCCTTCTGGCGCTTCCGACCTGGATGGGGCAAGGCCGGTGCCGGAATCGTTGTCCTCCAAGATGTTTTTAGTTTCCGACTACAGGAAAGCGGGCAAAGTGTAAGCTATTGAGGGACAGCCCCTTTTGTGGCACAGGCAAGCTCCGCGACAACTGCCGACCAGCCATCCCCGGATCAACTAAAATCGGCTAACCCGGCAAAATGACCGTATTATGAGCATCCCTGCTCGTTGAGGTCCTAGCAACCCCTTCAACTTCCCGATTCCCAATCAATTGCGTTCCGTTGTTCAGTGACCGCCAATTCCCATCATAATTGTCAGTCTTTTGAACAAACCGTTCGTTTTCGTATAGTGCTCGACCAAATCTGGCCTGAGCCATACAATGTCGGACAGGATAATACGCCATTATATGTTTTGTCAACAATAAACAGGAATCTTTTTCCAGTTTTATTATATTGCTTATCAATAACTTACGTCCCATTATGACATTTTTTCCTCTCCTGGGTAATTCGAGCCTAAAACGGATCAAAATTGTACACTTTTAAGACAGGCCTTCAAAGATCACGCAAAGGAGACTCCCATGCCCATACAACATCCTGCAGCAGGTGCTCGGCAGCTCTCTCTGCATCACCAACCGGTAGTCAGTTCGAGATTACCGCGGCTCAACCCTCATTGGCAATCAAGAGAGCCCCGGTGGGCCTCATATAGCCACGAATGACCCTGATCCGGACAGATCATCGTTTCGATCGTTTCTCTACGGAAATTAAGCCAGAATCCTGCAGACGGAGATAATCTCCCTCTCTTTCCCGCCATGGATGGAGGTATACGAGAGTCAGTCTTGTTTTGGAACAGATTGTGAATCGATCCGGCCGTTGCCGGATATCGAGACGGATGCTGAAAAACTACGGAAGGACGACGAGCTTCCCATGGATGTCGGTGCCCTCGACATACCAGAGATAAACGCCCGGCGCGACGGTGTTTCCTGACGCGTTTCTTCCGTCCCAGATGACTTCCCCCCCCGATACGTTAACCCATCTCCTGACATGGGTTCGGGATGAGGTCATCATCATCAGCGTGCCTCCCTGGGGTATCTCGACGAATGTCACGGTCGAGACCTGGGACATACTGAAAGGGTTCGGGAAGACATGCGTGTTGAACTCCGTACCTTCACCGCTTATGAACAATTGCACGGTAAAATCAGCGAAGGGTGTCCACGGTGACGAACTCAGGCCATCGAAACAACGCGATCTCCAGACATACGAGTGGCCATCCTCCAGAAAGCCGCCGGGAACCGACCACGATGTGATCTGCGGTGTTTCCGTGAGGCCGTCTATCCGGCTGACCAGTTGGGCTCGGTCAGGCTGATACAGTTCGAAGTCATATGTTAACAGATCGCCGTCCGCGTCATGTCCGTTAGTTACCCTGAGCAATGGCGTGAGTGAAGTTACTGTATCAGCATCGAGCGGGCTGTAGATTTCGGGGGGCGAAGGAATAGAATTGGATTCCCCCGCAAGGCTGAACTGCCTTATGCCTGCGGCCCAGGGGCCGGTTTCCCCTGAAGGCAACTGGCGTGATCGCCACCGGCAGAAATAGTCGGTGCCCTCGCTCATCGGCCCGAATGTCACGCTGGTGATCGGTCCGGAACCGAGCTGGGCCACCAGGCTAACCGGATTCGGGAATGCGACATCCGTGTCGACCTGGAACTCGCAGCCGATGGGGGTCACGCAAGAGGTAAAAGTAGAACAGGATAGCAGCGCTGTGCTATCCTGTTCATCGATTTCGGTGGAGGCATAGGCCGGTATGGGGAGGCCCCCGGAACAACCCTGCGGGCTGTTGGAGAGGGGCGAGGCGTTGTTGGCCTCGTCATATGCTTTCAGCGTCACATAATACGTCTGCCCCGCCTCCGGAACAACTACGGTGTGGTGCTGCGTCAGGCCGGCCGACAACGGCGCCGGCGGGTTGGAGACGGAAGCAGCACTCCACCAGTTCGACTCCGTGATCTCCTGCTTCGAGTAACGGATGTCGTACCTGGAAGCGGTCCCTGTTTGGCCATCATCGCCCGGGGCCGTCCAGCTCAAATCTATTTCTTTGGTCACCTCGCCGCGCATGGGCTGGAGATCGTAAGTCTTACTCGGTGGGATCGTATCCTGCTCCTGCGTTCCGGGAACACCGGTGTTCGCCAGCACCGTGTCTTTGGCAAAGAATCTCCAGTTGGCATTGGCCACGTAGACAGTGTCGCCCGAATGTGGCCTCCAGGTACCGCCCGGTATCAGTTCGAACCACCCCGCCGACGGCAAAGCCGCTACCGAGACTCGGGTAGCGGTCAGACTTCGGTTGGTCCCCCGGCAGTAACGACCCACCGCGACGAAGGTCGTATCGCTCGTATTTGGATTGAGGAACCGCACCCGGTGAACCGTGTAGGTCTGGCCCACTCCGTCGGTTCCTTTAAGGGATGTATCTCGCGTCAACAAGGGAACTCCGAAATATTTGCCGAAGGCATCGTCCCAATGGACACGCGTATCGCTGGCAATGATCCCTGAGAGACTCCGATCAAACAGAGTCTGATTGTCAGGTCCACCTCCGTTGGCGCGGGGGTGGGGTCCAAAGCGATAAATAGTGCTCTTACCGTTCAAAGGCTTGCTGGGGAAGAGACAATCGAGCATCATGCCCAGCGCGTTCATACGGCTTCGGGCGAAAGTAAAACCTCCACCTGCACCGTCGCCGTTAGCCGAGTCGATGTGTCCGGCGATGATCGGCCAGATGAACATGTCAACCGCCGAGTCGGCAACCGCCTTGCAGTCAGCTACAACGTAATTGACCGTTCTCTCGTTGGCCGCTGAGTATCCGGCAGAGGAATATCCGCCCGGAGCGAAGTAGCACTCCAGCTCACCCAGCAACGCGCCGTGCAGACGGGCCGCTGCCCGCCCGACCTCAGTATCCCAGCCGGTGTTATTGCCGCCATATGGCCCGCCCCAGGAGGCCCAGTTGGGCGCAATGATTTTGCCATTGGCCACCGCCGAATCGCCCAGCACGGAGTACCATCCGCCGGGATTTATCCTGAGACTTCTTGCCGAATCCCGGATTTCACTGAAGCTCATCCCGCCCCAGTCATTAGTGAAATAGGACGCGTCAAAGGTGGGACTCCAGTACGATGCCGAAGCCAGCGGGAAGAACGGCGGGCGCCACCAATTCAAACCACCCGTACCGCCGATCGGGCACTCGTTATCGGGCATGCAGCCGTCGGACTGCCATACATCCATTTCTGCCTTGAATTGACTCCACATATAAGCACCGACGGCGGGCTGCCGCGGGTCAAGAAAAAGCCGTCCGCCGAAGCAGAGAGGTTGTCCGGGAGCGGCGGTGCAGGTACTTGCCCCGGCGCCACCTGAATTGGCCGCCGATTCCGTCCGGCTCGAGTAGAACATCATGGTTCCCGGATCAATACCGCGAGCATTGGCCCACGATTCTACGGCGCTCGCTTCTGATGCCGAGCGATGAATCATGTCGTAGTTCAAAAGAACGGCGTTTGGATTGATTGCCTTAATCGCGTTCTTCTTGGGTATCCAGTTGCTCGCCGGACTCCACTGGAATATTGCCCAGTTGAATCTCTGCGCCCACCATGCAGTCGAGTCAGTGTTATACCACTGGTCGCTGTAGTACTCCACACCGCCAATGTACAATTGCTTGGACATCGGCGACGGGTCCTCCGCAAAGACGTTAGACCAGGGAACAGCAAATGACAGGAAACCAGCCAGTAAGCATCCCACGATAAAGTACTTCGGTGTTCTATTTCCTCTCAAAAGTCACCTCCGTCGGGGTATCTAAGGAACGGTTTATGAGCAGTAACTAATTAAACTATTATACTCTCAAGTACCAAGCAAGAGGATTCAGTTCTTGCCAGTTAAACAATTGACTCACTGCACAGTACCATAATGGGACGGGTTATTTGCGAACGCAAGCATCAGATGACCCGGACATTGAATCCCCGGAATATTCCACAGAAGCGAGTCTTCCCTTATATGTTTCGAGAAGGTCCGCATAGCAGAGTCTCCGTTTGTGGACCAAGAAGACGAGACGCCGTCGCATATTAGCGCATCTACCGAAGTAGAGCCTAGCCTTCATCTACGTTTTCCTCACTTCTCTAATCGGTATTGTTCTTTTGATGCTTTAGCAGAAAAGAGTCAATCCGCGAAAAACACACCAAATCTTCTTGCTGATCATATGGCACCATATCACTTGCACTAAAACCACAGGGTTTCTCGCGTTAACCTCGTATCCCACAGGGGATAGCAGTCGAATTCGGGACCAATGGCTGCGGGGGCTTATGTCGCGGTGATTATGCATTAAACTAACTATTTGCTGAAACAATATGCAATCAACGAACGGATTGTATCTTGAATGCGGAGAAATGTCAAGGCCTTTTACACCAAAATACAGGTTTGGCGGCTGAAAATTACCGCGTAAGTGATTATTTGGAAGTGGGTTAGTGTGTATGAGCATTATTCTGCAGCTATTGTGACAGAAAGGGCATTGAATTTGCCACATTTAAGACGGGTAGTTGTGCCAACGCTTTCACAACCGATCGGATTGGAGCTATGAAGAAGTGCCTTTTGATATCGTTACTCGCTCTTTCGCCGAGTCTAGTCTGCGCCCTGCCGCTGAGCTACTTCAACATACAACGAGCCTATTTAGAGAAGCTGGACCTCGACAGTTACCGCCTGAGGGTGCTGGCTGACTGGGGAGGGGATCAATGGGTGGGCCAGTACGGCTATCTGGTTGGCAACCCCAGCTACAGCCCGGAGCTCAATTACCTCAGGATTGGACCGGTGCTGGGAACGTCGCAGTACAATCCCACTCACAATTCAGGGGAGTGGGGACTCGGATACAACTCTCCGGGGGAATGGTACGGCGGCAACCGTTCCGGATGGGCCTACGGGCTGGGTCTCAACGAGCACGAGAGTCTCGGGGAAAATTACTGGTTCGGGTACGATTTTGACTGGACAGGGCCGACCGATCCGCCGCTCTGGCTGTCATACGACGCGCGGATCGAATGGGGCGGCTGGGTAGGGTACGAATACGGTTACACCGAGAACTACCTGGAAACGCATTCCGGAACCTTCGCTGTTGAGGTCATTCCCGAACCGGCAACATTGCTGCTGGTCGGACTCGGACTGACCGGCCTCTTTTTCGTCAGATATCGCGCACACCGTCAGCACTGACCGCGAGCAGAGCCGACCCCGCATTCCTCCAGCTTATCACCCGGTGAGAGAGGCTGCCAGCGCGGCCGTTTGACTTGACATGCCCGGAGCTGCACCCTTGAACGGGGGACGTCCGAAGCGTTTTTTCCACAAAAAAGTACTTTCATCCTCTCGCTAGTCTCCGTTATACTAGTACAGGGTGCACAGTCCCGGGTCGTGTTACCTGACGAGCCGGCTGTCACCGTTGAGATCGGTGTCAGCTTTCAGTTCAGGTACTTTCGGGGAGGATTACATATCATGGAGTATGAACCATAACCGGGTTATTGCTGTGCGAGTTGATTGGCCGTCCCGATAAATGAACGTGATCAGGACAACACGTGACTTCTCCTGATCGGTAGTTTCTAGTTCCTGAAGACCGCAATATGGCAAGAATCGTATGTATCTTCCTGCTGGCTATCCCGTTAGTGACATATCTGGGATATCCCGTGCTTCTGTGGATCCTGAGGCCGCTTCGCAAGTCTTCCCTGCGCCGGCAGACGGGCTCACAGACGACTGATCTGCCCAGCGTAAGTCTGGTGATTGCCGCATATAATGAGGAGTCACTCATCGCCGGCAAGCTGGAAAACAGTATCACTCTCGACTGCCCGGGTGAACTGCTCCAGATCATCGTGGTCTCGGATTGCTCCGTCGACAGGACTGACGAGATCGTGGAGAGCTTCCATTCATTCGGCGTGAAACTGGTTCGCTGCCCAACCCGTCGCGGGAAGACCGGGGCACAAAATGCGGCTCTATCCCAGGCAACCGGCGACATCATCGTATACAGCGACGCGGATTTTCACCTTGACAAAAACGCGATCAATATAATGGTCAGGAACTTCGTGGACCCTGGCGTTGGATGCGTGGGCGGCAAAATAACATATACTTCCAACGATCAGACTGAACTGGTGGAAGAAAAAAAGATCTATGAGGCGGTCGATCAGTATGTCAAGAAGCTGGAGTCGGATGTAGGCGCCTGTATCGGCGTTGACGGAGCGATCTATGCTATCAGAAGAGAGCTGGCGCGTGAAATGCCGGAGCACCTGACCACCGATTTCGCCATTCCCCTCGATGTGATACGGCAGGGGTATCGAGTCGTCTACGATGAAAACGCTGTTGCCGTCGGGACCGTTGCCCGTTCCATGAAGCACGAATTCCGGCGCAAGATCCGCACTGTCAGGGCGGGTGCAGTCGTCCTGTACGAATACGCCTACCTGTTGAATCCATTTCGATACGGGCTTATCTCCGTCTCGCTGCTTTTCCACAAGCTTTTTCGGTGGACGGGTATCATCCCGATGAGCGCCCTGTTGGTCTTTTCGTTCCTCGGCCGGACCTATAGCCACTTCTGCTTTGATACATTCTTCGCCATAGCGTTTATCCTTGTCCTGGCCGCGATCGGATATATTATACGAAAAAGCCGACCGGTGCGTCTGTTTACCGTTCCTTTTCTCTTCATAGCCACGAGCTTTGCGGCCGCACTCGGGCTCGTTGAGTTTGCCCGTGGAAGGAAGTCCGAACAGTGGGCGGTCGACAGGTCCGGATGACCCGTATTCGTCGCTGCTCCCGGGCCCGCTCGGCCATAGAAAGCTTGATGTTCAGAAATTATCGGGGCATATTCTCTGTGTGCATATATGTCAAGATCACCAGCGGAGAAAATACATCTGTCTGCCGAACGTGAGCCATTCGGGTAATATTCATGAGTCCCCGTAACTATCCCCGCCTGACGTTCCCTGATGGGAAAAAGTTCGCGTTTACGATCATCGATGACACCGACGGCGCGACGGTTGATAATGTCAAACCTGTATATGACCTTCTGCATGAACTGGGCATGCGCACCACCAAGACGGTCTGGGTATTGCCCACCAATGATCCCGAGCAACCGTTCAACCGGGGACAGACTCTTCAGGACTCCGAATATGTTGCTTTCCTCAAGTCCCTCAAAGAGAATGGCTTTGAACTTGCGTCTCACGGTGCAAGAGGAGGTTCTTCGAGAAGGCAGGAAGTCCTCGACTCGTTTCTCAAGTTCGAGGAAATGCTGGGATGCTCTCCCCGGATCTTCGTGAATCATGCCTGGAACAAAGATAACCTCTACTGGGGAATACACAAGCTCGATTTCTGGGTGAATCGGCTGCTTTACAGGATCCTCGACGCAGGGGTGGACTCTTTCGGACAGATCCCCGACTCACCGTATTTCTGGGGCGACTATGCCAGGGAGCATATCGCGTACGTCCCCAAATTCAGCTTTCCTGAAATCAATATTTTGAAAACCAATTCCCGCATTCCATACTATGACCCGCGCCGCCCATTGGTCAACGCCTGGTTTCAGACGGCACATGGAGAAGACGTCGAGAGCTTCAACGAACTTCTTGCAAAAGACAATCTCGACGCCCTCGAATCGGAGGGAGGCGTCTGCATCGTGTACACACACCTCGCCTACGGCTTCTGTGAGAACGGCCGGCTGAATGCTGTCACCAGAGAGAGGCTCACCGATCTGTCCGGGCGCAACGGCTGGTTTGTCCCTGCATCGGACATCCTCGATTTCCTTCGATCCGGGACCGGCAAAATGAATATACTGCCATGGAGAAAACGCGTGGCGATTGAACTGCGCTGGATTCTTGCGAGATTGCACCGCTGATGATGCCAATCACCGGAGCAAAGTTGATACGCTCCGTACCGCGAACGTTTTCGGCGCGTCACACCTGATACTGCCTCTGACGCTTGTGATCAGTCGATGAAGCCGCGCGTTTCTGTCGCATCCGGTTGACGAAGTATTTCTTAAGCTTGAGAAAGAAACTCAGGCCGGAGAAAAAGAACGGCTTCCTGTCATCAGGAGCGTAAACCGCCCAGACTTTTGGCCGCAGCCACGTGAGTACCCACTGTCTGACGCGCAACTGCCCTCTTGTCAGGTGGCGGACCGCCGACAGCAAGTCCTTCGAAGCATATATCCAGGTTCTCCCCTCGCCCTGGATTTCTTCGCCACCAAGGGGAAAGCCTACAATGTCCCTGTACGCTACATACGGAATGTTCAAACCGCAGCCTTCAGCAACCGAAAACCATCGGCCGATCCGCGGATTAATTTCGATCATTTTTATCGCCCCGTCCCTTTCATCCAGTTTAAATTCAACGTCGCAAACGCCGTGAAAATTGACTTTTGCCAGAAACGAAACTGCTGCCTCTCTAACCGAGTCATTGGGTTCCGGACTCACCATGGCCGCCGTGCCGAAATCCGGCGGGAACTGGCGCACCTTCCTGCCGGTGAACCTCGAATGGGCAACACTCTCCCGATCAAAATATGCGGCAAAGAGTAATATGCGGTCCTCCGGGCCAGGAATGATCTCCTGTACCATCACGTTCGCTGCGAGATCATTTGCGCTGAGTAGTTCGTATTTGTCGAGAAGATCGCCAGGATCCGTGATAACGAAGGCCTTGATACCCTTGTAAACTTCATCCCAGACATGAGTACATATCGGTTTCACTATGCAGGGATAGCTCATTTGATCGGCTGCGTTCCGCCAGTCGGATTCGTTTTCCGGAAACTCGGTTATGGGAATCGGTACATTCAACGACGAACACAGACCGTAGAATTTCTTCTTGTCGAGAAATGTCTCGCAGACATCCTGGTCCAGCCGATAAAAGAGAAAATGTTCTCTCAGCTGATCGGCGTTCCGACCGACGAAATCGAGATACACATCACTCGTAGGAAACAGCACCGGTTTGTGTGGCCGATTCTCGGCCCACCGCACCAATGAAGACAGCAAACGCTCATCATCCGCGGGGGACCGAAATGTTCCCAGCGCCCTCGCATACCTCGAGAAAAAACCCTGAGCATAGGGCACCGGGTCAATCACCCAAACGGGTATGCCATGGCGGCCAAGGTTCCTTATTGCCGCCAAACCCGTCGGGCAACCGCCCATGACCAGGGCCTCGTTCAGGCCGGATTTATCTGCGTTAATCATCTCTTAACATCCCAGACCTCGGACCGCCTGCCTCGAAGGAACAGCACCAGGCCCCATAGAGCCGAAATGCTGGTCATACAGAAGAAGAACGGAACAGTGAGGATTTTTAGTGGAAATGTTCGTCTGATCAGGCCACCCGCCAGCGCCAGAACATAGAATATCAGCTGCGCCCAGAAGAGCAGCCGATAACCCACATTGTGGGACGACAGGAAATAGGTCACGAGCAACAACAAGACCAAAAAGAAAGGCGTCATCCATCGCAGCACCTTGTGGAATATCAAGAACCACGCCGCCCAGCCAAATTTGAACGGGTTGAGCAGTCTTCGCGCGGCATAGAGCGCCGTTGCCCCGGCACGCACGGTTCTGATTTTGCGTCTGAATTCGACGTATGATGATGACGGTATTTCTTCATACACCACAGCGTCACCTTCAAATACAACACGATATCCCTGTACGATTACGTCGAGCGGCACCATGAAGTCGGTCGTCAGACTTTCCGGAATGGGGCGAGCCAGTTCCTTTCGAATGGCGTATATCGCACCGTCAAGGCCAATGCATGAATAGATGTCTGACTCCAATTTCTTGATATACTGATCGACTCGCTCATAGAGGCCCTTTTCACTTACCAGCTCTCTCTGGGTATCGCTTACGTAGACCAGCCGACCGCCGACACATCCGACGTCAGGATCGGCGAAGTTCGCGACAAGCTTCCTAATCGCGTCCGGCGAATACATCGTATTCGCGTCCGAGAATACCAGTATGTCACCCTTCGCACATCTGAGACTCTCGTTCTGTGCACCCGTCTTCCCTCTCCTGGAAGAGGCCCGAACAAGCTTGATCCCGCGGGATGCATACCGGGAAACGATCTCGTCGGTTCCGTCCGTAGAACAGTCGGAGGCTACTATTATCTCGAAAGACTCGGACGGGTAGTCTATCTCGAGAGTGTTGAGCAACTTCTCTTCAATGACACTCTCTTCGTTATAGGCCGCGGTAATGAATGTCACTGGCGGCAGAATGTCAGATTTTTTGACCTGACGCCGCGAGAATAACCGACCGATCAAAAGGACTATGAAGTAGCCGGGGAAGGCCATGAACAGCAGGGCAAGTATTACGAGCAGGATGATTACCACAGTCATTCCTCTATAATAACTGGAGGTTCAGAAAGATTTCTTCCGCAAACATATGATTCAAAATAGCCGCCGTTTCTATTTGAACATAGGTACATCGTCGACCGCTCCGTCGTTAAAATACTTTGAGATCACGTTCACGATCCGCTTCGCCGCCAGTCCGTCGCCAAACGGGTTTTTGCCTCCACGCATCGATTCGTAGAGTTTGTCATCGAGGAGAATTCTCTCGACCGTACTGACAATCTTCTTGGTATCGGTACCCACCAGCTTGCCAAACCCGGATTCGAGAATTTCCGGGCGTTCGGTATGGTCACGCATGATTAGCACCGGTTTCTTCAGGGTCGGAGCCTCTTCCTGAATGCCGCCGGAGTCAGTGAGGAGAAGGGTGGACGAGGCCATGACGCGAATCAGCTCGGTGTATGCCATCGGTTCACACAGCAGTATGGATTGGTTGCGAGTCAGCATGCTGTTGACAGTTTCCCGTACAGCCGGGTTTGGGTGAACGGGGAAGATCACCACGACGTCATCCAACCGCGATGTTATGGTATTGAGAGCGCGACAGATGTTCTCAAGTGGCTTACCGTGGTTCTCACGCCGGTGAGCGGTCACTACTATTGTCTTCTTGCCGGGAAACTGAAACTTACGGTCAACCTCTGTCGACCTGTCGTCGGCAAGCAGAAACTGAAGAGCATCCACAACCGTATTCCCGGTGACGAAAATCGTGTCGGCGTCAATTCTCTCGGATAAAAGATTATCCCGGGCGAGAGTGGTCGGCGCAAAATTAAAGGTAGTGAGCCTGCTTATGAGCTGCCGGTTCATTTCCTCCGGATAGGGTGACAGGGGATCGTAGGTTCTCAAACCCGCCTCGACGTGTCCAACTGGTACTTTGTGGTAGAACGCGACCAAGGCGCACATAAAGGCACTGGTCGTATCCCCCTGAACGAGCACGACGCCAGGATCGGTCTTGCTGAACAGCCAATCCAACTGCTTCGCCAGCTCGGAAGTCATATAAGACAAGCTCTGGGCCGGTTTCATGATATTCAGATCGATATCGCTGGTTATGCCGAAGTCGGCAAACAGCTGATCCACCATCTCCCTGTGCTGGCCAGTGGCCAGCACATGACATTCCGTGTCCGGGATCATGGCAAACTGACGGATAACCGGGGACATTTTGATAACCTCGGGACGCGTACCGACTATGCACGTTACCCTTATTCGATCTCTTGCCACCCTGACTCCTCTTTTTGGGCTAATCCGGATGCGCGCGAACCGCCGCTCAGCGATTTGCGTCATGGTGCGGCGCGTGGCAGCTTACCGACCCCGGCGCTCCGAATCCTCAAATGTGTTTCAAAACCTGCGATATTGTCTTGCAGTCGTTCTGCCAGTTGTACTTTTCCGTAACGGCAATTCTGCCGTTTTTGCCGAGTTTCTCCGCGTTACCGTCATCAATTAAACGACTCAATACCACGACCAGATCGCGCTCGTTGCCCGCCTCAAATGTTACTCCGCACCGGCACTCACGAACGATTCGTTCCAGCGGTCCGACTGCGGACACCACGACCGGCTTCGAACAAAGCATATAGTCAAAGAGCTTATTAGGTATGGTCGTGCGAATATGTGCTGTATCCAGATGCGGGATTATGCCATAATCGCAGCTGTTGATCAAATCATATACTTCCCTGGGATCAACAAATCCCAAGTGGTGTACCTGCTTGCCCAGATCGAGTTCATCAATGAGGCGCCTGAAATACTCTCCCTGTTCTCCCCAGCCCGCAAGATAAAAATGCACATCGCGCGAGTTCTGCTTAAGCAGGCTGATAGCTCTGACAACTGTCTGAATCCCTCGGCTGAACTGGAGTTGTCCGACATACACAAGTTTCGGCGCCTCGGCCAATGCTTGTTCCCCGGCCGCCGAGGCATTCAACGGCGGAGTATTCCCGACAATTGAAATCCTTTCAGCCGGGACTCCGTGTCGCATCAGCCTATCGCGTGATTCCTCCACAACAACAAAGACACGGTCCGCATACCGAATTGCCACTTTTTCGACCATGTCGGCGATAATTGGGTTCTTGAGCAACCATCGCGGTACTTTTTTTAGCCGGGGACTATCGGCGATGAAGTCGCGGAACATGGCCGCATAGTGTTCCGCCATATCCAATATGGTGGGAATTCCTGCCTGCTTTGCCGCCAGAATCGACGGCAGAGACAGTGGAATGTCCCTCATGATCAGCAGGTCGATCCCTTCAGAAACAATTAACTTGCGAATTCGCAAGAACCAGAGCGGATTTAGCGGGAAAGGCAAATCGGCGATGCGATTAAGTCGGCCGAAGCTCCGCCCGAGGAAGCATGTCCGGTGAACCAGTGTTCCACGGAATTCTTCTGTTTCGGGTCTGCCGCGCGACGACCGGCACAGGATATGAACTTCGTGACCCAAAGCCACCAGATAATCGGCAATCTTGGCTATCCTCACGTCCCAGGGATACCCCGACATGTAGACCATGCAGACTTTCAAACCACACCCTGTTTCTTGCGGTACACTTCCTGGTATATATCGGCCAACAACTCGCTGCAAACCTTCAGAGAGTAACGCTCGGCGACGATCTTCTCCCCGGCTGCCGCCAGATACACACTCTGGTCCGGATTCTGCAGAATCGACATACATCTGTCCGCAAAGCCCTTTGCATCCGAGGGAGGAACCAGACATTCCGGGCAGAATTGACTTAGCACCTCGGCCATGCCGCCTACATTGGATGCCACAACCGGTACTCCTTGACCCAATGCCTCCAACAGCACCATCGGAAGACCTTCATGTAAAGAAGTCAAGACTACTATATCAATCACTTTCAGTAATTCGTCAACGTCCTCCCTAAAGCCGCAAAAGCGTATCTTACTCGAGATTCCTTTCTGAATCGCGTATTCCTGCAGTTCGGTTCTGAGCGGACCGTCTCCGACGATGAGTCCCCTGACCGCACCGTCTCTCGAATTTAACTCCGCGATCAAATCAACGAAGACGAAGTGATTTTTGACCGGTACAAGACGGCCGATAATTCCAACGATCTTGTCGGTTGGATCAAAACCCAGACTGCTCTTGAGTTCGGGAATCGACGACTTTTCGTCTCCACCAACTACATCAATGCTGTTCGGTAAGAACGAGATTCTTTCCTGAGGCAGGAATGAAGAAAGAAACTCATGTACGTCGAGGGAAACAGCAATGACTCTGTCCACCCTGTACCGCATAATCCATCGGTCGAGCACATCGTATAGCCGATACTTGAACTGCTTAAACCCTGAGAACGGTTCGGGCAGGCCGTGAGAGGTTTGAAACCGCAGTATGCCTGTTTTGCCGATTAGCGCAGTGGACACCACAGTACTTGCCTTATAGCCGTGGCAGTGTACTGCATCTATATGGTTCTCAGAAATGACCCTCCTGATGGTCGACAGCACGATCGGAGTTGTAAGTGGATGCAACGGCACAATGAATACTTCGATTCCGGCATCTCCAAGCTTCTTTGAAAGAACCCCTTCATGAAGCAACAGCACCTTGGCGTCAATCGATGTGTACTTTGCCAGACCCACGACCGTGTTCAGAACCTGCATCTCAGCCCCGGCGAGGGCATGACCGGATATAGCGTGCAGGACGATCAATTTCTACCTACTCCGGCCATAAGAATTCCCGCGATCGCTAAGGCATGAAAGGTAGAGTTCCTGATATTTCGTCGCGGTGACACCAATAGAGTAATGTTTCCGGACGGTCTCAAGAGCCCTCGCTGTCAGCTCAGTCGATTTTTCGGTCTCTTTTAGCACCAGCATGATCTTGTCGGCGAGACTATCGGGGGCGCTCGGCGGCGCAAGGTAACCGCTTTGGCCGTCTTTTATCAGTTCGCTGTTACCACCAACATCAGTGACCACACACGGCACGCGGGAAGCCATCGCTTCCAGAAGAGACATGGAAGTGCCTTCTGATATCGAGGACAGCACGAATATATCCATCAAGTTGAGCAACTCGGCAATGTCCTGCCTGTCTCCTAGGAATCTCGTAGACCGGCTTATGAAGATTTCTCCGGCAAAATGCTCCAACTCTCGCCGTAGCGGCCCGTCGCCTACGATGATGAGCTTCGCCGGATGACCGGCCTCAATAACTCGTTTATACGCTGAAAGGAGCGTCTTTTGATCCTTTACATCGGCGAGCCTTCCCACCGTACCGATCACTATATCCGAGCTACTCAACCCAAGCCGTTGCAGAAGATCAATTTCTTTTGGACGCTTGCGAAATACCCGCGGATCTACACCGTTGACAATTGTCTCAATTTTGTTCCTTGGAATCCTGATAGAATCGGCCATGTACTGCTGCAAATCCGTCGACACGGTAACGACGCGGCTTGCGAATCGCGATAGCACCCTATCCTCGAGCACCTCGATTGTCTTCTCCGGCACGGGCCGGCCATGCTCCGTGTAAATTCGTACCGGCAGACCGGCTAGTATCGCCCCGTACATACCGTGATGGTACGTCCCCGAATGCATATGGAGAACATCTATCCGCTTTTCGCGGAAAAGGTTCCTGAGCTTGAACGGCAGAAAATAATCATAGTGCTCCTGGTTTCGCTGAAACAAAAGGACGTGGTGGCCCTTATTGCGCAAATCCTCTGCAAAGGGTCCTTCTGAATCGAGACAGCACACCTCGACATCAAAAAGTGTATCGTCGGTCAGCTCAACCAGGCCCGTTACCATCCGTTCTAGGCCGCCCGTTTCGAGACTCAGCACCAGGTGTAGTATTCTCGCGCGATTGTCACTCATAGCACACTTGTAGTAAAGTCCTTATGCCCGGATCGACTCCAGCCTGCCTCGTCTGGTCTGAAATTCGAGTGCAGCACATATTCCAAGCAGCATATACAGGCTCGAAGCGTAGGTGGTTGACAGAAAGAATCCGGGTACAATGTAGCCCACCAGACTAATCGGCAGAGCGCTGGCTATGACATACTGAAACGTATTTGTTTGCCCCGATTGCTCTAAAATCAGTCGTGTACTTCGACATGACTTGAACGCAAAATAAAACAGCAACACAAAGGGCATGAAGCCGAAAAACCCTAGTTCGGCGAGCGCATTCAAGAAGGAATTGTGTGCCACAAGCCAGTGGCTCATACCAAAAGACGTACTAGCACCCAAAAAACAGCCGGCCCCCACACCGGTAACGGGGTTCGACAGAAACATCCGAAAACCGGCTTGCCAGGCTTCCAGGCGTAGTTCGATCGATTCGTCCGATTGCAGGTCATTGATGCTTTCTATCCTGTGCGTATAACTGGATGGAATCAGCATCGCCAGCATCACCGAAATCGCGATCACCGCCGTCAGCATGGAAAACCGCCTTGTGCCGCGCACCGCCAGATAAATCATTACAGCGACAAGTCCAAGGAAGCCTCCCCTTGATCCGCTCATGATCAGTCCGACTAGCCCGACTGCGATAAGCGCAATCAAAAAAAGGCGAACGTAGAGTCGCTTGGCATAGGACAGCAAAATGAACGGAAACGGGATAAACATAAGGATAAACTGGGCAAATTCATTCGAGTCCCCGTAAAGGGTACCGAAAGCACTGGCTAACCTGTCATCCGAATCGTAGCCCCTTGAAGACAGAAATGATAACAATGACACGGTGCACACAATGCCTGCAATTACCAGCAGAGCTATACCAAATCCGCGCAATTTCCGCGTTGAGTCGACGAGATTGACGATCAGGAAGAACAGCAAGAGTAACTGCAATACCATTTTCCACGCTTCCGTGAAAGCTGCCAGCCAGTAACACGTCAGCACCGAAGCCGAGACCGCAACGAAGAATGCGAGCATCGTCTTGCTCAGCGGCGTGAGAGGCGCTATCTGCTTCGTCTGTATCATATTGAACATCCAGCCGGCGAGACAGGCTCCGCCGGTGAGTTTCGCAATGTAGGGTAAACCAAATACCTCTCCGGGGCGAAGAAGAATGACTATCACGTAAATCAGAAACGCCGTATAGGGGGATTTGAGAGCTACGGCGAGCAAGACCAGAGCAGCTACGATACTGAAAACAATATAAGCCGGCGCCAGCAGAAGCAAGACCGCGAGAATAACGCTCTATTCGATTCGCCGTTCATAGTCCCTGGCCTCTTGAATTTCCTTAACAATCCTGGCCGGATTGCCCGCAACGATTCTCATAGGCGGTATCGATTTTGTAACCACGGAGCCTGCGGCAACAATTGAGCCCCGGCCTATATTGACGCCCTTCAAGATTACCGCCCGCTCACCGAGCCAGACATCATCTTCGATGATTACTGGCTTCATGTCGTCGGGTGTCAACTTCAGGTTCATCGACTGTCGCAGTGGGCTCAAAGGATGACCATCATTATCTGCAATGCGGACACTGGCAGCGATAAGAACGTTATTCCCGATACTGACGTGTTTGCCTACAGATATCTGAACATTGAAACCAAGAAACGTATTGTTACCGATATGCAGCTTAGAGTTAGGGCAAATGTTCCCTCCGGTGAAGAACGTGCATTTACCGCATATTTCAACATCGTCGCCGATGACTATTTCGCCTGTTCCGGTGATGAACGGGATCTCGCCATATAGAATGAAGTTCCTGCCTACACTTTTACAGCGGTATCTCAACAGATTCTCGTAATAGAGCTTTGACTTGAGCATCATCCAGATGTTTTTTCGTACAAACCTTTCCCGGTACAGCAGACCAGCCATCCATTTCGGCATACGGGGCCGAAAGGCCTTCAGCGATCGTAAGACGCTCTTAAGGAAATTTCGAGATGTTTGCATTTTATTGCCTGTCAAAAACCCCGGAGTCCTGTATTTGTACACGATCCCGGGCAAATCGTTTACGGTTCCCTCGGCAACCTGATTCTACGATACAATCATCGGCGTGGTCAGATATCCTTGTTCCTTTTTGTTATCGGCAGATGCCGACCTAAAGCAATAAAAACCATGCGCGATCTGGCAACATACCAATAATCATTGGGTTACAGACAGTCCGCCGTCCATGCCCAGCACCGCTCCGACAACATTATATCGTGTATTGGACGCGAATGATCTGCCGTACCGGTCTTCAGGCAACCTCCGATAATGTTGTCTGGCTTCGCGCAGTCTAATCTCACGGGCAATATATATCCCGGTAACCGGTTTGGTCAACAAACCTTCTAGAAGGCCCCGTTATTGTCCACCGACCGTCCCTGCGAAACCGGTCGGTTCTTCCTTCGCTGAGGAGCACCAGACGCCTGTGCGGCTAAAGGGTCGAATTGCCCATACCGGCCCCCCCTATTCTCTCGGCTATGGAAAAAGGAATGCTGCCAGCCCTTTTCGATTCAGCGATGACGACTTGCGTCCCCTTTCGTATTATCTGCAAGGAACTTAGCTGAAAGCGAACGGCTTCCAGCGCAATATGTGATCCGGATATTTTCGGTCACAGACTTTTCAAATCCGTCGCTGTGGGATATCAGTGCATCATGATTCGAACAGCGTTTTCAGGCCGGCTCGTGGCCTTCTGATTATATTCCTCACAATACTCTTTTCCTCAGGGCGCATCCAGAAAAGATACATGGACCCGAGGAAGATAAGGGCGAATGCAGAGTCTTTGAGGATTCCTAACAAGATATTGTCCGGCATCACGGCGTACGAACCCAGAAGAATGAGAACGGCATACAGCAACAGCAGGTTTAGCCTCGTCCAGCTGAATGAGACCGGATACAGTTTATTTGACCAATAGGCCATAATTGCAAACTGAACGAAAAATGATCCCACGGTGGAAGCCCCGGCACCGAACATCTCGAATTTCGGAATCAGCAGTAAGTTCAGCAGCACGTTGATCACAGCTGCAATCGATGTTGAATACGCAATGTATTTGGTTCGTTTGGTTATCATGGCCCCCAGCCTGAAGAAGCGGGCAAGACCGAAGTAGTAGTAACCAAGGGCGACAATTGGCACCACCTTGTAGGCACTCAGGTAGCTCGGAGACGCCAGAATGTGGACTATTTCCTTTATGAACACGGAAAGCATGAAAATGAAGATGAGAGAGGCCATTGAGACGGCCATGAGAACCTTCCGAAACACTTCTTCCCTATCCGGCCGTTTGTCAATCTTGAACATCTCGATTGACCAATGCTGATGAAAGGGCGCCAACACGATGAAAGAGACGAACATGCCAAACTTATACCCGAGCGTATACAGGCCGACTTCGGTCAGGTTAGTGTACGCCTTGAGGAAAAATCTATCGGAAAATGTCAGGATGAATTCGCCCATGTTCGAGAAAACTAACGGGTAGCCGTAGGATACCAACTGCTTCGCTATACTCCTAGAGACCGTGATACCGCAATCCTTGATGGTCACGAACATCAGGTATGAAGCGGTGATACCAAAGGTAGTTAACGTAGAGTACAGAATACCGAGAATGCCCAGATGGACGACTGCGATGAGCACTACGTTCAGGGTGAGTTGAAGGACCGTTCGGACGATTGAGACAATCACGAACTCGGACGATCGTGAACGGGCCCTGAGATAGGAGAGCGGTATCTCAATAGATGCCTGCAAGGCGAGGGCCACGAACGTCAACTGGAAATAATACGTATACTCGGCCGAACCAAATACCAGCGATGACACCTGACTGGAAAGGATGACCAGCGTACCGAAGATACAGAAGAACATCGCAGTACCCATTACGAGCGCCGTCGATACGACCTTCTTCTTCTCGGATTCCTGTTCCTTCTCGGCGTAAAATCTGAATACCGCCACCGACAGGCCCATGGATATCAGGATGGCTATCACATCGCCGGTCATAACCAGCAGGGCCACAACACCGTAATCATCAGGAGTCAGATAGTGTGTGTACAGAGGGATCATCACCAGAGGCGCCAGCCTGGTCAGGATCATACCGATCATATAAACGGAAGAATGCCTGGCAATCTCGCGGTAGGGTGTCTTCGGCGAAGTCGTGGTTTCCATATCTTAACCTTCAGCCCTGAAGACAAGCAGGCTCCTATTTTGCCCTATCATCGACAGGCCACCTGCTTTATGCCTTGTCGGGAGTTCCCGCTTTCTCATAATGCCGGCCATAGGTTCCAGTGACGACCGCTTACACCGTCTCGGGTATTAACTCGCGATCCAAATAACATGAATAGCAGCCTCAACATCATTACCCTTTAGCCAGAGAGATTGAGCATCAACTCCCTGTCCAGCAAGGCCTGTGACTCGGTCTGCGGCAGGGTTATACGGCGCAACCGATACAGGTTGCTGAAAACGTCATTCGTACCAGAAATTGCCGTACAGGCATAGGTGAATCTCTCAGAACTCAGAATCGACTCCGCCCCAGCATATGCTTTCAGGTCCTGCCCATACGGGTAGGCAAATCCCATTACTTCCTTGCCCAGCTGCTTTTCGATTTCCACCTTGGAGTCAACAATCTCAGATCTGATACTATCGACATCAAACGACCCGAAATTGATATGCGAGCGCGTGTGGGCGCCAAAGAGTATGCCGGACCGGGTCATTTCCTTGATCTGCGACCAGTTCAAGCTCGCGGGCAGCTCTGGAATACTTGCATCACTTCCCGCCAACAACTGCTTCATTTTGCTCAACAGATTCTCTCTCTGCCCATCGTCAATCGTTCGAAGAAACATCTCGATCTTCTCGGTAAGCGCGTTGGCATCGATTCTGTCACCGGCGTAGTCGCTGATATCTTGAGACAAGGAGCAGCCCGTCATTTCGGATAGATCATCCTTTGAAACTCCGGACAGTCGGGCCGGCGTCAAGACTCTACGAACACGTTCCCACCAGGGAATCATCAACCCGTTAATCCAGTCTGTTGTTAGATATACTGTTGCAGGATATCCGTACTCCTTCAACAGGGGAAATGCGATTTCATACACCGATGCATACCCGTCGTCGAAAGTGACGGCGATCGAGTCTTCTCTCAGGCAGCCATCATATCGAATTTCATCGGCAGCTGACTCAACGGAGATGACCCGAAAACGTCGGCCGATTGCCCGCATGTGCGCCTCAAACTGGGAACAATTTGTCTGCCCACTCCACAGACCACTATTCTCTGTGTGAGAATTGTCGTCGCACAAATGGTGATACATCAGAATGAGAAGCCGTTTCCCTTTCGATGAATGAAGGCGCCGACGGACGTTGTAGTATCCGATACCGTGAAGAGTCTTTTTGACAAGATCTTTTACCACTCTCGATTCTCCTAACCCGATTCCATCACGGCACTCCGCGAAATGTCACTATCCGCGACCCCCTGGAGACATCTGTATTTCTGTCTACGAAATGCTGTTTCCCGAGGTATTTCGAACCGAACCATCACCTCGTCTGTTGGTCGCATTTCAGGTACCAACCGCCAACCGCGCGCAAGCTCTAAAGTAACAGCTCTTCTGTTGCTGATAATCGGCAAAACAGAAAAAGAATTGAACATCGCTACAGAAACCTTCCGTCCTTGCGCATCAAGGCTGCTTCTTGAAATCAGTCATTCATACACTTCAGCCA